>NZ_MZNX01000001.1:0-118268 GCF_004353325.1 Streptococcus downii
TAAAGAAATTATCCAGTGGATGATTTCTTCACGAGTATGAAAATTCGAGAACGAGTAAAGCAGGATATAGCCTTGGTGCAAACCACCCGTTAGACGGGTGGTTATGATTTTATAAATGAAGTAAATTTCTCAAAATTCAAAACTTAATTTTGGCATCTATAATTACCTTTATATTTTATTTTTAGTTTGTTTAGCTTTAAATTCTTCTTTTATAGGATTTGAAGCTTTTTTAGTTCGTTTTTCTGTTAGACTAGTGTTAATAATAAGAAAGGGATTTTTTATATGCTTCAAAAATTTTATGAACGAGCATTTGTCTTTTTGAAACTAGTTGAACAAGAATATGCTTCTTTATGTCAGAGTTGTGCTGAGTGGGAATCACTTCATCTTCGTTTTTTACTTTATTATTTGATAAGATTTAGAATTAAAAGCGATAAAGAGTTTTGTTTATATCATTTTCAGACGGCCTATCGCTTGTATCTAGATAAATTCTTGCTAGAAGGTACTACTCTAAACTAGTGACGTTCATATATCATTTATCACGAACAATAATCTGTATTGATTTTATATTTTGTAGGATTTTGTTTAATTTTTAAGGTTTTGAATTTTGTTATTTACAGAAATTCCAAATCTTTTCCAGTGTTTCTTCTTGATAAAATGGTCTTTTTTTCTTATAATAAATTGTAAGATATAATTGCAGGTGAGACTCCTGCCATGTATATGAGAAAGGAAGAGCTCCTAGTAGCTCAGACAAGATTATGACTTCAGTTGTTGTTGTAGGTACCCAATGGGGCGATGAAGGTAAAGGGAAAATTACAGATTTTCTTTCAGCTAATGCAGAGGTGATTGCTCGTTACCAAGGTGGTGATAATGCTGGTCACACAATTGTGATTGATGGCAAGAAATTTAAATTGCACTTGATTCCATCAGGTATTTTCTTCCCTGAAAAAATTTCAGTTATTGGGAATGGGATGGTTGTGAACCCGAAATCTCTTGTGAAAGAGTTGAGCTATCTTCATGAGGAAGGTGTGACAACTGATAACTTGCGTATTTCTGATCGTGCACATGTCATTTTGCCATATCATATTGAATTAGACCGTTTGCAAGAAGAAGCTAAGGGTGACAATAAAATCGGGACTACTATCAAGGGTATTGGCCCAGCCTACATGGATAAAGCTGCTCGTGTAGGGATTCGAATTGCGGATCTTTTGGATAAGGATATTTTCCGTGAACGCTTGGAACGCAATCTTTCGGAAAAGAATCGTTTGTTTGAAAAATTGTATGACAGTACCCCTATTTCAATTGATGATATTTTTGAAGAGTACTATGAGTATGGCCAACAAATCAAGCAATACGTGACAGATACATCCGTTATCTTGAACAATGCACTTGATAATGGCAAACGTGTGCTGTTTGAAGGTGCGCAAGGTGTCATGTTGGACATTGACCAAGGGACTTATCCATTTGTTACTTCTTCAAATCCTGTCGCTGGTGGTGTGACAATTGGGTCTGGTGTTGGTCCAAGTAAGATTGACAAGGTTGTAGGTGTATGTAAAGCCTACACAAGTCGTGTAGGAGACGGACCTTTCCCAACTGAATTGTTTGATGAAGTGGGAGATCGCATCCGTGAAGTAGGTCATGAATATGGTACAACAACTGGTCGTCCACGTCGTGTGGGTTGGTTTGACTCAGTTGTGATGCGTCACAGCCGCCGTGTATCTGGGATTACCAATCTTTCATTGAATTCTATCGATGTTTTGAGCGGTTTGGATACTGTAAAAATCTGTGTCGCCTATGATCTTGATGGTCAACGTATTGATTACTATCCTGCTAGTCTTGAGCAGTTGAAACGTTGTAAGCCAATCTACGAGGAATTGCCAGGTTGGTCAGAAGACATCACTGGAGTCCGTAATTTGGAAGACCTTCCTGAGAATGCACGTAACTATGTTCGTCGTGTAAGTGAGTTGGTTGGTGTTCGTATCTCAACTTTCTCAGTAGGTCCCGGTCGTGAACAAACTAATATTTTAGAAAGTGTTTGGTCATAGGAGATTTTTAAGATTAGTTTAAGACAGGTTGGGTATACTATAGACAGTTACAAGAAGACCTCCTAACTTGTTGTAACAAATATCCTAAACTTTTCTTTTTCATAATAATCTCCCTATTAAGTCACCGCATTCGGTGGCTTTTTTAGTTCATAAGTCCTATATAGGCTTCTACATGACTTTTTAAGATAAAGAAAAAAACAGTGGGATAGAAATCTCTAGACTAAGTCTCGATTTGGTAAACCTATATCTGTAAGATTTCAACATTTGAGTAAATTGGTTAATGTTGTGAATGGAGAAAAGAAGTTTTGGTAAAAGTAGCTTTTTGAATTCTAAAATACCAACAAATCGTTAAATTTGCTAACACATCAAAGGCTCATAACTAAGCAAAAATGAGGTTGGGATTTTTGATCCCAGCCTCTTCAGTGAACTATTTTCTTTAGAATTTATAAGTTAGATAAAATTAAATTTTTTGTAAATTAGCTTATTTGATAACTTGGTTTCCTGATTTGTCATTTTGAATTTGGTTCATTTCGTGCATAAAAACATCTGCTTTCAGTTTATCTGTGATGATACTGACACTTATTAGCTTATTTAGATTTTTCTCATATCCTTCTAAAAAAATAGGATTTCTAATTTTCATGGTTAACTTTGCACAATTAAAGGGACGCTTTTTAATGGTTATTTGTTTGATATCTTGAAGTTTAAATTGATAATGTAATACGCTGAGGCCTTTGCTACTATAGGTATAATACTGAACAGTATTGTTTTTATGAACTTCTAATTTTACTCCATTTATGAAGAGATAATACCCCATAAACCATAGAAGAAGTGGAGCATAAATCAGTACGATTGCTATAATAATCTTGTCTGTAAAATCGGTATTATAAGCTATCAGATGCTTTAGAATCCAGAGAATCATAACAGATAAAGATATCATGAATGGTCCCCCTGCTCTATTAAATTGATTTTTATATGGAAACATTAAGGTAAATTTTGGTTTATCCAGTAATAACTCTAATTTCATCATTTACCCTTTCATATTGTTTATTGTATAAATATCAGTATATTCATCTCTTGAACTTTCTATGTCAGTTATCCCCATTATTTTAAGTTCATGATTTCTGATTTTCTATCAATTTTGTTAATATTATACTCTTTTTAAAACATTATTTCTACAATCCAGCGATTTGATACTATCTAAAGTTAGTCAGTGTAAATATTATAGAGCTCTTTTTTTGTCTAGGAAAACATGCTATAATGATAGAATTGATAAGCAGGAAAAGAGAGAAACTATGGATTATACAGTTGAAGAAAAAGAATCCTTTATGAGAGAGGCTTTGAGAGAGGCAGAAATTGCTCTGGAACACGATGAAATTCCAATTGGTTGTGTGATTGTCAAGGATGGAGAGATCATTGGTCGTGGGCATAATGCGCGCGAGGAGTTGCAACGGGCGGTTATGCATGCAGAAATCATGGCCATAGAAAATGCGAATGCAAGTGAAGAGAGTTGGCGTCTGCTTGATTGTACGTTGTTTGTGACCATTGAGCCTTGTGTTATGTGTAGTGGGGCGATTGGACTTGCCCGTATTCCAAATGTAGTTTACGGGGCTAAAAACCAGAAATTTGGTGCAGCTGGGAGTCTGTATGACATCTTGACAGATGAGCGTCTTAATCATCGTGTAGAGGTCGAAACGGGAGTTTTGGAGAGTGAGTGTGCAGCGATTATGCAGGATTTTTTCCGAAATCGACGGAAAAAATAATTTCTCTTTAAAAACAGAGGAGAATGTGGTATAATAGATAATGGAGCAACAGTTCTGCGTGAAGCGGGTCAGGGGAGGAATCCAGCAGCCCTAAGCGAGTGTGAATTGTGTGCTCTTTTTTCGTGCTTTTTTCGAATAAATAAGATAAAATAGCCTAGAATAAATGATTATAGAAAAGAGAAAAATATGAAAATTCGTGGTTTTGAATTGGTTTCGAGTTTTACAGATGAAAATTTGCTACCGAAGCGTGAGACAGCTCATGCAGCTGGTTATGATTTAAAGGTTGCAGAACGCACTGTGATTGCTCCAGGAGAGATTGTTCTCGTTCCGACTGGTGTCAAGGCTTACATGCAGCCGACAGAAGTGCTCTATCTCTATGACCGTTCTTCAAATCCTCGTAAGAAGGGTCTGGTCTTGATCAACTCTGTTGGCGTTATTGATGGGGATTATTATGGAAATCCTGGAAATGAGGGACATATCTTTGCGCAGATGAAAAACATTACTGATCAGGAAGTGGTTCTTGAAGTTGGGGAACGTGTGGTTCAGGCTGTCTTTGCACCATTTTTAATCGCAGATGGAGATGAGGCAGACGGCGTGCGAACTGGTGGATTTGGATCGACTGGACACTAGGATGAAAATCATCTTTGTGCGTCACGGGGAGCCAGATTATCATGAACTAGAAGAGCGTTTTTATACAGGTTTTGGAATGGACTTGGCACCCTTATCTGAGAAGGGACGACAACAAGCTCAGGAACTTTGGCAAAATCCTTTGCTACAATCGGCTAATCTACTAGTGACTTCAGCAGTAACGAGAGCTTTAGAAACGGCTTCTTATGTTTCTTGTGCTACTGGACTTCCTTTGAGAGTGGAGCCTATGTTACACGAATGGCAGGTCTATGAAGTAGGCATAGAAAACTTCGAAAAAGCTAGATGTCTGTTTTTAGAAAACAAGGGGGAGTTACTTCCTAATAGCCCTATTCAATATGAGACAGCTACGGAGATGAAGTCTCGATTTCTAGAATCTATGGCTAAGTATCGAGATTACCAGACCGTGATAGTGGTAACTCACAACATGCTCATACGTCAATTTGTGCCAAATGAGAAGATTGATTTTTGCCAAGTGATTGAGTGTGAGATAGAGATTTAGAAAGAGGTTTATTATCGCAAAGAAAAAAGCGACATTTGTATGTCAAAATTGTGGGTATAATTCCCCTAAATATCTGGGACGTTGTCCCAACTGTGGGTCTTGGTCTTCTTTTGTAGAAGAGGTTGAGGTTGCCGAGGTCAAGAATGCACGTGTATCCTTGACAGGGGAGAAAACCAAGCCCATGAAACTGGCTGAGGTGACTTCCATCAATGTCAATCGAACAAAGACGGAGATGGAGGAATTCAACCGTGTACTTGGAGGCGGAGTGGTACCCGGAAGTCTCGTTCTCATCGGTGGGGATCCTGGGATTGGGAAATCAACCCTTCTCCTACAAGTTTCAACCCAGCTGTCTCAAGTGGGGACTGTTCTCTATGTCAGTGGGGAGGAGTCTGCCCAGCAAATCAAGCTACGAGCAGAGCGCTTGGGAGATATCGATAGCGAGTTTTATCTCTATGCAGAAACCAATATGCAGAGTGTTCGAGCTGAGGTGGAGCGCATCCAACCAGATTTTCTCATCATTGACTCTATCCAGACCATTATGTCTCCTGAGATTTCAGGGGTGCAGGGGTCTGTGTCTCAGGTGCGTGAGGTGACCGCTGAGCTTATGCAGCTGGCTAAGACCAATAACATTGCCATCTTTATCGTAGGGCATGTGACCAAGGAAGGAACCTTGGCTGGTCCGCGTATGTTGGAGCACATGGTAGATACGGTACTTTACTTTGAAGGGGAGCGCCACCATACCTTCCGTATCCTGAGAGCAGTCAAAAACCGTTTTGGTTCCACTAATGAGATTGGCATCTTTGAGATGCAGTCAGGTGGATTGGTTGAGGTGCTCAATCCGAGTCAAGTTTTCCTAGAAGAGCGTTTGGACGGGGCGACTGGCTCGTCAATCGTTGTGACCATGGAAGGGACCCGTCCGATTTTGGCGGAGGTTCAGGCTTTGGTGACACCAACCATGTTTGGAAATGCTAAACGCACAACAACAGGTCTTGATTTCAATCGTGCGAGTCTGATTATGGCTGTTTTGGAAAAACGAGCAGGGCTTCTCTTGCAAAATCAGGATGCCTATCTCAAATCTGCTGGTGGTGTCAAATTAGATGAGCCTGCCATTGACTTGGCTGTTGCGGTTGCCATTGCTTCGAGCTACAAAGACAAGCCTACCAATCCTCAGGAATGTTTTGTGGGAGAACTTGGTTTGACGGGAGAGATCCGTCGCGTGAATCGTATCGAGCAACGCATCAATGAAGCGGCTAAGCTTGGATTTACAAAAATCTATGTACCCAAGAATTCCTTGACAGGAATCACTCCACCCAAGGAAATTGAGGTCATTGGTGTGACAACTATTCAGGAAGTTTTGAAAAAGGTCTTTGCTTAATCTGTGACAAATTCTCTTAAAAATGATAAGATAGGAGAAATGTTTGATGATCAAATTTTTAAGGGGGAAATCGTGTCGTATTTTGAACAGTTTATGCAAGCCAATCAGGCTTATGTTGCCCTACATGGGCAGTTAAATTTGCCACTTAAACCCAAAACCAGAGTAGCTATCGTGACCTGCATGGACTCACGTCTGCACGTTGCACAAGCTCTGGGTCTGGCACTTGGGGATGCCCATATCTTGCGGAATGCGGGTGGTCGAGTAACTGAGGACATGATTCGTTCACTGGTGATTTCCCAGCAACAAATGGGGACAAGAGAAATTGTGGTGCTTCACCATACAGACTGTGGAGCTCAAACTTTTCAAAATGAAAGTTTTCATGAACATTTGAAACACGAGCTCGGAGTTGATGTGTCTGATCAAGATTTTTTACCATTCCAGGATGTTGAAGAGAGTGTGAGAGAGGACATGCAGTTGCTTCGAGAATCTCCACTGATTCCTGATGATGTGGTTATTTCAGGTGCTGTCTATGATGTGGATACAGGAAGTATGAGAGAAGTATACTAACTTTGTCTCGAAAAAATCTTATCCTAGCATAAAATCGATTGCTAAAATGTAGGATTTTTAATTTTAATATAGCTAATATAAAAAAGTAAAAAACAAGGGTATAAATGTTTGCTCTTGTTTTATTTTTGATTGAAAAATAAAGGAAAAAGCGCTACAATGGTAGATGGAAAATGTTGTGTAAAAACAAGTGATACATAAATACCGGAGGAAATCATGTCTTTTTCTGATTTAAAGCTGTTTGCCCTTTCTTCTAATAGAGAATTGGCAGAACGTGTGGCGCAAGAAATTGGGATAGAGTTGGGGAAATCGACTGTTCGCCAATTTTCAGATGGGGAGATTCAGGTCAACATTGAAGAATCAATCCGTGGAAAACACGTCTTTATCCTACAATCAACTAGTTCACCTGTAAATGACAATCTGCTCGAAATTTTGATCATGGTAGATGCCTTGAAGCGGGCTAGTGCAGAATCTGTCAATGTTGTTATGCCCTACTATGGCTATGCACGTCAGGATAGAAAAGCGCGCGCGCGTGAGCCAATCACTGCAAAACTCGTTGCAAACATGCTAGAAGTTGCTGGCGTAGATCGTTTGTTGACGATTGATTTGCACGCTGCACAGATTCAGGGATTCTTTGATATTCCTGTAGATCACTTGATGGGTGCTCCATTGATTGCGGACTATTTTGAACGTCGTGGCATGGTTGGTTCTGACTACGTGGTTGTCAGCCCAGACCATGGTGGAGTGACTCGTGCTCGTAAATTGGCAGAGTTTTTGAAAACCCCGATTGCGATTATTGACAAACGCCGTAGTGTAGACAAGATGAATACCAGTGAAGTGATGAACATCATTGGTAAGGTAGAAGGTAAGACTTGTATCTTGATTGACGATATGATCGATACAGCTGGAACCATTTGTCATGCAGCGGATGCTCTTGCTGAAGCAGGTGCTGTTGAAGTTTACGCAAGCTGTACGCACCCAGTACTTTCTGGTCCTGCTATGGATAATATCCAAAAATCAGCTATTAAAAAATTGGTTGTTTTGGATACTATCTACCTACCAGAAGAGCGTTTGATTGATAAGATTGAACAAATTTCGATTGCTCATCTTCTGGGCGATGCTATTATCCGTATCCACGAAAAACGTCCTCTTTCTCCCCTATTTTGTATTGAGAAAAAGATTTAATCTTTCACTTGAAGTAGACAGAACTCCTAGCAGGTTTCTTTTCTTGCTAGGAGATTTTTTGTAGTCAAAATCTGCAAGCCTTTTCAAAATATGCTATACTGAGAAAAAAGGAGGATTTCTATGAGCCAAGAATTTATCAATCCAAGTGATGGTGTGGTCCGTCAATATCTTGCAACCAGTAAAACATTAGCGGTAGTGGGCTTGTCCGACCGTGAAGAAACAACTAGCAATCGAGTGACTAAGGAAATGCAGGCTCGGGGCTATAAAATCATTCCAGTTAATCCCAAGGCTGCAGGTGGTGAAATCTTGGGAGAAAAGGCTTATGCCAGTCTAGATGAGATTCCTTTTCCTGTGGACATTGTCAATGTTTACCGACGTAGCGAGTTTTTACCAGATGTGGCACGTGATTTTCTCAAGGCTGATGCCAAGATTTTTTGGGCACAACTGGGACTAGAAAGTCTAGAAGCGGAAGAAATCTTGCGTGCTGGAGGATGCGACGACATCGTGATGAATCGCTGTATCAAGAGAGAACATACACGCTTAATTCTTGAACAATAAAAGGTAGCCATGGGCTACCTTTTGTGTTAGAAAATGCCGATAAGGGTCTGCATACCAAGACTGGTGAGGATGATGGCAATCCAGCAGATGGCTCCAAGAAGAATGGATTTTCCACTGGATTTGACCATAGCGACCAGATTGGTTTTGAGACCGATAGCACTCATGGCCATGACAATAAGGAATTTAGAGAGTTGTTTGAGAGGGGTAAAGAAACTACTGGACACACCTAGAGAGGTGAGTAGTGTAGTGAGGAGAGAGGCAAGGATAAAGTAAAGGATAAAAAGTGGGAAGACTTTTTTCAGTTGTAGGCTTTGCTTGTTTTCTTGTTGGCGACTTTGCCAGTAGGATAGAAAGAGCGTGATAGGGATAATGGCCAAAGTACGTGTGAGTTTAACAATGGTTGCAGACTCGAGGGTATTGCTTTGGTAAAGACTGTCCCAAGCGCTGGCGGCAGCCGTTACAGAGGAAGTGTCGTTGACCGCAGTCCCTGCAAAGAGGGCGAAGCCTTCATTGGATAGATGAAGCCAGGTGCCGAGGGTTGGAAAGATGAGCGCAGCCAAGACATTGAAGAAAAAGATAACGGAAATGGCTTGGGCTACTTCCTTTTCCTTAGCATCAATAACGGGCGCTGTCGCTGCAATGGCAGAGCCACCACAGATAGAAGAACCTACTCCAACCAAGGTAGCCAGTTTTGTATCCAGTGCAAAGAAGCGCTGGAAGAAATAGGCAATAATCAGAGCTATTGAGATGGTGGACAGGATGACAGGGAGTGAAGATTGTCCGACTGCGAAGACTTGCGAGATATTGAGACCAAAACCAAGCAAGACAACGGCATATTGGAGCAATTTTTTAGAACTAAAGGTCAATCCAGCATCCAGTTGTTTATAAGACGAGAGCCAGGGATGGAGGAGCATCCCAGCAAAAATTGCAAAGACAGGTGCACCCACGACGGGGAAAAATCCTCCCAGGAACCAAGATACGATAGAAATGAGAAGGCAGGCCAAGATTCCTGCTCCATTTTTTGATAAAAATGACATATAAACCTCCGAAAATAAGCACTTATTATTATAGTCCTGTCGAGAAAAAAAGTAAAATAGAAAGTGAAAAATGCAGCTTTCAGATGGATTTTGCGGTCAGGGAGCTTTTGTAGTATAATAGTACTATGTTCTGTAAGCAAGGGGGTATCTATGGACTTAACCAAGCGCTTTAATAAACAATTAGATAAGATTCAAGTGTCCTTGATTCGTCAGTTTGATCAGGCCATTTCAGAGATCCCTGGAGTTCTGCGTTTGACCTTGGGAGAGCCTGACTTTACAACGCCAGATCATGTCAAGGAGGCAGCCAAGCGAGCGATTGACCAGAACCAGTCCTACTATACAGGGATGAGCGGTTTACTGACCTTGCGTCAGGCAGCTAGTGATTTTGTAAAAGAAAAATACCAGTTGGACTACAATCCTGAAAATGAAATCTTGGTTACTATCGGAGCGACAGAGGCCTTATCTGCTACTTTGACAGCTATCTTAGAAGAAGGAGACAGGGTTCTTTTGCCAGCTCCTGCTTATCCAGGATATGAGCCGATTGTCAATCTAGTTGGGGCAGAGATTGTCGAGATTGATACAACTGAAAATGGTTTTGTCTTGACTCCTGAAATGCTGGAAAAGGCAATTTTGGAGCAGGGGGACAAGCTCAAAGCGGTTATTCTCAACTATCCGGCTAATCCGACAGGAATTACCTATAGTAGGGAGCAGTTGGAAGCCTTGGCAGAAGTTTTACGCAAGTATGAGATTTTCGTTGTCTGTGATGAGGTTTACTCAGAATTGACCTATACAGGGGAAGCTCATGTGTCTCTAGGAACTATGCTGAGAGACCAGGCTATTATTATCAATGGCTTGTCTAAATCGCATGCTATGACAGGTTGGCGCTTGGGTCTGATTTTCGCTCCTGCAACTTTCACAGCGCAGTTGATTAAGAGTCACCAGTACTTGGTAACTGCCGCAAATACCATGGCTCAACATGCTGCGGTGGAGGCTTTGACCGCTGGTAAAAACGACGCCGAGCCTATGAAGAAGGAATACATCCAGCGTCGAGATTATATCATCGAGAAGATGACTGCCCTTGATTTTGAGATTATCAAACCAGACGGTGCCTTCTATATCTTTGCTAAGATTCCAGCGGGTTACAATCAAGACTCCTTTGCTTTTCTGAAGGATTTTGCCTATAAGAAGGCCGTTGCCTTTATCCCTGGTGCAGCCTTTGGGCGTTACGGAGAAGGCTATGTGCGTTTGTCTTATGCAGCCAGCATGGAAACGATCACAGAGGCCATGAAACGACTTGAGGAGTATATGAGAGAAGCATGATTCAGTCTATCACGAGTCAAGGTCTCGTACTCTACAATCGTAACTTTCGTGAGGATGACAAGCTAGTCAAAATTTTTACCGAGCAGGCGGGCAAGCGCATGTTTTTCGTCAAACACGCTGGCCAGTCCAAACTGGCGCCTGTTATTCAACCCTTGGTGTTGGCACGATTTCTCTTGCGAATCAATGATGATGGGCTCAGTTACATCGAGGACTACCATGAGGTGATGACCTTTCCCAAGATTAATAGTGACCTCTTTGTCATGGCCTATGCGACCTACGTAGCAGCTCTTGCAGATGCTAGTTTGCAGGATAATCAGCAGGATGCTCCCTTGTTTGCTTTTTTGCAAAAGACTTTGGAATTGATGGAAGAGGGCTTGGATTATCAAGTTTTGACCAATATTTTTGAAATTCAAATCTTGACCCGATTTGGAATTGGGCTCAATTTTAATGAGTGTGTCTTTTGTCATCGAGTTGGTCAGGCTTTTGACTTTTCTTTCAAATATGGAGCCTGCCTCTGCCCAGACCATTATCATGAGGACGAGAGACGTTGCTATCTGAATCCCAATATCCCTTATCTGCTCAATCAATTTCAAGCTATTGATTTTGAGACCTTGGAGACCATTTCGCTCAAGTCCGAAATCAAGCAAGACTTGCGCAAGTTTATGGATCAGATCTACGAAGAGTACGTCGGGATTCACCTAAAATCAAAGAAATTTATTGATTCCCTAGCAGACTGGGGACAATTACTAAAAGAGGAAGACAAATGAAAAAAATCGCAGTAGATGCTATGGGGGGCGATTATGCACCTCAAGCCATCGTTGAGGGAGTCAACCAAGCCCTTACGGACTTTTCAGATATTGAGGTTCAACTCTATGGAGATGAAAGCAAAATCAAGCAATATCTAACGGCGACAGAGCGTGTCAACATTATCCATACGGATGAGAAAATTAACTCAGACGATGAGCCGACAAAAGCTATCCGTAAGAAGAAAAATGCCAGCATGGTATTAGCAGCCAAGGCAGTCAAGGAGGGAGAAGCAGACGCTGTCCTCTCAGCTGGGAACACAGGTGCCTTGTTGGCTGCGGGATTCTTCATTGTGGGTCGTATCAAGAACATCGACCGTCCTGGACTCATGTCGACCTTGCCGACCATTGATGGAAAAGGTTTTGATATGCTAGACCTTGGAGCTAATGCAGAAAATACAGCTCAACACCTGCATCAATATGCTGTCCTAGGTTCCTTCTACGCGAAAAATGTTCGTAGGATTTCGAAACCACGTGTTGGTTTGCTCAACAACGGAACAGAAAGCAGCAAGGGTGATCCCCTTCGTAAGGAAACCTATGCCTTGCTAGTAGCTGATGAAAGTTTGAATTTTATCGGAAACGTGGAAGCGCGTGATTTGATGAATGGCGTTGCGGATGTTGTCGTGACAGATGGTTTCACGGGAAACGCTGTGCTCAAATCCATCGAAGGTACAGCTATGGGAATCATGGGCTTGCTCAAGACAACTATTACAGGTGGTGGGCTTCGAGCAAAACTTGGTGCTCTCCTTCTCAAGGATAGCCTTAAAGGTTTGAAAAAGCAACTCAACTATTCAGATGTTGGAGGCGCTGTTTTGTTTGGTGTCAAGGCACCTGTTGTTAAGACTCATGGCTCAAGTGATGCTAAAGCTGTGTACAGTACGATTCGCCAGATTCGTACCATGCTAGAAACAGACGTAGTTGCTCAAACTGCGCGTGAATTTTCAGGAGAATAAAAAGATGACAGAAAAAGAAATTTTTGACCGTATTGTGATCATTATCCAAGAACGACAGGGAGAGGACTTTGTCGTGACAGAAACCTTGAGTTTGAAAGACGATCTCGATGCAGACTCAGTGGACTTGATGGAGTTTGTCTTGACGCTAGAAGATGAATTTGGAATCGAGATCAGCGATGAGGAAATTGACCAATTGCAAAGTGTAGCAGATGTGGTCAGAACTATTAAAGGTAAGATATAGCAAAAAGCAACATGCAAGTCATGTTGTTTTTTTTATTTGCAGGAAAAAAGAAAAACGTTAAAACTTTTAGTAGAAATTACGAATAAAGAGATGAGAAAGAAAAAAGGAGGAACGTTTATGTACGTGACCGGTTTTTATCCCTGGTTCATTAAGTGGTTTTTAAAATAAAAATGAATGAATTGTTCATTTTCGAATTGTTTTGCGAATGGATAAGTGAGAAGAAAAGAAAGGAGACTACGCGATGTATTTACCAATCTTATTGCCATGGTTTATCAAATGGTATTTAAAATAAATGAAATTTACCTGTTCATTTTAAATCACTTCTTGAATAGATAAGTGAGAAGAAAAGGAAGGAGAGAAAAAATGATTTCAGTAATTTATCCAATCTGGTTTTTAAAATGGTTTAAAATCTAGAAGTCGTAAACTAAAAAATAGAAATAAAGGAGAAAAAAGATGACAAACTTTGACAAAATGGAACAGAACTTTGTAACTCTTACAGAAGAAGAGTTGATGGATGTGGATGGGGGTTCTGTTACTGCTGTGGTAGTAGGGGGCATCCTACTTATTGGCGGTATTGCTTGGGGATACTTTATGTGATAATAGGAGGATAAAATGAATATGAATAATTTAAATAATTGGCCAGAGTTGACAGAAGACGAATTAATGAATACTGATGGAGGCGTGATCACATTCGCTACGATTGGTATTGGAGTGACTATTTTCCTTGGCGGTAGATTAATCGGGCAAGATTTAAAGCGTAGGTTTGGATAAAAAGTGATTAGGTATGAAAAATCGAAAAAATTTAATAGGCGTGCTTTTAATCAGTTTTGGAGCACTCTGCGTTCTAGGTGATTTAAATGTAATTACCTTTAAAGTTGATCAGTATGTAGGCTCGGAATTATGGATTCCAATCCTTATTTTAATGATGAGTTATTTGGATTCAGGCAAAAACAAGGTTTAAAGAGAACTATTGTTAGTGTGTGGGAAATACTATTGAATAGTCATCTTTTAGTTACTATCAATGAAAAAAGAACTAAAAAAATGGAGAAATAAATGAAGATTTCAGAAGAATTTTCAGTAATTATTATATCAGCTTCAGGAATAGTAGAGCTTTTGGTTGGAGTAGCTATTGGATTAGCCAGTATTATTTAAAAAGGAGAGAGAAAAATGAAAAAACTGGATGAAAAATTTGACATCATGACAGAAGCAGATTTGGCTCTTACTGAAGGAGGCTTCGTTGTCACTACTTCCACAGCAATAGCTTGGGGTATATTAGGAGTAGCTTCTTATATGTATGGGCGTTATCTAGGAAGTAGACGTTAAGCTAAAAATTTGGGATAAAGTAGGTAAGGAAATTAACCATGAATCACAACATTAATCTCAACACACTCTTACCTAAATTAGCCACTGTATTTCCTTTGTTGGCAATCGGCCTGCATCTTGCGCTTCATGTGATTCGTACAGGTTCATTAGTATCCTTTGATTGGCAATGGACTTTAGTTGGTTTGCTTGCTTCTGGCTATTTTGGTATTTTTTGTAAAGATTTGTCAAAAAATAATCAAAACTATAAATGATGAATCTGAATGAAAAGGATTTTGTGCATATGAATGGCGGAGTTTTTCCACCTTTCTTATCAGGTAAATAGGAGTCTACCATGAAAAAATTCTTATTAGGATTTGCTGAGGGATATTTTATTGTATCACTCATTATCTACATCGCAACGTATTTGATTTTGAAAAATCCGATCAATACCTTGTTTTATCCAGAAACCTATCCGATTCTGCTTGGTCTGTTTTATGTAGGATATAAGTACGAAACAAAAGAAAGTACGATTGGGAATTGATGGACCATCAGATTGGAGTTCGGGATGAAAGTTGTTCAATTACTAGGAAAAGCTTGGCCAGAGACCACTGTATTGTTTAGCTCGATGGCTTATCTAATTATTAGAATCTTGGCTGATGTAAACAAAATAAACCTAGCTACATGGTTTGAATATTATGATATACCTACGATTTCATTATTCTTGATAACCTTTATCTTACTTTATAGAAGTGAAGAAAAAGATGACAAGTGGTGACAATATTAGTCTGATTTCTGTAGCTCCAGCATAAAAGCAATCTTGGAGTGTTAGACCAATGAACCGTAATCTACATTTAGTTAGGAAGGTGTCTATATGTTAAAAAAGAAGTGATGTTATTAGGGGGCTTCTACTAGTACGTATTGTGCTTTCTATCCTTCAAGTTTTAATGGACTATAAGCTATTGCCAGGAAAGTATAGTGTAAATTTCATGGAAGTTTCATACTTGTTCTCTTATCCCCTACTTCTTTTAATCATTTACATAGCGGTAAAATACCATACTATCCAGAAAATAACGGCTAAAGAAGGCAATGAGGACGAAAATGACTAAGATTTTAAAATCTATTCTTGTATTCACTTTCCTATTTTTGATGAATATTTTCATCTTTGGGATACTAGCAACTCTTGGATTTCAAGTAACAATGAGTGAAAATAGTTATATGGTGCCCCCGGTGTTTGCGTTTATCGTTTTATACGCCATTCACAAAAGAAGTGGGAAAGGTAAGAAATCTCTGTAATTGAATGATCTAGGTAGGACGTTTGTTCTGCCTATTTTTTGCCAAAAAAAGTGCAGTTTAGGCGTGGATATTGTTTTTTCAGAAATAATTCCCTTATTTCTTCTTCGTTTGGTTAAAATAATCTTACAAAGTTTTTAAGAGATTATTAGAAAAAGGAGATGGATATGAAATTTGGGAAAAGACACTATCGCCCTCAGGTGGATCAGATGGATTGTGGTGTGGCTGCATTGGCCATGGTATTTGGCTACTATGGTAGTTATTACTCCTTGGCTCATCTACGAGAGTTAGCCAAGACGACCATGGATGGGACGACGGCTTTGGGTCTTGTAAAGGTAGCAGAGGAGCTTGGTTTTGAAACGCGGGCTATCAAGGCGGATATGACGCTCTTTGATCTGCCAGATTTGACCTTTCCGTTTGTAGCCCATGTGCTCAAGGAAGGGACATTGCTCCACTATTATGTGGTGATAGGTCAGGATAAGAAAACGATCCATATCGCTGATCCAGATCCTGGTGTCAAGCTGACCAAGATTTCCCGTGAGCGATTTGCGCAAGAATGGACAGGGGTCAGTCTCTTTATGGCGCCATCTCCAGACTATAAACCCCATAAGGAGAAAAAACAGGGACTCCTATCCTTCTTGCCGATATTATTCAAACAACGTGGCTTAATTGCCAATATCGTCCTAGCGACACTCTTGGTGACCCTGATTAACATTGTAGGTTCTTATTATCTGCAGTCTATCATTGATAGTTACGTACCAGACCAGATGCGTTCGACCTTGGGTATTATCTCTATTGGGCTGGTCATCGTCTATATTCTCCAGCAGATTTTGTCTTATGCCCAGGAGTACCTCCTACTAATCCTTGGGCAACGCTTGTCAATTGACGTGATTTTGTCTTATATCAAGCATGTTTTTCACCTGCCAATGTCCTTTTTTGCGACACGCAGGACAGGAGAAATCGTGTCTCGTTTCACGGATGCTAACAGTATCATTGACGCGCTAGCTTCGACCATTTTGTCTATCTTTTTGGATGTGTCGACGATTTTGATTATCTCGCTTGTCTTGTTTTCACAAAATATGACACTCTTTTTCATTAGTCTACTTGCGCTTCCCATCTATACAGTGATTATCTTTGCCTTTATGAAGCCTTTTGAAAAGATGAATCGGGACACTATGGAAGCCAATGCAGTTCTGTCTTCTTCCATCATCGAGGACATCAATGGTATTGAGACTATTAAGTCTTTGACCAGTGAAAGTTCACGCTATCAAAAGATTGACAAGGAATTTGTAGCTTATCTGAAAAAATCCTTTACCTATAGTCGAGCAGAGAGTCAGCAAAAGGCTCTGAAAAAGGTTGCCCATCTCTTGCTCAATGTCGGCATTCTCTGGATGGGAGCTGTTCTGGTCATGGATGGCAAGATGAGTTTGGGGCAGTTGATTACCTATAATACCTTGCTTGTTTACTTTACCAATCCTTTGGAAAATATCATCAATCTGCAAACCAAGCTTCAGACAGCGCAGGTTGCCAATAATCGTTTAAATGAAGTGTATCTGGTAGCTTCGGAGTTTGAGGAGAAGAAAACGGTCGAGGATTTGAGCATGATGAAGGGAGATATGACTTTCAATCAGGTTCACTACAAGTATGGTTACGGTCGAGATGTTTTGTCGGATATCAATTTGACGATTCCGCAAGGTTCTAAAGTGGCTTTTGTGGGAATTTCGGGATCAGGCAAGACAACTTTGGCCAAGATGATGGTTAATTTTTACGATCCAAGTCAGGGAGAGATTAGTCTGGGTGGTGTCAATCTCAATCAGATTGATAAAAAAGCCTTGCGCCAGTATATCAACTATCTGCCTCAACAGCCCTATGTATTTAACGGAACGATTTTGGAGAATCTTCTCCTTGGAGCTAAGGAAGGGACGACACAGGAAGATATCTTACGGGCGGTCGAGTTAGCTGAGATTCGGGAAGATATTGAGCGGATGCCATTGAATTACCAGACAGAGTTGACTTCGGACGGAGCTGGAATTTCTGGCGGACAACGGCAGAGAATTGCTCTGGTGCGTGCTCTTTTAACGGATGCACCTGTTTTGATATTGGACGAGGCGACCAGCAGTCTGGATATCTTGACGGAGAAGCGGATTGTGGATAATCTTATGGCTTTAGACAAGACCTTGATTTTTATCGCCCACCGCTTGACCATCGCTGAGCGGACAGAGAAGGTTGTTGTCTTGGATCAGGGCAAGATTGTCGAAGAAGGAAACCATGTAGACTTGCTTGCCCGAGGTGGATTTTACGCCCATTTGGTCAATAGCTAGAAAGAGGAGAAGATGCAACCAGAATTTTTAGAAAGTGCGGAGTTTTACCATCGTCGTTATCATAATTTTTCCAGTCGGGTGATTGTACCCATGACGCTTTTGCTCGTGTTTTTACTTGGCTTTGCAGTCTTTGCAGAGAAGGAGATTAGTTTGTCTACCAGAGCGACTGTCGAACCTAGTCGGATCATTGCCAATATCCAATCGACTAGCAATCAACGCATTGTGGCTAATTATCTAGAAGAAAACAAACTAGTCAAGCAGGGAGATCTCCTCGTTCAGTACCAGCAAGGGGCTGAAGCTGTTCAAGCTGAAGCATACGCCAGTCAGTTGGAGATGTTAAAGGATCAAAAAAAGCAGTTGGGTTATTTGCAATCCAGTTTGAAAGAGGGAACTGATCAATTTCCAGAGGCGGATAAGTTTGGTTATCAGGAGATGTTTCGAGACTATCTCAGCCAAGCTAGTAGTCTTAGGAGTAATGTTTCTCAGCAAAATGCCAACATCTCCTCTCAAAATGCGGCAGCAAGTCAGAGTCAGGCCGAGATTGGCAATCTTATCAGCCAAACGCAGGATAAAATTCGAGATTACAAAACAGCTAAGTCGGCGATTGAAACAGGAGCTCAACTGGATAGTCAAAATGCGGCCTACTCTTTTTATCAGACCTATAAAAACCAAGCTGGAGAAGATCCGCAATCCAAATCGCAAGTTATTGCACAGGTGGATGCACAAATCGCCCAGCTAGAGTCTAGTTTAGCTACTTATCGTGTGCAGTATGCGGGATCTGGAGCTCAACAAGCCTACGCAACGGGACTGGATAGTCAACTTGAATCCCTCAAGTCCCAGCACCTAGTCAAAGTCGGTCAGGAGTTAACCCTTTTGGATCAGAAAATTTTAGAAGCAGAGTCTGGTAAGAAAGTCCAAGGAGGTCTGCTGGACAAGGGGAAAATTACAGCAAGTGAGGATGGGGTGCTTCACCTTAATCCTGAAACCAGTGATTCTACCATGGTCGCAGAAGGAACCCTGCTAGCCCAACTCTACCCATCCTTGGAGAAAGAAGGGAAAGCCAAACTCACAGCCTATCTCAGTTCAAAAGATGTTGCAAGGCTTAAGGTAGGTGATTCTGTTCGCTTTACTACAACCAAGGATGCCAACAAAGAGCTCGTTCTTGTTTCTGCGATTACGAATATTGATGCGACAGCTACTAAGACTGAAAAGGGAAATTTCTTTAAAATAGAGGCGGAGACAAGTCTGACTCCTGAACAAGCAGAAGAGCTTCGCTACGGTTCAGAAGGACGTTTGACACTAATCACAGGAAAGAAAAGTTATCTGCGATACTACTTAGATCAATTTTTAAACAGAGAATAATGTTTGTTTTTAACGCGATATTATACTTTTAAAACTGTAAAATGTTTTGGTTTTACAGTTTTTCTTAATATTTAAAAGAGGTATCTTCGCCGTCGTTCGCAAATTCTTGCTATTTCCGTTATTTTGTAGTAGAATGAAGTAAAGAAATACGAAAGGCGAACTTTAAAATGTCAAAAGAATTGATCTATTCGGGAAAAGCCAAGGATATCTATACAACTGAGGATGAAAATCTCATTATTTCAACTTACAAGGATCAGGCGACTGCTTTCAACGGTGTCAAGAAGGAGCAGATTGCGGGCAAGGGAGTGTTAAATAATCAGATTTCATCTTTTATTTTTGAGAAATTAAATGCGGCTGGTGTAGCGACTCACTTTGTGGAGAAACTTTCGGACACGGAACAGCTCAATAAAAAGGTTGAGATTATTCCTTTGGAAGTTGTGCTCCGCAACTACACGGCTGGTTCCTTTTCAAAACGTTTTGGTGTGGATGAGGGCATCGCCTTGGAGACTCCGATTGTTGAATTTTACTATAAAAATGATGATTTGGATGATCCCTTTATCAATGACGAGCATGTGAAATTCCTTAAAATTGCGGATGACCAGCAGATTGCTTACTTGAAGGAAGAAACCCGTCGTATCAATAAACTTTTGAAGGCTTGGTTTGCTGAGATTGGTCTTAAATTGATTGACTTTAAGCTAGAGTTTGGTTTTGACAAGGATGGTAAGATTATCTTGGCAGACGAGTTTTCACCAGATAACTGCCGTTTGTGGGATGCAGATGGCAACCACATGGACAAGGATGTTTTCCGTAGAGGACTCGGAGAATTGACAGATGTTTATGAGATTGTCTGGGAGAAATTGCAGGAGTTGAAGTAATAACCTAAAGGCTGTTTGGGAATATTGCAAGAGCTGAAATAAAGGAATAAGAATTGATGAATAAACGTATTTTTGTTGAGAAAAAGGCCGATTTTCAGGTTAAGTCAGAGAGTTTGGTAAGAGAACTCCAGCATAACTTGGGGCTTTCAACCCTGAAAAGTATTCGCATTGTGCAAGTTTATGATGTCTTTGACTTGGCTGAGGACTTGTTTGCGCCTGCAGAGAAACACATCTTCTCTGAGCAGGTGACAGACCATGTCTTGGACGAAGCGGTTGTGCAGGCGGATCTTGCCAATTATGCTTTCTTTGCTATTGAAAGCCTGCCTGGTCAATTTGACCAACGTGCAGCTTCTTCGCAAGAAGCCTTGCTTTTACTGGGAAGTACGAGTGATGTGACGGTCAATACAGCCCAACTGTACTTGGTTAATAAAGATATTGATGCGACTGAGTTGGAAGCAGTCAAGAACTACCTGCTCAACCCAGTTGATTCTCGTTTCAAGGACATCACGACAGGAATTGCCAAGCAGGAATTTTCAGAGTCAGACAAGACCATTCCAAAATTGACTTTCTTTGAAAGCTATACGGCAGAAGACTTTGCCCGCTACAAGGCAGAGCAAGGGATGGCCATGGAAGTGGATGATTTGCTCTTTATCCAAGACTACTTCAAGTCAATCGGGCGCGTGCCGACGGAAACAGAGCTCAAGGTTTTGGACACTTACTGGTCTGACCACTGCCGTCACACGACTTTTGAGACCGAGTTGAAACAGATTGATTTCTCAGCTTCTAAATTCCAAAAGCAGTTGCAGGCGACTTATGAAAAGTATATTGCCATGCGTGAGGAGTTGGGCCGTTCTGAAAAACCGCAAACCTTGATGGATATGGCGACTATTTTCGGTCGTTATGAGCGCGCTAATGGTCGTTTGGATGATATGGAAGTGTCTGACGAAATCAATGCTTGCTCGGTTGAAATCGAAGTGGACGTTGATGGTGTCAAGGAACCTTGGCTCCTCATGTTCAAAAACGAAACCCACAACCACCCAACGGAAATTGAACCATTTGGTGGGGCTGCTACTTGTATCGGTGGTGCCATTCGTGACCCATTGTCAGGTCGTTCCTACGTTTACCAAGCCATGCGTATCTCAGGTGCAGGTGACATTACAGCGCCGATTTCGGAAACGCGTGCTGGTAAATTGCCACAACAGGTCATTTCTAAGACAGCGGCTCATGGTTATTCTTCTTACGGGAATCAGATTGGTCTTGCGACGACCTACGTTCGTGAGTACTTCCACCCAGGCTTTGTAGCCAAACGCATGGAGCTTGGTGCCGTTGTTGGTGCTGCTCCCAAGGGCAATGTTGTCCGTGAAAAACCTGAAGCGGGCGATGTGATTATCCTCCTTGGAGGTAAGACTGGGCGTGATGGTGTCGGTGGTGCGACAGGGTCTTCTAAGGTTCAAACAGTTGAATCGGTTGAAACAGCTGGTGCTGAAGTTCAAAAAGGAAATGCCATCGAAGAGCGCAAGATTCAACGTCTTTTCCGTAATGGCGATGTCACTCGTCTTATTAAGAAATCCAATGACTTTGGTGCTGGTGGTGTCTGTGTAGCCATCGGTGAATTGGCAGACGGTCTTGAAATCGACCTCAACAAGGTTCCTCTTAAATACCAAGGCTTGAATGGTACAGAAATTGCCATCTCTGAATCACAAGAACGGATGGCGGTTGTGGTTCGTCCTGAGGACGTAGATGCCTTCGTTGCAGAATGTAATAAAGAAAATATTGACGCTGTTGTGGTTGCGACAGTGACTGAAAAACCAAATCTTGTCATGCACTGGAATGGTGAGACAATCGTGGACTTGGAACGCCGTTTCCTTGATACCAATGGTGTGCGTGTCGTTGTCGATGCCAAGGTTGTGGACAAGGATGTCAAGCTTCCAGAAGAGCGCAAGACAAGTGCTGAAACCCTTGAAGCGGATACTCTTGCAGTCCTATCTGACCTCAACCATGCGAGTCAAAAAGGCTTGCAGACTATCTTTGACTGCTCGGTCGGTCGTTCAACGGTTAACCACCCACTTGGTGGTCGCTACCAACTCACGCCAACTGAGGCATCTGTGCAGAAATTGCCAGTTCAACACGGCGTGACTCATACTGCGTCTGTCATGGCTCAAGGGTTCAACCCTTATCTAGCAGAATGGTCTCCATATCACGGGGCTGCCTATGCAGTTATCGAAGCGACAGCTCGTTTGGTGGCTACTGGTGCCAACTGGTCTAAGGCTCGTTTCTCTTACCAAGAGTACTTCGAGCGGATGGACAAGCAAGCAGAGCGTTTCGGTCAGCCAGTAGCAGCTCTTCTAGGCTCTATCGAAGCACAAATCCAACTTGGCTTGCCATCTATCGGTGGTAAGGACTCTATGTCTGGTACCTTTGAAGAATTGACCGTACCACCAACCTTGGTTGCCTTTGGGGTGACGACAGCGAATAGCCGCAAGGTACTCTCTCCAGAGTTCAAGAATGTTGGTGAAAACATCTACTACATCCCAGGTCAAGCCCTCTCTGCAGAGATTGATTTTGACTTGATTAAGCAAAACTTTGCTCAATTTGAAGCCATCCAAGCTGGACACAAAGTAACATCTGCATCAGCTGTTAAATACGGAGGTGTCCTTGAAAGCTTGGCACTTGCTACCTTTGGAAATCATATCGGTGCAGAGGTGACCTTGCCTGAATTTGAAACAGCCTTGACAGCTCAATTAGGTGGATTTGTCTTCACATCTCCTCAAGAAATCGCTGGAGTAGAGAAGATTGGACAAACAAGCGCAGACTTTACACTCCTTGTCAACGGTGTGAAGCTAGATGGACACAAACTTGACAGTGCCTTCCAAGGAAAATTAGAAGAAGTCTACCCTACTGAATTTGCACAAGCTAAAGAATTGGAAGAAGTGCCAGCTGTCGCTTCTAACGCAGTCATCAAAGCCAAGGAAAATATTGAAAAACCGGTGGTTTATATCCCAGTCTTCCCAGGAACCAACTCAGAATATGACTCAGCTAAGGCATTTGAAAAAGAAGGTGCAGAGGTTAACTTGGTGCCATTTGTGACCTTGAATGAAGAAGCTATTGTCAAGTCAGTTGAAACCATGGTTGACAATATCGGCAAGGCAAACATTCTCTTCTTTGCAGGTGGCTTCTCAGCTGCGGACGAACCAGATGGATCAGCTAAGTTTATTGTCAATATCCTGCTCAATGAAAAAGTGCGTGCAGCCATTGATAGCTTTATCACTCGCGGTGGCTTGATTATCGGTATCTGTAATGGATTCCAGGCCTTGGTCAAATCAGGTCTTCTTCCATATGGAAACTTTGAGGATGCTAATAGTACTAGTCCAACCCTTTTCTACAATGATGCCAACCAGCACGTGGCCAAGATGGTGGAAACTCGAATTGCCAATACCAACTCACCATGGTTGGCTGGAGTGCAAGTGGGCGATATCCATGCCATCCCAGTATCGCACGGTGAAGGGAAGTTTGTCGTGACGGCTGAGGAATTTGCAGAGCTCCGCGACAATGGTCAAATCTTTAGCCAATACGTTGACTTTGATGGCAAACCAAGTATGGATTCTAAGTACAATCCAAATGGTTCTGTAAATGCCATCGAAGGAATTACTAGCAAGAATGGTCAAATTATCGGTAAGATGGGACACTCAGAACGTTATGAAGACGGTCTCTTCCAAAACATCCCAGGAAATAAAGACCAGCACCTGTTTGCATCGGCTGTGCGTTATTTCACAGGGAAATAAAAGGTATAAAAAATGACATACGAAGTAAAATCTCTTAATGAAGAATGTGGTGTTTTCGGTATCTGGGGACATCCAGATGCTGCTAAATTGACCTATTTTGGTCTCCATAGTCTTCAGCACCGTGGTCAGGAAGGGGCAGGAATCCTCTCCAATGATCAGGGGCAATTGAAGCGTCATCGTGACATGGGGCTTTTATCAGAAGTGTTCAGAAATCCAGCTAATTTGGATAAATTGACAGGAACGAGCGCGATTGGGCATGTGCGTTATGCGACTGCTGGCGAAGCTTCTGTGGATAACATCCAGCCCTTCCTCTTTCGCTTTCATGATATGCAGTTTGGACTTGCTCACAACGGAAACTTGACCAATGCCGAATCGCTCAAAAAAGAATTGGAACAAAGAGGAGCAATTTTCAGTTCAACTTCAGACTCGGAAATCTTGGCCCACCTCATTCGTCGGAGTCACAATCCGAACTTGATGGGCAAAATCAAGGAGGCGCTCAGTCTTGTAAAAGGTGGCTTTGCTTATATCTTGCTGTTTGAGGACAAGTTGATTGCGGCGCTTGACCCTAATGGCTTCCGTCCGCTTTCGATTGGGAAAATGACCAACGGAGCGGTGGTGGTTTCGTCAGAAACCTGTGCCTTTGAAGTCATTGGTGCCGAGTGGATTCGCGATGTAAAACCAGGGGAAATTGTGATTGTGGATGACAATGGGATTCAGTACGATAGCTATACGAATGATACCCAGTTGGCGATTTGTTCTATGGAGTATATCTACTTTGCTCGCCCTGATTCTAATATCCATGGTGTTAATGTCCATACAGCTCGTAAGAGAATGGGGGCACAATTAGCGCGTGAATTCAAGCATGAAGCAGATATCGTGGTTGGTGTGCCCAATTCTTCACTCAGCGTAGCCATGGGCTTTGCGGAAGAATCAGGTCTGCCAAACGAAATGGGGCTGATCAAAAACCAATACACCCAGCGTACCTTTATCCAACCGACTCAAGAATTGCGGGAGCAAGGGGTGCGGATGAAACTGTCTGCTGTTTCGGGCGTTGTCAAAGGCAAACGTGTGGTCATGATTGATGATTCCATTGTTCGTGGGACAACTTCTCGCCGCATCGTTCAGCTTTTGAAAGAAGCAGGTGCGTCTGAGGTTCACGTTGCTATTGGAAGTCCAGCGCTAGCTTATCCATGCTTCTACGGGATTGATATCCAGACGCGTCAGGAGCTGATTGCGGCTAATCATACGGTCGAAGAAACTCGCCAAATCATTGGAGCGGATAGCCTGACCTATCTTTCGATTGATGGCTTGATTGATTCGATTGGTATTGAAACAGATGCGCCGAACGGTGGTCTCTGTGTCGCTTACTTTGACGGCGACTACCCAACTCCTCTCTACGACTATGAGGAAGACTATCGTAGAAGTTTGGAAGAAAAGACCAGTTTTTACAAATAGGCGGATAACGATTTTCCATTAAAGAAAAGGAATGAATAAAATGACGAATAAAAATGCTTATGCGCAGTCTGGTGTGGATGTTGAAGCGGGTTATGAAGTTGTTGAACGGATCAAAAAGCACGTAGCTCGTACGGAGCGTGCAGGTGTTATGGGAGCTCTAGGTGGTTTCGGTGGCATGTTTGACCTTTCAAAGACAGGGGTCAAAGAACCCGTCTTGATCTCAGGGACTGACGGTGTCGGAACTAAGCTCATGCTAGCTATCAAGTATGACAAGCACGATACTATCGGTCAGGACTGTGTGGCCATGTGTGTCAATGACATCATCGCTGCAGGTGCGGAGCCCCTCTATTTCCTTGACTACGTCGCAACTGGTAAGAATGAACCAGCTAAACTAGAACAAGTCGTTGCTGGTGTGGCAGAAGGTTGTGTGCAGGCAGGCGCTGCCCTCATCGGTGGGGAAACGGCTGAAATGCCTGGTATGTATGGCGAAGATGACTATGACTTGGCAGGTTTTGCGGTCGGTGTGGCTGAAAAATCTCAAATCATCGACGGTTCAAAAGTGGTAGAAGGAGATATTCTTCTCGGACTTGCTTCAAGTGGAATTCACTCCAATGGTTACTCACTCGTGCGCCGTGTCTTTGCGGACTATACAGGTGAGGAAGTCTTGCCAGAATTGGAAGGCAAGAAACTCAAGGAAGTCCTTCTTGAGCCGACTCGTATCTATGTCAAGGCTGTCTTGCCACTCATCAAGGAAGAGCTGGTCAACGGTATTGCCCACATCACAGGTGGTGGTTTTATCGAAAATGTCCCTCGTATGTTTGCAGCTGACTTGGCTGCAGAGATTGAGGAAGAAAAAGTTCCAGTCCTTCCGATTTTCAAGGCTCTTGAAAAATACGGTGAAATCAAGCATGAAGAAATGTTTGAAATCTTCAATATGGGTGTGGGACTCATGTTGGCAGTTAGCCCTGAAAATGTAGGTCGTGTCAAGGAATTGCTGGATGAACCAGTCTATGAAATTGGTCGCATCGTCAAGAAAGAAAACGAAAGTGTCATCATCAAATGAAAAAAATAGCGGTTTTTGCCTCTGGTAATGGCTCAAATTTTCAGGTGATTGCCGAAGAATTTCCATTGGAGTTTGTTTTTTCAGACCATCGTGACGCCTATGTGCTCGAGCGTGCAGACAAGCTCGGCGTTCTGTCCTATGCTTTTGAACTCAAGGAGTTTGAGAACAAGGCAGACTACGAAGCAGCTCTTGTCGAACTATTGGAAGAACACCAGATTGACTTGGTTTGCCTAGCAGGATATATGAAAATCGTTGGGCCAACTTTGCTCGCTGCTTACGAGGGTCGGATCATTAACATTCATCCGGCCTACCTACCAGAATTTCCAGGAGCTCATGGAATTGAGGATGCTTGGAATGCTGGTGTTACTGAGAGTGGCGTGACCATTCACTGGGTGGACTCAGGTGTGGATACAGGCAAGGTCATCAAACAAGTCCGTGTGCCACGTCTAGCAGATGATACTATCGAAAGCTTTGAAGCTCGGATTCATGAGGCAGAGTACAAGTTGTATCCAGAGGTGCTGGATAGCTTGGGAGTGGATAGGAAGTAAATTTTGAATAATAAAGCTGTTAAGACTTTACTAGACAAAGTTAAAGAATTTGAAGAATTTTTTAATGAGTATGAAAAACAATTTTACCCTAAAGTAATAAAAATTAGAAATAAATTTCTAATTAGCTTAATTGTATTTATTACCCTAATGTTAACAAGTTATGTAGTTTGGTTGTGGGATTTTGGTGATTTGTGTATTAAAATAGCTTCTCTTATTTTTACTATGTTTTCTTTGATGTACTTTATTTATCTCAGTCGAAAATTTGATAAAATTTCAGATGGAAAACCTAATAAATTTGAAGAGCTATGTAGAGAAATAAAGTATGAATTGATTCTTATGTATGGAGAAAAAGCTAGTTATGCTGTGAAGTTGTTAATAGCTGATTTGACAGATAAACAGGATAATAAAATTAAGAAGTATGAAAGTTTAGTAAAGTCGATAGGCATAGTTGGTATAATTTTGGTAACGTCTTTTATCACTTTGGCTTTAAATAAATTATTTGTTGCAGATGAGACAGCTATTTCTGTTGAAACATTTTTGGGTTTAATTTTAATCGTAGCTATAATAGTATGGTTGATTAATTTCATAGATAGTGGAATAAAAAATATTATTAAATACCCTATATGGGGTAAAGCTTCAAAAGAAGTGTATCTAATAGATATTTTATACGAAGTTAAATATATGGTTTTAGAAAAGGAGAACAAATGACTAAACGCGCCTTAATCAGCGTCTCAGACAAAGCGGGCATTGTTGAATTTGCCCAAGAACTTAAAAAACTTGGTTGGGACATCATCTCGACAGGTGGGACTAAAGTTGTCCTTGATAATGCTGGGGTGAAGACCATTGCTATCGATGATGTGACTGGTTTCCCAGAAATGATGGATGGTCGTGTCAAGACTCTCCACCCAAATATCCACGGTGGTCTCCTTGCTCGTCGTGACTTGGATAGCCACTTGGAAGCGGCTAAGGACAATCAGATCGAGCTCATTGACCTTGTAGTGGTCAACCTCTATCCTTTCAAGGAAACGATTCTCAAACCAGATGTGACTTATGCGGAAGCCGTTGAAAACATCGATATTGGTGGTCCATCTATGCTTCGCTCAGCAGCGAAGAACCACGCTAGTGTAACTGTTGTGGTAGATCCTGCAGACTATGCAGTGGTTTTGGACGAGTTGTCAGCCAATGGTGAAACGACTTACGAAACTCGCCAACGTTTAGCAGCCAAGGTTTTTCGTCACACAGCGGCTTATGACGCCTTGATTGCAGAATATTTCACAGCTCAAGTGGGCGAAGCAAAACCAGAAAAGCTCACTTTGACCTATGACCTCAAACAAGCCATGCGCTATGGGGAAAATCCTCAGCAGGACGCTGACTTCTACCAAAAAGCTTTGCCGACTGACTATTCGATTGCTTCAGCGAAACAGCTCAACGGTAAGGAATTGTCCTTCAATAACATTCGTGACGCGGATGCGGCCATCCGTATTATCCGTGATTTCAAAGATCGTCCAACCGTTGTGGCTCTCAAACACATGAACCCATGTGGAATTGGTCAAGCTGATGACATCGAAACTGCTTGGGACTATGCTTATGAGTCTGACCCGGTGTCTATCTTTGGTGGAATTGTCGTCCTTAACCGTGAGGTGGATGCTGCGACTGCTGAGAAGATGCACGGCGTTTTCCTTGAGATCATCATCGCACCAAGCTATACGGATGAAGCGCTAGCCATTTTGACCAACAAAAAGAAAAACTTGCGTATCCTTGCCTTGCCATTTGACGCTCAAGAGGCTAGTGAAGTGGAAGAGGAATACACAGGTGTGGTCGGTGGACTTCTGGTGCAAAACCAAGACGTGGTCAAGGAAAGCCCAGCTGACTGGCAAGTAGTGACTAAACGCCAACCAACCGAGACAGAAGCGACAGCTCTTGAGTTCGCTTGGAAGGCTATCAAGTACGTCAAATCAAACGGAATCATCGTGACCAACGACCACATGACACTTGGTGTTGGCCCAGGTCAAACCAACCGAGTGGCTTCTGTTCGCATCGCCATTGACCAAGCTAAAGACCGCCTTGACGGAGCTGTTCTTGCTTCCGATGCCTTCTTCCCATTCGCCGATAACGTGGAAGAAATCGCTAAAGCAGGAATTAAGGCTATCATCCAGCCTGGTGGCTCTGTCCGTGACCAAGAATCCATCGAAGCTGCTGACAAATACGGCTTGACCATGGTTTTCACAGGCGTAAGACATTTTAGACATTAAGAAGACAAAAGGGAAGAAAACAGTTTCTTTCCTTTTTTTGCCTAAAACGCGGAGCGGAACAAGATTAAAACGAACGTTTGTGATATAATGTTAGTAAATAATTCGCAAAAGAGGTTGAAAGATGAAGCTATTAGTTGTCGGTTCGGGTGGTCGTGAACATGCGATTGCCAAGAAGTTGCTTGAATCAAAAGACGTTGAAAATGTCTTTGTAGCTCCTGGAAATGACGGGATGACTCTGGATGGTTTAGAATTGGTAAATATCTCTATTTCCGAACATTCTAAGTTAATTGAGTTTGCAAAGGCCAACGATATTGCTTGGACCTTCATCGGGCCAGATGATGCCCTTGCTGCTGGTATCGTGGATGACTTTAATCAAGCTGGGCTCAAAGCCTTTGGCCCGACCAAAGCTGCAGCGGAGCTAGAGTGGTCTAAGGATTTTGCTAAGGAAATCATGGTCAAATACGGCGTTCCGACAGCAGCCTATGGCACATTTTCAGATTTCGAGGCAGCTAAGGCTTATATCGAAGAAAAAGGTGCCCCAATCGTAGTCAAGGCGGATGGTTTGGCGCTTGGGAAGGGCGTCGTCGTTGCTGAGACGGTTGAGCAAGCGGTCGAAGCCGCACATGAGATGCTCTTAGACAATAAATTCGGTGATTCTGGTGCGCGTGTGGTCATCGAGGAATTTCTTGACGGAGAGGAATTTTCACTTTTTGCCTTTGTCAATGGTGACAAGTTCTACATCATGCCAACGGCTCAGGACCACAAACGTGCTTACGATGGCGACAAGGGCCCTAACACGGGCGGGATGGGTGCCTATGCGCCAGTTCCTCACTTGCCACAGAGCGTGGTTGATACGGCGGTTGACACCATTGTCAAGCCAGTCCTTGAAGGGATGATCAAAGAAGGTCGTCCTTATCTTGGTGTCCTCTACGCGGGGCTTATTTTGACTGCTGGCGGTCCTAAAGTCATCGAGTTCAACGCTCGTTTTGGAGATCCAGAAACACAAATTATCTTGTCTCGTCTGACCTCCGATTTTGCACGAAATATCACGGATATCCTCGATAGCAAGGAGCCAAACATCACTTGGACGGATAAGGGTGTGACTCTGGGAGTGGTTGTCGCGTCAAACGGCTATCCGCTTTCTTATGAGAAAGGTGTCAAGCTTCCAGCCAAGACCGAAGGTGACATCATCACCTACTATGCAGGGGCTAAGTTTGCGGAAAATAGCAGAGCACTGCTATCCAACGGCGGACGTGTCTATATGCTCGTCACCACAGCCGATACCGTCAAAGAAGCCCAAGATACCATCTACAAGGAACTCGACAAACAAAACACAGAAGGCCTCTTCTACCGAACAGATATCGGAAGCAAGGCTATAAAGTAAAAGTATAAAAATAACGCGACGAAGTCGCCAAATACGATAATGGTCGTTTGACTTGCGAGCATTAGCGAGCTAATATAGAGCAATCACCGCCGTTGTGAAAGAACGATTGGATTATAAGTCAATCGTTCAGGGAAATCGGAAGACCTTGGGCTTCCGATTTAGGCATGAAACACCTTTGGTGGCTGCTGCCGTCCCTCACAACCTAAGGTGATTGTTGAAAGGAAGAAAAGGAAAAATTATGACTAAACCAGTAATTTCCATCATCATGGGCTCAAAATCCGACTGGGCAACCATGCAAAAAACAGCTGAAGTTTTAGATCGCTTCGGTGTTGCCTACGAAAAGAAAGTCGTCTCTGCCCATCGCACGCCCGACCTCATGTTTCAGCATGCCGAAGAAGCCCGCAGTCGTGGTATCAAGGTCATTATCGCAGGTGCGGGCGGCGCAGCCCATTTGCCAGGAATGGTCGCAGCCAAAACAACCCTTCCTGTCATCGGTGTACCTGTCAAATCGCGTGCTCTTAGCGGTGTGGACTCGCTCTACTCTATCGTACAGATGCCGGGTGGCGTGCCTGTGGCGACAATGGCTATCGGTGAAGCAGGTGCGACAAATGCGGCACTCTTTGCCCTCCGTCTCCTGTCAGTAGAGGATCAGGCTATCGCGACAGCGTTGGCTGATTTCGCAGAAGAACAAGGAAAAATCGCAGAGGAGTCTACAAATGAGCTCATCTAAAACAATCGGAATTATCGGTGGTGGTCAGCTGGGACAGATGATGGCCATTTCTGCTATCTACATGGGGCACAAGGTTATCGCGCTGGATCCTGCGGCGGATTGCCCGGCCTCTCGTGTGGCGGAAATCATCGTGGCTCCTTATAACGATGTGGATGCCCTCCGTCAGCTAGCTGAGCGTTGCGATGTCCTCACCTATGAGTTTGAAAATGTTGATGCTGACGGTTTGGATGCTGTCATCAGGGATGGACAACTTCCTCAAGGAACTGACCTGCTCCGCATTTCTCAAAATCGTATCTTTGAAAAGGACTTCCTTTCCAAGAAGGCCCAAGTAACGGTGGCTCCATACAAGGTTGTGAATTCTAGCCAAGACTTGGCGGAGATTGACCTGGCCAAAAACTATGTCCTCAAGACGGCGACTGGTGGCTACGATGGGCATGGGCAAAAGGTCATTCGCTCAGAAGCAGACTTGGAAGAAGCCTATGAACTAGCAGATTCAGCTGACTGTGTCTTGGAAGAATTTGTCAATTTTGACCTTGAGATTTCTGTCATCGTATCAGGAAATGGCAAGGATGTGACGGTTTTCCCAGTTCAGGAAAATATCCACCGCAACAATATCCTATCTAAGACCATTGTGCCTGCTCGAATTTCTGCAAGTCTAGCTGAAAAAGCCAAAGCAATGGCAGTGCGAATTGCAGAACAGCTTAACTTGTCTGGAACCCTCTGCGTGGAGATGTTTGCGACAGCTGATGATATTATCGTCAACGAGATTGCCCCTCGCCCACATAACTCAGGGCATTATTCAATTGAAGCTTGTGACTTCTCGCAATTCGATACTCATATTTTGGGCGTTCTGGGAGCACCGTTGCCAGAAATAAAATTACATGCTCCAGCAGTCATGCTTAACGTTCTCGGTCAACACGTCGAGGTTGCTGAGAAATATGTCGCAGAAAATCCAAGCGCCCACCTCCATATGTATGGTAAAATAGAAGCGAAGCACAACCGCAAGATGGGACATGTGACTTTGTTTAGTGATGTGCCAGATGAGGTGGAGGAGTTTGGGAAAGGGATTGATTTTTAGGTGTTAGATAACAAGATTACTGAATTTAATTTTTTTACAGAAGAATACTTAAAACGGCAGAATGCCCAAATATTTATCTACATATTGATTATAATTAAAGGAAGATACAAAGTGTATGATAATCCTGAAGTCCTAGAATTAATAAAAAAATATTCTGAGGAAAAAGGAGTTGATATACCTGATGAAATAGTACTTGGTAATGGAAGAACTGTCAATAATTTTTTTCTTAATAAAATTATTAAAGAAAGTAAACTTAATATAACTGGGGATTATTTTTGTGAAGAATACATTTTTGAAACATTAAATGAATTAATTAATGAGTCAATCGAAAAGATTCTTGATTTGTATCCTAGAAAAAAATTATTAATAAATTTAATAATATTTGCGAGTTTTGTTTCTACTTTATCACAAAATCAAGAAATAGATTTAAATAAAGAACCTGAAAATGATTTGGAAAAATTGATATTTCTCGTACAGAAAGTTGGATGTACAAAAGATGATTTAAGTACTGCATTATTGGGTGAAATGAAAGCATCTGTTAATTACATGATTAATTTATTATTGCTCAGGGAGGAAAGAACTTCTGCTGAGGAAATAGAAGCTGAGAAGTATTTTGAACGATATGGAACAGATTATAATTTGTTATTTTATTGGGGAGTAATCAAGTGTATATTTACATCTGACTCAAATTCTAGGTATTTTGTTAAGAGGTGGAATAATAGTAAGAGGATAAGCTTTAGTAATAATCAGTGGGGGGAGTTCCCACCAGCGGACTTGCAGTCAAAATTTGATGAAATTTGTCTATACTGTAATAAGGAAACATTAGGCTTGCATAAGAGAATGTCAAAGTCTATATTTCCAAAATTTTTTAATGAGTTTAAATTTGATCCTATAAAAATAAGAGATTCTTTCAAGAGAAATATTCAGGGGTATACATTGTCCTATAAAACATTGGATATTATTGCTGAATCTGATTGGCCAGAGTTTTTGAAAAAAAATCAAAGTTGTGGAGAGATTGGAGATGAGGGAAGAATAAATGAATCAGTTTTCTTAGAAAATGATATATATCAACTTAGAACATCTATCTATAATTTTGTAAATAAAATAGAAGAATATAATAGTGAAGTTAATTATTTATTAAGTGATACTAAAAATATAAATAGAATAGTTGATATGTTAAATAAAAAAATTTATTCTAGAATAGAGACTCCGGATGAAGTGAAGGAAATTTTTAATGCTTTTGTTAGTAAACATGTAAGATTAAGTAAGGAGCTTAGATTAGATTGCTCACCTATTGATATCTCAAAATTTCACTCTTTTGTGGCTGAGTTTGTATCATTCAAAAGGCTTTCAATTTTTCATAAACCATTATTAAAATATAAGAATTATTATTTAACAAGTTTATCTTTATTAAATGAGGGTGTGTGGCATCTCCCTGGAGATATATTATCAAGGAGAATTTCCTCACATCACAACATAAATAAAGAAATAACTAAATTTTATGATGAACAAACATTACCATATATCAAATTATGCCTAATGTCTAAATATGATTTTTCAATAATCAACTGTGATTTAATGGTCAATAATAAATCAGGGAAACCGGCATTTCCAAAGATCAAGCAATTGTTGGGTGGAGACTATAAGGGGGTAAAGAGAGAATTAGATATCTTGTTTGCTTCAGACGGTACGTTGTATATTTATGATTTAAAAAATTACGGGCTACAACATTCTCTTGATGAAATTACTAGATTAGTAAATAGAGTTGATAAAGAGATATCGAAACTAGAAAAAATAAAGAAAATATTTTTAGATAATAAATCAATTTTTGAGGAGGAGTTGAAAGTTCGTTTTGACTGTGTTGAAATAGGGATTATTACTGTTAACTCTACAATTTTTGATTTTGTTCCGAGTATTTTTGATGGAGTTTATATTAAATCAGTCCATAATTTTATTATGGAAATCGGAAATATTAACTAATAAGCAATATGTTGTTAAAATAAGGAGGAAACAATGATCAACCGTTACTCTCGCCCCGAAATGGCGAACATTTGGAGTGAAGAAAATAAATACCGTGCTTGGCTTGAGGTGGAAATCTTGGCTGACGAGGCATGGGCTGAGTTGGGGGAAATCCCTAAGGAAGATGTGGCTTTGATTCGCGAAAAGGCGAACTTTGACATCGACCGTATTTTGGAGATTGAGCAGGAGACGCGCCACGATGTGGTGGCTTTCACGCGTGCGGTTTCTGAGACTCTTGGTGAAGAGCGCAAGTGGGTTCACTATGGGTTGACTTCTACCGACGTGGTGGATACGGCCTATGGTTACCTCTACAAGCAGGCCAACGACATCATCCGTCGTGACCTTGAAAACTTCACCAACATCATTGCTGACAAGGCTAAGGAGCACAAGTTCACCATCATGATGGGGCGTACCCACGGTGTGCACGCTGAGCCTACAACTTTTGGTCTTAAATTGGCGACTTGGTATAGCGAAATGAAGCGCAACATCGAGCGTTTCGAGCATGCAGCTGCTGGTGTGGAAGCTGGTAAAATCTCTGGTGCAGTTGGTAACTTTGCCAACATCCCACCATTTGTAGAGGAATACGTCTGTGACAAGCTTGGTATCCGTGCTCAAGAAATCTCGACACAGGTCCTTCCTCGTGATCTTCACGCTGAGTACTTTGCAGTTCTTGCCAGCATCGCCACTTCCATCGAGCGCATGGCAACGGAGATTCGTGGTTTGCAAAAGTCTGAGCAACGCGAAGTAGAAGAGTTCTTTGCTAAAGGGCAAAAAGGGTCTTCAGCAATGCCTCACAAACGCAATCCTATCGGTTCTGAAAACATGACGGGTCTTGCGCGTGTTATCCGTGGCCATATGGTGACAGCCTATGAGAACGTCGCTCTCTGGCACGAACGCGATATTTCTCACTCATCAGCTGAGCGTATCATCACACCAGATACGACCATTTTGATTGACTACATGCTCAACCGTTTTGGAAATATCGTCAAGAACTTGACGGTCTTCCCAGAAAACATGATTCGCAACATGAACTCGACTTTCGGTCTTATCTTTAGCCAACGTGCTATGTTGACCTTGATCGAGAAAGGCATGACTCGTGAGCAAGCCTATGACTTGGTGCAACCAAAAACAGCCTACTCTTGGGACAACCAAGTGGACTTTAAACCACTGCTCGAAGCAGATCCAGAAGTGACCTCACGCCTCACTCAAGAGGAAATTGACGAAATCTTCAACCCTGCATACTACACCAAACGTGTGGATGATATCTTTGAACGTATCGGACTTGGTGATTAATCCTAACAATAAAAAGCGAGATTCAATCTCGCTTTTTTTGTATTCTTGTCGAAGGGGTTTAATCTTCTTTTCTCTTAGTGAGTCCGTAAGCTGCTAGTGTGGCCATGAGTCCTACTGCGACCAAGCCTGCAGAGTCTTGGCTTCCTGTTGCAGGGAGTTGTTTTTCATCTGCTTTGTTAGTAGTTGCTTCAGCTTGCTTAGCTTTCTCAAGGGCAGTGCCGACTTCGACAACCTGAGCGACCGCTTCCTGCGATACCGCACTATTGACAAGGGTTCTTTCTTCCTTTCCGTCAGCAGTAGTGCTAACAGAGTAGAAGACGGTACGGCGGCCATTTACTCCGGAAACGACGACTTGACTTTGTCCTTTTGGCAATTGGGGATTTTCACGTGTCACGGTAGTGAACGGAATCTCTTCTTCTTGGATGTCTAGTCTAGGTTTTGCTTCTGCAGCTGGGGCAAGACCGTGTTCATCCCCTACATGGGTAACAAGGGTTCCGACTTCAATGACTTGTGTCACTGCTTCTTGCGTTACAAGGCTATCGACAAGAGTCTTCACTTCTTTGCCATCAGCAGTAGTACTCACAGAGTAGTAATGGCTGCGACGACCGTTAGCGCCTTTAGTAACGACTTGAGTCTTCCCTTTGAGCAATTGCGGATTTTCACGTGTCACAGTAGTGAACGGAATTTCTTCTTCTTGGATGTCCAGTCTAGGTTTTGTCTCTGCGGCTGGAGCAAGACCGTGTTCATCCCCTTTGTGAGTAATAGGGGCGCCGATTTCAACCACTTGGGTCACAGGTTCTTTGGTTACTTGGCTATCTAGAACCGTTTCTGTTTGTTTCCCATTTTCAGTAAGGACAGAGATGTAATGAGTACGTTCGCCCTCTACACCTGGTGTGATGATCTTTTCCTGACCGGCTGGGAGGTTCGGATTTTCCTTCTTGATAACTTCAAATGGAATCTTTTCTGCTCTTGTGATGAGTTCCGGTTTGGTTTCAACATTGGCAGCTAGTTCGTTTTCATCGAGGCTTCCTGAGTGGGTTGCTGCTGGTTTAAGGCCTAGGCGGGCTGCCTTGAGTTTGGCTACGAGAGCATCTAACTCGGCTTGTTTGTTACGGTTGAGGTTGTAGTTGAGAGCTTCTTTAGCTGCATTTAGGGCATCCAAGCTTTCCTTGCTGTATCCATCCAAGTTTGCAGGGATTTGAGCAAGTTCCTCACGGAGGGCATTGTAGTTAGCGTGGAAGTAGTCTTTGTTATTGTCTGCAAAGGCAGTCATGAGTTCAAAAATTTCTTCTTCCTTGTACTCAGCGCTTGGTCTATCTGCCCAGATGGCAAGCATGCTTCCAACTGTTGGAAGGTCTACCTCAGGATATTTGGTAGATGCAAGCTGGTTAAATGGCACTTTACCAGAGTTTTCAAGTGCTTTTGATAGTGGGTAGGCTTCATCTGGTTTGTGATTACCTAGCACGTAGTACCAGTCTCCGTTGGTGTTGAGGAGTTTATAGCCTTTGCTTGCTAGGTACTGAGGCGTCGCAAGGTTGTAACCCCACCATCCCTTAGACCAGTAAGAGATGATGACATCCTTGTCAAACTCAACATCATCCTTGTCTTCATAGTAGAAACCATCGTTGAAGGCCATTGGTTGAAGGCCTCTTTCTTTGGCCATGGCAGCAAGGGTGTTAGAGTACTCAGCAAACTTGCCATAGAGTCCATACCATTTGAGGTAGTACCAGCCTTGCGCGTTGGTAGCATCATTGGCATATTCGTCTGTACCGTAGTTGAAGATCTTAGTCTTGCCTGCAAAGAAGTCCATGTACTTGCCGATGAGGGCTTTGACAAAGTTCATCGCCTCTTCGTTTTCAAGGTCCATGGTTGTTTTGGATACCTTGTCAAAGTTGGCTTGAGGATTCTTGATTCCAAGCTTTTCCATAGCGACGAGCATGGCATCCATGTGACCTGGGCTGTTGATCGCTGGGATGAGTCCGAGGCCTTTTGATTTTGCGTACTCGATCAATTCAGTGATTTCAGCTTGACTAAGAGTGGTTCCGTTTGGATCATCGTAGTAAGCTTTTGTTCCTTCGATGATAGCCTTCTTGACATCATCACTTGCATAAGTTTTTCCGTTAGCTGTGATGGTCATGTCATCAAGGAGGAAGCGAAGTCCATCATTTCCTAGGAGAAGATGCACATCAGAGTAGCCGAGCTCGCTCGCCTTGTCTACGATGCGTTTGAGTTGGTCGAGCGTGAAGTACTTACGTCCAGCATCAATAGAGATTACCTTGTTCTTGGCAAGTTTTTCAACTTCGCGTTTCGCGTCTTCTTCTTTTTGAGCTTCTGGTGTGAAGGTCAAGTTGCTGACAGCTTCTTGGAGTTTCGCGATTGCTTGATCAATGGTGTCTTGTTGGGCACGGCTGAGGTTGCTATCAAGTGAGCGAATAGCTTTTTCAGCTTCTTTTACAGCTGCGACACTTTCTGCAGTATAGCGGTTAAGGTCTGTTGGTACTTCTTTCAGAGCTTGTTCAGCAGACTCATAGTCAGCTGCGAAGTATTCAGCATTGGCATTTGCGAAGCTGCGCATGAGTTTGAAGAGGCGTGATGGTGAATAGCGTGCAGATGGGGTATCCGCCCAAGCAGCTACCATACCACCGATGAATGGGATAGTAGCCCCATCAGATTTTGGTACAGAAGTGATTGGAGTGTTCTTGATACCATTGAGTCCTTGGTCGAGGTTGTACCAGCCTTGGCCATCGGCATTTCGTCCGAGAACGTAGTACCAAGCATCGTTGGTATTAAGGATTTGGTGGCCTTTTTCAACTAGAAATTTAGAAGAAGCGACGTCGTATCCGCCCCATCCACCAGTCCACATAGAAACGATGATGTCTTTGTCAAAAGTTCCAAAGCTAGTGTCGCTATTATAGTAGATACCATCGTTAAAGGCCATTGGTTTGAGACCGTGAGATTTGACGATGCGAGCAAGGTCATTGGCGTAGGCGATAAATTTCTCATATCCTCCTACAGGGTAGCCTTCATTTGGATAGTATTTATCAGCCTGGAGAACGCTCCATCCTTTGGCATCTGTAGCGTCGTTGGCATATTCGTCTAGCCCGATATTGAAAATATCAGTTTTTCCAGCAAAGTATGCTGCATACTTGTCGATCAGGGCTTTGGTAAATGCAACAGCTTCTTTGTTATCAAGGTCAACGGTACGAGCAGATTCCTTACCAAAGTAGTTGAAGTTCGGCTTTTGGATGCCTAGTTCTTTCATGGCATGCAAAATCGCATCCATGTGACCAGGGCTGTTTACAGTTGGGATGAGACCAATGCCTTTGTTTTTAGCATAGTTGATCAAGTCCGTCATCTGACTTTCTGTTAAATGATTGCCGTTTGGATCCTTGTAGTAGGCATCGGTTCCGTTTTCGAGTGCACGTTTGACATCGTCGCTTGCATAGGTTTTGCCATTGGCTTTGATCGTCATGTCGTCCAACATAAAACGCATGCCGTCATTTCCAACTAGTAGATGAAGATCAGTATAACCGTAGTGTTTGGCTTTGTCGATGATTTCTTTGAGTTGGTCTGGAGAGAAATACTTGCGTCCAGCGTCGATTGAGATCATTTTTCTTTTTGCCAGTTTTTCATTTACTTGACTTGCTCGTTCAGTAGTGCTAGGAGCAACTGCAGCAGGTGTGGCTGGTTCATTTTTCTTGTCTTCGTCGGTTTTTACTGGTTCTGAGTTTTCTTCTGAAACAGGAGTAGCTTTTTCAGTGACTGGAGTCTCGTCAACTTTCTCTGCAACTGCTGGGGATTCAGTTTTTTCGACTGTTGGAGCGATTGTGGCTGAAGCTCCTTTTGCCTCGACTGTTTTTTCAAGCTTGCTTTCAACCGATGTCTCAGCTGTCTGTGGCTCTCCTTGAGCAGTCTGAGCTGCGCTTGGATTTTCTGGTGTTGGAGTGACGCTGTCGGCAGACACGACTTGGGTACCAAAAGCAAATCCTATGAGTACAGAAGCCGCTCCAATCGCGTACTTACGAATGGAGAAGCGCTGTTTCTTTTCTAGTTTCATGATAAAACCTCCCTATTATTATATTGTATGATAGCGTTTACACAAAACTGTTTTTATTTTATTATCTAAGATATAAAAAGTCAAGCGGCTTTATGAAAGAACTATAATAAATGGAGGAAATCATAAGATTTAGGAAAAAATTGTCAAAAAACTAAAAACAAAGAAAATCTAGCCAATATTTAACTTGTTTTTAGTAAAAGCACTACTAATTAAAGAATTACCCTTCGTCATATGTTCATACCAAGTGGTGCATGCTATAATGAACATAGAAAAAGCCTGAGCTAGGCTCAAGCTTTTTCTTAATGACCTCGATCACACGAGATGAATTTGATTTTGTAGTAGTCAGCTCGCTTATAAGTTTCACTATAGGCAAGGACTTGGCCAGTGGCCTCAAGTTTTGTAGTCTTTGTTTGGAAGACAGTTGGAAATTGTGTATCAATTCCCAACGTAGAAGCAGCATGCTCTGGTGTTGGGAATGCGATTTCGTTGATTTCCTCAAAATGCTCATCAGTCATGTGAATGCGGTAATCCAATTTGAAACGTTTATAGATAGAACTATAATAGTCAAGATTTGGATAGTTGGCATTGATATATTGTTCGGGAATATAAGAAGTGTGGTAGATATAGGTCACACCGTTAGTTTGACGTGTCCGTTCGATCTTGTAGTAGAACTGGTCTCCACGCAAACCAAGTTTTTCCAAATATTCAAGCTTATTTCCACGTTCGATAGAAAGGACAGTTACCTTATCGTCTTTTGTTTCAAAAATTTCGACATCTGAAAATTCAACGAGTTTGTGCTTACGAGCGCGTGAAACAAAAGTTCCTTTTCCTTGCTGGCGGACAATATAGCCATCTTTGGCAAGGTCGTTCAAAGCACGAACAACTGTGATAGAACTGACATCATACATGGCGATCAACTCTGCTTCGGTATAAAACTTGTCTCCACTCGCAAATTGACCTGAAATGATTTTATTCTTGAGTTCGTCTTTAATATATTGGTATTTTGGAATAGCCATAATTGCACCTCAATTTTTTTCTTTCTCCTTCTTTGATTTTACCACAAACACAAAGAAAATAGTAGCATTTAGATGCAAAAATAACATAATACATTAAAAATATTATTTTGCACATATATAAAAGTGTCATCGAAACAGAGGTCGTGCAAAAGCTCTCATCTTATGCTATTTTTTAGATAATTTTGGTAAAAAAGAAGTAAAAAAATAGAAAAATTTTAAATAATTTTCTAAAACCTATTGACAAATGCACGAGATTTGATTATAGTTAATATTATAACAAATGAAAGCGCAAACTTAATTTGTCAGAGGTAATAACATGACAAGATTTAAAATTGAGGACGATTTCTATTTAGACGAAAAACCGTTCAAGATTTTGTCCGGCGCCATTCATTATTTTAGGATTCCAGCAGAGGATTGGTATCATTCTCTCTATAACTTAAAGGCGCTTGGCTTTAATACAGTTGAGACCTATGTGGCTTGGAATTTACACGAACCTGTTGAAGGGGAGTTTGATTTTGAAGGTGCCAGAAATTTGGAGAGATTTCTTCAAATTGCACAAGATTTGGGCCTCTACGCTATTGTACGCCCGTCTCCATTTATCTGTGCGGAATGGGAATTTGGTGGCTTGCCGGCTTGGCTCTTGACCAAGGACATGCGAATCCGCTCGTCCGACCCGGCCTACATTGAGGCAGTTGCTCGTTATTATGACCAATTATTGCCAAGGCTTGTGCCTCGCTTGTTGGAAAATGGCGGAAACATTCTCATGATGCAAGTCGAAAATGAATATGGTTCTTATGGAGAAGATAAGTCTTATCTGAGAGCGATTCGAAAATTGATGGAAGACCGAGGGATTGATTGCCCACTCTTTACTTCAGACGGTCCTTGGAGAGCGACTCTGAAAGCCGGAACCTTGATCGAAGATGACCTCTTTGTGACAGGGAACTTCGGTTCTAAAGCTCCTTATAACTTCTCACAGATGCAAGAATTCTTTGATGAGCATGGTAAGAAATGGCCCCTCATGTGCATGGAATTCTGGGATGGCTGGTTCAACCGTTGGAAAGAACCCATCATCACGCGTGATCCAAAAGAGTTGGCAGAAGCTGTTCGAGAGGTGTTAGAGCAAGGCTCCATCAACCTTTATATGTTCCATGGCGGCACAAACTTTGGTTTTATGAATGGTTGCTCAGCTCGAGGAACTCTGGATTTGCCACAAGTTACATCTTACGATTACGATGCCCTTCTCGATGAAGAAGGAAATCCAACTGCTAAATACCTAGCAGTCAAGAAGATGATGGCGACACACTTCCCAGAGTATCCGCAGTTGGAACCACTTTACAAGGAAAGCATGGAAATGGAATCCATTCCACTAGTCGAAAAAGTTTCCTTGTTTGAAACTCTGGATAGCCTGGCAAGTCCAACTGAAAGCCTCTATCCAAAAGCGATGGAAGAACTTGGTCAGAGTTATGGCTACCTTCTTTATCGTACCGAAGCAAGTTGGGATGCAGAAGAGGAACGTCTCCGTATCATCGATGGACGTGACCGAGCTCAACTCTATGTAGATGGTCAATGGATCGCCACTCAATACCAGACAGAAATTGGTGAAGATATCTACTGTCAGGGTAACAGAGAAGGCTTTTCAGAGATTGATATCTTGGTCGAAAATATGGGGCGTGTCAACTACGGACATAAGTTCTTGGCAGATACGCAACGTAAAGGAATTCGGACAGGTGTCTGCAAGGATCTACACTTCATGTTAAATTGGAAACAATATCCACTTCCATTGGATAATCCTGAGAAAATTGATTTTTCAAAAGGATGGACAGAAGGGCAACCAGCCTTTTACGCTTTCGACTTTACTGTTGAAAAACCTAAGGATACCTACTTAGACTTGTCTGAGTTTGGTAAGGGAGTTGCCTTTGTCAACGGGCGTCACCTAGGGCGTTTCTGGAATGTCGGCCCGACCCTCTCACTTTATATCCCTCATAGCTATCTCAAGGAAGGCGCTAACCGCATCATCATCTTTGAAACTGAGGGTGAATATAAAGAAGAGATTCATTTAACTCGTAAACCTACACTAAAACACATAAAGGGGGAAAACTTATGACAATTGTAGGATGCCGTATCGATGGACGTTTGATCCACGGTCAAGTAGCCAATCTTTGGGCAGGGAAACTAAACGTTTCTCGCATTATGGTTGTAGACGACGAAGTTGTTAACAACGATATTGAAAAGAGTGGTTTGAAGCTTGCGACACCACCAGGTGTGAAACTCAGTATCTTGCCAGTTGAGAAAGCAGCAGCAAATATCCTTGCTGGTAAATACGATAGCCAACGTCTCTTTATCGTTGCACGTAAACCAGACCGTTTCCTTGGTTTGGTTGAAGCAGGTGTTCCGCTTGAAACACTCAATGTCGGCAATATGTCTCAAACACCAGAAACTCGCTCTATCACACGTTCTATCAATGTGGTAGATAAGGATGTGGAAGATTTCCACAAACTGGCAGAAAAAGGTGTGAAACTCACTGCTCAAATGGTTCCAAATGATCCAGTTTCAGACTTTTTGAGCTTGTTAAAATAGGAAAAAATTTTTAGGAGGTCATTGTTATGATACAATGGTGGCAAATTTTACTTCTCACTTTGTACTCAGCTTATCAAATCTGTGATGAGTTGACAATCGTTTCATCTGCAGGTTCCCCTGTATTTGCTGGTTTCATTACTGGTTTGATCATGGGAGATGTGACAACTGGTTTGTTTATCGGTGGTAGCTTGCAGTTGTTCGTTCTCGGGGTTGGTACCTTCGGTGGTGCTTCTCGTATCGACGCAACTTCTGGTGCGGTTCTTGCAACAGCATTCTCTATCTCTCAAGGTATTGATACAGACCTTGCGATTACAACAATCGCTGTACCAGTAGCAGCACTTTTGACATACTTCGACGTTCTTGGACGTATGACAACTACTTTCTTTGCACACCGTATTGATGCTGCGATCGAACGCTTTGACTACAAGGGAATCGAACGTAACTATCTTCTTGGTGCAGTTCCTTGGGCTCTTTCTCGTGCCCTTCCAGTATTCTTCGCCCTTGCTTTCGGTGGAGAATTCGTACAAGGTGTTGTAAACCTTGTTAAAGAATACCAATGGGTTGCAGACGGTTTGACTCTTGCAGGTCGTATGCTTCCAGGTCTTGGATTTGCAATCTTGCTTCGTTACCTTCCAGTTAAACGTAACCTTCACTACCTTGCTATGGGATTCGGTTTGACAGCTATGTTGACTGTTCTTTACTCAAACGTAACAAGTCTTGGTGGAGCAGTTGCTGGAATCATTGGCACTCTTCCTGCTGAAGTTGCTGAAAAAATTGGCTTTGTTAACAACTTCAAAGGATTGTCTATGATCGGTATCTCTATCGTGGGTATCTTCCTTGCAGTTGTTCACTTCAAGAACAGCCAAAAAGTTGCTGTAGCAGCACCTTCTACACCATCAGAAAGTGGGGAAATCGAAGATGACGAATTCTAATTACAAACTTACAAAAGAAGATTTTAATCAAATCAACAAACGTAGCTTGTTTACTTTCCAATTGGGTTGGAACTACGAACGTATGCAAGCTTCTGGTTACCTTTACATGATCTTGCCTCAATTGCGTAAAATGTATGGGGATGGAACTCCTGAATTGAAAGAAATGATGAAAGTTCATACTCAATTCTTTAATACTTCTCCATTCTTCCACACTATTATCGCTGGTTTTGACCTTGCTATGGAAGAAAAAGATGGTGTAGGTTCAAAAGATGCCGTTAACGGTATCAAGACAGGTTTGATGGGACCATTTGCTCCTCTTGGAGACACAATCTTTGGTTCACTTGTACCTGCTATCATGGGATCTATCGCAGCAACTATGGCTATCGCTGGCCAACCATGGGGTATCTTCCTTTGGATCGCAGTTGCAGTTGCATATGACATCTTCCGTTGGAAACAATTGGAATTTGCCTACAAAGAAGGGGTTAACCTTATCAACAACATGCAAAGTACTTTGACAGCTTTGATTGACGCTGCATCTGTACTTGGTGTCTTCATGATGGGTGCTCTTGTAGCAACAATGATCAACTTTGAGATTTCTTATAAATTGCCAATCGGTGAAAAGATGATTGACTTCCAAGACATCTTGAACTCAATCTTCCCACGTTTGCTTCCAGCAATCTTTACTGCCTTTATCTTCTGGTTGCTTGGTAAGAAAGGTATGAACTCTACTAAAGCGATCGGTATCATTATCGTTCTTGCAGTAGGTCTTTCATTCATCGGTAAATTCTTGCTTGGAATGGGCGCATAATTTATGGTGAAATCGTTAATTTTGGTGAGTCATGGTCGTTTCTGTGAAGAACTTAAAGGTAGCACTGAAATGATTATGGGTCCACAAGACAACATTCATGCAGTGGCTCTTCTTCCAGAAGATGGTCCAGAAGAATTTACTGCAAAATTTGAAGCTGCTATCGAAGGATTGGATGATTTCCTAGTCTTTGCAGACCTTCTCGGTGGAACACCATGTAACGTGGTAAGCCGTTTGATCATGGAAGGTCGCGACATTGAACTCTACGCAGGGATGAATCTTCCAATGGTGATTGAATTTATCAATGCCAGCCTTACAGGTGCAGATGCGGACTACAAGGGCCGTGCTGCAGAAAGCATTGTGAAAGTCAATGATTTGTTAGCTGGCTTCGATGATGACGAAGACGAATAATACTCTTCGAAAATCAAATTCAAACCACGTCAGCGTCGCCTTGCCGTACTTTAGTACAGCCTGTGGCTAGCTTCCTAGTTTGCTCTTTGATTTTCATTGAGTATACGATGTGACGACGTAAAAATCGCTAGAGCATTTTATATAGAATATACATGGGAATGGGAGTCAATCCCATTCCCATATTTTCAATAGGAATGAAACAATAATAGATTAGAGGAACTCTATGCTAAATTACACAAAAGAAGAATTACTTGAACTGGGTGCGGAAATTACGACTCGTGAAATCTACCAACAGCCTGATGTATGGAAAGAGGCTTTTGAAGCCTATCAAGCGAAACGGGAAGAAATTGCAGCCTTTCTGCAAGGGATCGCTGATAAACATGACTATATCAAGGTCATCTTAACGGGTGCTGGTACTTCTGCTTATGTGGGAGATACCTTGGTACCATACTTTAAGGAAGTCTATGACGAACGCAAATGGAATTTTAATGCCATTGCGACAACAGATATTGTAGCCAATCCAGAAATCTATCTGAAAAAAGATGTGGCAACTGTCCTTGTATCCTTTGCTCGTAGTGGGAATTCGCCTGAAAGTGTAGCGACAGTTGATCTGGCTAAAGCCTTGGTTGATGACCTCTATCAAGTGACCATTACATGTGCTGCAGAAGGGAAATTGGCTCTTCAAGCTCATGGAGATGACCGCAATCTCTTGCTCTTGCAACCAGCTGCTTCCAATGACGCTGGCTTTGCCATGACTTCTAGCTTTACATCTATGATGTTGACAGCACTCTTGGTGTTTGACCCGACAGAATTTGCTGTTAAAGCTGAACGTTTTGAAGTTGTGGTTAACCTTGCCCGTAAGGTCCTAGACAATGCAGAAGATGTCAAAGAGTTGGTTGACCTCGACTTTAATCGTGTCATCTATCTGGGGGCAGGTCCTTTCTTTGGCCTTGCTCATGAAGCTCAGCTCAAGATTTTGGAATTAACAGCTGGTCAAGTGGCAACTATGTATGAAAGCCCAGTCGGCTTCCGTCACGGTCCAAAATCTCTTATCAATGAAGATACAGTTGTTTTGATCTTTGGCACAACGTCAGACTACACTCGCAAGTACGACTTGGACTTGGTTCGTGAAGTTGCTGGTGATCACATTGCTCGTCGTGTTGTGCTTTTGAGTGATCAAGCCTTTGGTCTTGAAAATGTCAAAGAAGTAGCCCTTGGTTGTGGCGGTGTCTTGAATGACATTTACCGTGTCTTCCCTTACATCGTTTATGCTCAACTCTTTGCCCTATTGACTTCGCTCAAAGTGGAAAACAAACCAGATACACCGTCTCCTACAGGTACAGTAAACCGTGTGGTACAAGGTGTTATCATTCATGACTATCAAAAATAAGGAAGTGTCTATGAGTAAATTACAATTAAGTCCTAATAAAGTAGCTTGCTTGCAAAAACTCTCTGACGAGAACGGCATTATCTCAGCTCTTGCCTTTGACCAACGTGGTGCTTTGAAACGCCTCATGGCTCAATACCAAACGGAAGAGCCAACAGTCGCTCAAATGGAAGAACTTAAAGTATTGGTTGCAGATGAATTGACCAAATACGCATCATCAATGCTCCTTGACCCTGAGTACGGACTTCCAGCTACAAAAGCGCTTGATGCCAATGCTGGTCTTCTCCTTGCTTATGAGAAAACAGGATACGATACAACAAGCACCAAACGCTTGCCAGACTGCTTGGACGTTTGGTCTGCAAAACGTATCAAGGAACAAGGTGCAGATGCTGTTAAGTTCTTGCTTTACTATGACGTAGACAGCGCTGACGAACTCAACCAAGAAAAACAAGCCTACATCGAACGCATCGGTTCTGAGTGTGTGGCGGAAGACATTCCATTCTTCCTTGAAATCCTCGCTTACGATGAAAAAATCGCTGACGCAGGTTCTGCAGAATACGCAAAAGTGAAACCACACAAGGTTATCGGTGCCATGAAGGTCTTTTCAGACCCACGCTTCAACATCGATGTTTTGAAAGTGGAAGTTCCAGTCAACGTCAAATACGTTGAAGGCTTTGGCGATGGCGAAATCGTGTATACTCGTGAAGAAGCAGCAGCCTTCTTCAAAGCTCAAGACGAAGCAACGAACTTGCCATACATCTACTTGAGTGCGGGAGTGTCAGCCAAACTCTTCCAAGAAACCCTTGTCTTTGCCCACGAATCAGGCGCAAACTTCAACGGAGTTCTTTGCGGCCGTGCAACATGGGCTGGATCAGTTGAAGCTTACATCAAAGATGGTGAAGCAGCAGCCCGTGAATGGCTTCGCACAACTGGATTTGAGAACATTGACGAACTCAACAAGGTTCTTCAAACAACAGCGACTTCATGGAAAGAACGTGTAGAAGCATAAAATAAGAATAGAAGAATCCCTTTTGTTAAGAAGAGACTTAAGGTTTTCTGACAAAGGATTCTGAAAATAGAAACTACAACCATAGATGGTAAATACACTTTCTATGGTTTGTTTACTTAAGAAAAATGGATCAAAGGAGAGAAGAATGAAAGCATACACAGAGCGTGTATTTGGAAATCATGAGGGTAAGGATGTCTTGGCCTATCGCTTTGAGACTGATGGTGGCTACCAGCTAGAAATCATGACTTATGGTGCGACCATTTTGCGCTATGTAACGCCTGATAAGGCTGGAAATTTTGCCAATGTTATCTTGGGCTTTGATGATTTTGCTAGCTATGTAGGCAATAGTCCCAAGCATGGAGCGAGTGTAGGTCCTGTGGCAGGTCGTATCGCAGGTGCGACATTTGAGCTCAATGGCAAGACCTATGACCTTGAAGTCAATAATGCTAGCAACTGTAATCACAGTGGTTCAACGGGTTGGGATTCGAGCTTATTTGAATTGGTCGAAGTGAGCGACCATGGCTTGACTCTCTACACAGAGCGTACAGAGGGGACAGGAGGATTTCCTGGCAATCTTAAGATTTGGATTAGTTACCACTTGGAAGAAACTGGTGCCTACGAAGTCAGCTACAAGGTAACGACCGATCAGGATACGCTGGTCAATCCAACTAATCACAGCTACTTCAACTTGTCTGGTGATTTCACGCAGACAGTTGACCGCCATGTCTTCCAATTAAACACAGAGGGCATTTACCCAATCGCTCCAGACGGTGTTCCAGCTAAGACTCCAGATGCTAATCGTGATGTGGTTAAACACATCTACAATGGTGCTTTGTTGAAGGATATCTTTGCAGAGGAAGATGAGCAAATCCAGCTGGTATCTGGTTTAGACCATCCATTTGCTCTTCCTACAGGTCATGACAATGCTGGTTTTCTTTATGACCAAAATTCAGGTCGCTTCTTGCTTTTCAAGACAGAAGCCCCTTGCTTTGTGGTCTACACAGCAAACTTTGTGGATGAAAGTGTCATTATCGGAGGCCAGCCAATGGTACAGCACAATGGGATTGCCCTTGAAGCGCAAGCTTTACCAGATGCCATTCACAGTGACCTCAAAGACCAAGTCATTCTCAAAGCAGGGGAAACTTTCACCAGCAAAACTCGCTACGAGCTTGTTGTAAAATAAAAAGAAGAGCTGGTTTCCAGCTCTTTTGAGTTGTATTCGTTGACATTTTATCTCAATAGTGTATAATTGATGTAATTAACAAAGTTACAACAAACAAAAGGAGACACCCTATGACTTATGCATACCAAAGCCACATTTATCTAGCAGAGGTGGTTTTAAATGTCAAGGATTTAACGAGTCAAACGGCTTTTTATCACCAGATTATTGGCTTGGAGATTTTATCCCAAACAGAGACAGAAGCGATTTTGGGACTTGGTCGAAAAGCCTTGGTTCACTTGATTCAGGCAGAAAAGTCTGGCGAAGTAAGGGAGCATTATGGGCTCTACCATCTGGCGATTTTGTTGCCAACACGAAAAGCCTTGGCAGATGTTTTGAAACACCTAAGTGACTTGCGGATTCCTCTGGTTGGAGGTGCAGATCATGGATACAGTGAGGCTATTTATCTAGAGGATTTGGAAGGAAATGGCATTGAACTCTACCGTGATAAGCCAGTGTCTTCATGGGATATTCGAGAAGATGGTCGCATTATCGGTGTGACCGAAGTCCTTGCGGCACAGGACATCTATGAGTTAGGAGAAAAGGTGGATCCCTTTATCCTAGCTGAAGGGACGAGAATGGGGCATATCCATCTATCGGTTAAGGATAGTCGCGCGGAGAGTCAGTTTTATCAAAAGGCGTTAGGACTAGAAGATAAATTTAGCATTCCTAGTGCTAGTTGGATAGCGGCTGGTCAGTACCATCACCACCTGGCTGTCAACGAATGGGCTGGAAAAGGGCTAGCTCCGCGTGAGCAAGGCTTGCCAGGTTTGGCTTACTATGTCCTTGAAGTCGAAAGCAAGGAAGAACTTCTAGCCATCGTTAAGCAAGCACAAGAGCTAGAAGCACCGATCAAGTGGCTAAATTCGAGTGAACTGAATCTTGTAGACCCGGATGGAATTGTGACTCGCATTCGCTTGGCACGATGAGATGTGAAAAACACATCATTTATTTTAGAGACATAGAAAAAGGCGGACAAGCTCGTATTCTGTTTTTAGAATGCGGACTTGTTCGCTTTTTATGAAATGATAAAGAGTAAAAGAGTTATAGCTATAACCAGATGGTAAAGGTAATCACCTGCTTTTTGTAGGTGACAAAGATTTTCCCTCTAAACAGGCTGACAAGGTGTTGAGCCATAGAGAGGCCAATGCCATACCCAGAGGTGGTTTGGTTATTGTGTGATGTTTCAGCGCGATAAAAGCGGTCAAAGAAGCGTTTAATATTGGCAGGCCGCCCGTCTTTGTAGTCGTTAGACACAGTGATACAGGTGCGCTTGCGTAGGAGATAGGCTTTGCGTTTGAGAGTTAGACGGATAGTGCCTGCTGGATCACAGTATTTGCGGGCATTGTCAAGAAGAATGCTAAGAAGCTCATAAAATTCCTCTTGGGCTACTTTTTCTATGATATCTGCTTCAATCAGACTTTCAAAGTTTTTATCTTCCTTTTTAAAGAGGGGAGCAAAATCTGTCGCAACTTTCTCAGCGATAAGCGAGATATTTTGCTGGGTTAGCTTGATGTCTTCTTGTTCTTCGAGACGAGCGAGACGAATGAGTCGCCCGATTAGGTGATTGAGCCGCTCGGTTTGTTCTTTGGTGCTGACGCTCCACTCGGTCTCCCCTTCCATGAGTTCCTGAAGCTCGGTATTGGCTGAGATGATAGCCAGTGGTGTTTTGAGTTCATGCCCTGCATTGGTGATAAACATTCGTTGCTTTTCATAGTTTTTGACGAAGGGACGGATAACAATCCCAGAAATCAAGGTAAAGAGCAGAGCAAGGAGAAATAGGCTAGCCAGTGATAACCAAATAGAGACTTGAAAGAGGGTGTCCCGTTCGCGAATGTAGTTGGTAGCTTCAAAGAAGACTAGGAGCTTACCCGAAGCTGTCTGACTAATCTGGTAGGTGAAGTGGCGCCCGTTGCGAGTAATCGTGCCATAGGTTTCCGGTTTTTTAAGAATTTTCTGGAGAAAACCTCTGACGTCTGCTTCGGTCAGTGATTGGACATTCCCTAGAGAAATAGTGTAGTCATTCCCCTTTTCTCTGACAGAGAAGTACTGAAAATTGTAGATAATCCCTTCCTGGATGTTCTTTTTGGTGAAATTTTCCTTGGTTTCATCTGTGATTGGGAGTTCGCCTTCATTTTTAGACAAGATGGAGAGGACGGTTTGGATATTATCCTCTGTCTGAGTATAGACGATGCTATTCATCAAGACCAGAAAGAAAGCAAGAATCAGAGCGATAGCAGCAGTGGCTGTGACAATAAACTTGATGCGTAGTTTTCGAAACATCTAGTCTCCTCCTATCAGTTGGAAAGGCCCTTCTGCAGATCCTAAGATTTGCAAGTTGGACTGAACGCTTTGGAGTTTTTGGCGGAGATAGGAAATATAGAGAAAAACGAGCTCGTAATCACTTTCTTCCAGCTCCTCTGGCCAGACTTGCTCTAGTAGTTGTTGACAACTGAGGGTCTGGTTAGCATGCTGAATGAGGAGGGTCAAGAGTTGAGTCTCCTTTTTCCCTAAACGAATGCTGTTTGTAGCAGCTAATTCTTGTTCGTCAATATCCAAGCGAGTATTTCCTAATTGGACCGTATCTGGGGTATAGTCCTCCAGACGGCGGGCAGTAGAACGGAGCCTAGCCAATAGTTCCTTGAGTGAGAAGGGCTTGGTCAAGTAGTCGTCGGCACCTGCATCGAGTCCGGTTACACGATCATCTACTTCAGCCATGGCTGTCAGCATGATGATGTGGGTCGTATTGCCCAACTGGCGGATTTCTTTGAGGGCTTCGATTCCAGTTTTAATTGGCATCATGATGTCAAAAATCATGAGGTGATAGTGGTTAGTTGTAGCTTTTTCGACAGCATCTTGTCCATTAAAAACAGAATCAACGCTATAGCCTTCGCGTTCTAAAGCAACAGTGATGACGCGATTTAGTTGAGTTTCATCTTCGGCAAGTAGGATTTTCATAGGTTCTCCTTAGTCTTGGTCAGATCGCTGAATCAAATCACGGATGGTCTGCATGGTCAAGTCGCATGAAGCAAGCTCATCGGCACAACGTTTGAGCTCGCGCGTGATTCGTTCAGGATTTTGGATGTTTTTCTTGTACTTCATCTGGTGCTCAAGGCTGGCCCAAGAGTCCATAGCAATCGTGCGTAGCTGGATCTCGATAAAGTAGGTACCTTGGGCATTTCCCAGGCAATCTGGATAGGGAGTGGTCACTTCGAGGATCAGATGATAGGAGCGGTAGCCATTGGGCTTGACCTGACGAATATAGTCCTTCTCCTTAAAAATCTGGATGGTGGGTATCTGACGAATATACTCTACGATGCGGTAGATATCATCTGTAAAGCCTGTGATGATACGAACGCCGATAGCATCTCGGATTTCTTTGAGAGCGGATTGACTCGTCTGAGGAAGGCCTTTGCGTTGGCATTTTTCACGCATACTTTTTTCTGTTTTGATGCGTGCATGCAAATGCTCATATAGTTTGAGGGAGGTTTCTTTTTTGTAATTAGCTGCGGCTTTTTCCATATCTTGAATAAAGGTCTGCAAGATAGTGGGTAAGTAGACTTCGCAAGGGCCATAGATAGAGTTCATAGGCTGGTCCATTCTAAGAATGACTCGTATTGCTACGAGCATAGATTCTAATAGTATTTGTCATTCTATTATACCATGAAAGCGATAGCAGGGTGAGATTCTATTGATAAAGAGGGAACGAGAATTTTGACAAAGGAGTCCATTAGAGATATAATGAAGAAAAATCGACCAAGGATAAGAAGATGACAAACTCAAAGTATATTACACGCCTGAAACGTTCAGAGGGGCAGTTGCGTGGAATTCAAAAGATGATCGATGAAGATCGTGATTGTGCAGATATCATTACCCAGTTGACAGCGGTTCGTTCGAGTGTGGAGCGCGTGATTGAGATGATCATTACCGAGAATCTCACAGCCTGCATCAACCAACCCCTAGACGACCCTGAGGCTCAAAAAGAGCGCTTAGAAAAAGCTGTTCAGTACCTTATCAAACGAAAATAGTAGTTCTCTATGTGATAGAACAAGGATAAGAAAGTAGATCACAGGTGGGAAAGATGACAAAAGAAGAACGAGCAGAAAAATGGTTTCAGAGTGTTCCTGAGGCAGAAGCTATTCCTATACAAACTAAAATGGAGATCTGTAGTCAGGCAGCGAAGCGAATGGCGTTTATCTGGCTTGTACTACTTGGTGTGGAATGCTTGTCCCTATTCTGGGTCACTAGAGGAGAACTGTTCAATCAAGTAGCGGACTTTCTAAATCAGCTATCAGAAGGGAGCCCCACAAAAAATCGATATAAGGGTCTCGCACTTGCAGGGACTCTTATTTGTCTGCCTGTCTTGATTTTGCCTAGCGTTGTTGCCCATTTCTTTAGACAAGGTTGGATTCAAAAAGAAGCTGAAAAGGTAGTCAAAGTGATGACCCCTGTTACAAGTGATCAGCCTTATCTAGATGGAGATGAGGGAGCAGATTTTGCGAGTATTTCCGGAAGAATCTTTGCGGATTGGGTGCTAGATGATGGTGAGAAGGAACAAAATGGCTTTGAACTTGAGGAAGTATGGCAGCAACTGGCAGCTGTACAAGATGGTGATAGGGATTTTCTCATTTTAATACCTCAGCAACCAGTTAAACTAGAGGGGAGTCAGCTTGTATCGGATTTTGTACAGGTTTGTCAGGATGAAGATTCGGACGCTTTTCACTTTGAGATCAGTGTTGCCGATGCTGAACGGATCAATGAGAATGTAATCTACGAAAAAAATGGGCTGAGCAAGAAAGAAACTCAAGACATGCTTCGGGCATATTTGGAGAACAGAGTCACATCAGAGCTAGAAGACTGGGAAATTGTACTAGATATGCGGACAGATGAGCAGAAAAATATCGCAATCTATCAGGAAATAACCCAATTGCTAACAGATGATAGTGAGGTACGATCTCGTTTGACCTCCTGTTTTGAATCACCGAAAGCCTATTTCAAGCAGTATGCAGAGAGATATGATGAGCGGGGCATAGGAGAAGAAGTCAATGAATCTACGATTAAATGGCTTGCTATTGCTGATGAACTACTTGCTGTGGATGCAGTCATTGAGTTAGACTGGAAGACAGATAAGGACGAATTTCTGTACCAACTAGCACCTCTGGCAGCTAAACAAACTCTTGATTTGGAGGAGAATTGGTTCGACGAGGGTGATAACATCCCTACTTGGTGTAAAATTTTGGACGAAAGATGGGCTGGACACGATTTCTGTCTTGCTTGTATGGATATTAATAGTGATAGTTATGTGCTATTTATCTGCAAGAGAGATATTCTGGAAAAATTAGTCACTCTGAGTCACACAATCAATCAGCGTTTCGGCCATGCAAAAAATATGTAATTGCTAGTGTATTTCAAGGAGGAAGTTCAAGATGACTTTTGCATTTAAGGATGCACCCAACACAGCCTGTATAGTTTGTCACCATGTCTTGGTTGGGAAAAATCCGATCACCTTTATCTCCCACGATGAAGAGGATGGCATGTGGCAATTTTTGTGTTCAGAAGACCACACTGGAGAGGATGCACGCCTCATTTCCTTAGCTGAAGCATTTAAACTAGACGCATCCATCGGACAAGTCGCGGATATACCTTGTGGCTATGCGGTAGAAAGAAAAGATATGCTTGCTGGCTGGAAATCATGCCCATCCTAACAGTTGGGGCTCCGTCTAAGATAACTTGTATGAAAATGAAAGAAACCTAGAGATGCTTGGATATAAATTGGAAGAAAACCCATTTTGTGGTATAATTAAAGGTAGTAAGACAAGTTAAAGGAGGCCAGCAAATGGAAGCATACGAAAAAGTAGTAGAGATGCTAAATGGGCTAGATATTCCTTTTGAAATCGTGGAGCACGAGCCAGCCTTGACAACAGAGCAAGCCGATAGCTTTATCGAAGGGATCGAAGGTGTCCGTACAAAAACCATGTTTCTCACCAACAAAAATAAAACAGCCTATTATCTCGTGATTATGGATGATAAGAAACGTTTGGATATGGACCTCTTGAAAGACTTGGTAGGAGCCAATAGAATCCGTATGGCTTCCTCTGAGAGCTTGTTTGAAAAAATGATGTTACCAGCAGGTGCAGTATCTCCATTTGGCTTGCTGAACAATGCTGACAAAGATATTCAGATTTATTTCGACAAAGAAATCATGTCTGAAAAACGGATGAGTTTTCACCCCAATACCAATGAAAAAACTCTCTTTTTGGATACGACAGATATACTCAAATTCCTAGAAGCCATTGGTTATGAGGCTCATATCATTGAGTTATAAAGATTAAAGAAACCGACTAAGTTCATCTTAATCGGTTTTTTGATTATTCTACCTCACCTGGCCAGTGGTTCATACCACCTTCTACATTGGTAACGGTAAGGCCTTGGGCGCTGAGAAATTGACAGGCAGAGGCAGAACGCACTCCACCTTGACAAATGACATGGTATTCATGGTCAGGTTTGAGTTCTTTGTAGCCTTGCTCCAAGGTACTTAAAGGCAGATTTTTTGCACCTGGCGCATGTCCTGCTTGGAATTCATGTACTTCACGTACATCGATAAGATCTAGTTTTTCATTTTGATATTTTTCATAAAAGTCAGCCATGCTGATACTAGTTACCATATTCTACTCCTTCTGGGTTAGCCATTTTGTATAGTGAATAAGCGCCGTCAAGGTTTTGGACGGTAAATCCTGCTTGTTTGAGGATACGCTCTGCGATATAGCTGCGCAAACCACTGTGGCAGCTAACGATGTAGGCTTGGTTCTTGTCCAGTTCGTCCAAGCGTTCCCGTAGTTCGTTTAGGGGGATGTGGATGGTGTCGACTTTGAGTCGACCACTTTGGAATTCGCCACTGGTCCGCACGTCTAGGAATTTCTTTCCTTTAGCTAGTTCGTCTTCGAGCTGGTACCATTGAACGTTGTCGCTGAGACCTTCGATAAGGTTCAAGGCTGCGTAACCCAGCATATTGACGGGATCCTTAGCGGAGCCAAATGGTGGCGCGTAGGTGAACTCCAATTCTGGTAAGTCAAAGACGGTGAGATTTCCCTTGATAGCAGTTGCCAGGATATCGATTCGCTTGTCAACACCTTTCTTCCCGACTCCTTGGGCACCGTAGATTTTTCCAGTGGTTGGGTCAAAGAGGAGCTTCAAGGTCATATCAGTAGCGCCTGGATAATAACCAGCGTGGTCTTTCCCACTGACATGAAGGGCTTTATATGGGATTTGGTTGGTACGAAGAGTACGCTCGCTGAGACCAGTCGAAACAGCTGTCATATCAAAGGCACGAACGATAGCAGTGCCGATACTGCCCTTGTTTGTACGACCGAGTCCTGCGATGACGTCCGCCACTTGGCGTCCTTGACGATTGGCAGGAGAAGCTAGAGAGATGAGGGCATCTTGGCCAGTAATCTCTTGCTTGACGACGATGGCATCTCCAACTGCAAAAATATCTTTTTGACTGGTTTCGTAGTGTTCGTCGACCAAGATACCGCCACGTAGTCCCAGTTCAATCCCAGCTGCCTGAGCCAGTCCGTTTTCAGGTTCAACACCGACAGAAAGGATGGTGAGGTCAGAAGCAATCTTTTGACCATTTTCGAGAACGATGGTTTTTCCTTGCTCTTCAAATCGAGTCGCAGACTGAGAAGTGATAACGAGAACGCCGTTTTTGACCAATTCTGCTTGGACAAAGGCCGCCATTTCCTGATCTAATGGTGGCAAGACATGGGGTGCTTTCTCCACGATGGTGACTTGCAATCCACGTTTTGCCAGATTTTCAGCCATTTCAAGCCCGATAAAGCCTGCACCGATAACGACAGCTTCTTTTGGATGATTGTCCAAGGCTGCCATAATTTCGTCGAGATCAGGAACATTGCGAAGCGTGTAGGTATGCTTAGCTTCTGCCAAGCCTTCGATGGTAGGGATAAAGGGCTTGGCTCCTGGGGAGAGAATCAGCTTGTCGTAGCTTTCTGTGAATTCCTGTCCATCGTGTCGCACCGTTACAGTGTGTTCTTCTGGCGAAATCTGGATGACCTCGTGAAATGGCCGCACATCGAGATTAAAGCGTGCCCGGAGACTTTCAGGAGTTTGGACCAATAAACTCTCACGGTTTGCAATTTCTCCTGAAACATAGTAAGGAAGTCCGCAGTTTGCAAAGGAAACAAAGGGACCTTTCTCAAAAATAGTGATTTCAGCGTCTTCCATGAGGCGTCTGAGACGGGTTGCTGCTGACATACCGCCTGCAACTCCTCCGACAATGATAATTTTCATTGACTTTCTCCTTTATACTTCTAGATGACCTTACCTGTCCAAGCGCTCATACCGCCTCGGACATTGATGACATCGTAGCCTTTTTTCTTAAGCTTTTTCGCAGCTAGTTTGCTTCGTACACCAGAATGACAAATGACATAGAGTGTTTCTTTTGTCGCTGGTGTGTAAGAACCGATTTCCGTTAAAGGAACATTTTTGGCATTTTTGATATGACCTCTACGGAATTCCATAGGCGTCCGAACATCTAGTAGCTGAATCGGTTCCTTGAGTTTAGCTTCTAACTCGCTGGTAGAAATACTGTCAATTTTTGTAAATAATAAGTGAAACATAGGCACCTCCAAATATACCCTTATGGGGTATATTAAACCATGAAGTCAAGCTTTTGTCAAGCAAGTTGTTTTAACTTGGAGGGGATTGGTTTTGAGAGTCTAGAAAGCAGGCTATTCTTGACCTTTCAAAGGCTTTTTGATATGATGAGTCCAAAGTAAGTATGAGGTGTTAAGATGACCAGCGAATACCAGAAAATGATAGCAGGGGAGCCTTACCGTCCGTCGGCCCCAGAGTTACGGGCCTTGGCGCAGGCTTCTCGCCAAAAACAGGCTGCCTTTAACAAGGAAGAAGATCCCTTGAAGGGAGCAGAGATTATCAAGACTTGGTTTGGTTCAACTGGGCAAAATCTCTATGTCAATCCACGCTTGGTGGTTGATTATGGGGTCAACATCCATCTAGGGGAAAATTTTTATTCTAATTGGAACTTGACCATGCTGGATGTTTGTCAGATTCGCATCGGGAACAACGCCATGCTTGGCCCCAACTGTCAATTTTTAACCCCACTCCACCCACTGGATCCGCATGAACGCAATTCAGGGGTCGAATACGGCAAGCCCATCACCATCGGAGATAATTTCTGGGCTGGAGGTGGTGTCATTGTCCTTCCTGGGGTGACACTGGGTAATAATGTCGTCGCAGGAGCAGGGGCCGTGATTACCAAGTCCTTTGGAGACAATGTCGTCCTAGCTGGCAATCCTGCGCGTGTGATTAAGGAAATACCTGTGAAATAGAAGTGAAAAGGAACAGCTAGGGCTGTTCTTTTTATGAGTTTTAGTCTTATAAATTTTTCTTCTTTTTGGCTTTCTTGGTCGAGGAGACATCGCACTGGGGAATCTTGGTTTAAAAAATCTATTAAAGGTAGTCTAGAGTTCAAAAATTGTTTCTAGCAGTCCTTTCTAAAAAATTACTAGGCGAAACGTAATTGAAACTAAATTTAAGGAAACTTTCAGAAAAGTTTTAGTTTTGTTTCAGGAATCTTCTGTAGACTGTCTAGCTATATCATACGAAGGAGAGGAAAAAGGTATGAAATCAAAAAAATGGACCCTACTCGCAACGAGTTTAACGGCAATGGTGCTGATGGCAGCATGTGCCCAGTCAACAACTACATCCAATACCAATGCAACGACAAATAATGCAACAACAACTGCAACAAAGACAAACCAATCATCCTATTTTACAGATAAGGACAATGATACCTCTTATGACGAAAGCACAGCTTCTAAAATTGAGCTATCTGGCTCATCTGCAAATGTTTCTGGGGATGGGGTGACAGTTTCTGGCTCGACAGTGACTATCACAAAATCTGGCACCTATGTGATTTCAGGTCAGTCTGACGGAGTGCAGATCAAGGTCGAGGCAGATAAGTCTGCAGATGTTCATCTAGTCCTAAAAGGTGCGACCATGACCAATACCAATGCAACGATATCTGCGACATCAGCTGGTCATGTCTACTTGACTCTAGCAGAGGGAACCACCAACAGTCTCTCTGACTCAAGCTCTAACAGTGACGAAAAAGCAGACGCAGCTCTCTTTTCTAAGGTGGATTTGACCATCAACGGGAAAGGAACTCTCAATGTAGATGGCAAGAAGAACAATGGTATCAAGGCCAACGACACCCTCCACATCACGGGTGGAACCTATAACATCACAGCAGTTGGCGATGCCTTCAATGTCAATGATGAACTCAACATCACTGGTACGACCATGACCATCGATGCCAAAGAGGATGGGGTCAAGGTGGACAATGACGAGGATACTTCAGTTGGGACCATGTACCTATCCAACAACAACATCACCGTCACAGCAGGAGATGATGGCATCCACGCATCTGGAGACCTCGTCATCGATAGTGGTACCTACACCGTCAAGAATTCGACAGAAGGACTTGAAGGTAAGTCAATCACTATCAACGGTGGGGATATTAGCATCTACTCAACAGATGATGGAGTCAACGCAGCTAACAAAAACGCCCAACAGAATGAAATCTTCTTCACTATGAACGGCGGGAATCTGACTGTAGAAGTCGGCCAAGGAGACACAGACCCAATCGACTCAAACGGCAATATTACGGTCACAGATGGGACCATTAAAATGACTGGTCAAACAGGTTTTGACTTTGATGGAACAGCGACCTACACAGGTGGAGATATCTATCTCAACGGTGAAAAACAAACGGAAATCGTCAATTCTATACCTGGAGGCGGTGGACCAAATGGAGGCCCTCAAGGCGACGGTCCAGCCCCTGGCGGACAAGGATAAAAAAGAATCTCCTTTCTCGAAAGAGAAGGGAGAGTTTTTGTGTTTGAGAGATGGATTGTAGCTAAAACAACTCCCAATTAGGTCTTGAAAATTTCTTAGTCTGTTTCATATAAAAATGAGTAAAATGAATTTCCATCGCCAAGGTCATTAGAGTTGCGATAGCAATGACGATGGTAGGATTGGCTGAGAAAAGTAGAGGAAGAATAGGCCTTTAAAAAGTGGACAGGAAAGACCATTTCGGAGTATAGAGAGGAAGTTCAAAAACATTTTTAGAAATAAGACATGTGCATTATAAAAATCAGATACGAATCTGGTGTTTTATTTTTTTAAAGAATTTAACCCTTTCTCTTGACAAGTGAGTGATTACTCACTATAATAGCTTCGGTGATTTAAAAAGTGAGTATTAACTCACTAAGGAGGAAGTAAATGAAAACATTACTACATTTACAAGATTTAGTAAAATCTTTTGACCATCAAATAGTTCTGAATCATGTCAGCTTTGAATTGCATCCAGGAGAAATTATAGGCTTAATTGGTCCGTCTGGTGCTGGTAAATCAACCATGATTAAAACCATGTTAGGGATGGAAAAAGCAGATGGAGGTGTCGCTTTAGTTTTAGACCATACCATGCCTAATCGTCATATTTTAGGAGATATTGGCTATATGGCCCAGTCAGATGCTTTATACGAGGCCTTGTCAGGCCAAGAAAATCTGGAATTTTTTGGTCAGCTAAAGGGGCTTTCTAAAAAAGACCTGAAGGCGGAAATAGCTCATATAGCTCAGGTAGTAGATTTGACAGACCATTTAAACAAGGCAGTCTCTGGTTATTCTGGAGGGATGAAACGACGCTTGTCGCTTGCTATCGCGCTGTTAGGGAATCCTCAACTCTTGATTTTGGACGAACCGACAGTTGGAATTGATCCTTCTCTTCGAAAGAAAATCTGGAAAGAATTATTCGCGCTTAGAGACAATGGGATTGGGATATTAGTTACTACCCATGTTATGGATGAAGCAGAGTTGACGGATAAGGTCGGCTTATTATTAGGCGGAAAAATCATTGCTTTTGATACACCGCAACACTTAAAAGAAAGTTATCAAGTTTCAAGTATTGAAGAAGTATTTTTAAGAGCAGAAGGTGAGTAAAATGAGAACAATAGCGATTGCAAAAAAAGTCATCAAAGAATTACTTCGTGACAAACGAACTCTAGCCCTGATGTTTATAGCACCTGTTTTTATCATGTGGCTGATGAACCTCATGTTTTCAGCTAGTACAACCGTGAATGTCAAGTTAGCAACACAGGATCTACCAACTGGTTTGGTAACGAAAATGGATGAGCTCGATCATGTGGACGTCGAGACTTATCAAGACTTAGATCAAGCCAAAGAAGCGCTAGCAAATGAAAAAGTCGATGCTGTGATTTCTTATAAAAACGGTGAGTACCAGGTCGACTACGCAAACACAGATGCCTCCAAGACCTCTATGATACGACAAGTGTTACGGACAAGTATCGCCAGTGAAGGCACCGATCAGTTACTATCTCGTGTTAAAAAAGCTCTTCCACAATTGGACTTGGACGCAAAAACACCAGAAATCAAGGAGTCTTACCAGTATGGAGATGAAAATACAAGCTTCTTTACCAATATGATTCCGGTTTTGATAGGTTTTGTAGTTTTCTTCTTTGTCTTTTTGATTTCAGGTATGGCGCTTTTGAAAGAACGCACCAGTGGAACACTAGAACGTTTGTTAGCAACACCAGTGAAACGATCTGAAATCGTCTATGGCTATATGTTGTCTTACGGTATTATTGCGATTTTTCAAACGGCAGTTGTCGTTTTAGCAGCAATTTGGCTACTAGATGTAGAAGTTGTAGGAAGTATTTTAAATGTTATAATAGTTAATGTGGTACTGGCTCTTGTAGCACTAGCTTTTGGAATTCTCTTGTCTACTCTAGCAAAATCAGAATTCCAAATGATGCAATTTATTCCTCTCGTGATTATGCCCCAACTTTTTTTCTCAGGAATTATTCCATTGTCATCCATGGGAGAATGGGCTCCAACTGTGGGAAAATTTTTGCCATTAACCTATTCTGGTGATGCAATAAGCCAGATTATTCTTTACGGACACAATCTTGGTGATATTTTGCCAAATCTTGGTATTTTAATGATTTTCTTGATCATTTTAACAATTCTCAATATTGTTGGATTGCGTCGTTATCGTAAAGTTTAGAAATCAACATAAATAATGCTAAAAAGGTGTGAAGATTAGATGGATAAGACTGTTTTTGAATCGTTTGAAGATTATTTAGAAGAAGCGAATTACCCTCAAGGAAAGAAAAAAATCATGCAGGCAGCAGTGGATCTCATATCAACCAGGAGTTACCATGGGACCTCAACTCTTCACATAGCTGAGCGTGCTGGACTAAGCCAGGCAACTTTGTTTAAGTATTTTAAGACGAAGGATGATTTACTGACGGCTATTTTACATCCTGTAGTCCCAGGCATTTTCGGTAGTTTTTTTGAGGAACTCTTAGCTTTTGAAACGACAGAAGAGAGGGTTCGTTATCTCGTCCATGATCGTATGAGCTATCTCAAAAAAAATCGTGCTTTGATGAAAATCATTCTGCAGGAGAGTTTTTCAAATAAAAAACTAAAAAATGAACAGATTTTTATCTGGAATGCTATTCAAGATAAACTTCGAGTGCTTCATAAGGAATTGCTGGCAGATCCACGTGTAAATCCAGAGATAACGATTCCTCAAATGGTTCGTATTTGTGTTGGTCCATTGTTTGCTTACTTCGCTCAGCTTTATGTCGTTAGCGACAATGGAGAAATAAAAGAAGAAGACCTAGACTTATTAGAAAAACAGATTTTAGGTGGTTTGTGGAAATAAGGGAGTTCTAGAAGAACTAAGGTTTATTTACTTGACTTTCAAACAAGCTAAAAAAGACATGTTCTGCTTATTTCAGATTCATGTCTTTTTGTTATTGCATTTGATATGTGTTTATAAGTCCTCAATCATTTTGCCAAAACAGAAACCAACCTCTCCAGCGGTGCAACGATTTCTTAAGTGTATGGAAGAGGAGATTTCTGGCTTGCTAAAGTCTCCTCCTTGACACTCCGTCAGCTTTTGATACAATAGTACAAAATTAGAGGAGGTGGGCTATGATTCAGAAGCATGCGATTCCCATTTTGGAGTTTGATGACAATCCCCAGGCGGTCCTTATGCCAACACATGAGGGATTGGACTTAAAGTTGCCAAAAAAGTGCATCTATGCATTTTTGGAGGAAGAGATTGACCGCTACGCTCAGGAAGCAGGAGCGGACTGTGTTGGTGAGTTCGTTTCTGCCACCAAGGCTTATCCAGTCTATGTCATCAACTACAAGGGTGAGACGATTTGTCTAACCCAGGCGCCCGTGGGTTCTGCCCCAGCTGCCCAGTTTATGGATTGGTTGATTGGCTATGGTGTGGAGCAAATCATTTCCACTGGAACCTGTGGCGTCCTAGCCGATATAGAGGAAAATGCCTTTCTCGTCCCTGTTCGCGCTCTGCGAGATGAGGGGACCAGCTACCATTATGTAGCGCCTTCTCGTTATATGGAGATGCAGATTGAGGCTGTCTCTGCCATTGAGCAAGTTTTGGAGCAAAGAGGCATTCCTTATGAGGAAGTTATGACCTGGACGACAGATGGTTTTTACCGAGAGACGGCTGAAAAGGTTGCCTATCGCAAGGAAGAAGGCTGCGCTGTTGTGGAAATGGAGTGCTCGGCTCTTGCGGCAGTGGCTCAGCTACGTGGTGTTGTCTGGGGAGAATTGCTCTTTACTGCAGATTCCTTAGCGGATCTGGACAACTACGACAGTCGTGACTGGGGCTCAGAAGCTTTTGATAAGGCACTCGAACTCTGTCTTGCCATTGTGCACCACATGTGAGTGTTCTGACTGTTTTTATGGTAGAATGTAGTTATGTTATTCAAATCTTTTTTGGAAAAAATCAAGACGATACTGGGACGCTTGTCGCCAGCCCGTCGCATCTTTTTAAGTTTTGCCCTAGTAATCTTCTTGGGTTCTCTCCTTTTAAGTCTCCCCTTTGTGCAAGCAGAAACGTCACAAGCGACCTACTTTGACCATCTCTTTACGACCGTGTCCATGGTCTGTGTGACAGGGCTTTTCACTCTGCCAGTGGCTTCGACTTATAATATCTGGGGCCAGTTGATCTGTATGATTTTGATCCAGATTGGTGGTTTGGGGCTCATGACCTTTATCGGAATCTTTTATATCCAAGGCAAGCAAAAGCTCAGCCTTCGTGGTCGTGAGACTATTCAAGAAAGTTTCAGTTATGGAGAAACCCAGTCTCTAAAGGACTTCATCCGCTCAATCTTTCTGACGACTTTTTTGGTGGAAGGAATTGGTGCCTTTCTCTTGAGTTTTCGCTTTATCCCCGAATTTGGCTGGGGGCGAGGGATTCTAACCTCTATCTTTTTGGCTGTTTCAGCTTTCTGTAATGCTGGATTTGATAATTTTGGAAGTACGAGTTTGGTAGCCTTTCAAACGGATCCCTTGATCAATCTAGTGATTGCAGGCTTGATTATCACTGGTGGTCTAGGATTTATGGTCTGGTTTGACCTAGCGACCCAGTTTGGGAAGAAGAAAAAACGCCGCCTGCGTTTCCATACCAAGCTGGTTCTCTTTTTAACGGCGGGAATTCTGCTCTTTGGAACAGTATCGACTCTCTTAATTGAGTGGAATAATCCTGGGACGATTGGAAATCTCAGCGCTCCAGAGAAACTGCTGGTTAGTTTCTTCCAGACAGTCAGTATGAGAACGGCAGGCTTTGCTTCCATTGACTACACCCAGGCTAGACCAGTTACCTTACTGATCTACATCTTGCAGATGTTTCTGGGCGGGGCACCTGGAGGGACAGCAGGCGGGCTCAAGATTACGACCTTCTTTGTCTTGTTGGTCTTTGCTCGCAGTGAACTATTGGGCTTGCCTCATGCTAATGTGGCTCGGAGGACCATTGAACCCCGAACCGTACAAAAGTCTTTCAGTGTCTTTATTATCTTCATGCTAACATTCTTGCTGGGCTTGATCCTACTAGGGATAACAGCAGAGGGAAATCCGCGCTTTATCTACCTCATGTTTGAGACCATTTCAGCCCTTGCAACAGTTGGGGTGACGGCAAATTTAACACCAGAGTTAGGTAAGTTAGCCCTCAGTATCGTTATGTTGTTGATGTTTATCGGCCGTATTGGTCCCTTGACACTACTGGTCAGTGTAGCGGAATACCAGCCAGACAAGAAAGATACGATTCACTATATGAAGGCAGATATCACTATCGGATAAGAAAGGAAAAACGATGTCAGATCGGACAATTGGAATTTTAGGCTTGGGAATTTTTGGGAGCAGTGTTTTGGCTGCCCTAGCCAAGCATGACATGAATATCATTGCTATTGATGACCACGAGGAACGCATTAATCAATTTGAATCAGTGTTGGCGCGTGGAGTAGTTGGAGATATCACGGATGAAGAACTCCTTCTATCAGCGGGGATTGACACCTGTGATACCGTAGTCGTCGCAACAGGTGAAAATCTGGAGTCCAGTGTTCTTGCGGTCATGCACTGCAAGAGTTTAGGAGTGCCGACCGTTATTGCCAAGGTCAAAAGCCATACGGCTAAAAAGGTGTTGGAAAAAATTGGTGCAGACGCAGTCATCTCACCAGAGTTTGAAATGGGGCGCTCATTAGCACAGACCATCCTCTTTCATAACAGCGTAGACGTCTTTCAGCTGGACAAGAATGTATCGATTGTCGAGATGAAAATCCCCCAATCATGGGTAGGTAAAAGCCTCAGTCAGTTGGATTTACGTGGGCGATACAACCTCAATGTACTTGGTTTTCGTTCCTACGAAAATGCTCCTCTGGATGTCCAATTCGGACCCAATGACCTCTTGCAGGCAGATGCCTACATCATGGCAGTCATTAATAACCAACATTTGGACACTCTAGCTGAACTGAGTGAGTAGGAGAGGAAAGGCTACTCTCTTTCCTAATAATTAACGAGTCAATATAAGTATTTTATAAGAGGGATTTAAGAAAAATTTTAACTTTTTCTTAATCCTTTTTAATTTTAGGAGATTATACTAGAGTCATCAAAAAAAGAAAACTCTAAGGAGAATCCTATGAAATTCAATCCAAATCAGAGATATACTCGTTGGTCTATTCGCCGTCTCAGTGTAGGCGTTGCTTCAGTTGTTGTGGCTAGTGGCTTCTTTGTCCTAGTTGGTCAACCAAGTTCTGCGCGTGCTGATGTCGTCAATCCGACTCCTGCCCAAGTCGTGCCAGACGCTGCTTCGGTGAGTGAAAAGAGCGACTTACCAGCAGAGGTTCTCAAAAAAGCAGTCGATGTAGCTCTTCCTTCAGAACAGTCTATTCCAACACCTAAAGCAAGTGTGGATACCACAAGCTCTTCAGAAAAAGCGGACGCAACTGCTAAAGAGCCTGCAGTAGTGCCAAAAGAAGAAGTGCAAGCACAACCTGACTCTAAGAAACAAACAGAAGATGCAGTTAAACCTGTGGAAAGTCCTGCGTCTACAGTTTCTGGACAAGACCGTGAAGTCAGTGAAGCGCAACCAGCGACCACTCCAGCTGAAGTCCAAAAAGGTGTGGCTGACAACACCAAAGATACAGTAGATGTCCCAGCCACTTACTTGGACAAGGCTAACTTCCCAGGACCATTTACAGCCGGTGTCAATCAAGTTATTCCATATGAATTCTTCGCTGGTGATGGCATGTTGACTCGTCTTATCTTGAAAGCCTCTGATAAGGCTCCATGGTCAGACAACGGAACAGCTAAAAATCCAGCTCTCCCACCAGTAGAGAAATTGGGCAAAGGCCTTTATTTCTATGAAGTGGACTTGGCAGGCACCCAAGGTAAATCTGATAAAGAGCTGCTTGACTTGTTAAAACAAAACGGCACTCAAAGCTATAAAGCAACTATCAAGGTGTACGGTGCAAAAGACGGCAAGCCTGACTTAACTAATCTTGTAGCGACTAAAGATTTGACTGTTAATTTGAATGGTTTGACCACACCAAATCAGGTTAAAGCCTCTGTTGTTAACAATGTCAAAGACATGATTGATGTTCCAGCTAGCTACCTTGATAAGGCTAAGGTTCCTGGACCTTTCTTGGCCGGTGTCAACCAAGTTATTCCATACGAAGCTTTTGGTGGAGATGGTATGTTGACTCGCCTCTTGTTAAAAGCTTCCGACAAAGCCCCATGGTCAGACAACGGAACAGCTAAAAATCCTGCTCTATTGCCACTTGAAGGCTTGGCTAAAGGCCAATATTTCTACGAAGTGGATTTGAATGGCAATACGGTTGGCAAAGATGGTCAGGCCTTGCTGGATCAACTTCGAGCTAACGGAACCCATACGTATCTAGCTACTGTTAAAGTTTATGGCGCTAAAGACGGCAAACCTGATTTGACCAATCTGATTGCTACTCGTCAAGTAACGATTCAGCTTCGTGGAAAAGAAATGGCGACAATACCATCTCAACAAGGTCAGATGAATACGAAGCCTTCTGAAACAGGCTCTACAGGTACGACTGAGGGTATGATGGGTACAAATCACCATATGTCAGATATGAAAGTAGATCAACCAGCTTCTAGCCCAATGGCTAATATGATGAAAAAAGATGATAAAGCGATGCTACCAAATACTGGGGAAGCTAAAACAGCTACAGCTGGCCTTGGTATCTTTGGTCTAGCCTTGGCAGGGCTTGTTGGACTTTTGGGTTTGACAACCAAACGAGAAGATTAAGATTCAAATCACTTAAACATTAGAGAAAATAGTGTTATACTAAAGCAAGTATAACACTGTTTTTATCGAAGGAGTGTCAGATGAAAAAGACAATTTTGCTGGTTGATGATGAGATAGATATTCTAGATATTCAAAATCGCTATCTTATACAGGCAGGTTACGATGTTTTGGTCGCCCATGATGGCAAGGAGGGATTAGAACTTTTCAGAAAAAAATCTATCGACCTTATTATCACAGATATCATGATGCCCAATATGGACGGGTATGATTTTATCAGCGAAGTTCAGTATATCGCTCCGGATCAACCCTTCCTCTTTACAACTGCTAAGACAAGCGAACAGGATAAGATTTATGGATTAAGTTTGGGGGCAGATGATTTTATAGTCAAACCCTTTAGCCCACGCGAATTGGTTTTAAGAGTGAATAATATCTTGCGTCGCCTTAGCCGTGGAGGAGAGACAGAACAGATCGAGTTTGGTGACTTGGTAATCAACCATGTGACTCATGAAGTTCGCATTGGGGAGCAACCTTTGGAATTGACAGTAAAATCCTTTGAACTTTTATGGATATTAGCCAGCAATCCCGAGAGAGTCTTTTCAAAGACGGAACTTTACGAGAAGGTATGGCAAGAGGACTATGTGGATGATACCAATACACTCAATGTTCATATCCATGCTTTGAGGCAAGAGTTGACCAAGTATACAAATTCAAATGCTCCTGCTATCAAAACGGTCTGGGGTTTGGGCTATAAGATGGAAAGACCAAGAGGTAGAAAATGAAATTAAAAAACTATATTTTAGTGGGGTATCTAGTGTCGACTCTACTAACGATTTTGGTCGTTTTCTGGGCAGTCCAACGAATGTTGATCGAGAAAAGTGAAGTTTACTTTCTAGTTGGAATGACCTTGATTGCTAGTTTCATTGGCGCTGCAGTGAGTATCTTTCTTTTGTCGCCTGTGTTCTCTTCTCTGAAACATTTGAAAAAACAAGCTCAGGATATAGCAAGCAAGGATTTCAGTACAGAAATTGAAACCAAAGGCCCATTAGAATTTCAAGAGCTGGGCCAAGCTTTTAATGACATGTCCCACAATTTGCAAGCTACCTTTCAATCACTTGATGAGAGCGAGCAAGAAAAGAGAATGATGATTGCGCAGCTCTCTCACGATATTAAAACTCCCATTACCTCCATTCAGGTTACTGTGGAGGGAATTCTAGATGGAGTGATCAAGGAAGAGGAGCGGCTCCACTACTTAACCACGATTGGTCGTCAAACTGAGCGTCTAAACAAGCTAGTGGAGGAATTGGATGTTTTGACTCTGAACACACAACCTCAAGATACTGCTGATGAAGAAGTCGAAGAGGTCTTTTTAGACCAGTTGCTGATTGAGTCAATGAGTGAATTTCAACTCCAGATTGAACAAGAGGAGCGAGATGTTTACATTCAAGTGTCACCTGAGTCGGCGAAAATCAAGAGCCATTCTGACAAACTTTCTCGCATTCTGGTCAACTTGTTAAACAATGCCTTTAAATATTCAGAACCAAGAACCAGAATCGAGGTTCTTGCCCAATTAACAGAACAAGAGCTGACAATCAGTGTGAAAGACGAGGGGCAGGGGATTCTTCCTGAGGATTTGGAAAAGATCTTTAAACGACTTTATCGTGTAGAAACTTCGCGCAATATGAAGACAGGTGGACATGGATTAGGACTTGCGATTGCACGCGAACTAGCCCATCAGCTTGGTGGCGAAATCACAGCAGAAAGTCAATATGGCTTAGGAAGCAAATTTACATTCAGCCTCAATTTGAAATAAAGCTGTAAAATCCCTTTACATATCTAGCTTTTCATGGTATAATAGCCTTTGTGTGAAATAGCAGCAGGAAAGCATGAAGCTCGTCAACAGGTGTCTTATGACAAGTAACCTTGGCTGTTTAGGCGAAGGGCATCTGCACGAATCAGGGCTTTCTAAGTGACTATTTCCGCCAAATATTATTTATATCAGGAGGACATACATATGTCACGTTATACAGGACCATCTTGGAAACAAGCTCGTCGCCTTGGCCTTTCACTTACAGGTACAGGTAAAGAATTGGCACGTCGTAACTACGTACCAGGACAACACGGACCAAACAACCGTTCTAAATTGTCAGAATACGGTTTGCAATTGGCTGAAAAACAAAAACTTCGTTTCACTTACGGTGTAGGTGAAAAACAATTCCGTAACTTGTTCGTACAAGCTACAAAAATCAAAGGCGGAATCCTAGGTTTCAACTTCATGCTTCTTTTGGAACGTCGTTTGGATAACGTTGTTTACCGTCTTGGTCTTGCGACTACTCGTCGTCAAGCTCGTCAATTCGTAAACCACGGTCACATCCTTGTTGACGGAAAACGCGTTGATATCCCATCATACCGTGTAACTCCAGGTCAAGTAATCTCAGTTCGTGAAAAATCATTGAAAGTTCCAGCAATCCTTGAAGCAGTAGAAGCTACTCTTGGACGTCCAGCATTCGTATCATTCGATGCTGAAAAATTGGAAGGTTCATTGACTCGCTTGCCAGAACGCGACGAAATCAACCCAGAAATCAACGAAGCACTTGTCGTTGAATTCTACAACAAGATGCTTTAATTTTAAGAAATATCTTACAGAAAGCCTACAACAGTGGGCTTTTTGCTTTGTCTTAAAAGGTTGATTTCTGGGTTTGCTTAGATATTTGCTAGATTGATTTCATTGCTGCTTCAAAGAATGAGACGGCTTTTTTTGCGTTCTCTTTTGAGAGGTAAAAAGAAGCGTGACCCTCCCACAGCTATAGAGCTTTTAGGCGGGAAAACCACACTTCTTTCTTGAATTAATTTTACATCATTTTGACTTAAAAAACAAATAGAGGCGTCCCACCTCCTACCGCAGAAAGATCTGTTTCAAGGGGAGATGGAAAACCTCTATTCGTTAATTTAATTATAGCCTAAAAAACTTTTAAATACAAGGCTATTGAGATAGTAAGGGGGAAAAAAGAAGTAACCATCATTCCGACCACATAGTAGACAGGGGGGAACAAGATTACTTCCTTTATTTACTTAAGTATACAACATTTTTACAAGAAAGCAAAGTAGCAGGTTAGTCTAATGGGGTGCTTGTTGTACTTTAGCAAGTAAGGTGTGCTATAATGCTTTTAACAGGAACTAAAAGCCATTAGTAAATAACTAATATTGGGTCATATTGTTCCGATGTTAGAGAGAAGGAACTTAATGAAATTATGGGAATATGTTGATAAAAATGTTCGCCTTATTTTAGAAGATGGGACCTCCATCAAGGGTAGGGTGGTTGATTGGTTTGACGGTTATGATTTAGATGGTCCTGACGAAATAGTTATAGGTGATCGCTCATATCCTGAAGATATTATCAAGAAAATCAAAATTATTAGTGCTTAGTTCAACCTAGGCGATTTTATCGACTAACTATAAAAAGTATAAGAACTATCGAAAAAATAGCAGAGAGGAAAATAAATGAGTAAACAGCTTTGGAAGTATCTTCGATCAAGGGTTCAGATAGTCACTAATTGCGATAAGATAATCAAGGGACGTGTCATAGACTTTGTTGACGAAATGGACAATGATGAGCAAGATGAAATCACTATTCTCATTGCTAATCCTAGTCCAGATGAAGCTACTGAAATTTCTCTCTTTGAGAGTGAGATTGTCTCGATTAAAACAATCTCATAGGACTTAGAACAATCTAGGTGCTTTTACCTGCCTTATTTGAAAGAAAACACTATGGAAAAGGATTTAGTTTATATGGCAATATTAGATGATTTACAAGAGTTATATGACAATGGTTGGGATGCCTCTTTTGATTATAATGGTCAAGTATGTGGGATTTTTCCTAATTCTGTTCATGATATTGTAGTGGTGATTGGAGATAAGGAATACCAGGTATCATCATTCATTGATCTGATTTCTCTAAAAATTGACGATAACACTTTAGTAGAAATTATGGATGGAATTGAAGTGCAGTATTATTAAAATAAAAATCATCTTTGATGAATGAACTGCACCCCAAAAATTAGATTTTGTCTGTTAAATTTTTGGAACGTAGCTCAATATGCTACAACGTTCTTATTAGGAGGGGAAGGGTAATGGGTTATAGTCAACAAGTATTAGACATGCTCCAGCAAACAGTCAGTGGTCAGATTGATAATTTTTGGGATTTTTCCTTTACGTTTAACGCTCTTTTTGGAGAAGATGCGGAATTTTCCGAGGCTTGGGATAATGAAAACTCTGAAATGTTTGACGCTCTCAATGACTTTGAGTTGATGATATTTTTAGAGGAACATGATCCAAGCGACAAACAAGGTTTTATCGATTTCTTAACACCTTACTACGAAAAAGCAAAGCAATTAGCCAATATTGAAAGGAATATTTAAATGACACTCTGGAAATTTAACCGTACAGATGTAATTATCACGTTAAAAAATGGCGCGGTAGTTAGAGGATTTGTAGAAGACTATTGTGACGCCTCTGACAATGACGAGGAGATTGACTCCTTGCTGGTAGATGTTGATGGAACTCTTTATGAATATTTTGAAGATGAAATCGTCAGCATCATAGAAAGCTAGTAGTGGGAATAGAATCTAAGGAAAAAATCTTGTTTGTTGAGATTGTTTTAGTTGGGATGGTCCTATATGAAAAAGGATGAAATTAAAAAATATTTAGACAAAGATCTTGAATTTAATTATAATAGCCGAGGTGCTTGCTTTTTATCGAGTATATGTGTAGTTGGTTATGATTATGAAGGTCAGCAGTTTGATACAATTGATGAAGCTATGGAAGCTAAAGTATTTGACGGGAAAAGCTTAGTAGATATATGGGATGAAGTTTTTCCACAAGTTTTTTAAAATGAAAAGCACCTTTGATGAACTGCACCCCAAAAGTTAGATTTTTTCTGTCTAACTTTTGGGGTGCAGTTCAAATGTATGAGATATTTTTAGTTTTGATTTAATTTCGATATTTTTCCGGAAAATACTTATTTTTCGGAAAGTCAAGATTTTGTTATTATTTATGATATACTGGTACCGTAATTATATCCTTACAGAGGTTAAGTAAGGGTTTCAGTACACGTCAATAGATGTCAAAATATTGATTTTAAGCGATTTTTGATTTTTGGAAACTCATTATATCGCACTACAAATCAATAAAAACTCTACCTTTTACTCTACCTTTTTTAGATAAATATATCATCTGGATATTGAAGTTAAGCCCTGCTATCATTTCGATGGCAGGGCTTTTTAATGTTTGGGACACTACCTTCTTATCTATATTTTGATGGAGCTGAAGTTGACATCTACAAAGTTTAATGTTAAAATACATTCAAAAATATATTTGAATGAGGTGCTTTATGGTTCAAAATGTTGTTACTTCAATAATCCTGTATTCTGGGACAGCCGTAGACTTACTTATTATCCTAATGTTATTTTTTGCCAAAAGAAAAAGCAGAAAAGACATCATTAACATCTATTTAGGACAATTTCTAGGCTCTGTTAGTCTAATATTGCTAAGTTTACTTTTTGCATTTGTCTTAAATTATATTCCTAGTAAAGAGATTTTAGGTTTGCTCGGTTTGATTCCAATTTTCCTAGGACTCAAAGTTTTGCTTTTAGGAGATTCTGATGGAGAAGCTATTGCAAAAGATGGTTTGCGCAAAGATAATAAAAACCTGATTTTTCTAGTCGCTATGATTACTTTTGCAAGTTGTGGTGCTGACAATATTGGTGTTTTTGTCCCATATTTTATTACCTTAAATTTAGCGAATTTGATAGTGGCTTTACTTACCTTTCTAGTCATGATTTATCTCTTGGTTTTTTCTGCCCAAAAATTGGCACAAGTCCCTTCTGTTGGAGAAACTTTGGAAAAATATAGCAGATGGTTTATTGCCGTTGTTTATTTAGGACTGGGGATGTATATCCTGATTGAAAACAACAGCTTTAACATGCTAAGGACTGTGTTCGGCTAGGAGAAAAAATTATGAAAAAAGATAGTATCTGCCAAGTGAATATTATAAATCAGCAAAATGTTACAACCGCAACGAACTACCTTGAAAAGGAAAAAGTCCAAAAATCACTTCGTATTTTATCAAAGTTTACCGATAATAAACAGATAAATATCATCTTTTATCTCCTTGCTGTTGAAGAACTCTGTGTCTGTGATATAGCCTGTTTACTAAATCTCAGTATGGCATCTGCCTCCCACCATCTTCGTAAACTAGCCAATCAAAACATCTTGGATACTAGAAGAGAGGGGAAAATTATATATTATTTTATAAAAGATGAGGAAATCAAAGACTTTTTTAATCAACTAGGATAACAACTATTTTTACTACTTTATCATGATTATATATAGGACTTATCTATGAAATTTTTTGATAAAAATTACTCACATGAAAGACTACTCGTAGCAAATCTTTAAGAAAAAAGTATAATTTAAAGCAAAGCGACCTAGGTAATGCAGGTCAAGTTAGCCAAGTTTAAAAGGGAGAAATCTGAAAGAAAATGTATCTTTGATAGTAGTCATTTATTGTGAAATATGATATATTTATTGATTAGATGGATGAATATTTCTAAAGTTAAATAAAATATGACAGATACATGCTTTTTAGTGTATCTTGTTTGTACTCAAAATATGAAGTGACTATCCAATATTTAAGATTAATAAATATTATACGATGAGATAGAATACTACAAAATGAAAGGCAACGTAATCTGATGAAGAAAGATAGATTAATTGCATTGACAGATGCTGTTCTAGCAATTATTATGACCATTTTGATTTTAGAGTTAGAAAAACCAACGACACCAAGTCTTCAAGCTTTTTGGGATTTACGGCAAAATTTCTTTGCTTATTTTCTTTCCTTTTTCTGGTTGGGATCGTTATGGATGGCACTAAACACATTATGGGAAAAGGTTGAGAAAATTTCCTCAGAAATTATTTGGTGGAATTTGTTTCTACTCTTGGAGCGGCAGGAGTTCTCTTTGGAGAATTTCATGCCATCCAAGATACCAGTCTGAATGATGTGGTGGACCGGATCTATATAAATGTCAAGGATTTACCGTTTCAGTCCTTGGGAGCTTTAGCTAATATCCTGTCTGATGTTAAGAAGGGACTGATTCAAGACAGTCATATCTGGTCTTTCTTCCAGTCATTTTTCAAACAATATCAGTTGATAATCAGCTTAAATCAGATCTATCAGTTTGTCTATCTTTCTCTGATGGAGATCATGTCCTATCTTCACTTTGATTATTGGAAAAAACGGCTCGGTCAGGAGCTAGTATGAATAAGGAGAACAAATGAGACGTTTAAAAATGTTATGGCATATTATACAGGTTACGGGTTTTACTCGGTTTGCTCTGAGTTTTGTGACCTTTGTTTTTGGGTCAGGAGGCGTGCTTTTCCTAGTTGAACCTGCTATCACAAATTACGGAGACGGTCTTTGGTATGCTTTTGTGACTTCGACGACTGTCGGCTACGGGGATCTCCTAGCTGTGACCTTGATTGGAAGGATTACCAGTGTCTTCTTGACGATTTATGGGCTCATATTTTTTGGCTGTTTATCAGCTGTTATTATTAATTATTATACCGATTTAAATAAGGAAAGAGGAGAGGACAAATGACTGCCAATTATTCAACACGGGAATACCGTGAGAAATTATACGATGACCTTCATGTTCGATTGAGAGATACAGCGATTTTGATGTGTGCAATTTTTATTGCCTCTATCGGTCTAAATATGAATTCAACAGCTGTTATTATTGGAGCCATGTTAATTTCACCTCTCATGACACCGATTGTTGGACTGGGATTCGGTTTAGCTATTTTTGATACGCGTTTAATCAAGTAATCTCTAGAGGTTTTATTGACTCAAGTGTTGGTCAGTTTGCTTGTCTCGACTCTGTATTTCTGGATTTCTCCCTTGTCTTATGCAAGTAGCGAGTTGATCGCACGAACCTCTCCAACCATTTGGGATGTTCTCATTGCTATTGCTGGTGGGATTGCTGGTGTGATCGGTTCAAGGAAAAAAGAAGCAAACAATATCGTGCCAGGAGTAGCCATTGCTACAGCTTTGATGCCGCCTATCTGTACTGCTGGCTATGGTTTAGCTAATGGGAATGTACGATTTTTATTGGGGGCTCTCTATCTTTTCTTGATCAACTGTGTCTTTATCATGCTAGCCAACATTGTTGGAACAAGAATTTTGATGAGAAAATCTCCTTTAACTTCATTTAAAGAGCTGAGCATTAAAATGAGAATTGGCTTGATTTCTTTGATTGTATTGTTGATTCTTCCAGCTAGCTATTCGGCAGTTACTCTGACAATAGAACAAGCGCGCAAAGAAGGGATCAAACAGTTTGTAGGAAAAGAGTTCGCCAATTATACGGTTATTAATCAAGTCTACAAGTCAAGTAACAATGAATTGGTCTTGACGGTTGTTGGAGATCCGATTTCAGAAGAAGAATTAGAAACACTCCACCAAAAACAAGCCTCTTACGGTATTCAATCTGTTCAATTGAAAGTGAATCAAGTTCAGAACTCGCCAACATTAGATAGTGAAGCGACCAAGGAATTTTATGAAAACATTGACAAGTATATTGATCAAAAACTCTCTGAAAAAGATTCACAAAACGATCTCGTAAAAGAAAATGAAGCAGACAAGGATTGAGGACAATGAACTGAATCGGTTTTTACGCCGTGTTTTTCTTGTATCTTCCTCTTTCTTACTTATAGCAGGTTGTTTTTGCTTGAATAAGAAATAAATTAGAAGTTCTATCATCTAAGAAAAATGATGAAAAAAATCATTTAACTAATGGTGTGAACGTTTAGTGTTTATCAGCTCCATTCTCTGTAATTTTGGGGGTAAAATCCACACCATTTAGATAAAATTAGTTGAATTTGATTGGAAAAACGCTTTTATAAAAGCGGAGAAAAGTCTTGATATTACGCTGTTTTTAGTCCAACTGAAATTCATACTTTCCAAACCAGGTCTTAAGAAAAAAGGTAGAGAAAAAGGTAGAGTTTGGATTGAAATACAGTGCAATATATCGCATTTGGCAAAAAGAAAAAACGCTTTAAATCAGCGTTTTTCTTATGTATTGATTCGTATTGAACCCCTACTTAACTTCTGTAAACACTACGTGCTTGCGAAGTTTTGGTGAGTATTTCTTCAATTGAAGACGGTCTGGAGTGTTACGTTTGTTTTTAGAAGTAAGGTACAAGCGTTCACCAGATTCTTTGTGTTCAAGTGTGATATTTACGCGCATGGTATCTCCCTTCTATTATTCAGCTGATGCAGCTTTAGCGATTTTACGTCCTTTGTAGTATCCTTTAAGTGATACGCGGTGAGAACGTGAGTAATCTCCAGTAGTTTCGTCAAAGTTTACAGATGGAGCTGTTACTTTGTAGTGTGTACGACGTTTGTTTTTCTTCGCTTTTGAGGTGCGACGTGCAGGTACTGCCATTTTCTTTTCTCCTTTAGGTATTTAAATTCGATTCAATCTAGTGATTTTCATCAACCATACTAGGATAACACATTTTTTTTGTAAAGTAAAGTTACTTGACAAAAAAAGATAAAAAAATTAGAAGCTAGTAATCGAAATTTTCTGAAAATTCAAGAATTTTATTCTGTTCTTCATGCGGAAATTGTGCTATAATGGTAAAAACTGAAATGGGAGGGAACAAATGACAGAATTAGATACACGTCACCGCAGTAGCGTTTATGACAGCATGGTAAAATCACCTAACCGTGCCATGCTTCGTGCGACTGGTATGACAGATAAGGACTTTGAAACACCGATTGTTGGGGTCATTTCGACTTGGGCGGAAAACACACCGTGTAATATTCACTTGCATGACTTTGGGAAATTGGCTAAAGAAGGTGTTAAATCTGCTGGTGCTTGGCCTGTGCAGTTTGGAACCATTACGGTAGCCGACGGGATTGCCATGGGAACGCCTGGTATGCGTTTCTCTTTGACATCTCGTGATATCATTGCGGACTCTATTGAGGCTGCGATGGGTGGTCACAACGTGGATGCCTTTGTCGCTATCGGTGGCTGTGACAAGAACATGCCTGGTTCTATGATTGCCATTGCCAATATGGATATTCCAGCTATTTTCGCCTATGGTGGAACCATTGCACCGGGAAATCTTGATGGCAAAGACATTGACTTGGTTTCTGTCTTTGAGGGAATCGGAAAATGGAACCACGGTGACATGACAGCTGAGGACGTGAAACGTCTTGAATGTAATGCCTGTCCTGGCCCTGGTGGTTGTGGTGGTATGTACACAGCTAATACCATGGCGACTGCTATCGAAGTTCTAGGGATGAGCTTGCCAGGCTCTTCATCTCACCCAGCTGAATCAGCTGACAAGAAAGAAGATATCGAAGCAGCAGGACGTGCTGTTGTTAAGATGCTGGAGCTTGGTCTCAAACCATCTGATATCTTGACTCGTGAAGCCTTTGAAGATGCCATCACTGTAACTATGGCTCTCGGTGGTTCTACAAATGCCACTCTTCACTTGCTTGCTATTGCCCATGCGGCTAATGTTGATTTGTCCCTTGAGGACTTCAATACAATCCAAGAACGTGTGCCTCACTTGGCCGACTTGAAACCATCTGGTCAGTATGTCTTTCAAGACCTCTATGAAGTCGGTGGTGTGCCTGCGGTTATGAAATACCTCTTGGCAAATGGTTTCCTTCATGGCGACCGCATCACATGTACTGGTAAGACAGTCGCTGAAAACTTGGCTGACTTTGCAGACCTTACACCAGGCCAAAAAGTCATTATGCCACTTGAAAATCCAAAACGTGCAGACGGTCCGCTTATCATCTTGAACGGGAACCTTGCCCCTGACGGTGCGGTTGCCAAGGTATCAGGTGTTAAAGTGCGTCGTCACGTTGGACCTGCTAAGGTCTTTGACTCAGAAGAAGATGCGATTCAGGCCGTTCTGACAGATGAAATCGTTGATGGCGATGTTGTCGTTGTTCGTTTTGTTGGACCTAAGGGTGGTCCTGGTATGCCTGAGATGCTCTCACTTTCATCCATGATCGTTGGTAAAGGTCAAGGAGACAAGGTTGCCCTCTTGACAGACGGACGCTTCTCTGGTGGTACTTATGGTCTGGTTGTTGGACATATCGCACCTGAAGCTCAGGATGGTGGACCGATTGCCTACCTCCGTACAGGCGATATCGTTACGGTAGATCAAGATACTAAAGAAATTTCTATGGCTGTATCCGAAGAAGAACTTGAAAAACGCAAGGCAGAAACAACCTTGCCACCACTCTATAGCCGTGGTGTCCTCGGTAAATATGCCCACATCGTATCATCCGCTTCTCGCGGAGCTGTGACAGACTTCTGGAATATGGACAAGTCAGGTAAAAAATAAACTCAAAAAGCAAGCCATTTTCGGCTTGCTTCTTTTTAACTTCAAAAGTGATTTGCCTCATTAACGAGGTGGCAGTCCAAGGGCAATACGGCCGTAGCGACTGATTCGTGTAATCTTCCAAGCGGGAGACCAGGTAACTTCAACCTTGACATCTTCGATACCCTCGATTTGTTTTAGACCTGCAACGATTTCGATAGGCAGGCTTTCGGCGCAATCGCAGGCGGTGTCAGTGAAGGTCATGACAATCTTGCAGAGACCCGTTTCATCCAGATTGATTTCATAAATCAGTCCTAGATTGTAAACATCCAATTCCACATCTGTATCAAAAACCTTCTCTAGTTTTTCGATAATTTGGTCTTGCAAGGCCAAAGCACGGTCATTGATTTTGATATCCTCTCTCATTACAGTCCCTCCACGTGATAAATATCCTCTATTTTCTCATAATTCTGACAATTTGGCAAGTTTTTGATGAATTTTCTGAAAAGACTCTCTTGCGATTTTCTCCTCTCACTGTTTTAATCCCTCTATTTATGGTAAAATAAGACTATTAAGTTTAAAGAGGATTCCCTATGAAATTACAAAAACCAAAAGGAACACAGGATATTCTACCTGCTGAGTCTGCCAAGTGGCAGTACGTTGAGGGCTTTGCCCGTGAGATTTTCAAGCGCTATAACTACGCAGAAGTGCGTACGCCTATTTTTGAGCATTACGAGGTTATCAGTCGCTCTGTCGGGGATACAACCGATATCGTAACCAAGGAAATGTACGATTTTTATGACAAGGGTGATCGCCATATTACCCTCCGTCCAGAAGGAACTGCGCCCGTTGTTCGTTCCTATGTGGAAAATAAACTCTTCGCCCCAGAAGTGCAAAAGCCAAGTAAGTTCTACTACATGGGCCCTATGTTCCGTTATGAGCGTCCACAGGCAGGTCGTTTGCGCCAGTTCCACCAGATTGGTGTCGAGTGCTTTGGCTCTAGCAATCCAGCTACCGATGTGGAAACCATCGCTATGGCAGCTCATTTCTTGAAAGAAATCGGCATTCAAGGTGTCAAACTACACCTCAACACTCTCGGAAATCCTGAGAGCCGTGCAGCCTACCGTCAAGCCTTGATCGACTATTTGACACCGCTCAAGGAGACCTTGTCTAAGGATAGCCAACGTCGTTTGGAGGAAAATCCTCTCCGTGTCTTGGACTCTAAGGAAAAAGAAGACAAGGTGGCAGTAGAAAATGCGCCGTCTATATTGGACTTCCTTGATGAAGAAAGCCAAGCTCACTTTGATGCTGTGCGTCAAATGTTGGAAAATCTTAGAGTAGATTACATCATTGATACCAATATGGTGCGTGGTCTGGACTACTACAACCACACGATTTTCGAGTTTATCACTGAGATCGAGGGCAATAACTTGACGGTCTGTGCGGGTGGTCGCTACGATGGTTTGGTTGCCTACTTTGGTGGTCCTGAAACTGCTGGATTTGGATTTGGACTTGGTGTAGAGCGCCTGCTTCTTATCCTTGAAAAGCAAGGTGTGGCCCTTCCTATTGAAAACGCCCTAGATGTTTATATCGCAGTCTTGGGTGAAGGAGCAAATGTCAAGGCCTTGGAATTGGTACAAGCCCTTCGCCAACAAGGTTTTAAAGCAGAGCGTGATTACCTTAATCGGAAGCTCAAAGCTCAGTTCAAGTCAGCCGATGTCTTTGCTGCTAAGACCCTCATCACTCTCGGAGAGAGCGAAGTCGAAAGCGGACAAGTGACAGTCAAGAACAACCAAACTCGAGAAGAAGTTCAAGTATCACTTGAGACCATTAGCCAAAACTTTTCAGAAATATTTGAAAAATTAGGCTTTTAATAGTAGAAAAACTGGTCAGGACCTTACTCCTGACCTTTTTCTTTTGCAAAACGACAAAAATCTTAAACTTTTTGACAAATATACTTGTCAAAAAGAAAAGGATGTGTTACAATGTAAGCAAGTTAAGAGTAAAGGAGAAAGGAATGCTTAAAAATCGTTTAAAAGAGCTTCGGGCTCGCGATGGTCTCAATCAAACCGAACTGGCCAAGTTAGCAGGAGTTTCCAGACAGACCATTAGCCTACTAGAACGGGACGAATACACCCCGTCCATTGTGATTGCCCTGAAGATTTCACAGATATTCAATGAACCAGTCGAGTCGGTATTTCGTATAGAGGAGGACGAGTGATGAACAAGTATAAAGTAATTTATTATATGAGTGTTTTTGCCTTTATTGTGAATGCTTTTGCTATGATTGGAACATTACTGGGTTGGTTCTATTTTGTTGAAAGTAAGTATTTGTTTTGGATTAATTTAGTCCTCTTGTCCATTTTCAATCGGTTGAAGAAAAAGGAGAAAAATGATGAACAAGTATAAAGTAATCTATTATGTAGTTGCCATAGCTCTATTAGTCAGCGTATTTCTACTGATTGGGATGGACCTAGGCTGGTTTAATCCATATCAAAGCGACCAATTTGTTTGGGCCTACTTTGCTCTCATCCCAGTAGTTGACTGGATTGAAAAGAAATTCAAAAATCTAGCAAGTGAAAAAGGAGAAAAGTTATGAAAGAGTTTTCAGCGGGTTTTCAAGTCGATACTGAACACAAAGCACTTGCAGGTGTTTGTGCAGGTTTAGGAAATTATTTTAACATTCAAGCCAATATCGTTCGTTTGGTGACAGTTTTGTTGTTTCTCTCTTCTACAGAGATTGGTATTTTAACAGTTACAGCCTATGCTTATCTAGCAGGTTGGCTTGGCAATGAACCCTTGGGGGATGGAGCAAAAAAAGCTAGAAACCAAGCTATTCTCTTACTTGCTGTTTGTTTGATTTTGGTGTCACTTGGAACAGAAGGCTTGACAGCTATTTTTGAATCAGGTAAAGCCTTTGGTCAGTGGTTGGCTGGCTTAGTTTAGAGGGAGGGTGAATATGAAAAAGAAACGTGGATTATTATTGTTTTTAGCAGCTGTTGTCTTTGGAGGTTTCTTGGGCATGTTTATAGGGATTTTTAAGGCACGTGCCGAATCCCACGGAATTATGTTAGATGTAAAAGTCTTGATACCCTGGATATCAGCTATTTGTTTACTGATAGGTTTCATTAGCATTCTTTTGACGTTCAATTTCTTAAAGAAAAGCAGAAAATTTCACTCCTTGTATCAAGAGGAAATGGATGATGATCTGAATGAAACCTATTATGTGCAAATGTATCGGAATCTCGAGTTTGGAACCATTGCTTTTAATATTGCAAGCGTAGCGATTTTATTGGCTTTCTTCATTTCAGTAAGTGAAGAGATTGTACTAAATAGAAGCAATCTAACCTTATCTCTTTCTTTTTTGGCATTAGTGTTGGTTTTCAATGCTCAAAAATATCTTTATAAAACCATTTCGATTGTTCGTCAGTTTGATTTGGCATTTTTCTCTACACCAAAGGATGTCTTGGACTATATCAATTCTTACGATGAAGGGGAGCGCCAAGCTAATTTGGAACAGAGTTTTCGGATTTTATTCCAATTAAATAACTATGTCTTGCCAGGTCTCTACATTCTAATTGATCTCTTTTCCTTACTGACAGGAGAGATTCAGTTACTCGCCTTATTGCTTGTCGGAGCTATCCATATTTATATCAATGTGATGCAGTTACCTATGGTGAAACGCTATTTCAAATAGGAGTCTTTTATGAAACTACTTAAAAATCTTGGCTGGTTTCTTCTAGCTATTCTATCCTTTTACTTTGGCTATGGTCTGGTTCAGAGTATGGCTTTATCAGCGCTTGACCTAGGGGCTTCAATCTTTGGAGTCTTGCCACTCTATATCGTCCTGTCAGGGGCCTATGTTTATGGAGTTTACAGATGGTATCAGACAGAAAAGGTTAGCATCCAGACGACGATTTTTAATCGTTATATTTGGTTGCCTACTCTGGTTTTGCTAGTGGCGATTACAGCCCAGTTCTTTTTGCCAGAAGATCCGTCAGTCAATCAACAAATCGTATCTCAACTGACAGTGGCTCAGCCTGTATTTGGTTTCTTTATGGTAGTGGTCTTTGCTCCTCTGACGGAAGAACTCATCTTTAGAGGGATGTTAGCGCGCTATCTCTTTCCTAAGCAGAACAACGGCAAACAGACAGCTCTGTTTCTCCTCGTATCGAGTGTGCTTTTTGCCTTGATTCATTTTCCAGGGACTTTGCAACAGTTTTTAGTTTATGCCAGTCTGGGATTGAGTTTGGGTCTAGCTTATGTGAACCGAAAAGGTCTTCTTTACAGCATTTCTCTCCACGCTTTGAATAATTTAATCGGCTTTTTGATGATACTCATGCTATAATAGAGTCAGGAGGTCACATGAAACGAGTAATTTTATTAGCAGTGATACAGGCGGTCGTTCTCTTCTTTATCATCGGGGCACTTGCCTATGCCTTTAAAGGCGACTTCTTTTACAACTATCTAGCGGTTGTCTTTGCGCCTATTGCAGGTGTCTTGCGTTTTGCGACAGCTTATGCGACGGAGATTGTTCTACCTAAAAAGGCAGCTGAGATTGCTGAAAAGCGTAAAAAAGGTTAAGAATCATAATCAGAGAATCCGATGACGTTTTCATCGGATTTTTTGTCTGTTTGTTTTGATTACTAAAGACAATCAAACTTTTCTGCTGATTTTCATGAAGTGCCTGCGCTTTTATGGTAAAATAGTAACAGAATAAAAGAGGAGAGAAAACATGAAACGTAGTATGTATGCTGGTCGTGTTCGTGAGGAACACATCGGACAAGAAATGACCTTGAAAGGCTGGGTTAGCCGTCGTCGTGACCTTGGTGGTTTGATCTTTATCGACCTTCGTGACCGTGAAGGAATCATGCAGTTGGTTATCAACCCTGAAAAAGTATCTGCAGAGGTTATGGCAACAGCTGAAAGCCTTCGTAGCGAATTTGTTATCGAGGTGACTGGTCAAGTCGTTGCGCGTGAGCAAGCCAATGATAAATTGCCGACTGGTGCGGTTGAGTTAAACGTGACAGCTTTGACAGTGCTTAATACAGCTAAAACAACGCCTTTTGAGATTAAAGATGGGATTGAGGCCAATGACGATACACGTTTGCGTTACCGTTACCTTGACCTTCGTCGTCCAGAAATGCTAGAAAACCTTAAGCTTCGTGCCAAGGTGACCCACTCAATCCGTAACTACTTGGATGAGTTGGAGTTTATCGATGTGGAGACGCCATTCCTTTCTAAATCAACGCCAGAAGGGGCACGTGACTATTTGGTGCCATCTCGTGTCAATAAAGGGCATTTCTACGCTCTTCCTCAGAGCCCACAGATTACAAAACAGTTGTTGATGAATGCTGGTTTTGACCGTTATTACCAAATCGTCAAATGTTTCCGTGACGAGGACTTGCGTGGTGACCGCCAGCCTGAGTTCACTCAGGTCGACTTGGAAACATCCTTCCTTACGGAGCAGGAGATCCAAGATATTACAGAAGGCTTGATTGCACGCGTGATGAAAGAAACAAAAGGCATCGACGTGACGCTTCCATTTCCTCGTATGAAGTATGATGACGCAATGGCTCTTTACGGTTCTGACAAACCTGATACCCGTTTTGACATGTTGCTTCAGGACTTGACAGAAGTAGTCAAGGGTGTTGATTTCAAAGTCTTCTCAGAAGCACCTGCCGTTAAAGCTATTGTGGTCAAAGGAGCTGCAGATAACTACTCACGTAAAGACATCGACAAGATGACCGAAGTAGCCAAACAGTACGGAGCCAAAGGTCTTGCTTGGGTCAAGGTAGTTGATGGAGAATTAAATGGACCAGTTGCCAAGTTCTTGACTGGGATCCAAGCAGATTTGACTGCAGCACTTGGTCTTGAAGATAAGGATTTGGTTCTATTTGTGGCGGATACGCTTGAAGTGGCCAATGCAACACTAGGCGCCCTTCGTGGCCGTATCGCCAAAGAGTTTGACTTGATTGATAACGATAAATTCAACTTCCTTTGGGTGGTTGATTGGCCAATGTTTGAATGGTCTGAAGAAGAAGGCCGCTACATGAGTGCCCACCATCCGTTTACTCTTCCACAGGAAGAAACAGCTCACGAATTAGAAGGTGATTTGGCTAAGGTTCGTGCCATTGCTTACGATATCGTCTTGAATGGTTATGAGCTTGGTGGTGGTAGTCTTCGTATCAACCAAAAAGACCTTCAAGAACGCATGTTTAAGGCTCTTGGTTTCTCAGCTGAAGAAGCCAATGACCAGTTTGGCTTCCTTCTTGAAGCCATGGACTATGGTTTCCCACCACATGGTGGCTTGGCTATTGGACTTGATCGTTTTGTGATGCTCTTAGCAGGAGAAGAAAATATCCGTGAAGTCATTGCCTTTCCTAAGAACAATAAGGCAACCGACCCAATGACTCAAGCTCCATCAACAGTCGCTCTCAAACAACTAGAGGAACTCAGCTTACAAGTAGAAGAAGATGAAACAAGCAAAACGAATTAAGCGGTGGCGCTATTATCTGCGCCGCTTTGCTTATCAGATAAAAATCTTACGAGTTTTACAAAGTATCTCTCGGGAAAAATATGATGAGAAAGTATCGGCTTCTCTGGTTTATGGCTTTCTGTCAGCGGTAGCAGTCAATTTCTTTTTTCAACCAGGACACGTTTACTCCAGTGGTGCGACAGGTCTGGCACAGATTATCTCTGCCTTGAGTAATCACTGGTTTGGTTTTTACATTCCGATATCGCTAACCTTTTATGCTATCAATTTTCCGTTGATGATTTTGGCTTGGTATCAGATTGGGCATAAGTTTACAATCTTTACCTTTATCACAGTATCCATGAGTTCCCTCTTTATCCAGCTTGTACCAGTTGTGACCTTGACAGAGGATCCCATTATCAATGCTCTTTTTGGGGGTGTTGTCATGGGCTTGGGGATTGGTTTTGCGCTCCGTAACAATATTTCTAGCGGAGGTACAGATATCGTCAGTCTGACCATTCGAAAGAAAACGGGTAAGAATGTCGGTAGTATTTCTTTCCTAGTAAATGGAACCATCATGCTGATAGCAGGATTGACCTTTGGTTGGAAATACGCCCTCTACTCCATGATTACTATCTTTGTCTCCAGTCGTGTGACAGACGCGGTCTTTACCAAGCAAAAACGCATGCAGGCCATGATTGTGACCAATAATCCTGACAAGGTAATTGCAAAAATCCATAAAAAATTGCACCGCGGAGCAACCATGATCCACGATGCAGAAGGAACCTATAATCATGAGAGAAAAGCAGTCTTGATTACAGTTATCACACGAGCAGAGTTTAATGATTTTAAACACATCATGAAACAGGTCGATCCGACAGCCTTTGTCTCTGTATCCGAAAATGTCCACATCCTAGGACGATTCGTAGAAACAGACAATTAATAATACTCAAAAGACCAGCCTTGGGGCTGGTCTTTATTTTTCGATAATTTTGTGTCCAATCAACTGGCGGTAACAAATCTGTTTATTGTTTTTAGCATCGTTGATGATCTGGAGAATGGTTTCAAAGGAAACGCGCCCGAGTTCTAAACTATTGATATCCACATAGGCTGCCAAGTTCAGTTTAGGGTTGACCGAGTCAAAGCTGAGGACAGGGACATCCAGTTGGTGTTTTGCGATGTAATCACAGACCCCTGCAGCAAGAAGGCTATCAATAGTAATAATAGCATCAATATTTGGATCATGTTCGAAGAGAAGTTTACTAAAGCGATAACCATTATCTTCAAGAAATTCGGTCGCAAAGTAGGTCAGATTGGGATCAATAGGAAGTTGGTATTGTTTAAGAGCTAACTCATAACCCATTAGACGATCTTGTGTTACGAAAAGTTTTTTGGTTCCTCCGATGAAGGCAATTCGCTTGCATCCTTTTTTGATGAAATATTCTGTCGCATCAAAACCTGCCTGGACATTGTCATTATCGACAAGAGGGATAAAGGGTGAAGTGGATTTTCCGAGAATGAGGAAAGGGAACTGCTCATCCGCTACTAGTTTGACTAGAGGATCTTCTTCTTCAGCGTAGAGGAAAATCAAACCATCAACACGCTTACCATAAACCATCTGAGAAATGGCATTGAGACGTTCTTTTTCATCTTTCCCCGTTGCAATCTGAATAGCGTAGTGGTTTTCAGATGCGACTTGGGCGATCCCTCGTAGGACAGATGGGAAGAAAGGATTTTGGTAAAAGGCATCTGAGTCGTCAGGAAGCACCAGGCCGATAACTTGAGTATAGCTACTAACTAGACTACGAGCATTGAGATTGGGATGGTAGTTGAGTTCCTTCATAGCCTTGCGAACTCGTTTTTTGGTTTCATCACTAATCGTTGATTTATTTTGAATGACGCGGGTTACGGTTGAAGGTGAGACACCTGCAGCCTTGGCCACATCTTTAATCGTAACGGGCATAAAAATCTCCTATTTATGATAATCTGGATCACGGAAATGTGTCTTGTAAAAAATAGTGACCAGATACAGAACAAAAAGAATGTTTTGTACAGTGATAAGGGTTGTCATATTTTGGCCAAAAAGTCCCAAAATAAGCGTAATCAGAGTGGGAAATCCTAAACAGTTCAAGATAAAATGGTAGCACTCTTTAAAGCTCCTAAATGAAAAGAGGCGTGATTTTTTGGTGATATAAAGGAGAAGACTAGCTCCAAGGGAGACAATGAAGAAATTCAATCCAAAGAGGAAGCTAGCACCAAGAACGAGAAAGAGACTGATATAGACCCGATTTTGTTGGTACCAATCTTTAGAAATGGCCTGGGTTAGATCTTCCTTACTCTGGAAACTCTCCGTTTGAATCGCGTGGTAGCGAATGCGAGTCAGTTCCTTACTTTCCTTACTGATGACGAGTTCTTCCGTATCAAAATGAAGTTGCAAGTCCTTTGGCAATTCTTTGTTTTGGCTCGGGCCAATCAAAAGAGAAGGCTGCTGATTCTTAGTGCCTGAGTAGTTCAGCTTTCCATCAATGATTTGTGCATTCTCTGACAAGTCCATGATGGCTTCATCTGTCAGTGGAGTGTAGACATTATCGATAAAGGTATCCAGTGGATACGTTTCCTGTGAGCTGTTTTGAATGGCAATTGGAATCATGGACAAGCTGATGAGGAAAATGCTAGTAAAGAGGAGTTGAAACCAGTTGAGTCCAAAACGTTTTGACAGGGGCTTACGAAATCCCCAAATACTTGAAAAATATGAAAATGGATATGGAAGCATTTGTATCTTTCTAAAAGGTGTTTTCTATATGAGTATTATTATATAGAGAAATGTGCTTTATTTCAAGTCTAGTAGATAAATTGCTTACTGAAAAGCTGATTTTGCTACTATTTGCGGTCTTGTGTCTAATCTTTCAACTTTAGAAACAAGATCAAAATGAAAAAGGGTGGCGGGGATAAATTATCCCTTGTCGCCACCACTTGTAAGTCCTGAAACAAAGTTCTTTTGTAGGAAGAAGAAGAGAATACAGATTGGAAGGGCGATGAGGATAGCACCTGCTGAGAAGTAGGCAATCTTCAAGTTTTTCACATTGCTGACAAAGGTCTGTAGACCAACGGCAACTGTAAAGTATTCTTTCTCACGAAGCAAGAAACTAGAGAGGATATAGTCTCCGAAAGGTCCCATGAAGGCCCAGAGCGCTTGTACAGCCACCATTGGGCGAACGAGTGGGAGAACAATTTGCCAGAAGCGACGGAAGTGTCCTGCACCATCTAGTTTTGCTGATTCATCAAGAGACATCGGTACTGTGTCGAAGTAGCCTTTCATCAACCAAGCATTCATCGGAATACCTCCACCAACATAAAGGAAGATGAGGAACCAGCTTTGGTTAAGCGCATTCAACATAAGGGCCATAACGAAGAAGGCTGTCAAAGCGGCCATAGTTGGCACCATTTGGATGATCAAGAAGAAGACCAAACTTTGTTTACGAGCCAAGAAGTTGTAACGGCTGTAGGCATAACCAGCAAGTACGATGATACTTGTTTGAACAGCCATGGTAATCAAGGCGATAATCAAAGTGTTGAGGTACCAAGTGCCGTACAAGGTTTCAGTGAAGAGCCCTTGGAAGTTGGCAAAGCTAAAGTCGACGTTAGCATCTAGTTTAAAAGCTACGACGTTACCAGTCTTGAAGGCTGACATAATGGTGATCAAAAGTGGATAAATAATCACGATTGAAAGACCAATCAAGTAGAGGTAAGTGAGGGTTTGAGTCAGTCTACGTTTGAGTTTGATTGAGTTATTCATCTTAGACGTCCTCCATATCAAATGCGTGTAGTTTCTTGAATGCGATCATAGAGATAGAGATGACAATGATAGAGATGATCAAGGTAACAGCTGCCGCCATAGAGTATTGAGGAGATGTACCTGTTGTCAAACGATAAATCCATGAGATCAAGATATCAGTTGAACCGGCTCCACCACCAACGCTACCAGGACCTCCGCCGTTGAAGAGGTACATGATAGAGAAGTTGTTAAAGTTGAAGGTGTATTGGCTGATCAATGTTGGTGCTGCAACAGCCAAAATCATAGGGAAAGTGATGTTGCGGAATTTTTGCCAAGCATTGGCACCATCGATGTAAGCCGCTTCGTAGAGGTCGTTAGGAATCGACTGCAAGATACCCAAAGTCAAAACGTAGATGTATGGGAATCCTAGCCAACCTTGCATCATAATCAAGGCAATCTTAGTCCAAGTTGGGTCTGTTTTCCAAGGGATAAGCGCTCCGTCAAGGAAAGGAAGGACCTTAGCCAAGATAGGCAATACTTGAGTGTTGATCGCTCCGACACTATCGTTAAACATGTTTGAGAATGTCAAGATAGTGATGAAGGCTGGAACAGCCCAAGGAAGAAGGAAAATAACACCAAAGATACGTTTTCCTTTGATAAATGGTTGGTTAGCAATGATTGCTGTGAAGATACCAATCACAATCTGCAAAGTAGAAGCAGACAAGGCCCAGATGATGGTCCAAGAAAGAACTGCACCGAAGGCTGAACGGAAGGTACTTAAGCTCCAGATGTTTGTAAAGTTAGTTAAACCAACCCAGTCCAACAATTTGTTTGGTGGCAAGTGTTGGAAGTCATAGTTGGTAAAGGCAATCATCAAGGTTACGATAACTGGGAAGATAATCGCAAATGTCATAGCGACGTAAGATGGGATGATCAAGAGGTAAGGGAAACCATTCTCATAAATACCTTTGATCATATCTTTAAAAGTACGTGGGACAGGAATTCCATTGTTAATACGTTTTGCGATTGTATGTGCATCTTTAATATTTGAGAAATAAAAGAGCACATAAACGACTACAAAGATTAAATGGAAGGCACCACGAATCAGCATAAAGAGGGAATTATCACGACCTGGCTTGTCACCAAGAGTGATCAAATTGTGCAATTCAGGGGCTGCAAGTGCTAGGAAATAAAGAACAAATACGATAGTTACACCAAGGAAGATAAAACCTTTCGCCTTTTGTTTATTGTAAATCTGTCCTAACCCAGGAATCACTGAAAGCAAGGCTGCTTTGCTAGGTTGTTGGTTTTCCATGAATACTCCTTTCATAGGATACGAGATTGAAGTTTGTCTCCAATCGCTAGATAGGCAACTGCAATCATTCGTAAATTTATAAAATCAAAGGGGGATCTGTATTCTCCCCCCTTGTAACGAATTCAATTATTCACCAAATTTTTGTTTGATTGTTTCTTTGATCAATGTTACAGCATCGTTAGCAGCTGTCTTAGCATCTTTTTTACCACTTACAGCGTCAAAGAGCATTGTTTTAGCTGGATCCCAAACAGCTGACATTTGAGAAATGTTTGGCATTGGTTGAGCGTTCTTGAACTGTTTGATAACAGCTGTTGTCAACTCATCGTTTTTACCTTCAGCGTATGAACGAGCTTCAGTGTTAGCTGGGATTTCGTTAGTTGCATCGTAGAATGCTTTTTGTTGTTCAGTTGAAACAAGGAAGTCTACAAATTTTTGTGCAGCTTCAAGGTTCTTAGTGCTTGATGGGATGATCCAAGCTTTACCACCACCGAATGGTGTGTATTCTTTACCATTTGGAAGAGTTGGAATAGTAGCAACACCGTAGTTTACTTTAGCATCTTTGAATGCTTGAGCTTTCCAAGGTCCATCGATGATAGCAGCTGTTTTACCTTCTTGGAATTGAGTTTGGATCAAGTTTGCAGCACCTTCAGTATCTTGCATACCTTTAGGCCATTTTTCATACCAAGATTTAGCGTAGTTGACACCAGTGATAGAACCGTCGTTTGCAAGACCGATGTCTTTAGCGTCTTTACCGTTTTGTCCGAATACGTAACCACCGTTACCAGCAAGGAGTCCGTATGCGTAGTAGAAGTTTGTCCAGTCAGCTAGGAATGCAGTAGTTTTGCCATCTTCACCAGCGAAAGCGTATTTGCTGTCTTTAGCAAGTTCTTCTAATTCAGCAAAAGTTTTTGGAGCTTCTTTAAGCAAGTCTTTGTTGTAGTACATAACAAGTGACTCGATAACGGCAGGAGCACCGTAAACTTTACCGTCAGCAGCTGTTACAAGAGATTTAGTTTTATCATCTGTTTTAGCGCCGTCGCTCAAAGTAACTTCTGAAAGTTGTCCGTCAGTACCAAGGCTACCTACACGGTCGTATGGAGCCATCATAACGTCAGCAGCTTGACCTGATTGGTTGTCAAGTGAAAGTTTGTCAAGTCCACCAAGTTGGTCACCTGATTTGATGTTAACTTTTGTACCTGATTCTTTTTCATAAGCTGCAGCAACTTTTTCAGCGTAGGCTTTGTATTGGTCTTCAACGTAGAAAGTGATTTCTTTTGCTTCAGATGAGCTAGTATCAGCTGCTTTATCAGCAGTTTTGCTTCCGCAAGCTACCAAAAGTAAGCTAGCAAGAGTAGCAGTTCCGAGCACAGCAGCGCTCTTCATGAATTTAGATGACATAGTGTATTCCTCCTAAAGAATAACAAAAATAATTTAATGAGAAAACGCAAACGTTTTCTTTTACGAACTTAGTATAGCACAAACAGAAAACGGTTGCAAGCGTTTTTAGGAAATTTTTTAAAAAAATTTTAAGGTTTCAAACATTTGTTAAAGCCCATATATAGGAAAGAACTTAAAATGTTTGTTTTTTTTGAATTGAAAATATATTAGGGAAACGATTGCGTAAATTCGGCTCGATTTTTCAGAAAATAGAGCAGAAGTTTGGAATGAATTATCTTAAATCAGAAAATTTTTAAAAAATTTTTCGCTCATTTCATAAAATATCAATGGGAACAAGTTTTGGTTGATTAAAATAATTCAAAAAAATTTTTTAAAAACGCTTGCATTTGTTTTTGAAATGCGTTATACTTAAATTAACGCAAACGTTTGCGCCTTAATTGCGCAACGTTTTATAACAAACACATGAGGTGCTATTATGAAAAAACGTCAAAGTGGTGTGTTGATGCACATCTCTTCTCTGCCAGGAGCATACGGGATTGGATCATTTGGCCAAACTGCCTATGATTTCGTTGATTTCTTGGTTCGTACGAAGCAACGTTACTGGCAAATCCTCCCTCTCGGGACAACAAGCTATGGAGATTCTCCATACCAATCATTCTCAGCCTTTGCTGGAAATACGCATTTTATCGACCTTGATATCTTGGTAGAACAAGGCTTGCTCGAAGCTAGTGACCTTGAAGGTGTTGACTTTGGTAGCGATGCATCTGAAGTTGATTATGCGAAGATTTATTACGCACGTCGTCCGCTTTTAGAAAAAGCAGTTAAACGCTTCTTGGAAGTGGGTGATGTCAAAGATTTTGAGAAGTTTGCTCAAGACAACCAATCATGGCTTGAACTCTTTGCAGAGTATATGGCGATCAAAGAGCATTTTGACAATCTTGCTTGGACAGAATGGCCAGATGCAGATGCTCGTGCGCGTAAAGCTTCAGCACTTGAAAGCTACCGTGAGAAATTGGCAGACAAGTTGGTTTACCATCGTGTGACTCAATACTTCTTCTTCCAACAATGGTTGAAATTGAAAGCCTACGCTAACGATAACCACATCGAAATCGTTGGTGACATGCCTATCTACGTAGCGGAAGATTCAAGCGACATGTGGGCAAATCCACACCTCTTCAAGACAGATGCCAATGGTAAAGCAACTTGCATCGCAGGATGCCCACCAGATGAGTTTTCTGCCACTGGTCAGCTTTGGGGGAACCCAATCTATGACTGGGAAGCGATGGACAAAGACGGTTACAAATGGTGGGTTGAACGCTTGCGCGAAAGCTTCAAGATCTATGATATCGTTCGTATCGACCATTTCCGTGGTTTCGAATCTTACTGGGAAATCCCTGCTGGTTCCGATACAGCAGCACCTGGTAAATGGGTGAAGGGTCCAGGCTACAAGCTCTTTGCAGCTGTTAAAGAAGAACTTGGTGAGCTAAACATCATCGCAGAAGACCTTGGTTTCATGACAGATGAAGTCATCGAGTTACGTGAACGTACTGGCTTCCCAGGAATGAAGATTCTTCAGTTTGCCTTCAACCCAGAAGACGAAAGTATCGATAGCCCACACTTGGCACCTGCCAACTCTGTTATGTACACAGGAACACACGACAACAATACGGTCCTTGGTTGGTACCGTAATGAGATCGACGATCCAACTCGCGAATACATGGCTCGTTACACGAACCGTAAAGAGTACGAAACAGTGCCACACGCAATGCTTCGCACAGTATTTTCATCTGTTAGCTTCATGGCTATTGCAACCATGCAAGACTTGCTAGAACTAGATGAGTCAGCTCGTATGAACTTCCCATCTACTCTTGGCGGAAACTGGTCATGGCGTATGACAGCAGATCAACTCACACCAGCGGTTGAAGAAACTTTGCTTGACTTGACTACAATTTATCGCCGAATCAATGAAAATTTGGTAGAATTAAAGAAATAAGACAATATCAGGAGACACATAAACATGTTACCATTAAACGAATTTGTACAAAAGCGTTACAATAAAACCATTGCAGAATGTAGCAATGAAGAGCTTTACCTTGCTCTTCTCAACTACAGCAAACTTGCAAGCAGCCAAAAACCAGTCAACACTGGTAAGAAAAAAGTTTACTACATCTCAGCTGAGTTCTTGATCGGTAAACTCTTGTCAAACAACTTGATTAACCTTGGTCTTTATGACGATGTGAAAAAAGAACTTGCTGCTGCAGGTAAAGAGTTGATCGAAATCGAAGAAGTAGAATTGGAACCATCACTTGGTAACGGTGGTTTGGGACGTTTGGCAGCCTGCTTTATCGACTCAATCGCTACACTTGGTTTGAATGGTGACGGTGTTGGTTTGAACTACCACTTTGGTCTTTTCCAACAAGTTCTTAAAAACAACCAACAAGAAACGATTCCTAACGCTTGGTTGACAGAGCAAAACTGGTTGGTACGCTCAAGCCGTAGCTACCAAGTGCCATTTGCACACTTCACATTGACATCTACTCTTTACGATATCGATGTACCTGGTTACAAGACAGCTACTAAAAACCGCTTGCGTTTGTTTGACTTGGATTCAGTTGATTCTTCTATCATCGAAGATGGTATCAACTTTGACAAGACAGATATCGCTCGCAACTTGACTCTCTTCCTTTACCCAGACGATAGCGACAAGCAAGGTGAATTGCTCCGTATCTTCCAACAATACTTCATGGTTTCAAACGGTGCACAATTGATCATCGACGAAGCAATCGAAAAAGGAAGCAACTTGCATGACCTTGCGGACTATGCAGTTGTACAAATCAACGATACTCACCCATCAATGGTGATTCCTGAATTGATCCGTCTTTTGACTGCACGTGGTATCGAACTTGATGAAGCAATCTCAATCGTTCGTAGCATGACTGCCTACACTAACCACACAATCCTTGCTGAAGCCCTTGAAAAATGGCCTCTTGAATTCTTGCAAGAAGTGGTTCCTCACTTGGTACCAATCATCAAAGAATTGGACCGTCGTGTGAAAGCAGAATACAAAGACCCAGCTGTTCAAATCATTGATGAAAACGACCGTGTACACATGGCTCACATGGATATCCACTACGGATACAGTGTTAACGGGGTAGCAGCACTCCACACTGAGATCTTGAAGAATTCAGAGTTGAAAGCTTTCTACGACATCTACCCAGAAAAATTCAACAACAAAACAAACGGTATCACATTCCGTCGTTGGCTCATGCATGCCAACCCAAGACTATCTCACTACTTGGATGAGATTATTGGAGAGGGATGGCACCATGAAGCAGATGAGCTTGAAAAACTCTTGTCTTACGAAGACAAAGCAGCTGTCAAAGAAAAATTGGAAAGCATCAAGGCTCACAACAAACGTAAATTGGCTCGTCACTTGAAAGATCACCAAGGTGTGGAAATCAATACAAACTCTATCTTTGATATCCAAATCAAACGTCTTCACGAGTACAAACGCCAACAAATGAACGCTTTGTATGTCATCCACAAATACCTTGATATCAAGGCTGGTAACATCCCTGCTCGTCCAATCACAGTCTTCTTTGGTGGTAAAGCAGCTCCTGCCTACACAATCGCCCAAGACATCATTCACTTGATCCTTTGCTTGTCAGAAGTGATTGCAAATGATCCAGAAGTAGCTCCACACTTGCAAGTGGTTATGGTTGAAAACTACAACGTTACTGCAGCAAGCTTCCTCATCCCAGCATGTGATATCTCAGAACAAATCTCACTTGCTTCTAAAGAAGCTTCAGGTACTGGTAACATGAAATTCATGTTGAACGGAGCTTTGACTCTTGGTACTATGGACGGAGCTAACGTGGAAATTGCTGAGTTGGTTGGCGACGAAAATATCTACATCTTCGGTGAAGATTCAGAAACTGTTATCGACCTTTACGCAAAAGCAGCTTACAAATCAAGCGAATTCTACGCTCGTAAAGCTATCAAACCATTAGTTGACTTCATCGTGAGTGACGCTGTTCTTGCAGTAGGCAAGAAAGAACGCTTGGAACGTCTTTACAACGAATTGATCAACAAAGACTGGTTCATGACTCTCCTTGACTTGGAAGACTACATCAAAGTGAAAGAGCAAATGCTTGCTGACTACGAAGACCGTGACGCATGGTTGGATAAAGTCATCGTCAACATTTCTAAAGCAGGATTCTTCTCATCTGACCGTACAATCGCTCAGTACAACGAAGATATCTGGCACTTGAACTAATAATTACATAATTTAAACCCGTACCTTGAAGGTGCGGGTTTTTGTCTTATCTGAAAGTTTTAATTACAGTGCTTTCCCAACTAGAATCTCTGCTTCAATGGTAATCTCTGTCAGTTGGCTCCAGTCAATCTTGGTATGGTCAACGTGAAAGAGTAAGGGCGTCATGGCAAGCAGGGCTTGGCGTTGCTCAGCCGAGATAGGTTTTGTTAAGGAAGCAATCTGACTAGATTGGATACTGAAATGTTCCTGGAAATGTTCTTTGATATCTTGGTTGGAATAATCCTTCTTTGTCAGCTGGTCCTGCACCATTTGACGGATTTCTTTGAGGTGATTTTCAGTTGGGATGACCTTGATCAAAATACCGTCTTTGGATAAAACGCGACGGAATTCCCCATAGTTGGCAGGCGAGAAGATATCAAGCAGGATATCCATGCTGGCGTCTTTTATAGGAAGACGAGCCAGGTCGCCGACAAACCAGTTGACCGCCCAGTTTGGTTCGCTCTTGGCAGCGATTTGAACGGAATCTTTTGAAATATCAAAGGCGTAAAAGGTTTTGTCAGAGTGACTTTCTTGGAGCTTGCGAGAGTAGAAACCTTCGCCACAACCGATATCCAAGACTGTTTTTGCGGATGGATTAGTTGTTAGTAAGTCCGAGATACCTTCTAAAATAGCCTGATAAAAACCAGCTTCAAGAATTTGCTGGCGGTTTTGGAAGTTTTCCTTGTCGTAGTTGGCAGATTGCTTGATTTGCGGAGCCAAGTTGACATAGCCGAATTTTGCCAGATCAAAAGAATGGCGGTTGCTACACTTGAGGCTAGACTCTACCAAGGCCAGATTTTCTTGGCAGATAGGGCAGGAAAAGGCAGTCGCAGAAGCAAAACGCTGAAGTTTGGGTTTGAGGTTTGTATTCATAGTTTAAGTGTATCAAAAGAGGCAAATGAAAGCAACTTTAGAAATAAGTAGATGGGAGATTCAGTAGAAATAAAACTAATTCTCCAATTTATAGAATAAAATTGCTTTTATATCTAAATTTCTATATAATAATGATAAGGAGGAAATAAGTATGTTAAAAGAAGTATTAACCGTTGCAAAAGTTGCGAAAAAATCATCACTCTTTTTGGGTGGTGTCGCATTTGGTACCCTTGGTTTGAAAATCTTGGCAAGTAAGGAAGCTAAAAAAGGTTATTCTAAAGCTTTGGCTAAGGCTTACAAGTTGAAAGACGGGCTAGATGCATCTGTTTCTGTTGTGAAACAACATGGAGACGATGTCTTGCAAGATGCCAAATATTTGTACGAGCAAGAGAAAAAAGAAGAGCAATTAGATAGCCTTATAGGAGAATAATATGTCTTTTAAAGTGCTACATAGAGGATACCAACATATCCGACTATCATCTTCTTTTTCACTCACCTTGGATATTCAAGACTATCTTCGTTCCTTGGCGAGAGATGAAAAGGGGATTGAGTCTATCCAGTTTTACATGGATCAACAGCACTTTACTCTACGCATAAAAGAAGGCTTTTCTGTATTAGATAATGCAGAAGCCTTTTTAAAAAGAATTGATAAAGGGAAAGTTTCTGAGTTGATGACTCTTCCCATTCGTAGAGAAGAGAGTGCTTATTCTATTGTTTCAGGTGCAGCGATTAAGCGTGTACTTTTTCGTAGTTTTGTGCCGTATCCTATTCGCTATATATGGACTTGTTATCAGGCTTTGGGTTATATTAGAGAAGCCTATCAAACACTAGCGCGTAAGGAACTAACGATGGAAGTCTTGGACTGTTCGGCGATTTTATTGTCCTTGTTTATGAACCAATCCAAGACAGCTAGCAATATCATGTTTATGCTTGATTTGGGGAATCATTTAGATCAGTGGTCTTTGAAAAAAACTGCAACAGATTTAGAACAAAGCCTTCTTGCAAAAGAGAGCGACGTATTCTTAGTACAGGGCGATACGGTTGTTAGTATCAAGAGTTCCGATGTTCAAATAGGAGATGTCTTGGTCCTATCTCAAGGAAATGAAATTCTGTTTGATGGACAAGTAGTTTCAGGTTTAGGTATGGTCAACGAAAGTTCCTTGACGGGAGAGAGTTTTCCAGTTGAAAAAAGAGAGTCTGATTTGGTTTGTGCAAATACAGTATTAGAAACTGGAGAGTTACGCATTCGTGTAACCGATAATCAGATGAACAGCCGGATTTTACAACTGATTGAGTTAATGAAGAAATCTGAAGAAAACAAGAAAACGAAACAACGCTATTTCATCAAGATGGCGGATAAGGTCGTCAAATATAATTTCTTGGGGGCTGGGCTAACTTACCTATTAACAGGTTCTTTTTCTAAGGCTATTTCTTTCCTATTAGTCGATTTCTCCTGCGCTTTGAAAATCTCTACTCCTGTAGCTTATTTGACAGCTATCAAGGAGGGGTTGAACCGTGAAATGGTGATTAAGGATGGAGATGTTTTGGAGAAATATCTGGAAGTTGATACTTTCTTGTTTGATAAGACGGGAACAATCACAACTAGCTATCCGATAGTTGAAAAGGTGTTACCTTTTGGAGACTATAGTGAGGAAGATATTCTCAGAATCAGTGCCTGTCTTGAGGAACACATTTATCATCCTATTGCTAATGCCATCGTCAAGCAAGCTGAGATAGAGGGGATTGAACATGAGGAAATGCATGGGAAACTCCAATATATCGCAAGCAAGGGGATCAAATCTCATATAGATGGCCAACCAGTTCTTATTGGGAATTATGTCTTGATGCAGGATGAGCAGATTCATATCAGTTCAGAACAAAATGCTTTAATTGAAGAGTACAAGAGTCACTACAATCTCTTATTCTTGGCTTATCAGAATGAATTGATTGGAATGTTCTGCATTCATACTCCTTTGAGAAAAGAAGCAAAAACAGCCTTGGATAAACTTAAGGCACAGGGGAAAAAATTGATTCTGGCAACAGGGGACACCTTGGTTAGGACAGAGGAATTAGTCAAAGATTTGCCCTTTGATCAGGTATATACAGACTTGAAACCTGATGGGAAATTTGAGTTAGTAGAGGAACTGCAGAAAGCAGGTCACACTATTTTGATGGTTGGAGATGGATTGAATGACTCAGCGGCTCTAACCCTATCAGATATCGGTGTGGTGATGAATGAGAGTGCAGATATTTCTAAGCAGATGAGTGATATCTTATTGTTAGATAATCGTTTGGATTTCTTCCAAGAGTTGGATTCGCTATCATCATCTTTGCAAACACTCATTAAGAAGAATATTCAAGATACCGTTGTCGTAAATAGTAGTTTGATTGGCTTTGGCTTGTTTAACTGGCTCAGTCCTTCAAATCTCTCTATCTTACATAATCTAACAACCTTACGCATTGTACTGCGTAGCCTGTCTATTAAGGGATAGGTGGGGACTATTCACAGCAAAAAGGAGTTACCTTTCTCGAGGGTAACTCCTTTGTTTATAGGTAAATGTTGAACAATTTAGTAAGTCAATACAAAGTATTTTTTCTTCCCACGACGGATAACAGTCAGTTCGTTTTCGAGCTTGTCTGCGTCGCTTAAGACATAGTCAAGGTCTTGGATGCGGTCGCCGTTGACGTAGATGGCTCCATTTTGAACATCTTCACGGGCTTGGCGTTTTGAGTTAACCACACCAGATGACACGAGGAGTTCCACGATGTTGTGGTTTTCGTCTGCTTGAACTTGGTAGTTTGGCACTCCACGAAGTCCTTGTTTGAGTTCTTTGACAGAAAGGTTTTTGATGTTTCCTGCAAAGAGTTGCTCAGTGATGTTAAGGGCTTCCTTGTAGGCTTCTTCTCCGTGAACAAGTGTCACGACTTCACGAGCCAAGACTTTTTGAGCCAAGCGTTCGTGTGGAGCTGCTTCAAATCGTTTTCGGATGTCTTCAATTTCATCCAGTGACAAGAAGGTAAAGATTTTCAAGAAGCGAACAGCGTCAGCGTCCATGACATTCATCCAGAATTGGTACATTTCGTATGGAGAAGTCTTTTCAGGGTTGAGCCAAACAGCGTTTCCTTCTGATTTACCAAATTTCTTACCAGTTGCATCTGTAATGAGTGGAACAGTGATAACGTGACCAGTCTTGTCAGCCTTACGACGAAGCAATTCGGTACCTGCGGTCATATTTCCCCACTGGTCAGAACCACCGATTTGTAGTGTTACGTTGTGCTCTTGGTTAAGGACGTAGAAGTCGTACCCTTGCATGATTTGGTAGGCAAACTCAGTGTAAGAAATCCCTGTTTCGATCCGTTTCTTCACAGACTCCTTGCTCATCATGTAGTTGACGGTAAAGTATTTTCCGACATCACGGAGGAAGTCAATGAAGCTGATGCTGCCAAACCAGTCGTAGTTGTTGACCATGACAGCTTTATTTTCACCGTTTTCAAAGTCAAGAAAGCGAGAAAGTTGTCCTTGGATAGACTTGACCCAGCCATCCACTGTGTCTTTTGTTTGGAGACTACGCTCAGCATCTTTGAAGGACGGATCTCCGATGAGACCTGTAGCACCGCCAACGAGCGCATAAGGTTTGTGACCTGCTAACTGCAAGCGACGACTGGTTAAGATTGCGACAAGGTGGCCTAGGTGAAGGCTGTCAGCAGTTGGATCATAGCCGGTATAATAAGAAACTTGACCTTCTTCTAGGGCTTTGCGCAAAGCTTCTTCATCAGTCGTTTGAAAAATCAAACCACGCTCTTTTAGCTCATCAAAAATGTGCATGTGTCTTTTCTCCTTTATAAAATATTGTTTCTACCTATTGTATCACAAACTTGATTAATAGCCTAGTAGAATAGGGAAGAAAGTGGCTATTTTATTGAAAGTTTCCCTTTTATGGTATAATAGAGAAAGCGAGGACATTCATGAAAGAAAGAATTGATGAATTAAAAACAAAAATGCTGCATTTTTTCCAGCAACTAACTGCCAAATGGAAGAAAAAACAAGCAAGTAAAAAGACTGATAAGAAATTAGCTTCTTCTGACAACGTTAGAAAGGTAGGGTCTATTTTTGCTAAGATTTTAAGTGCTTTTAAAGTGACCTTCAACACTCTCTTTATTCTGGCCTTTATCGGTGGCCTTTTTGGAGCTGGTGTGGCTATGGGTTATGGAGTCGCTCTATTTGACAAGGCCCAGGTTCCGCAAACAGAAGAACTGGTCAAACAAGTGAAGGATATTGCCTCTATCTCAGAAATTACCTATGTTGACGGAAGTACCATCGCTTCGATTGAAGGAGATCTATTGCGCACGTCAGTCGCTTCGGAGGCTATCTCAGATAATCTCAAGAAGGCTATCATTGCGACAGAGGACGAGCATTTCAATGAGCACAAGGGAGTTGTGCCTAAGGCCGTTATTCGTGCGACCTTGGGAACCTTTGTCGGTCTAGGCTCGTCTAGTGGTGGTTCGACCTTGACCCAGCAGGTCATCAAGCAACAAGTAGTGGGGGATGCTCCGACCTTGGCTCGTAAGGCGACAGAAATCATAGATGCTCTTGCCTTGGAGCGCGTCATGAGCAAGGACGAAATTCTGACAACCTATCTGAATATTGCTCCTTTTGGTCGCAATCATAAAGGTCAAAATATTGCAGGTGCCCAGCAGGCTGCAGAAGGGATCTTTGGGGTTAAGGCTTCGGATCTAACGGTCCCTCAAGCAGCCTTTATCGCAGGATTGCCACAGAGCCCAATTAGTTACTCCCCTTATGAATCTGATGGTAGTATGAAGAGTGATGAGGATATGGCTTTGGGAATCAAGCGTGCCAAGGATGTCCTCTACAATATGTACCGGACAGGTGCTCTGAGCCAGGAAGATTACGACAAGTACAAGGATTATGACTTCAAGCAAGACTTTCTACCATCAGGTAGTGTCAACGGAAGCTCACGCGACTATCTTTACTTTGCAACCTTGGCAGAAGCTACCGATCGGATGTATGATTATCTAGTTGAGAGAGATCATGTCTCTGCTCAAGAGTTAAAGAATGAGTCTATCCAGAAAGCTTATCATGACCTAGCAACCAAGGAAATTGAAAACGGTGGTTATAAAATTACCACTACCATTAATAAAAACGTGCATGCCGCAATGCAAAATGCGGTTGCGACCTATGGCTATCTGCTAAATGATTCGACAGGCCAGCCTGAGGTAGGAAATGTCCTTATGGACAACCAAACGGGAGCTATTCTTGGCTTTGTTGGTGGTCGTAATTATCAAGAAAATCAGAATAATCACGCTATTGACACCAAGCGTTCTCCAGCTTCAACCACTAAGCCTATACTGGCCTATGGTATCGCGATTGACCAAGGTTTGATGGGAAGTGCAAGCATCTTGTCTAACTACCCGACAAACTTTGCAAACGGCAATCCCATCATGTATGTCAATAGTCCTGGTACAGGGATGATGACCTTAGGAGAGGCCCTCAATTATTCATGGAATATCCCAGCCTACTGGACTTATCGTACGCTTCGAGAGAAGGGTGTCGATGTCAAGGGTTATATGGAAAAAATGGGTTATGAAATCCCAGAATATGGTATTGAAAGTCTGCCGATGGGTGGGGGGATTGAGGTTACAGTTGCCCAGCATACCAATGGGTATCAGACCTTGGCTAATAATGGGGTCTACCACAAGAAACATATGATTGCGAAGATCGAATCGACGACGGGACAAGTGATTTATGAGCATAAAAGTCAACCTGTCCAAGTTTATTCGAAAGCGACAGCGACCATCATGCAGAGTTTGCTTCGCGAGGTGATCTCATCTCGAATTACTTCGAGCTTCCAGACCGACTTGGCTTCCATCAATCCAAGCCTAGCTCGCGCAGACTGGATTGGAAAGACTGGTACGACCAATGAAGATGAAAATATGTGGCTTATGCTTTCTACGCCACGCTTGACTTTGGGTGGCTGGTTAGGTCACGACGACAACCGACCGTTAGCTAAAGGAGCAGGTCACTACCGCAACGCCAATTATATGGCTCACTTGGTCAATGCTATCCAGCAAGCCGAACCTGGCATATGGGGAAATGAGCGCTTTAGTCTAGATCCAAGCGTGACCAAGTCTCAAGTCCTCAAATCGACAGGAGAGAAACCTGGCAAGGTCACAATCAATGGCAAAGAAGTCACCGTTTCAGGTTCTACAGTAATGAGCTATTGGGCTACTAAAGAAGGGGCGCCAGTAACTACTTACCGTTTTGCCATCGGAGGGAGCGATGCCGATTATCAAAATGCTTGGAAGAGCATTTTAGGAAGTTTACCCACTCTTCCTACCCCAACTCTCCCAAGCTCAAGTGGTAGTTCGGGAACAAGCTCATCAACTCGCTCAAATCAATCAAATCGATAGAATAAAAAAGTAGCATGATTCATTCAATAATATTTTTTCATGCTACTTTTTTCTTTTTTCATTTCGTGTTACAATAGGAGAATGAATAAGTATCAAAAGAAGATTTTTAAGGGAACTCTATATTCACTGTTGTCAGGTCTGATTTGGGGAATTTGTGGTATTTTAGGAGAATATTTTTTCGCCCATTATCAGGTGTCGTCTGGCTGGATCACTTCCATGCGCTTGCTAGTGGCAGGGAGTTTGGTTTTAGTTTTATCAGCCTTTCAGTTACGCACCCAGTTATTGGATATCTGGCGGGACAAGAAAAATTATCTGCCTTTTTTAGCCTATGCTATTCTAGGTATTTTTTCTGTGCAGTTTTTCTTTTATCTCTGTGTTGAATATTCGAATGCGACGACAGCAACGATTTTGCAATTTATCAGTCCAGTTTTTATCTTGTTTTATAATCGTATCGTCTATCAAAAGAAGGCTTCTATCACAGCCATTCTCTATGTTTTGATTGCCATGTTAGGTGTTTTTTTGATGGCCACAAAAGGAGATTTGTCCCAGTTATCCATGACTCCCTTAGCTTTGGTCACTGGACTCCTCAGTGCTGTAGGGGTTATGTTCAACGTTATCCTGCCTCAGCGTTTTGCACGTGACTATGGTTTTGTGCCGACTGTTGGTTGGGGGATGTTGCTAGCAGGTATTTTTAGCAATTTTCTTTATCCTATTCATCAGATTACCTTCCAACTTGATGTGACGAGCCTTTTGATTTGTTTTACTATTGCTGTGTTTGGAACGGCTTTTGCTTTTTTCCTTTCGATGAAGGCTGTGCTACTCGTCTCACCTTTAGTTGTATCAGTTGTGAGTGCCAGCGAACCTTTATCTTCCGCATTGTTAAGTGTGCTATTTCTAGGTATGGTTTTGGATGGTTTTCTAGCTTTGGCTATGATTTTGATTATCGTCCCAATGGTTTTCTTATCAATAGAGGAAACGAAGGAAAGGTAAAATGTTCTGTTCGAGTGCTTAAGGCTTCAAATTTGAAGCCTTTTTTGGTAGAATAGGTATCATTATAAGGAACCAGGAGGCGCCTATGACTGCCACAAAAATGAATGCTCAAGAAATTATCCAATTTATCGCCAATGCTGAAAAGAAAACCAGTGTTAAAGTAACCTTTGAGGGACAACTCGCAACTGCTGTACCTAGCTCTGTTGTCAAACTAGGGAATGTTCTATTTGGAGACTGGAAGGACGTCGCTCCGCTTCTCGATGGTTTAGTAGAAAATCAAGACTATGTTGTTGAGCAAGATGCTCGTAATTCGGCAGTTCCCTTGCTAGATAAACGTGCTATCAACGCTCGTATCGAGCCAGGTGCTATTATCCGTGACCAGGTTGAAATTGGTGACAATGCTGTTATCATGATGGGGGCTGTTATTAATATCGGTGCTGAAATCGGTGCAGGAACCATGATTGACATGGGTGCTATCCTTGGTGGCCGTGCTATCGTTGGGAAAAACAGTCACGTTGGCGCGGGTGCAGTTTTGGCAGGTGTGATTGAGCCAGCTAGCGCTGAACCAGTCCGCGTCGGAGACAATGTTCTTATCGGGGCTAATGCAGTGGTTATCGAAGGAGTCCAAATCGGCAGTGGTTCAGTTGTCGCAGCAGGAGCTATCGTTACCCAAGATGTCCCAGAAAACGTGGTGGTAGCAGGTGTTCCAGCTCGCATTATCAAAGAGATTGATGCCCAAACTCAACAAAAAACAGCGCTAGAAGATGCGCTTCGTACTTTGTAATTGTAAAAGTAAAAAAGAGGCGGAACCCTTTTTCCAGCCTCTTTCTGCTATATCGGAGGATAGATAGATGTTAGATTTGATTCAGACTAGACGAGATTTGCACCAGATTCCAGAGATTGGCTTGGAGGAGTTCGAGACTCAGGCTTATTTGCTGGATGTGATTGAGAAATTGACTGCGGGCAAGGACTTTGTCCAAGTTCGAACTTGGCGGACAGGTATTTTGGTCTACTTACAGGGAAGTCAGCCAGAGCGAACCATTGGTTGGCGAACAGACATTGATGGTCTGCCTATTGTCGAACAAACAGGTCTACCTTTTGCTTCTCAGCACCAAGGTCGCATGCATGCTTGTGGACATGATTTTCATATGACCATTGCTTTGGGCTGTCTTGAGCGCGCCCTTGAGGAGCAACCCAAGAACAATCTTCTCTTCCTTTTTCAACCTGCAGAAGAAAATGAAGCTGGCGGAATGCTTATGTATGAAGACGGTGCTTTTGGGGACTGGCTACCAGACCAGTTTTATGGACTCCATGTTCGTCCGGATTTGAAGGTTGGTCAGATTGCGACCAATACCCATACACTCTTTGCAGGGACTTGTGAGGTGAAAATTCGTTTCAAAGGCAAAGGTGGCCACGCGGCCTTTCCGCATGAAGCCAATGACGCCTTGGTGGCTGCTAGTTACTTTGTGACCCAGGTGCAGTCAGTGGTTAGCCGTAATGTCAACCCAATCGAGGGAGCGGTGGTGACTTTTGGAGTTTTCCAAGCTGGAACAACCAACAATGTCATCACGGACACAGCCTTTTTGCATGGAACTATTCGAGCCTTGACCCAGGACATGAGTCTCTTGGTGCAAAAAAGAGTCAAAACAATCGCAGAAGGAGTTGCAGCAGCTTTTGATATGGAAGTCGAAGTGGAGCTTAAGCAAGGGGGCTACCTACCCGTTGAGAATGATCCAGCCTTGGCGCGTGAACTGATGGACTTCTTTGAAGAAAAAGATGGGATTGAGCTGATTGATATCAAGCCTGCTATGACTGGTGAGGATTTTGGCTATCTACTTTCGAAGGTAGATGGCGTTATGTTTTGGCTAGGTATCGATAGTCCCTACGCACTTCATCACCCTCAGATGAGTCCCAAGGAAGAAGCCTTAGCCATTGGAGTGGATGCGGTCTCTAGTTTCCTGAAAAAGAAGGTAGCAGAGTAGAGGTATTGTCTATGAAAGTAGCACTACGTAAGCAAGTCTTGCAAGAAATGATGGCTATTCCTCAGGAGCAAAAAAATACTATGGATCGAGTTTTAACAGAACGATTTTTGAGTCACCCCTTTTACCAAGAAGCCGAGGTCATTGCAACCTATCTCTCTTTTCCGCACGAGTTTCAAACGCAGGAACTAATCGGGCAGGCGCTGAAGGACGGCAAAAAAGTTTTGATACCCAAAACCTATCCCAAGGGGCAGATGGAGTTTGTGGTCTACAATCCGCAGCAGTTAGTAAAAACTTCCTTTGGCTTACTGGAGCCACAGGGCGACTTGGAAGTGGTAGATGCCTCTCAGATTGATTTGATTCATGTTCCGGGCTTGGCTTTTACAACTGAGGGCTATCGGATTGGATATGGCGGAGGCTATTACGATCGCTATCTAGAGAATTTTGCTGGGCATAGCATGAGTACAATCTATCCTTGTCAAATTCAGGATTTCAACTCGGAAGACCATGATATTCCCGTTCAGGAGGTGCTAATCTATGAAGGAAATCTTCGATAAACGCTACCCTGTGACTAGTTTTTTCCTCCTAGTGACAGCTTTGGTATTTCTACTGATGCAGATTACTACGGGTATCAACTTTGATCAAGCCAAAACTTTGCTTCAGTTTGGAGCTATGTATGGACCAATAATTCGCCTGTTCCCTGAGCAGATTTGGCGCCTTTTTTCGGCTATATTTGTGCATATTGGATGGGAGCATTTCATTGTCAATATGATTTCGCTCTACTTTCTTGGACGACAAGTGGAGGAGATTTTCGGTTCTAAGCAGTTCTTCTTTCTCTATCTCTTATCAGGAATGATGGGCAATCTCTTTGTTTTTGCTTTCACACCGAAAGTTGTAGCAGCAGGGGCCTCCACTTCTCTTTACGGACTATTTGTTGCGATTATCGTCTTGCGTTACGCAACTCGCAACCCCTATATTCAGCAGTTAGGGCAATCCTACCTGACGCTTTTCGTGATAAATATCATTGGAAGTATTCTGATTCCAGGAATCAGCCTAGCAGGGCATATTGGTGGCGCAGTAGGTGGTGCCTTTCTAGCAGTCATCTTTCCAGTTAAATGGGAGAGAAAGATGTATAGTACCAGCCAGCGAATCGGAGCAACCGTACTTTTTATCGCACTAGCCGTTTTCCTATGCTATAAGGGAATGAGCTATGTGTAGAGGGAATAGTTAAAAGCGAGCACCGATTCGGTTGCCAATAAGTCATCTGCAAAGATGGCTTTTTTATTGCAAGCTTCAACAAAAAAAAGCCCTTATTTAAGAGCTTTGTTTTTCTTCTATTTCCCCTCAGCTAACTCTTTCCCAAGTTGGATGAGGTAGTCTTTCAAGTCGTCTTTGACTTGTGGGTGTTTGAGAGCGTAGTCGATGGAGGTTTTCATAAAGCCAAACTTGTCCCCGACATCGTAACGAGCCCCCTTGAACTCACGAGCAAATACACGTTGTGTTTTATTGAGGGTGTCGATCGCATCTGTCAGCTGAATTTCATTTCCTGCACCTGGAGCTTGGTTCTCGAGGATTTGGAAAATTTCAGGTGTGAGGAGGTAGCGTCCAATAATAGCAAGATCGCTAGGAGCGTCCTCTGGAGCAGGTTTTTCAACAAAGGTTTCAACACTGTAAAGGCCGTTTTTCCCTTCGCCTTGCGGAGCAATAACCCCATAGGCAGATACTTCATCGTGAGGGACAGGCATGACAGCGATAGTAGACGCGTGGGTACGTTCATAGTCATCCATGAGTTGTTTGGTGAGCGGAACAGCCTTTTCATTAGTGATATCCATCAAGTCATCCCCAAGCATCACGACAAAAGGTTCATTTCCGACGAAAGCCTTGGCTTGCAAAACGGCATCGCCGAGACCACGTGGATGCGTTTGGCGGATAAAATGTAGGCGCATGCCAGTTGTTTCATCAACTAGCTTCAAAAGATCTGTTTTCCCTTTTTCTTTGAGGTTGTATTCCAATTCGAAGTTTGAATCAAAATGGTCCTCAATGGAACGTTTTGACTTACCAGTAACAACCAAGATATCTTCGATTCCAGATTTGAGGGCTTCTTCAACGATAAATTGGATGGTTGGTTTATCTACGATTGGCAACATTTCCTTGGCCAAGGCCTTGGTTGCAGGGAGGAAACGAGTTCCCAATCCAGCTGCAGGGATGACTGCTTTTCTGACTTTTTGTTTCATAATGTTCCTTTCCATAAGGGTCTAAGACCATTCGTTTTCTGCTTTAAATTCGTTGTTCATGATGTCATTGATTGCTTCTTTGATATTGACACCTTCATAGATAACTCGATAAATGGCTTGTGTGATTGGCATGTAGACACCCAATTCCTGAGCCAGTTCGTAAGCTGCTCGAGTCGTTGAAATTCCTTCAATGACCATGCCCATGTTGGCTTCGATGTCTGCGAGGGATTCTCCACGACCGAGAGCGTCACCTGCCCTCCAGTTACGAGAGTGGACAGATGTCCCCGTTACGATCAAATCACCAACTCCAGAAAGACCGCTATAAGTCAGAGGATTAGCTCCAAGAGCGACACCTAGACGGGTGATTTCTGCCAAGCCACGGGCGATGATGGCTGCCTTGGCATTGTCGCCAAATCCTAGGCCATGTAGTGCCCCAGCGCCAACTGCGATGATGTTTTTGAGAGCCCCAGCGGTTTCAACTCCGATAACATCCGTATTGGTATAGAGGCGGAAGTAGTGATTGCTAAAGAGATTTTGTACGTACTGGGCAGTTTCAAGATCTTTAGAGGCTGCAGTGATCAAGGTAATATCCCGTACAATCGTTTCCTCAGCGTGGCTTGGTCCTGAAACAACGACAATGTCACTACGGAGGTCAGCTGGAATTTCCTCTTCCAGAATGGTTGATAGGCGTTTGTGACTATCTGGTTCCAAGCCTTTGGAGGCATGCATGATGACAACCTTGTGATTGAGTACCTTTGCTACTTGTTGGGCAACCAGTCTCGTTACTTTTGTTGGGACTACAAATAAAACAGCATCCACATCCTTTAGTGTTTCTTCCAAGTCATGGTATGCCTTGATGTTTTCGTCGAGTAGGATGTCTTTAAAGTAGCGTTTGTTTGTATGTTGGCTATTGATTTCATCGATTTGGTCAGGAATATTTCCCCAAATCCGAACCTCGTGTCCATTGTCGTTTAGGACCTGCGAAAGGGCAGTTCCCCAAGAACCAGGACCCAAGACAGCGATGGTTTGTTTCTTCATCTTCTCCTCCTTTTAAGAGTTCTTCTTTTCATTTTACCATAAAAAGCCTTTTCATGCATTACTTGCGAGTGAAAGCGCACTAATTTATAATAAGAAAACGCCTTTGACAAGATTCCTCTTTTTTGCTAGAATAGCATCAACATGAAAGAATGAGAGGAGCTGGCGAATTTCGTCACTCCCTTTTGTCTATCTGATTAGGAGGAAGTATGCTGATTGAAAAAATTAAAGCCTATAAATGGCAAGCCTTGGCATCCTTTGTGATGACAGGCTTGATGGTTGCGAGCTCGCTCTTGCAACCTCGCTATTTGCAGGAGGTTTTAGATGCTCTACTGGCTGGCCAACATGAGGCGATTTATAGTATTGGGGCATGGTTGATAGGAGTAGCCCTCGTGGGTCTGGTTGCAGGTGGTGTCAATGTTATTCTTGCAGCCTATATCGCTCAGGGAGTATCTTCGGATCTTCGGGAAGATGCTTTTCGTAAGATCCAAACCTTTTCTTATGCCAACATTGAGCGGTTTAATGCTGGAAATCTGGTTGTCCGCATGACCAATGATATCAACCAAATTCAGAACATGGTGATGATGGTTTTCCAAATCCTTTTCCGTCTTCCTTTGCTTTTTATCGGTTCCTTTATCTTAGCGGTTCACACCCTGCCTTCGCTTTGGTGGGTAATTGTCCTTATGGTAGTGCTGATTTTTGCGCTTACAGGTATCATGATGGGGATGATGGGGCCGCGCTTCGCCAAGTTTCAAACTCTTCTTGAACGAATTAATGCCATCGCCAAGGAAAATCTACGTGGTGTGCGTGTGGTCAAATCCTTTGTGCAGGAAAAAGAGCAATTTGACAAGTTTACTGAGGTCTCAGATGAGCTTCTGGGACAAAATATTTATATTGGCTATGCCTTTTCAGTAGTGGAACCTTTTATGATGCTCATTGGGTACGGAGCGGTTTTCCTCTCCATCTGGTTGGTTGCGGGAATGGCTCAGTCGGATCCGTCAGTCGTTGGTTCTATTGCTTCCTTTGTTAACTATCTCAGTCAAATTATCTTTACAATCGTCATGGTTGGATTTTTAGGGAATTCTGTCAGTCGGGCTATGATTTCGATGATGCGTATCCGTGAGGTTCTAGATACCGAGCCAGCGATGACTTTTAAGGATCTTCCAGATGAGGATCTAGAAGGAAGTCTCTCTTTTGAAAATGTGACCTTCACTTATCCTACCGATGAAGAGCCCATGCTTAAGAATGTAAGTTTTGAAGTTGCACCAGGTCAGATGGTCGGTGTGGTGGGAGCGACTGGGGCAGGTAAGTCCACCCTTGCCCAGTTAATCCCACGACTTTTTGATCCACAGGAGGGCTCTATCAAGATTGGTGGCAAGGACATTCGAGACGTCAGCGAGGGAACCTTGCGTAAAACAGTTTCCATTGTCTTGCAACGTGCTATTCTCTTTAGTGGGACCATTGCAGATAATCTTCGTCAAGGAAAAGGCAATGCCAGCGTGTCAGAAATGGAACGTGCGGCGCGGATTGCCCAAGCCAGTGAATTTATCGGACGCATGGAAAACAAATTTGAGAGTCAGGTTGAAGAACGGGGCACCAACTTTTCTGGTGGACAAAAACAACGGATGTCGATTGCTCGAGGGATTGTCAGCAATCCCCGTATCCTGATTTTTGACGATTCGACTTCAGCCTTGGATGCCAAGTCAGAGAGACTCGTTCAGGAGGCTTTGAATAAAGACCTGAAAGGGACAACAACGATTATCATCGCTCAAAAAATCAGTTCAGTCGTCCATGCAGACAAGATTTTGGTCTTGGACCAAGGACGCTTGATTGGAGAAGGAAGGCATGCAGACTTGGTAGCTAACAATGCCGTCTACCGCGAAATCTACGAAACACAAAAGGGAAAGGAGGAATAAAATGAAAACCGTTCGATTTTTCTGGAATTATTTTAAAGTTTACAAGCTCTCCTTTGTCATTGTGATTCTGATGGTTGCAGTTGCGACGATTGCCCAAGCCCTCTTTCCAGTTTTTTCAGGTCAAGCAGTGACCGAACTTGCTAATCTAGTCCTAGCCTATCAAAATGGCACTTCAGAACTAGCCTGGCAGAGTTTGTCAGCTCTGATGCTGAATCTAGCCATGGTTGTGCTGGTCTTGGTTGTGTCCAGTTTGATTTACATGATTTTGATGACCCGTATTATTTCTGAGTCAACTAATGAGATGCGTAAGGGCCTCTTTGGCAAGCTTTCGCGTCTGACTGTTTCTTTCTTTGACCGCCATCAAGATGGCGATATCCTTTCACGCTTCACTAGTGACTTGGACAATATCCTTCAGGCTTTCAATGAAAGCCTAGTTCAGGTCATGAGCAATATTGCTCTTTACATCGGCTTGATTTTTGTCATGTTTTCAAAAAATGTGACGCTGGCGCTAATTACCATTGCCAGTACACCAGTAGCCTTTCTCATGCTGGTTTTTATTGTAAAAATGGCTCGCAAGTACACCAACATCCAGCAACAAGAAGTCGGAAAACTCAATGCCTACATGGATGAAAGCATCTCAGGTCAAAAGGTTGTCATCGTTCAAGGAATTCAAGAAGACATCATAGCAGGATTTGTGGAGCAAAATGAGCGCGTGCGCAAGGCGACCTTTAAGGGGAGAATATTCTCAGGCATCCTCTTTCCAGTTATGAATGGGATGAGCTTGGTCAATACGGCCATCGTCATTTTTGCAGGTTCAGCCTTCTTGCTGAACGATCCAAGTATTGAAACAACGACAGCCCTAGGTTTGATTGTCATGTTTACCCAATTTTCTCAGCAGTACTACCAGCCGATTATCCAGGTGGCTGCGAGTTGGGGAAGTCTTCAGTTGGCCTTTACTGGAGCGGATCGTATCCAAGAAATGTTCGATGCAGAAGAAGAGATTCGCCCGCAAAATGCCCCTGCCTTTACGGAATTGCGAGAAGGCGTTGAAATCAGTCATATTGATTTCTCTTATGTGCCTGACAAGCCGATTTTGAAAGATGTTAGCATTTCAGCTCCTAAGGGGCAGATGATAGCAGTTGTAGGTCCGACTGGTTCAGGGAAAACGACCATCATGAACCTCATCAATCGTTTCTACGATGTGGATGCAGGTAGCATTTCCTTTGATGGGAAAGACATCCGTGGCTACGACTTGGACAGCCTGCGGAGCAAGGTCGGGATTGTCTTGCAGGATTCGGTCTTGTTTAGTGGAACGATTCGGGACAATATCCGCTTTGGTGTGCCAGATGCCAGTCAGGAAATGGTCGAAGCAGCTGCCAAGGCAACTCATATTCATGACTACATCGAAAGCTTGCCTGATAAGTATGATACCCTTATTGATGATGAGCAAAATATCTTCTCGACTGGTCAAAAACAATTAATTTCCATCGCTCGAACCCTGATGACAGATCCTCAAGTCCTAATCTTAGATGAAGCGACTTCCAATGTCGATACCGTAACAGAAAGCAAGATCCAGCATGCTATGGAGGCAGTAGTAGCAGGTCGAACTAGTTTTGTCATTGCCCATCGTTTGAAGACCATCCTCAATGCCGATCAGATTATTGTCCTCAAAGATGGAGAGGTCATTGAACGTGGAAATCATCACGAGTTACTCAAACTCGGTGGTTTCTACTCGGAACTGTATCACAATCAATTTGTTTTTGAATAAAAAAGAAAGTTGTCCTCGTGGGCAACTTTTTCTTGCCCATAAAAAATACTTATCACGGTCTTTAAAAAAACATATTAGACAGGAAAAGGTTGGAGTGATAAGATAAGACTGTCGCAAGAAAATCGAAAGGAGACACATCATGGCTAGAACGGTTGTAGGAGTTGCTGCAAATCTATGTCCTGTAGATGCAGAAGGGAAAAACATTCATTCATCTGTATCCTGTAAATTTGCAGAGAGCATTCGTCAAGTCGGAGGTCTCCCTTTAGTGATTCCTGTTGGAGATGAGTCCATTGTGCGCGATTATGTGGAAATGATTGACAAACTCATCTTGACAGGTGGGCAAAATGTCCATCCTCAGTTTTATGGAGAGAAAAAAACCATCGAGAGCGATGATTACAACCTAGTGCGTGATGAGTTTGAACTGGCTCTTTTGAAAGAAGCTCTTCGTCAGGACAAGCCCATTTTGGCAATCTGTCGTGGTGTTCAGCTGGTCAATGTTGCTTTTGGCGGTACTCTCCACCAAGAAATTGAAGGTCACTGGCAAGGCTTGCCTTTTGGGACATCTCATTCTATTGAGACAGTGGAAGGAAGCGTGGTGGCTAAGTTGTTTGGCAAAGAAAGTCAGGTCAACTCAGTTCATCGACAAAGTATCAAAGATCTGGCACCTAATTTCCGTGTGACAGCTATTGATCCAAGAGACCAGACCATCGAAGCGATTGAGTCTATCGACGAGCATCGTATCATCGGCTTGCAGTGGCACCCAGAGTTCCTGGTCAATGAAGAAGACGGCAATTTAGAACTGTTTGAGTATTTATTAAATGAATTGTAACGGTTAGAGTCTCTAGCCGTTTTTATTCGCCCTTTCAGAATTTTTATATTTTAGCATTTTTACGCAAACGTTTGAATCATGATAAAAATTGGGCAAATTCAATAAAAAAGCTTGAAAAAATCGAAGGTAAGCGTTATGATAGAAAGGAAGAAATTTTGGAGGATTATTATGTCACATATTAAATTTGATTATTCAAAAGTTTTAGACAAATTTATTGCCCCACATGAAGTGGAATACATGCAAGCACAAGTAACAGCTGCAGACGAATTGATTCGTAAAGGAACTGGTGCTGGTAGCGACTTTTTGGGTTGGTTGGACCTTCCTGAAAACTACGACCGTGAAGAATTCGACCGCATCTTGAAAGCTGCTGAGCAAATCAAATCAGACAGCGATGTTTTGGTGGTGATCGGTATTGGTGGATCATACCTTGGTGCTAAAGCAGCCATCGACTTCTTGAACCACCACTTTGCAAACTTACAAACAAAAGAAGAACGCAAAGCTCCACAAATCCTTTACGCTGGAAACTCAATCTCATCTACTTACCTTGCTGACTTGGTAGAGTACGTAGCTGACAAAGATTTCTCAGTAAACGTGATTTCTAAATCAGGTACAACAACAGAACCAGCAATTGCTTTCCGTGTCTTCAAAGAACTCTTGGTTAAGAAATACGGACAAGAAGAAGCTAACAAACGTATCTATGCAACAACTGACCGCCAAAAAGGTGCTGTTAAGGTTGAAGCAGATGCCAACGGTTGGGAAACATTTGTAGTCCCAGATGACATCGGTGGACGCTTCTCAGTATTGACAGCAGTTGGATTGCTTCCAATCGCTGCATCAGGTGCTGACATCAAAGCCCTTATGGAAGGTGCCAACGCAGCTCGCAAAGACTATACTTCAGACAAGATTGCTGAAAATGAAGCTTACCAATACGCAGCAGTTCGTAACATCCTTTACCGCAAAGGCTACGCTACTGAAATCTTGGTAAACTACGAGCCATCACTTCAATACTTCTCAGAATGGTGGAAACAATTGGCTGGTGAGTCAGAAGGGAAAGACCAAAAAGGTATTTACCCAACTTCAGCAAACTTCTCAACTGACTTGCACTCATTGGGTCAATTTATCCAAGAAGGAACTCGTATCATGTTTGAAACAGTTGTTCGTGTTGACAAACCACGTAAGAACGTGATTATTCCTACTTTGGAAGAAGACCTTGACGGACTTGGTTACCTTCAAGGAAAAGACGTTGACTTTGTAAACAAAAAAGCAACGGACGGTGTTCTTCTTGCCCACACAGACGGTGATGTACCAAACATGTACGTGACTCTTCCAGAGCAAGACGCTTTCACTCTTGGATACACTATCTACTTCTTCGAATTGGCAATTGCCCTTTCAGGTTACTTGAATGCCATCAACCCATTTGACCAACCAGGTGTTGAAGCCTACAAACGAAACATGTTTGCCCTTCTTGGGAAACCAGGGTTTGAAGAATTGAGCAAAGAACTTAATGCACGTCTATAATAGAAGAAAAGAGTGGCTTGACCACTCTTTTTACTCTCTTTATCCGTAGAAATTGGACTCAGGCGAGACTTGTGATATAATATAGAAAGCAAAAAGGCAGACGCCTAGAGACTTTATAGGAGAAACTATGTCAAAAGATATCCGCGTACGCTACGCACCAAGTCCAACAGGACTACTACACATCGGAAATGCCCGTACAGCATTATTCAACTACCTCTACGCACGCCATCATGGTGGAACTTTTATCATTCGTATCGAAGATACAGACCGTAAACGCCATGTTGAGGATGGTGAACGTTCACAGCTTGAAAATCTTCGTTGGTTGGGGATTGACTGGGATGAAAGCCCAGAAACTCATGAAAACTACCGCCAATCAGAGCGTTTGGAACTCTATCAAAAATACATCGATCAATTGCTAGCCGAAGGAAAAGCCTACAAATCTTACGTTACAGAAGAAGAGTTGGCAGCTGAGCGCGAACGCCAAGAAGCAGCTGGTGAAACACCACGCTACATCAATGAATATCTTGGCATGAGCGAAGAAGAAAAGGCGGCTTACATTGCAGAACGTGAAGCAGCTGGTATCATCCCAACTGTCCGTTTGGCTGTCAATGAGTCTGGTATCTACAAATGGCACGATATAGTCAAAGGTGATATCGAGTTTGAAGGTGGCAATATCGGTGGTGACTGGGTTATCCAAAAGAAAGACGGTTACCCAACTTACAATTTTGCTGTTGTGATTGATGATCACGATATGCAAATTTCTCATGTTATCCGTGGAGATGACCATATTGCTAATACTCCAAAACAACTCATGGTCTATGAAGCGCTTGGTTGGGAAGCACCAGAATTCGGTCACATGACTTTGATTATCAACTCTGAAACGGGTAAAAAATTGTCTAAACGGGACACCAATACCCTTCAGTTTATTGAAGACTACCGTAAGAAAGGCTATCTTCCAGAAGCTGTCTTTAACTTTATCGCCCTTCTTGGCTGGAACCCTGGTGGGGAAGACGAAATCTTCTCTCGTGAGGAATTGATTAAACTCTTTGATGAAAACCGCCTCAGCAAGTCTCCTGCAGCCTTCGATCAGAAGAAACTAGACTGGATGAGCAATGACTACATCAAGAGAGCTGATCTTGCGACAATCTTTGAAATGGCTAAACCTTACTTAGAAGAAGCAGGGCGTTTGACTGACAAGTCAGAGAAAATGGTAGAACTCTACAAGCCACAGATGAAGTCAGTTGATGAGATTGTTCCGCTGACAGATCTTTTCTTCTCAGATTTCCCAGAGTTGACAGACGCTGAGCGCGAGGTTATGGCAGGAGAAACCGTTCCGGTTGTTCTAGAAGCCTTCAAAGCGAAACTAGAAGCAATGACAGATGAAGAATTTGTGACAGAGAATATCTTCCCACAAATCAAAGCAGTTCAAAAAGAAACAGGTATCAAGGGTAAAAATCTCTTCATGCCGATTCGTATTGCTGTATCAGGGGAAATGCATGGTCCAGAATTGCCAGACACCATTTTCTTGCTCGGACGTAAAAAGTCAATCCAGCATATCGATAACATGCTGAAAGAGATTTCTAAATAAAAGGACTGTCAATGGATATCTGGGAAAAGATGTATGAAGAAGCACGAACTTTATACAATCCTCATGAAGTTTCTGACTTTGTTTATGCAAACCATGTAGTTGCCGCGGTAGAAGCGGAAGATGGTCAGATATTCACAGGATTTTGTATGGAGGGCACTTGTGGCGTTTTTCATCTCTGTGCAGAACGAGCGGCTCTCTTCAATATGTATCAATTTTCAGGACAAACTAAAGTTAAGAAAATCCTTGCTTTTCGAGATAAAACTCCTTACGGCGAAGGATCAGGTATGCCCTGTGGTGCCTGCAGAGAATTTCTCTTAGAACTAAATGCTGAAAATAAAGAAGCAGAGTTCATGATGGACTACGAAACAAGAAAAACAATTAAGGTTGCCGAATTGATCCCGTACTGGTGGGGAGAGGAACGTGCGACTAATTGGCAAACAAAATAGAGAGAGTCAGTTAAACTGGCTCTTTTCTATTATCATAGAAAAATTTGTATAGGAGATTAAAAAAAGTCCTTGACAAAGTAGGAAAAGTAGGTATAATAGAAAGAGTTGAAAAGCTCAAGGT
>NZ_MZNX01000010.1:0-507 GCF_004353325.1 Streptococcus downii
ATCAATAATGTTCATAACCCCGTGATTGTTGGCTTAAAGAATGGCTTAGAATTTCTAGGTTCTGAGTTTTCCAAGACGATCACGGATTTTCAGAATCTTGTTGGCGAAACCTCTGCAACGGCAGTTTTAGCAGAAGAAACTTTGGATGATGCGGTCAAGAAGCTAAATGAAGCCGATGAGAAACACAAGGTCATGGATACTAACTTCAAGAGTATCTATGATGGGATTTCGAGTCTCTATCACCTGAGTGCTCCCTTAAGCAGCACCTTCTATACTAATACCCAGACAGCTCGGAAGTATGTTCAGGATACGAAGAATAAGGTCAATGCCTTTGATAAGATGACGACAACCAGCAGTACGGAGCAACTTTTTAGTGCTTTAAGTAGCCAGATGGCGGCTGCTGGAAGAGTGAAGAGTCTGAGTTATAGCGATCCTGTTTTAACTAACTTTGTGGCGCATGAAGAACTCGGTAAAGCGATTTATGAGCTGGATCAGCAGTATGCGAAA
>NZ_MZNX01000010.1:557-840 GCF_004353325.1 Streptococcus downii
CAGTATGCGAAAGCCAAGGCAGAAGCGATTGAGGCTGCTAAACGCAAGGCAGAACAAGAAGCCGCTGAGCGAGAAGCTTCTTATCGCCGTCATCACCCCATCCAAGCCTGGCTGAAGGATCGCTCGAATGAGATTGGTTCCTGGTGGGGCGATGTCGTTGAGGAAACACGAAATCTACCTATTCCACAGGACTTGAAAGATACACTCTTGTTTGCGGAAGGTTTTATTGGTGCAGCTGGAAGTATGGTTTCAGAGACTGCCATCGGAGCTGTAGATTTGACTC
>NZ_MZNX01000010.1:890-1282 GCF_004353325.1 Streptococcus downii
TATGATGCAGGAGGCTTGACCTTTGAGATTGCCAGTCTTTTTGTCGGTCCAGCAGCTGTAGGGAAGATGGCGAAGGGGACCAAGTTAGGAGCTAAGGCAGCTGAGATGATTCAGTTAGCCAAGAACAGCACCAAAGCAAGAGTTCTCGCAAATGTTGAAAAATGGGGATCAAAGGTTGACAATATCCTAACGAAGAGCAATAATGTCATTAGGCAATTTGGGGAGAAACTATTAGATACCCGAATCCCAGTCGGTATCCGTAAAGAGGCAGTTGCCTTTGCGGGAGGTATGGGAACAATGCCTACCTTCAGCGTTGAGAGCAAGACTCTACGTGATGTGATGCACTTCTCAAGCAAACATGCGGATGATGTGGTGAGAGTGGCAGAGAAGCC
>NZ_MZNX01000010.1:1332-4813 GCF_004353325.1 Streptococcus downii
TCGGCAGATGATGGTTTCGATGGAAGAAAAATTCCTGTCAGATCACGAAGTTATGTGGATAGTGAGGGGCATATTAAATGGCCACCGGAAGAAACTCAAGGTTTTGTTACAGATCATCTAGGTAAGCCGATAACCTCCCCTGCTAATATACATACGGGTCAGATTATTGATAGATTTGGTCCTTCAGGGGGGACGTATGTTAGTCCGGTTGAAGATGGAAAAATTATAGCTTTTAATAAACGCGGATTACCTTATCCAGAGGGGTATCAAGATTATCATCAATATGAAGTAGTTAAAGATATAAATCTTAAAAATCTTGAAGAAGGTTTTCTTTCTATGTCTGATGTGGATCAAGAAAAACTTTCTATTATAATGCAAAAACGAGGGATATCATTTTCAGATTTAGCTACTCCTGCAAAAGGTGAAATTGCAAAAGCTTTTGGAGCTGGTGGTGGAACGCAGATTAAACTTGGAACATCTGTTAGCTGGTACGAAAAAATGGGACTATTAAAGGAGATAAAATAAATGGATAAATTGATGCATGAAAAAAAAATAATTCAACAGAAAATTGAAGAGTTAAATTATACTACGCTAAGAGTCTCCGTATTTAATGGCAGGAATAAAGGGAGAGAAGATTGGCAAACGCGAATAGAATATGATGAGGGGGAAAAAGTATACTTAGTTTATTCTTTAGGAGATAGGGCAAGTATTATAGGAAAGATTAGAACATTTGAAAATTTTGAAGAAGCAGAGCAATGCTTATTTGAGATATTGGATTTAACTGTAAAATATAACAGGTTGCAAGTGATGACTAACGAGGAACCAGAATATCCTTCTCCTTTGTGGAACAAACCATAATGATAAATTTAGAAAAGCAACGCAGTGAAATTTGATTTGAATTTTATCGAGCTCTCCCATCAACAAGTCTCGACTGCCTTTATGCGTACTGAGGATATCAAGATTATCATAAATATGAGGTAATACATGATTTGACAAAAAGTAATATGGAGTGAAGTAAATGATATTTGAAGATTTATTAATGGAAATTCAATCTGATTTGGTGTCTTTAGGATTAGAATATTCGAATAGTCAAATTGATGAAATTTATTTGTATGGTTATATGGAAGAAGGTAGTTATTTTTTCAATTTATTTTTTAAGAAAAATGGGGAGATAATTAAACTTAATCAGATTAATGATTTTTTGAATGAAAATGAAAAAATAGATGATTCACGTGATAGACAGATACAACTTCTAGAATTAGGAATTGATGATTTAGAAAAAATCGAGATTTTGTTTGAGAATAATAAAAAAGAAGTACCTACCGAAATCAAAATTATTTATAATAAGAGCAGCAATAGTCTCAAATCCAAATATAGTTATTCACCTATTTCAGATGATACTTCAGAATTAGAATTATTCAATAACTGGTATGATACGGTGAAAGTAGAAAATAATATTTGAAGATAAGCTAATGAATTTACAAGTAGTCAAGCGCTTTGAACTTAGTTTCTACTCCATTATCATATAGTTATGAGAACCAGGAAGCTCAGATCTATTATAATCAACTAGATCAACTATATTCCATCACGGATTTACAGGATTTTATGGGGATTGTGGACAGTGTCTACAGTCCTATTTATCCTTTAGGTTCTGTTGTTGAGCTCGATTTGGAGCTCTTACCAGAGGAACTCCAGAAAAGCTTAGCGGAGGGGGCAGGACCACTCGTTAAGACTGGCCATTAGAATGGATTTCGGATTTTAGAATAGTTCCTAATTGATGGATTATCAATAATTGAAGGAGAAAAGAGATATGACAAGTAGTTTAAAGCGAATTGCTGAAAAAATTGTTTTTATTATTGAAGAAGAGTACCCCAAACAAAAAAGTGTTACAGGCTCAATTCAAAGTATTTATCAATTAGCAAATGAAATTATAGAAAGTGGAGAAGTAGCAAAAAACATAAATCTTAAAAGTCTAGTTAGAATGTTTGCAGATGAGACAACGCATTATCAAAGTGAGATCATTTACTTACTTCAAGATTTAGATAAGGAATTGAAAAAGAATGAACGTCAAAGATAGTTTACAACATTTTTCATCGAATCGAACAGAAGAGAATAGGTCGAAACTTCTTTCAGATATGGAGAAATGGACGCTGTTCGTCGCTATAAGATGGGTAGATAAATAGATGTTCCGCATTCTCCATATTCAGGATAGAAAGGATTTAATAAAATGGAAACAGACAATACGCTATCTATTTGGATAGGTAATTTCAAAAATTTAACTGAGTTAGAAAATTATATTAATCTAACTTATGATGATGAGGGAGAAATCGTTGTTTCTGATTTTTTCAACGATTTTAAGATAGACATTAATGATATAGATGAAGATTTAATTGAAAAAGCAGTTTTGTCAAATGAAACAAACGATATATCTATTATTTTGCGAACTGCTTCCTATGAGGAACAGTTGTTGTGTGAATTGAACGTATTAGAGAGTCTGACTATAAATAAAGGCAATGCAGTTGTACTAATCTATAACTATGCTTATGATGGCTCTGTAAAATCCTCAGATTATTTAAATTTCATTACAAGTGTAGATTATAGATAAAACAATAACTTAGGAGTCTTATCGTCGTCATCGCCCCATCTAAGCATGGTTGAAGGACCGCTCGAATGAGAGTGGTTCCTGGTGGGGAGATGTTGTTGAAGGTACGCGGAATCTGCCTATTCCACAGGACTTGAAGGATTCCCTCTTGTTTGCGGAAGGTTTTATTGGTTCAGCTGGAAGTATGGTTTCAGATACTGCCATCGGAGCTGTAGATTTGACTCAGATTATTGGCATTGCTAGTATTGATGGCGTCAATCGCTTAACAGGAGGTAGAACTCCAGAGTGGATGAAGCGGGACTTGCAAGGAACGGCAGATAACCTGTCTAGCCTTGCGGAGTTAGGAGTAGGAACTTACACTGCTCTGACGGATCCAGGAGCGGCTCAGCGTGGTCAGGATCCCAATGCTAGTTATGCGGATAAGGCAGCTTATCGTGCTCAGGAGACAGGGAAAGCCCTCTGGGATAAAGTTACCCATATGGATGCCTATGATGCAGGAGGTTTGACCTTTGAGATTGCCAGTCTTTTTGTCGGTCCAGTAGCTGTAGGTAAGATGGCTAAGGGCACGAAACTCGGAGCTAAGGCAGCTGAGATGATTCAGTTAGCCAAGAACAGYACCAAGGCAAGAATTCTCGCAAATGTCGAAAAATGGGGTTCAAAGGTTGACAATATCCTAGCGAAGAGCAATAATGTCATTGGAAAATTTGGCGAGAAATTATTAGACACCCGAATCCCGGTTGGCATTCGTAAAAAGGCATTTGCCTTTGCGGGAGGTATGGGAACCATGCCTACCTTCAGCGTTGAGAGTAAGACTCTGCGTGATGTGATGCACTTCTCAAGCAAACATGCGGATGATGTGGTGAGAGTGGCAGAGAAGCC
>NZ_MZNX01000010.1:4863-5761 GCF_004353325.1 Streptococcus downii
TCGGCAGATGATGGTTTCGATGGAAGAAAAATTCCTGTCAGATCACGAAGTTATGTGGATAGCGAAGGACATATTAAGTGGCCGGAAAAAGGTGATGGTTTTGTACTGGATAGTGCAGGGAATCCCATTACTCAACCTGCAAATTTAAAAGCAGGTGATATTATAGATCGTTATGGTCATCCATATGGAAAATTTACTAGTCCGGTGAGGGAGGAAGAGATTATCGCGTTTAACAAACGTGGTTTACCTTATCCAGAAGGCTACCAAGATTACCACCAATATAGAGTAATGCATGATTTGACAGAAGAAAATATAATAAATGCTTTTAAAACAGCTTCATCAGAAGTTAAAGAAAGCTTAATTGATGCAATGGAAAACCGGGGATTTTCTTTGTCAGATCTGGCTAATATTCAACAAGGAGAAATTGCAAAAGTCTTTGGAGCAGGTGGAGGAACTCAGATACAACTAGGGAATTCTTTGAAGTATTATGAAGATTTAGGTTTATTAAAAGAGGTGATAAAATGAATTCGGAACAAATTGAAAAATTCAAACAAGAAATAGAATGTATTATAAAAGAAAAAATTATATATCTTTACGGTATGTTCTTTTCGATGAAACAAATAGAACACCATTTGCTGTACATATATTTTACAAAGATGGTTTATTCATGGTGAATAGCAGAGATGAGAGAGCTTATGTAATTGGAAGAACATTTGAATTTGATAATTTTTCTGAGGCTGAAAAAAAATTCTTTAATGTATTGGACTTTATAGTACGTGAGGGTCGAAGGGACATATCTAACAGAGGAAGCTATATGTATTCCTCACCTTTGTGGGACAAACCATAATGATAAATTTAGAAAAGCAACGCAGTGAAATTTGATTTGAATTTTATCGAG
>NZ_MZNX01000002.1:0-101919 GCF_004353325.1 Streptococcus downii
CAGCTGGGAGAGCATCTGCCTTACAAGCAGAGGGTCAGCGGTTCGATCCCGTTAACTCCCATAGGTCCCGTAGTGTAGCGGTTATCACGTCGCCCTGTCACGGCGAAGATCGCGGGTTCGATTCCCGTCGGGACCGTTTAAGATAACGGAAGTTATTTTAGACTCGTTAGCTCAGTTGGTAGAGCAATTGACTTTTAATCAATGGGTCACTGGTTCGAGCCCAGTACGGGTCATATTTGCGGGTTTGGCGGAATTGGCAGACGCACCAGATTTAGGATCTGGCGCTTAACGGCGTGGGGGTTCAAGTCCCTTAACCCGCATAATAGAAAGTAGCCGGCTTAGCTCAGTTGGTAGAGCATCTGATTTGTAATCAGAGGGTCGCGTGTTCAAGTCATGTAGCCGGCATTTTTTTATATAGAATAAGAGGTCGATGCGAACGTAGTTCAGTGGTAGAACACCACCTTGCCAAGGTGGGGGTCGCGGGTTCGAATCCCGTCGTTCGCTTAGAGAGGCCGGGGTGGCGGAACTGGCAGACGCACAGGACTTAAAATCCTGCGATTGGTAACGATCGTACCGGTTCGATTCCGGTCCTCGGCATATAATGATGAGCACCCTTAGCTCAACTGGATAGAGTACCTGACTACGAATCAGGCGGTTAGAGGTTCGACTCCTCTAGGGTGCATTTTTTTATTTAACGCGGGAAGTAGCTCAGCTTGGTAGAGTACTTGGTTTGGGACCAAGGTGTCGCAGGTTCGAATCCTGTCTTCCCGATTTGATTTATTGACTAAGATACTTAAGTGAGTATCTTTTTTTGGCTCTTTGTCAACTGTAGTGGATTACCAAAAAGTCATACTCTGGAGAGGACTAAATCAGTCCTCTCCTTTTTGATATTCAAAGCGACGAGAATTCTAGTTTGGCCTTGGAATAGAGTGATTCAAGGGCATTAATGATTTTTTCTTTGTCCTTGAGAAAGGTTTGAAAGACAGCCTGAAAGTGATTTCGGATGACAGCTTGTGTTCTTCCCTCAAGAACAGTGATGATATTGAGCTTTTCAAAATATTGCGCAATGAAACTCATCTTCATCTCCCGATTGAAACAGTCACTCCCCTGACTGTTTCAACATCCCAAGACATAATCTCTGGAAGACGAGAAAAATCATGTTTAAAACGGAAGTCATTGAACTTTCGGAGAACAGTTGAAGTTGAAATGGACAGCTGATGAGCAATATCGGTCATAGAAGTCTTTTCAATCAACTTTTGAGCAATCTTTTGATTGATAATACGAGGGATTTGATGATTTTTCTTGACTAGGGAAGTCTCAGCCACCGCCATTTTCGAACAATGATAGCATTTGAAACGACGCTTTTTAAGGAGAATTCTAGTAGGCATGCCAGTCGTTTCAGGGGAAGGAATCTTAGACGGTTTTTTGGAAGTCATATTTCTTCATTTGGGTTCCGCAATCAGGACAAGATGGGGCGTCGTAGTCCAGTTTAGCGATGATTTCCTTGAAGGTATCTCTATTAACAACATCCATAATTTGGATATTAGGGTCTTTAATATCGAGTAGTTTTGTGATAAAATGTAATGGTTCCATATGATTCTTTCTAATGATGGTTTGGTCGCTTTTTAATATAACTCTTATGGGACTTTTTTTCTACAACAAAATAGGCTCCATAATATCCATAGGGGATTTACCCACTACAAATATTATAGAGCCTGCAAACAACACCCCATGACTAGAAGATTCTTCTAGCCATGGGGTGTTTTCTCTATAGGAGGGCTAGGTTATACTCTTCGAAAATCTCTTTAAACCAGGTCAGCTTCGCCTTATCTACAACCTCAAAGCTGTGCTTTGAGCAGCCTGTGGCTAACTTCCTAGTTTACTCTTTGATTTTCATTGAGTGTTAGTTCTTTTTCTTGTTTTTTATCAACCATCCAAGTCCGAGCAGGGCAAGGATACTGAATCCAGCAAGGGCAAGGAGGGATTTACTCTCAGTTCCTGTGTTTGGAAGGAGGTTTTGAGAGTGAGCCTCTGCAGCAGTTTCTTGAGTTTCAGGATTGGCTGCTAGGTTTTGATCTTGTTCTTGTTCGACTTTCAAGCTAGAAAGATCAAATTCTGGCTTTTCTTCCACAGCTGGGGCGACAATGGCGCCACCTTGAGACAAGCGGAGAACAACAGCAGTGAGAGCGTTCAATTTCAAGCCTTTTTCAGTCCATTCAAGGCCTTGAGGTTTAGCGATTCCTACTGGTCCTGCTTGATTTTCATCAGCCAAGACTTCGGCCTTTCTCAAGTGAGCAAAGGCAGTTCCCAAGTTGAATTCACGAGCCTTATCATCTGCATTGACAAAGACAGCGTAGATATCTCCATTTGGAGCGGTGATTTGGTAGCCGATGACCACGTCTTCTTTTTCAACACCATTTTGGCCTGGGACAGTAATGAGTTGGACGCGCTCTTTGATATCTTGTAGACTCTTGAGTCGGAAGGCGTCTGTAGATTGACGAAGAGCGATCAATCCTTTCATGTAGTCACGACTCTTGACATTTTCAGGATATGCTTTGCTATCGGTAGCCTTGGTCCAATCAAACTTGTTGACAGCATCACTAGAGTCGTAAGAATCATGGATAAAGTAAGGATAGACAAACGGCTTGCCGTCCTTATCACGCAATAAGTGAGATTTGTGTGGAGCCTTATCCTCTGGAACAGGAGTCTTGTAGGCTGGATCTAGGAATTGTTTGGTACGTCCGTATTCCTGACCGGAATGGATAAACGGAGTCCCCTGAGCAGTCAAGACCATGAGGTTTCCAAGTCGTAAACGGCGATGGATTTCAGCATAGTTCTCAGCCTTGCTTGGGTCTTTTTTGATAGACTGGGCAATGATGTCAAAGAGGGTCAAGTTATCATGGGCTGCAATATACTGGATCACATCTCCAGGACTGTCAGCTTCAAAGTTGGTTGGTTGGGCAATGAGATTTTTAAAGATGGTATTGATATCTCGTTTGCCACCTGTGATAAAGGCAGGCTTGCCTTCGTTTGGATAGCCAGACTTGAGGTTGTTGCGGATGTCGTCTGAAAAGACAGCAACAGTATCTGTTTTCTTCATCCAATCTTGGTCAGCAGGTTGTACAGGCGTACTTTCATCACCAGTATAGGTTCTCCAGCCTTCACCTAACATGATAAGATTTGGATTGAGGGTGCGTGCAGCCTTGTAAGCTTCTTCGATAGAAGCCGCATCGTGGTCACCCATCATATCAAAGCGGAAACCATCTACTTTGTAAGTTTCAACCAGATACTTGATAGAGTCTACCAAGACACGTTTAGACATGTAGTGGGTAGTTCCCAAACGGCCGCCTCCAAAGCTAGTACGGGGAGTTCCGTCTGCGTCCATAAAGTGATAGTAGTTTGGCTCAATATCCTCAAAAATGTCAACATTGGCAGTATGGTTGTAGACCACATCCAAGATGGCACCCATGCCACGTTTGTGGATTTCGTTGATGAGGTTTTTGAATTCGGAAATACGTTTTTCTGGATTCTTGGGATCGCTTGAGTACATACCAGTCAAGGAGAAGTAGTTTTGAGGGTCATATCCCCAGTTGTAGTTGCTGTTGCTTGAAGCGTAGGCAGACAAACGCTCATGGTTTTTCAATTCATTGACAAAGTAGTAAGACAGGACTGGAAGGAGCTGGATATGAGTCACACCCAAGTCTTTGAGATAGTCTAGTTTTTCGATAAAGGCTTCAAAGGTACCAAATGGTTTGGTCAAGTCTTTTGCGATGGCAGGATCCGAAGTGAAGTCACGCACATGAGCTTCATAGATAACCGCATCTTCACGCGATTTGAAGTTACGAATCTTCCCATAGGTCAAGTCTTGCGGACCTAACTTCGCTGGATCGACAAAGGCAGCTTTAGCGACCTTATGAGCGACATCTGTTTTTGCTAGGTCACTGTTCCAAGCCGCTAATGATTTGGCATAAGGGTCAAGAACGAGGACAGTTTTACCTTGGCGCTCGATTTGGTAGTGGTAGTAATAGCCAGTGTAGTTGCTGATACCGAGACCAGAGTTTGCATCCAGAGTTTGTTTCCAGGTGCCTTTTTTTCCTTTTTCAAGTGCGATAGTTCCAACTACTTTTTCAGGATCTTTCTTGTCATATACGACAACAGAAACCTTATCAGCGCTTGGAGACCAGAGGGTGAGGTCAACGCGCTTGCCATCTTCTTTTAGAGTTGCGCCGAGTGGACCATCGTAACTGTAGGACTCATCCTTGAGGCGCCAGCTTGAACGTGTGGTAAAGCGGTCTGAATTATAGCTGACAGTGTAAGGGTGTTGGGTGTCAGAGAAGTCGCCGATATAGATCACTTTTTTACCTGCCTCATCCACTTCCACGTCTGTGATAGCTACTTTATTCCCTTGGTAATCAGTGATGCTGGAGTGTTTGAGGATGTCGTCTTTCTTAGCTCCAACGAGGGTAGAAAAACTGCTTTCGATACGAGATTTAGCCACGTGTTGGGCTCCAGTCATGCGGATATCGTGCACATAGTAGGGGTTAGTATAGATGGTTTCGTCATCATCTTTGAGGAAGATTTGACTGTGATTTTTTAGATCAGTAAATTTATAGTCTTCTTTTCTGATTTTCACATCATCGCCTTTCTTGCTTTCGTCTAGTAATAAAAATCCAAATTCTCTTGCGGCTTCATTGAGTGGGATATCAATGTAACGGCCATATTTTCCAGTTGCGGTAAAGTCAGTACCGTCAGGCCATTCTCCACTGCTTGGGTTTTTAACATCGCCCCAATACCAGAGAGATTTTTTGTCATAGTTGCCATCGGTGCGATAGTAGTTGACACGAATAGTTCCTGCTGGTTGAGGGCGGTAGTTGTATACCTTGTAGTTTTCATCTAGCCAAGCCTCATTCATTTTTGGAGATAGGCGCTCTACTGAACGGTCTCCGGTAAGGTTATCCCCCTTGGTATTGTTGATAAGGAAGCTGACTTTCTTGGCTTGCTCATTTTTGAGTTTGACATCTAGATAATAGCCATAGTCATCTTTCTTGGCATCCTTAAAGGACTTGGCACCATTGGGCCAGTTTTCAGACGGCTTTTCAACATCATCCCAAGTCCAAAGACCTTGAGATTCTTTGTTTTCTTCAGGGAGTTTTTTTACATGGATGCGGAAGTGGTTGTCTGCGATGGGTTCTTCAGAGGATGTATCAGCTTGTGGTTTTTGATCTGAAGTTGGTGTCGAAGTGCTGGCATTTACTTTCTCTTCCTTGCTGTTAGCCTGCCTTGCAGTAGCATCTTCTGTTTTAGGTGTTTCTGGTGCCGTAGTAGTTTCCACAGCTGGAGCTTCCTTCTTAGAATCAAGGGAAGCGTTTGCATTCTTTTGTTCAGAAATAGGCGTTTCCTTTTGAGTTTGACTCGTTTCAGTCTCAGTAGGGGCCTTGGTCACAGCGCTGGTATTTTCCTGAGTTTGAGGAAGGTTTTCGTTGGCCGAAATAGTTGGCATTGCAGCAGAAAGCAAGACAATGCTAGCACCAATAAGGACAGAACCAGTTCCGTTCTTCAAGGAACGGATACCATAAATCATTTTTTTCTCAGTTTGAGATGGGATCTTTTTCATCACAATTCTCCTTGTGTAGTTGTTCCCTATCAGTATAGCACGAGGTAAACATTAGTGCAAGCGTTTTCCTAACTTTTAAGAGAAAATATAATGCTTCATTCTCTTGAAATTTTAAAACAATATATAGGAAAAGATTGTTTAAAAAATAGTAAAAAAACCTTGAAAAATCTAGCTAAATAAGGTATAATAAGAATAATCATTTGTCGTAGGTTTTGTCTGAAATATTGTCCAGACAAGGCTCACAGCAGTTAAATCTTCTGAAAAAGTCAGATTTAGCTGCTCTTTTTGTGCTTTTTTTTCAGGTTTTTGAGTGCTTGTAACAAAGATTTAAAGATTCTGAAAATTCGTCAAAGGGACACGGTGATAGGGGTTTTTAAAACCATATGACGATTAGAAAAGCCTGATTGACAAGGCTTGGAATTTATTTACAAAGGAGAATCATCTTGGCAGGACATGACGTTCAATACGGGAAACATCGTACCCGTCGTAGTTTTTCAAGAATCAAAGAAGTTCTTGACTTACCAAATTTGATTGAAATTCAAACGGATTCATTCAAAGATTTCCTAGATCACGGTCTTAAGGAAGTATTTGAAGATGTATTGCCAATTTCAAACTTCACAGACACAATGGAGTTGGAATTTGTTGGATATGAAATCAAGGAACCAAAATACACGCTAGAAGAAGCTCGTATCCACGATGCTAGCTACTCAGCACCAATTTTTGTAACCTTCCGCTTGATTAATAAAGAAACAGGCGAAATCAAGACCCAAGAAGTCTTCTTTGGTGATTTCCCAATCATGACCGAAATGGGTACTTTCATCATTAATGGTGGTGAACGTATTATCGTTTCTCAGTTGGTCCGCTCACCAGGTGTTTACTTTAATGACAAGGTAGACAAGAACGGTAAAGTAGGCTACGGTTCAACTGTTATCCCTAACCGTGGAGCTTGGTTGGAACTTGAAAGCGACTCAAAAGACATCGCTTATACTCGTATTGACCGTACTCGTAAGATTCCATTTACAACCTTAGTTCGTGCGCTTGGTTTCTCAGGTGATGATGAAATCTTTGATATCTTTGGTGATAGCGAATTGGTTCGCAACACTGTTGAAAAAGATATCCACAAGAATCCAATGGACTCTCGTACAGACGAAGCCTTGAAAGAAATCTATGAACGCCTTCGTCCAGGTGAGCCTAAGACTGCTGAAAGCTCACGTAGCTTGCTTGTCGCACGTTTCTTCGATCCACGCCGCTACGATTTGGCAGCTGTAGGTCGTTACAAGATCAATAAAAAACTCAACGTTAAAACACGCTTGCTTAACCAAACCATTGCGGAGCCATTGGTGGATCCTGAAACTGGTGAAATCTTAGTAGAAGCTGGCACCGTTATGACTCGTAGCGTGATCGAAAGTATTGAGAGTCACTTGGATGGCGACTTGAACAAGATCGTTTATATTCCAAACGATGCAGCTGTTCTGACAGAACCAGTTGTCCTTCAAAAATTCAAGGTTGTTGCCCCAACGGACCCAGACCGTGTTGTAACCATCATCGGAAATGCCAATCCAGACGATAAGGTTCGTGTTGTAACTCCTGCGGATATCCTTGCAGAGATGAGCTACTTCCTCAACTTGGCGGAAGGTATCGGACGTGTGGATGATATCGACCACCTTGGAAACCGCCGTATCCGTGCAGTTGGTGAATTGCTTGCCAACCAAGTACGTCTTGGACTTTCTCGTATGGAACGTAACGTCCGTGAACGTATGTCTGTTCAGGATAATGAAGTCTTAACACCACAACAAATTATCAATATCCGTCCTGTAACAGCTGCGGTTAAAGAATTCTTTGGTTCATCACAGTTGTCACAGTTCATGGACCAACACAACCCACTTTCTGAGTTGTCTCACAAACGCCGTTTGTCAGCCTTGGGACCTGGTGGTTTGACACGTGACCGTGCTGGATATGAAGTACGTGACGTGCATTACACTCACTATGGTCGTATGTGTCCAATCGAGACACCTGAAGGCCCTAACATCGGTTTGATTAACAACTTGTCATCTTACGGACACTTGAACAAGTATGGATTTGTTCAAACTCCATACCGTAAGGTTGACCGTGAAACAGGTGTTGTGACCAATGAAATCGTTTGGTTGACAGCCGATGAAGAAGATGAATTTACTGTAGCACAGGCTAACTCTCGCCTCAACGAAGATGGTACTTTTGCTGAGAAGGTTGTCATGGGACGTCACCAAGGGGTCAACCAAGAGTATCCAGCAGAAGTGGTTGACTACATGGACGTGTCACCAAAACAAGTAGTTGCCGTTGCGACAGCATGTATTCCTTTCTTGGAAAACGATGATTCCAACCGTGCCCTCATGGGTGCCAACATGCAACGTCAGGCTGTGCCTTTGATTGATCCAAAAGCACCTTACGTTGGTACTGGTATGGAGTATCAAGCAGCCCATGACTCTGGAGCGGCTGTTATTGCCCAGTATGATGGTAAAGTTACATACGCAGATGCTGACAAGGTAGAAGTTCGTCGTGAAGATGGTTCGCTAGATGTTTACCACATCCAAAAATTCCGTCGTTCAAACTCAGGTACTGCCTACAACCAACGCACGCTCGTTAAAGTTGGCGATGTCGTTGAAAAAGGCGACTTTATCGCTGACGGACCTTCTATGGAAAAAGGGGAAATGGCGCTTGGACAAAACCCAATCGTTGCCTACATGACATGGGAAGGTTACAACTTCGAGGACGCCGTTATCATGAGCGAACGCTTGGTGAAAGACGATGTCTACACATCTGTCCACCTCGAAGAATACGAATCAGAAACGCGCGATACAAAGCTTGGGCCTGAAGAAATTACTCGTGAAATTCCAAATGTTGGTGAAGATGCTCTTAAAGACCTTGACGAAATGGGTATTATCCGTATCGGTGCTGAGGTTAAAGAAGGCGATATCCTTGTAGGTAAAGTAACACCTAAGGGTGAGAAAGACCTCTCAGCTGAAGAACGTCTCTTGCACGCCATCTTCGGAGACAAGTCTCGTGAAGTGCGTGATACTTCTCTTCGTGTACCACACGGTGCCGATGGTGTCGTTCGTGATGTTAAGATCTTTACACGTGCAAATGGTGATGAGTTGCAATCTGGCGTTAACATGCTGGTTCGCGTCTACATCGCTCAAAAACGTAAGATCAAGGTCGGAGATAAGATGGCCGGACGTCACGGAAACAAAGGGGTTGTCTCTCGTATCGTTCCTGTAGAAGACATGCCTTACCTTCCAGATGGAACTCCAGTCGATATCATGTTGAACCCACTTGGGGTGCCATCACGTATGAATATCGGTCAGGTTATGGAGCTTCACCTTGGTATGGCAGCTCGTACTCTTGGTATCCATATCGCAACGCCAGTCTTTGACGGAGCAAGTTCTGAAGACCTTTGGGACACTGTCAAAGAAGCAGGTATGGATAGCGATGCCAAAACAATCCTTTACGATGGACGTACTGGTGAACCGTTTGATAACCGTGTGTCAGTTGGTGTCATGTACATGATCAAACTCCACCACATGGTTGACGATAAATTGCACGCGCGTTCAGTCGGACCATACTCAACCGTTACCCAACAGCCACTCGGAGGTAAAGCTCAGTTTGGTGGACAACGTTTCGGTGAGATGGAGGTTTGGGCTCTTGAAGCCTACGGTGCGTCAAATGTCCTTCAAGAAATCTTGACCTACAAGTCTGACGATATCAACGGACGTTTGAAAGCTTATGAAGCTATCACAAAAGGAAAACCAATTCCAAAACCAGGTGTTCCAGAATCCTTCCGAGTTCTTGTCAAAGAATTGCAATCTCTTGGTCTTGACATGCGTGTCCTTGACGAAGATGATCAAGAAGTGGAACTTCGTGACTTGGATGAAGGAATGGACGAAGATGTCATCCACGTAGATGACCTTGAAAAAGCCCGCGAAAAAGCAGCCCAAGATGCAAAAGCAGCATTTGAAGCTGAAGAAACTGCAAAAGCGGAAGCAACAGAAGAAGCTGCTGACCAAGAATAAGCAGTTCACTTAGAATAGAAAGGGAAGAAATAGTGGTTGATGTAAATCGTTTTAAAAGTATGCAAATCACCCTAGCTTCTCCAAGCAAAGTCCGTTCATGGTCTTATGGAGAAGTCAAAAAACCTGAAACAATCAATTACCGTACGTTGAAACCAGAACGTGAAGGACTCTTTGACGAAGTCATCTTCGGTCCTACAAAGGACTGGGAATGTGCTTGTGGTAAGTACAAACGCATTCGTTACAGAGGGATTGTTTGTGACCGCTGTGGGGTTGAAGTAACGCGTACAAAAGTTCGTCGTGAGCGTATGGGGCACATCGAGTTGAAAGCTCCTGTATCTCACATCTGGTATTTCAAGGGGATTCCAAGTCGTATGGGCTTAACCCTTGATATGAGCCCTCGTGCCCTCGAGGAAGTTATCTACTTTGCGGCTTATGTGGTGATTGATCCGAAGGATACTCCACTTGAGCACAAATCAATCATGACAGAGCGTGAATACCGTGAGCGCTTGCGTGAGTATGGTTATGGTTCATTCGTTGCCAAGATGGGTGCCGAAGCCATCCAAGACCTCTTGAAACAAGTAGATCTTGAAAAAGAAATTGCTGAACTCAAAGAAGAGTTGAAAACAGCTACTGGACAAAAACGTGTCAAAGCCATCCGTCGTTTGGATGTTTTGGATGCCTTTTACAAGTCTGGAAATAAACCTGAATGGATGATTCTCAATATCCTTCCAGTTATTCCACCAGATCTTCGTCCAATGTTGCAGTTGGATGGTGGCCGTTTTGCCTCATCTGACTTGAACGACCTTTACCGCCGTGTTATCAACCGTAACAACCGCTTGGCTCGTTTGCTTGAGTTGAATGCACCAGGTATCATCGTTCAAAATGAGAAGCGTATGCTTCAAGAAGCGGTTGATGCTTTGATTGACAATGGTCGTCGTGGTCGTCCGATTACAGGACCAGGTAGCCGTCCACTGAAATCATTGAGCCACATGCTTAAAGGTAAACAAGGACGCTTCCGTCAAAACTTGCTCGGTAAACGTGTTGACTTCTCAGGACGTTCCGTTATCGCCGTTGGTCCAACTCTTAAGATGTACCAATGTGGTGTGCCACGTGAAATGGCTATCGAGCTCTTCAAACCATTCGTCATGCGTGAAATCGTTGCCCGTGACATCGTGCAAAACGTGAAAGCAGCTAAACGCTTGGTGGAACGTGGAGATGAACGTATCTGGGATATCCTTGAAGAAGTGATCAAAGAACACCCAGTACTTTTGAACCGCGCACCGACCCTTCACCGTTTGGGTATCCAAGCCTTCGAGCCAGTCTTGATTGACGGTAAGGCCCTTCGCTTGCACCCACTTGTCTGTGAAGCCTACAATGCCGACTTTGATGGGGACCAAATGGCCATCCACGTACCGCTTTCAGAAGAAGCTCAAGCAGAAGCTCGTATCCTCATGCTTGCTGCTGAGCATATCTTGAACCCGAAAGATGGTAAACCTGTTGTTACTCCATCTCAGGACATGGTTTTGGGTAACTACTACTTGACCATGGAAGAAGCTGGTCGTGAAGGTGAAGGAATGGTCTTCAAAGACCGTGACGAAGCTGTTATGGCTTACCGTAATGGTTATGTTCACCTCCACTCACGTGTTGGTATTGCAACAGACAGCCTCAACAAACCTTGGACAGAAGAGCAAAAACACAAGGTCTTGCTGACAACAGTTGGTAAAATCCTCTTCAACGACATCATGCCAGAGGGTCTGCCTTACTTACAAGAACCTACAAATGCTAACTTAACAGAAGGTGTTCCAGCTAAGTACTTCTTGCCACTAGGTGGAGATATCAAGGAAGCCATTCGCAATCTTGAACTCAACCCTCCATTCAAGAAGAAAAACCTTGGAAATATCATCGCTGAAATCTTCAAACGTTTCCGTACGACAGAAACTTCTGCCCTACTTGACCGCATGAAGAACCTCGGTTACCACCACTCAACTCTTGCAGGTTTGACAGTGGGTATTGCCGATATCCCAGTTGTTGAAGACAAGGCTGAAATCATCGAAGAATCACACAAACGTGTAGAACAAATCACCAAACAATTCCGTCGTGGTATGATTACGGACGATGAGCGCTACAACGCTGTTACAGCTGAATGGCGTGCAGCCCGTGAAAAATTGGAGAAACGTTTGGTTGCCAACCAAGATCCTAAGAACCCAATCGTTATGATGATGGACTCTGGAGCCCGTGGTAACATCTCAAACTTCTCACAGCTTGCCGGTATGCGTGGTCTGATGGCCGCTCCGAACGGACGTATCATGGAATTGCCAATCCTTTCAAACTTCCGCGAAGGTTTGTCAGTACTCGAAATGTTCTTCTCAACTCACGGTGCCCGTAAAGGTATGACCGATACGGCCCTTAAGACAGCCGACTCAGGTTACTTGACTCGTCGTTTGGTTGACGTTGCCCAAGACGTTATCATCCGTGAGGACGACTGTGGAACAGACCGTGGTCTCTTGATCCGTTCTATCGCAGAAGGAAAAGAGATGATCGAGTCTCTCGAAGAGCGTCTCAATGGTCGTTACACTAAGAAAACTGTTAAACATCCAGAAACTGGTGCAGTGATCATCGGTCCAAATGAGTTGATTACAGAAGACAAGGCGCGTGAAATTGTCAACGCTGGCGTGGAAGAAGTCACTATCCGTTCTGTATTTACATGTAACACTCGTCACGGTGTCTGCCGTCACTGTTACGGTATCAACTTGGCGACTGGTGATGCGGTTGAAGTTGGTGAAGCAGTTGGTACAATCGCTGCCCAATCTATCGGGGAACCTGGTACACAGCTTACAATGCGTACCTTCCACACGGGTGGGGTTGCCTCAAATACCGATATCACTCAGGGTCTTCCTCGTGTCCAAGAAATCTTTGAAGCTCGCAATCCGAAAGGGGAAGCGGTTATCACTGAAGTCAAGGGTGAGGTTACAGCCATCGAAGAAGATGCTTCAACTCGTACCAAGAAAGTCTTTGTTAAGGGAGAAACTGGCGAAGGTGAGTACGTGGTTCCATTTACAGCACGTATGCGTGTCGAAGTTGGAGACCAAGTCTCTCGCGGTGCAGCTCTTACAGAAGGATCTATCCAACCAAAACGTCTCCTTGCTGTTCGCGATGTCTTGTCAGTTGAAACCTACCTCCTCGGTGAAGTACAAAAAGTTTACCGCAGCCAAGGGGTAGAAATCGGTGACAAGCACATCGAGGTAATGGTTCGTCAAATGATCCGTAAAGTTCGTGTCATGGATCCAGGTGACACAGATCTTCTCATGGGTACTCTCATGGATATCAACGACTTTACAGATGCCAACAAAGATGTTCTTATCGCAGGTGGAGTTCCAGCGACTGGTCGTCCAGTCCTTATGGGAATTACCAAAGCCTCACTTGAAACCAACAGTTTCTTGTCAGCGGCTTCCTTCCAGGAAACAACTCGTGTCCTTACAGATGCAGCTATCCGTGGTAAGAAAGACCATCTCCTTGGACTCAAAGAAAATGTTATCATCGGTAAGATCATCCCAGCAGGTACTGGTATGGCTCGCTACCGTAACCTTGAACCACAGGCTATCAATGAAGCAGCATATCTGACTCCAGAACAAGAAGAGACAGAAAATGCTCCAGTAGACGAAACTGTGGAAATCCAAGTTGAAGAAACAGTAGAATAAAAGCAAACGAGAGAACCTTTGGGTTCTCTTTTGTTTTACACTTCTGCCTATTGGGGTTAGGTGAGCACGACGCAATATCTCTCAAATCGCTTCAACTGTTTTTCATTTTTGTCAGTTGAGCGTCAAAATTGGACATTTGAGAAGAGAGGGGAATTTTTATCTTTCTCGCAGAGTATAATCATGTATACGAAGGGAGAACTGAAAATGATAAAATCAATTCGCATCTTATTGTTACTAGCTTTGATCCAGATTAGTTTGAGTAGCTGCTTGCTGTGGAAGGGAGCCATCTTAACCTTAAAGCAGTCAAGCGCCTATTTTCTAGTGTTTATCGTATTGGCATCAGGTCTGTGCGTGGGGATGAATTTCTTTTATACCCAAGATCAGGATGTCCATAGCATCTTAAACAGTCAGAAAAAAGTGAAACTATTTTATAGTATCTTGTTGGTCTTAAACCTAGCAGGTGTCTGTCTGGTATTGTCGGAGACTATTTTTACACAGACAGCTTTTCAGCAAGAGTTAGTAGATCTTTTCTTGCCCTCCTTCTTTTTCTTGTTTGGCATTGATTTACTTGTCTTTTTACCATTTGAAAAGTACAGCAGAGATTTGAAAAACACTCTCAATAAGAAAAAAACGGTTGCCCTGACGGTTCTGGCAACCTTGCTATTCTTGAGAAATCCAATAACAGTCTTATCCATTGTTTTTTATGTCGGTTTGGGATTCATTTTTGCTCGTTTTCTGTTTCCAAAATCTATGAGAAGGGAATTTTCTTTTTACGGGCACGTAATCCGAGATATTTTACTTGTTAGCGCCATGTGTATATTCTTCTAAAAACGCTTTTCTATCAATAAAAATTCCCTATTTTCCCAAATTTATTATAGTAAGTTTGTAAAGAAAATTCACACAAAAGAAAACTTTTTGGTATAATAGTAGCATGTACACAAAAAATGAAGAAGAGCTGATCGATCTGGGAGAACGCCTAGGGACCTTACTCCAAAAAAACGATGTTTTGATCTTGTCTGGAGAACTGGGTGCTGGTAAAACAACCTTTACAAAGGGTCTTGCCAAGGGCTTGGGGATTCGTCAGATGATCAAAAGTCCAACTTACACCATCGTGAGAGAGTATGAGGGTCGCCTTCCGCTCTACCACTTGGATGTCTATCGGATTGAGGGGGATGCTGATTCGATTGACTTGGATGAGTTTCTCTTTGGTGGTGGTGTGACCGTTATCGAGTGGGGACATCTTTTGGGTGAGGATTTGCCAGATTCCTACTTGGAGTTGGAACTCTTGAAAGAGGCTGAGGGTCGTCGCCTCTATTTTACCGCTCAGGGTCCTCGTGCTGAGGAATTGATTAAGGAGCTTCAAGATGGAGTATGAACTTTGTATTCGTGAGGCTGAAGCTCATGATGCAGCTGCTTTGGTTGCATTCTTGGATTTAGTTGGACAGGAGACAGATTTCACCAGTCTGGATGAAAATGGTATCCTGATGACAGAATCTGAAATGGCTCTTTTTATTGAAAAGCAAGCGACTTCAGATAACCAAATCACTCTCCTAGCCCTCCTGAATGATGAAATTGCAGGTATTTTGAACATCACGGCAGAGCAACGTATGCGGGTTCGTCATATTGGGGATATCTTTCTGGTCATCCAAAGGAAGTTTTGGAATCATGGCTTAGGAAGCATACTCCTTGAAGAGGGAATTGAGTGGGCTAAAACCAGTGGAGTTCTGCGTCGTTTGCAGCTCAGTGTACAAAAGCGCAACGAGGCGGCTATCCACCTCTATTCAAAATTTGGATTTGTTACAGAAGGCTTACAAGAAAGAGGAGCCTATTTAAAAGAAGGGATATTTTTAGATGTTTACCTGATGGGTAGACTGATAGATAAATGATAAGATGGTAAAAAAAATAATCGGAATGCTACTAGCTTTTCTAGCAGTAACGGCTTTAGGTATGGGTGCATATGCCTATACTATTTATTATCAAGGAACTGAAACCTTAAGTAAAAAAACTTATAAGAAAATTGGTGAAGAAACCAACGTGATTGAGGCGACAGAGCCTTTGACCATTCTCTTGATGGGGGTGGATACGGGAAATGTAGAACGTACAGACCCTTGGGCGGGGAATAGTGATTCCATGATTCTTTTGACAGTCAATCCGAAAACCAAGAAAACCACTATGATGAGTTTAGAACGGGATATTTTGACCAAGATTGAAACTGGAAATGGCCAAGTTCAGGAAGCAAAACTCAATGCTGCTTATGCCAATGGCGGTGCAGAGTTGGCTATTTCAACCATTCAAAAAATGATGAACATCCATATCGATCGCTATGTGATGGTCAACATGCAAGGACTCCAACAGCTAGTTGATGCAGTTGGGGGCATCACAGTAAATAACACACTCGGTTTCCCGATTTCGATTGCTGATCAGGAAGAATTTAATAAAATCTCGATTGGAGTCGGTGAGCAAACTTTGAATGGTGAGGAAGCCCTGGTCTATTCACGGATGCGTTATCAGGATCCTGAGGGAGACTATGGTCGCCAAAAACGTCAACGTGAAGTCATTCAAAAGATTATGGAAAAGGTCTTGAGTCTCAATAGTATCAGTCATTATCAAGCTATCTTAAAAGCGCTTAGTGATAATATGCAGACAAATGTTGATTTGTCTGCCTCCAGTATTCCTCAACTACTTGGTTACCAAGATTCCTTTAAAAACATCGAAACTCATCAACTTCGTGGTGAAGATGCTGAGTTGCAAGGAATCTCTTATCAAATCGTAACGATGGAGCATATGCTGGAAATGCAAAATCTTTTGCGTCGTTCCCTAGGGAGAGAGGACGTAGTAGAGTTGGAGACCAACGCTGTTCTGTACGAGCATCTTTATGGTCGAACAGTGCCTTCAACAAATACTTTAGGCGAAGAATCCGAATAAAATGAAAAATCAAATCGTGGGACTTTCCTGCGATTTTTTCAAAAAAATTCGAATAGATAAGTAGGAGGAAACATGAAAGCAGAAATTATTGCTGTAGGAACGGAAATTTTGACAGGGCAGATCGTCAATACCAACGCCCAGTTTTTGTCAGAAAAGCTAGCAGAAATCGGAGTAGATGTCTACTTCCAAACAGCTGTCGGAGATAATGAAGCGCGTCTCATGTCCTTGCTAGAGATTGCGAGCTCGCGTAGCAGTCTAGTCATTTTGACAGGGGGCTTGGGGCCTACTGAGGATGATTTAACCAAACAAACGTTGGCGAAATTTTTGGGAAAAAACTTAGTGTTTGATCCTCAAGCGCAAGAGAAACTGGATGTCTTTTTTGCTCAAAGGCCAGACTATGCTCGAACACCGAATAATGAGCGCCAAGCCCAAATTGTAGAAGGGGCAACTCCACTGCCAAATGAGACAGGTTTAGCAGTAGGAGGGGTGTCGGAAGTGAATGGCGTGACCTACGTGGTCCTTCCGGGACCACCTAGTGAGTTGAAACCCATGGTCTTAAATCAGCTCTTACCTAAGTTAATGACTGGTGCTAAGTTGTACTCACGAGTGCTCCGTTTCTTTGGGATTGGTGAAAGTCAGTTGGTGACCATTTTGGCGGATTTGATTGACCATCAAACCGATCCGACTTTGGCGCCTTATGCCAAAACGGGAGAGGTGACCTTGCGCTTGTCTACAAAAGCAGTCAGTCAAGAAAAGGCTGATCAAGCATTGGACATCTTGGAAAATCAAATCTTGGGTCGCAAGACTTTTGAGGGAATTTCTTTACGAGACATCTGTTATGGATATGGGGAAGAAACCAGTCTAGCAAGTGTCGTTGTAGAAGAGCTAAAGAAGAGACAGAAAAGCATTACTGCGGCAGAAAGCTTGACGGCAGGTCTCTTTCAAGCGACATTAGCAGATTTTTCGGGCGTTTCAGCAATCTTTAATGGCGGTTTTGTCACTTACAGCCTAGAAGAAAAGTCCAAGATGTTGGATATTTCCGAGCAAGAGCTAAAAGAACACGGGGTCGTTTCTGAATTTACGGCTCGAAAAATGGCAGAGCAGGCACGGCTCAAGACTCAGTCTGATTATGGAGTCAGTCTGACAGGTGTAGCTGGGCCAGATAGCCTAGAGGGGCACCCAGCTGGCACCGTCTTTATCGGCTTGGCGCATGCAAAAGGAACAGAAGTTATCAAGGCTAATATCGCAGGACGGAGCCGTGCAGATGTTCGTCATATTGCGGTTATGCATGCCTTTAACCTAGTTCGCAAGGCTTTATTAAGTGACTAAATTTTGGTATAATGAAAGATAGGTCTAAGGACCAGTAGAATATAGGAGAACAAAATGGCGAAAAAACCAACGAAAAAATTAGATGAAATTGGGAAAAAATTTGGAGCTGACCGTGAAAAAGCATTGAACGATGCTCTTAAATTGATCGAAAAAGACTTTGGTAAGGGTTCAATCATGCGCTTGGGTGAGCGAGCCGAGCAGAAAGTGCAAGTGATGAGCTCAGGCTCATTGGCGCTTGATATTGCTCTTGGTTCAGGTGGTTATCCTAAGGGACGTATCATCGAAATCTACGGACCAGAGTCATCTGGTAAGACAACGGTTGCCCTTCACGCTGTTGCGCAGGCGCAAAAAGAAGGCGGTATTGCAGCCTTTATCGATGCGGAGCATGCGCTTGACCCAGCCTATGCTGAGGCCCTTGGTGTGAACATTGACGAATTGCTCTTGTCACAACCAGACTCAGGGGAGCAAGGTCTTGAAATTGCAGGAAAATTGATTGACTCAGGTGCAGTTGACCTTGTCGTTATCGACTCGGTTGCGGCCCTTGTACCTCGTGCAGAAATTGATGGGGACATTGGAGACAGCCACGTTGGTTTGCAAGCTCGTATGATGAGCCAGGCCATGCGTAAACTCGGAGCTTCTATCAATAAGACTAAAACAATTGCCATCTTTATCAACCAATTGCGTGAAAAAGTTGGGGTCATGTTTGGAAACCCAGAAACAACCCCTGGTGGACGTGCTTTGAAATTCTACGCTTCAGTCCGTTTGGATGTTCGTGGAAGCACACAAATCAAGGGAACTGGTGACCAAAAAGATACCAATGTCGGTAAGGAAACCAAGATCAAGGTCGTGAAAAACAAGGTGGCTCCACCATTTAAGGAAGCCTTTGTTGAAATCATGTACGGAGAAGGAATTTCTAAGACCGGTGAGCTCTTGAAGATCGCAAGCGATTTGGATATCATCCAAAAAGCAGGAGCTTGGTACTCGTACAAAGGTGAAAAAATCGGACAAGGATCTGAAAATGCTAAGAAATACTTGGCAGATCACCCAGAGATCTTTGATGCCATCGACCATCAAGTTCGTGTTCAATATGGCTTGATTGAAGATGAAGAAGGGACAACTCCTACTTCTGGCGTTGAGGATCTAGCACCTAACCAAGAAGTAACACTTGACCTAGGCGATGGACTTGAAATCGAAATCGAAGAATAACATAAAAAGTAGCAGATAGGAACTGCTACTTTTTATGTTTGTTTCAGATGAAAGAACTAATGGTCACTAAAACGACGATACTCGATATGAAAGTCAAAGTAATGTTCATCCTGTAACTTCTGGAAGATGTCGCGATAGGCTTCCTCGTCGAAATGGTCACCGCGGTAGAGAATTTCAAAACTCAAATCATCGTACTCTAGAAAAGCGTTGGCTGTTTTGAAACCATTTTGGCGATAGAAGTCCATGCGGGCCTTCCTTTGCTCCAAGTTATCGCATTCTTCATCTAATCGCTCGACTTCCAGAAACATGGTTCGCTGGTAAAAATCTGTTAGCTTTTCGATAATTTCCTTTCCGTACCCATGGCTTCTCAGGTGGGGCATGATGGCAAAAAAGCTGATATAGAAAGCTTTGGGGTTGGAAATAGAGAAAGCAAAGCCGACAAACTCTTCCTGGTTATAAAAGGCAAAGAAGTGGGCGTCATCTCGGTCTTGATAGCGTAAAAACTCAGACAGAGGGACTCGTTCTTCCTCGGGGAAAGCTTCCTTGTTTAGCTTTTCAACCTTATCAAGATCCGGAAATGCATCGGTTATTAATTGACTGGTCAAACTCATAAATGACCTCCTTTTCTTGATTATAGCAAATTGTCCCTCTGTAAGCAATTGATTTTAAGAAATCCAAGCAATCCTTGTCGCTCCTTTAGAAAGCTGATATAATAGCTTTATGAATAAGAAAAGAAAAGTGGATTTGGTCAATGGTCCAATCTTTCCTTCGCTTTTAAGCTTTGCCTTTCCAATCTTACTGTCTAATATCTTTCAACAGCTTTATAATACGGCTGACGTCTTGATTGTTGGACGATTTCTTGGTCAAGATTCCTTGGCAGCAGTAGGGGCGACAACTGCCATTTTTGACTTGATTATAGGCTTTACGCTTGGTGTTGGAAATGGCATGGGGATTGTCATTGCCCGCTATTATGGGGCTCGTAATTTCACTAAAATTAAAGAAGCAGTAGCAGCAACTTGGATTTTAGGTGCTCTTTTGAGCATTGTGGTCATGCTGATGGGCTTTGTCGGTCTGTATCCACTCCTGCAATATTTAGATACCCCGGCAGAAATCCTTCCTCAATCCTACCAATATATTTCTATGATTGTGACTTGTGTAGGTGTCAGCTTTGCCTATAATCTCTTTGCAGGTTTGTTGCGGTCCATTGGAGACAGTCTAGCAGCTCTTGGATTTCTGATTTTTTCTGCCTTGGTCAATGTGGTTCTGGATTTGTATTTTATTACGCAACTGCATCTGGGAGTTCAATCTGCGGGGCTTGCTACCATTATCTCGCAAGGTTTGTCAGCGGTTCTCTGCTTTTTCTATATCCGTAAGAGTGTTCCAGAACTGCTCCCTCAACTCAAGCATTTTAAATGGGACAAGGCCTTGTACGCGGATCTTTTAGAGCAAGGTTTGGCTATGGGTCTGATGAGCTCGATTGTGTCCATTGGTAGTGTGATTTTACAGTCTTCAGTCAATACCTTTGGAGCTGTGATTATTAGCGCCCAGACGGCGGCGCGTCGCATTATGGCTTTTGCTCTCCTTCCGATGACGGCTATTTCTTCTGCTATGACGACCTTTGCCTCTCAGAATCTTGGGGCCAAGCGACCAGACCGCATAGTTCAAGGTCTTGGTATTGGGAGTCGCCTGAGCATGTCCTGGGCAGGTTTTATTTGTATTTTCCTCTTTTTTGCCAGTCCTAGCTTGGTTTCCTTCTTGGCCAGTTCGACAGATACCTACTTGGTAGAAAATGGTAGCCTCTACCTGCAAATCAGTTCAGTTTTTTATCCGATTTTAAGCCTTTTGCTGATTTATCGGAATTGCTTGCAGGGATTGGGGCAGAAAATCCTTCCTCTAGTTTCCAGCTTTATAGAACTAATCGGGAAAATCGTTTTTGTGGTCTTGATTATCCCTTGGGCAGGGTATAGGGGAGTTATTCTCTGCGAACCCCTTATCTGGGTTGCCATGACCACCCAACTGTACTTTTCACTTTTCCGCCATCCCCTGATAAAAGAAGGCAAGGCAATCTTGGCAACAAAAGGACAATCCTAGCTGGATTTGCTGAATAAAATCCATTTCCTCTAGTGAAAATCGAAAAAACTTGTGTTATAATAAGAAAGATTAAAATGTGAAAAAAGGAGATTCCTAATGGGACGTAAATGGGCCAATATCGTAGCCAAGAAAACGGCTAAAGATGGAGCTAACTCTAAAGTATATGCAAAATTTGGTGTAGAAATCTATGTAGCAGCTAAAAAAGGTGATCCAGACCCAGAATCAAACACTGCTTTGAAATTCGTTATCGACCGTGCTAAACAAGCCCAAGTGCCAAAGCACGTTATCGATAAAGCGATTGATAAAGCAAAAGGAAACACAGACGAAACCTTTACAGAAGGACGTTACGAAGGATTTGGACCAAATGGTTCTATGTTGATCGTTGATACCTTGACATCAAACGTCAACCGTACAGCAGCCAATGTCCGTGCTGCCTTTGGTAAAAACGGTGGAAACATGGGGGCTTCAGGTTCTGTTTCTTACCTCTTTGACAACAAGGGTGTTATCGTATTTGCAGGTGATGATGCGGATGCAATCTTTGAACTTTTGCTCGAAGCTGATGTGGATGTGGATGATGTAGAAGCAGAAGATGGAACAATCACTGTTTACACAGCTCCAACTGACCTTCATAAGGCTATCGTTGCCCTTCGTGAGTCAGGTGTAGAAGAATTCCAAGTGACAGAATTGGAAATGATTCCTCAATCAGAGGTTGAGTTGTCAGGTGATGACCTTGAAACCTTTGAAAAACTTTACAGCGTTCTTGAGGACGACGAAGACGTACAAAAAATCTATACTAACGTAGATGGATTCTAATAGAAAAACGAACAGTTTTACTAGCTGTTCGTTTTTTTGATATTTGAACTTAGACTCTGGTTTCAGAATCGTTTTGTTGCTTGCTTTTTTCTAGACCTAGACCAACAGCATGTTTTTGGACGAGCAAGAGTTGCCCATTGTCATCTTTTGCAAAAGTTAGGGTAACCGTCTTGATCTTGTTTCCAATAGAAATATAGGTGATTTTTTTCGTATTGTAACCCTCAAGAGTGAAGTCAAACTCGGAATCTGGCAGTCCGTGTTTGTTGATAATATCCTTGTAGTTGGTACCACCTTTTCCTTTGTTGTCAAGGTCACCTTCGATTAAGGCGTCGAACTGTTCTTGGGTCCAGGTGAAGGTATCTTCTTCCTCTTCCTCGGGGATGGAAGCGCTGCTATCGTCTGTCAAGTCGCTTTCTTCTTCGCGTTCCATTGAGGAACTTGCCTCTCTATAGGAACGGTTAAACTCCCTGACAAACTCTTTGTAGACATTAGCGTACAGTATATGGGTCGTAAAGAAAAGTACAACTGAAGCAATTGCAAGGGATGTTCCGATAATGGCCATTGTTTTTCGTTTTTTGAGGTTGACGATAAGGCCGATAATCCCTAGGATTAAAGCGATAATGGCGATGAAAAATGATAGATAGTTAATAAACGGGATCCAGGACCCTAAAAGTGCGATGGCTCCAAAAATGGTTGCCAAAATCCCTAAAACTTTTTGTTCTTCTGGTTTCATTTGAAAGCTTTCTCCCTTTATCGAGTGAATGGATATCAATCCACAGTGGTTAGTGCTTATTATAGAGAAAATATCTGCTGATGTCAATTCCGACTAAAATAGTTCTCTAGGAAACTTTTTTCTTGACATCTCCTCTGAAAGTGATAAAATAGTTCTCATGGAAACTTAATTAGTTCTCCTGGGAACTATATTCAATCGTGAGAAAGGAGCAATCATGGACAAGCCAATGTTGATTTTTAAACGCTTTGGGCACCAGGTTCACCTGATGGTACAGAAAGAAGCCAAGCGTTGCGGCATTGAATTTATGGGTGGACCGCAAGGGCAAGTTCTGCGTTTTTTAGATCATTGTGAGCAAGACCAGGATCTGGTTTTGATTAAGGATATTGAACAAGAACTCAATGTCACCAAGTCCGTTGCTAGTAATTTAGTCAAGCGTATGGTACAAAATGGTTTGGTTGAACTAGAGGCCAGCCCGAGTGATAAGCGGGCAAAGTTTGTTCGCTTGACGGATAAATCGCGTTCGCAGATGCAAGAAGTTAAGGCCTTTTTTGATCGGATCAATCAGAGTCTGCTAGAGGGTGTTTCAAAGTCAGACTTGGCAATCTTTGAAAAGGTCCTCGGTCAGTTGCAAGAAAATGTTGAGAAGATAGGAGGAGAGAATGAAGAAACTCGCTAAACGTATTACAGGAAAAGAGTGGGGGATGATTGTCCTTGCGATTCTTTTCACTTGTTTCTCGGTCTATCTCGAGTTAGAGGTACCGACCTACATTTCGCAAATTACAGAATTACTGGGAACGTCAGGGACACAGATGGATGCACTCTGGTCACCAGCTGCGAAGATGATTGGATTGTCTTTATTGGCTTTCTTTTCATCTGTTATGGTTGGTTTCTTTGCCGCTCGCGTTGCAGCATCCTATACAACCCATCTACGTAGAGACGTATTTCATCGTGTTTTGGATTTTTCACAGACAGAGATCAAGCGCTTTTCAATCCCAAGTCTTTTGACTCGGACGACTAATGATATCACACAGGTACAGATGCTCTTTACTATGGGCTTGCAAGTGGTTACTCGTGGGCCGATTATGGCTATCTGGGCCATTGGAAAAATTCTTGGAAAATCGGAATACTGGCTCTGGGCGGTCGTTGTGGCTGTTATTGTCAATGTCTTGATGACCACCGTTCTCATGACTCTGGCCTTTCCAAAACAATCTGTTATCCAAAAATTGACAGATAAACTCAATAGCATCACTCGTGAAAGTTTGACTGGGATTCGAGTTGTTCGTGCATACAATGCGGAAGATTACCAAGATGAAAAATTTGAAGCAGCCAACGATGAGGTAACACGTCTCAATCTCTTTGTCAATCGATTGATGGCGATTATGAACCCGATTATGATGGGGATTTCCAGTGGATTGAGTTTAGCCATTTACTGGATTGGTGCCTATATCATCAACGACGCAAGTTTGACAGAACGTCTGCCACTCTTTAGTGATATGGTAGTCTTCATGTCCTATGCTATGCAGGTCGTGATGGGATTCCTTCTCATGGGAGCACTCTTTATCGTTCTTCCTCGTACCTTGGTTTCGGCAGGGCGTATCAATCAAGTATTGGATTTGCATTCTTCTATTGAAAATCCTAGTCATGCACAGACAGCGGATCATTCAGTTCAGGGACAAGTGGAATTCCGTGATGTAACTTTCCGCTACTCTAAAAACTCTGAAGCAGTCGTGGAACATGTCACTTTCAAAGCAGAAGCGGGTCAAACCGTAGCCTTCATCGGATCGACTGGATCAGGGAAGTCTACGCTTGTCAACCTCTTGCCACGTTTTTACGACGTTTCTGATGGAGAAATCCTAGTGGACGGAGTTAATGTTCAAGATTACGATTTGGAAGATTTGCGCAATAAGGTCGGCTATATTCCACAAAAAGCTGTACTCTTTTCTGGAGATGTCAAGGAGAACTTAGACTTTGGTAAGAGCAAAGAAACTCCTCTAAGCGAAGCTGCTATGTGGCAAGCCTTGGAATTGGCCCAGTCTAAAAACTTCATCGAGGACAAGGAAGCAGGTCTTGACTCAGAAGTGGCCCAAGGCGGAACTAACTTCTCAGGAGGTCAAAGACAGCGTTTGGCCATTGCGCGTGCCTTGGCTCGTAAACCAGAGATTCTCATCTTTGATGATTCCTTCTCAGCCTTGGACTACAAGACGGATCGTGTCCTACGCCAAGAACTAGCTGAGAAAACAAAATCCATGACCAAGCTCATCGTAGCGCAACGGATTTCTACCATTATGGATGCAGACTTGATCTTAGTATTGGATCAAGGAAAAGTCGTGGGACAAGGCACCCACAAGGAACTTCTAGCTATCAACGAAGTCTACCAAGAAATTGCCTACTCACAACTATCGAAGGAGGAATTGGAACATGGAAAATAAAAAAGTGTCGGTCTGGAAACAGTGCAAACCTTATATGGCAGGCCTCCAACTCCCTCTCCTAATAGCAGTTGTGGCTGCAGTCATTTCAAGTATCATCACAGTTTATGGGCCAACTAAGATTAAGGAAATTACAAACTTGATTTCAGATGGTTTGGCTACAGAAATCGACTTGGTAGCTGTGTCAAACATTGCTGGATTTTTGGTTGTCCTATATGTGTTTGGAGCTATCCTTAACTATACACAGGCCTATATCTTTTCAACGAGTATCCAACATTTCTCGAAACGTTTGAGGACAGCAATCGCTGAAAAAATCAATCGTTTGCCACTTGGCTATTTTGACCGTCATTCACAAGGAGACACCCTTTCGCGCGTGACCAATGATGTGGATACAGCAGCGCAATCTCTCAACCAAAGTCTAGGGACAGTTCTTTCAGCTAGTTTCTTGTTGATTGCTGTCTTGGTGACCATGTTTGGGATGAACTGGATTTTGGCATTGGTAACCGTTGTATCAACCCTTGTTGGTTTTGCGGCGGTTTCCGTAATCATGGCCAAGTCACAGGGTTATTTTAAAGCTCAACAAAATAATCTAGCGGCCGTCAATGGTTATGTGGAAGAGATGTACTCTGGCCATAATGTAGTGACCAGCTACAACGCAGTGGACACCTCCAAAGCGAGATTTGCAGGTTTAAACCAAAACTTGCATGATAGTATCTGGAAATCTCAGTTTATCTCTGGTATCATGATGCCAGCCATGTTCTTTGTTGGGAACTTTAGTTATGTCTTAGTCATCATCGTTGGGGCCGCGCTGGCGTTGGAAGGACACATCACTATAGGGATTATTGTAGCCTTTATGGTTTACGTACGGACCTTCTCCCAACCTCTGTCACAGATTGCCCAAGGGATTACAAGCTTGCAACAAGCGAGTGCAGCCATGACTCGTGTATTAGAGTTTCTAGGTGAAGCTGAGATGCAGGATGAATCCCATAAGGACAGACAATTGAGTGACATGAAAGGGGAAGTGATTTTTGATCACGTGTCGTTTGGATATACACCAGAGCGCACCATCATCCATGACTTTTCTGCGACAGCTCATGCAGGTCAAAAGGTCGCAATCGTTGGACCGACTGGGGCTGGTAAGACAACCATTGTCAATCTTTTGATGAAGTTTTATGAGATTGATAAGGGAAGTATCCGCATCGATGGTGTGGATACCAAGGACATGAAGCGCTCTGAAGTGCACGATGCCTTTTCAATGGTCCTGCAGGACACTTGGCTCTTTGAAGGAACCATTCGAGAGAACCTGATCTATAATCAGACAGACATCAGTGATGAACGAATGATAGAAGCCAGCAAGGCTGTGGGAATCCACCACTTTATCATGACCTTGCCAGACGGTTACGATACTGTTTTGGATGATACAGTGACCTTGTCTGTTGGACAAAAACAACTCTTGACCATTGCTCGTGCCCTTCTCAAAGATGCACCGCTCTTGATTTTGGATGAAGCGACATCCTCAGTCGACACACGTACAGAGGAATTGATCCAAAAAGCTATGGACCGTTTGATGGAGGGTCGAACTTCCTTTGTCATCGCCCATCGCTTGTCAACTATTCGTAATGCAGATTTGATTCTTGTCATGAAAGATGGCAATATCATTGAACAAGGCAACCATGAGGAGCTGATGGCGCAAGGTGGCTTCTACGCTGACTTGTACAATAGTCAATTTACAGAAGACGAAGCAGAAGAATAAATCTAAAGAAGGCTTGACGGCCTTCTTTTTCTACACTATACTAGAAGACAAATGTCTCACCTGTAGGCAAAAACAAGGTAATGAATGAGAAATTTAATGAAAAATTATCAAGAATGGTATCGAAATATCAGCTCCAGACTCACCAGCTATCCCACCCTTTTATTTCTATTGCTTACTTTCAATCGTTTGATGACAGTAGCAATGCCCATGGTCTATCTGACCTTACTAGTCACCACTTACCTGCAGCTAGGGCTTGGTCAGCAAGTTGGGATCTATTTGCTTGTCCCCGCTACAGGTTTTGTGATCTTGTCCCTTTTTCGTAAGAAAATCAATCATCCGCGTCCCTACGAAACTTGGGATATCCGTCCCCTGCTTGAAAAAGATAGTTCGGGACAGTCTATGCCTAGTCGCCATGTCTTTTCAGCAACTATCATCTCCATGGCCTGTTTCCATGCTTGGACTTTGATCGGAATGATCTTGCTTATTTGCTCAGGACTCTTAGCCTTGGTCCGAGTACTAGGTGGTGTTCATTATCCCAAGGATGTCTTGGTTGGCTATGCTTGTGGTCTGTTGTGGGGATTCCTTTTCTTCCTATTCTGATATGTAAGTTAAGCCGACCCTACAACCACTTACTGCTTCAAATTGACCACTTGCTTTTTTGCCCTTGTATTCCTAACTTAGCTTTGATATAGTAGAGTCAGAAAGGAGATGTGATGAAGTTACGAATTGAGATTGACGGCAATTTAGAGGAGACTGAAATTGTCATCAAGACCCCCACTTTGACAGATGAAATTGCAGACTTGCAACGACTTTTGCAAGAGTCAAAGGCTCCGAGGTTGACTTTTTACAAGGGGACAGGTGAATATTATCTAGACCTGTCAGAAATTCTCTTCTTTGAAACAGAAGGGAGCAAGATTTATGCTCATAACCAGAAGGAAGCCTATGAAGTTCGTCTCAAACTCTATGAGTTAGAGTCCATCTTGCCTCGCTATTTTAGTCGAGTTTCCAAGTCAACGATCGCAAACATCCGTCAGATTTACTCAGTGGACAAGTCCTTTTCAGGAACGGGGACCATTTCCTTTTATCAGACGCACAAGGAGGTTCATGTCTCACGGCATTACCAATCCCTCCTAAAAGAAAATCTAAGAAACATGAGGTAAAAAAGATGAAAAAGAAAGCATTTGGTATTGTTTTATTGGTTTTAGCAGCCTGGATTTTGCTGCAAGGAAACTTTGGAATTCCTTCTTTGGATGGTAAAATATGGCCTTTGATTGGTATCGCCTTTTTTGCCTACCAGTCAGTTGAAGCTTTGCTTCGTCGTCATCTAACATCAGCAGTTTTTACCGCTCTAGTAGCCTTAATGATTGCGAATCATTTTTATAACATTTTGCCTATTCCAAACCAGTCTTTGTTTTGGGCTAGTATCCTAGCAGTGCTGGGTGTCGGCTATCTCACTCACTCAAGTAAGTTTTGGTACGGGGAAAAATGGTGGTACAGTGGTGAGCGAACAGTCATCACGGATAAGGAAGTTGCTTTTGGTAGTGGAACCTTTTATAAACAAGATCAAGATCTTGTAGATGACCAAGTGGAAGTCGCTTTTGGTGACGCAAAAATCTACTATGATAACGCAGAGATGTTAGGTGATTTTGCTACTCTGAATATCGAAGTGGCCTTCGGGAATGCAACTGTCTATGTTCCGCAACACTGGCGTGTAGATTTGAAAGTAGAAACATCCTTTGGTGCAGCAAAAGCAGATGCTCCTGTAGCGCCAACAAGCAAAACCTTGATTATCCGTGGAGAAGTCGCTTTTGGTAAACTTGGCGTTGTCTATGTCAAATAAAAAAATATTTTAATTCTCTTGATAAATTCAAGAAAGTGTGATAACATAGTACGGTATGTGGTGCTAGCACATCCGCTATATTAGATCTAATAGGAGGAAAACATAATGGCTAAAGTATGTTACTTTACAGGTCGTAAGACTGTATCAGGAAACAACCGTTCACACGCGATGAACCAAACAAAACGTGCCGTAAAACCAAACCTTCAAAAAGTTACTGTTCTTATCGATGGTAAACCTAAAAAAGTTTGGGCTTCAGCTCGTGCTTTGAAATCAGGTAAAGTTGAACGCGTTTAATAAAAATGAAAAGACCGCTTAGGTCTTTTTCTTTTGCTCTATAGATAAAACCATTTGAAAAATAGAGTAAATATCCGCCGATACAGCATTCTGCTTTTACACTTGGAATGAAATATGATAAAATAGAGTATCAACTAGTTGAGGTAAAAAAAAATGACTGTAAAAATTAATACAAAAGATGGTCAAATCGAACTGACAGATGAAGTGATTGCAACCGTTGTAGGTGGTGCAGCAACTGAGATTTTTGGTGTGGTCGGTATGGCTAGCAAAAATACCCTCAAAGATAATTTCCAAGCCCTTCTTGGTAAGGAAAATTATGCAAAAGGTGTTGTCGTGAAGGCAGCCGAAGATGGTAGCATTGCAGTTGATGTTTATACCGTCTTGAGCTACGGAACAAAGATTAGTGAAGTCTCAAAAAACATCCAAGAGCGTGTTCGTTTTAGTTTGGAAAACCAACTAGGAATCACCGCTCAGACTGTGAATGTCTACATTCAAAATATCAAAGTTGTAGGAGAATAATCGTGTCAAAAATTACTACCAGCTTATTTCAAGAAATGGTGCAGGCTGCATCAACTCGTTTGAATAAGCAAGCAGAATATGTCAATTCATTAAACGTCTTTCCAGTTCCAGATGGAGATACTGGGACAAACATGGGGATGACCATCGAAAATGGTGCCAAAGAAGTAGCAGATAAGCCGGCTTCTACAGTTGGAGAAGTGGCGAGCATTCTTGCTAAGGGGCTCTTGATGGGTGCGCGTGGAAACTCAGGAGTTATCACGTCTCAACTTTTTCGTGGCTTCTCTCAAGCGATCAAAGATAAAGACGAGTTAACAGGTCAAGACTTGGCTCTTGCTTTCCAATCTGGTGTCGAGGTAGCCTACAAGGCTGTTATGAAACCAGTTGAAGGGACCATTTTGACTGTTTCTCGTGGAGCGGCTATTGGGGCTAAGAAAAAAGCTGAGGAGACAGATGATGCTGTTGAGGTCATGCGTGCAGCCTTGGAAGGTGCTAAGAGAGCTCTAGCTAAGACACCAGAAATGCTCCCAGTCTTGAAAGAGGTTGGTGTCGTGGACTCTGGTGGTCAAGGTTTGGTATTCATCTATGAAGGTTTCCTTTCAGCACTCACTGGTGAATACAGCGCTTCTGAGGACTTTGTAGCAACGCCTGCCAATATGAGTGAAATGATTAATGCAGAGCACCACAAGTCTGTAGCAGGTCATGTGGCAACTGAAGATATTACCTTCGGTTACTGTACGGAGATCATGGTAGCTCTCAAACAAGGCCCAACTTATGCTAAGGACTTTGACTATGATGAATTCCGTAACTACTTGAATGAACTTGGGGACTCGCTCCTTGTTGTCAACGATGATGAGATTGTCAAAGTTCACGTCCATACCGAAGATCCAGGTCTTGTCATGCAAGAAGGCCTTAAATATGGTAGCTTGGTCAAGGTTAAAGTAGATAACATGCGCAACCAACACGAAGCTCAAGTAGAAAAAGAAGCGCAAGTCAGCAAGCCAGCTGAAGAAAAGGAATATGCCCTTATCGCAGTAGTAGCAGGTCAAGGCTTGGCAGATATCTTCCGTGCCCAAGGTGTGGACTATGTCATTGAAGGTGGTCAAACCATGAATCCTTCGACAGAGGACTTTATCAAGGCTGTTGAGCAAGTCAATGCTCGCAACATCATCTTCTTGCCAAACAACAAAAATATCTTCATGGCAGCTCAATCTGCCGCAGAGGTGTTAGATCAACCAGCTGTTGTGGTAGAAGCTCGTACTCTTCCTCAAGGATTGACGAGTCTGCTTGCCTTTGACCCAAGCAAATCAATCGAAGAAAACAAAGAACGTATGACTGCAGCCCTCGGTGATGTCATCAGCGGAAGTGTAACTACTGCCGTTCGCGACACAACTATCGATGGCTTGGAAATTCATGAAAATGACAATCTTGGTATGGTAGATGGCAAAATCCTTGTGTCAAACCCTGACATGCACCAAACCTTGACTGAAACTTTGAAGCACATGCTAGACGAAGACAGTGAAATAGTAACCTTCTATGTCGGTGAAGATGGAAGTGAAGAATTGGCCAACCAAATCGCCCAAGAAATCGCAGAAGAATTCGAAGACGTTGAAGTCGAAATCCACCAAGGTCAACAACCTGTATATCCATATCTTTTCAGTGTGGAATAAAAATTTAATAGATTAAAAAGAAAGTTGATTTTGCAGCTTTCTTTTTTATGACATTTGTCATATTTCCTAGTGACAGAAGCATCTAGCTCCGCTAACTTCAAAGGACTATAATTGAAGTATGAAATGGAGGAAGAAGAGATGAAAAATAAAATGATTGTCGCAGTGAGTTTAGTAGCAGCAGGAGTTATGACCTATCTCATGTTTTCAGGATTGGACGAGGGTTTCTACCATTTTCCTTGGGAGCTCTTTGCTGGCTTTGGAATGATGTCTTGGCTTGTCAGAGAAGGTTTGAAATTAGTCAGAGATGTGAAAAAGGAGTTTGAGGAATGAAAAAAGCAATCATCTATTTCTTTATCGGCCTGTCACTCTTGGTATGGTTAGTGGAAATGTTTACTGGTTGGTTTGACCAAACCGTGCTTCGCCAATTCATTCGTGGTGCTTGGGGTTTTGGATTTATGATTTTCGTTGTTTTCCCTATGGGAATGAAGTGGTTGAAAGGAGAATCTCATGACTGTGATTAAAGTTGAGAAATTGAGTAAGAAAATAAAAGACAAGGAGATCTTGCGGAACATCTCCTTTGAAATCAACGATGGTGAATGTGTCGCCTTGATTGGGCCTAATGGAGCAGGGAAGACAACCTTGATTGATTGCCTCTTGGGCGACAAGTTCATGAGCTCAGGTCAGATAGCCATTCAAGGATTTGCACCAACAGATCCTCGATTAAAGCAGCTTATTTCTGTCTTGCCCCAAGAAAATGCAGTTGTTCAAAGCTTGAAAGTAAAAGAACTTCTATCATTTTTCAAGTCACTTTATCCCGACAGTCTCTCAGACAAAGAAATTGATGACTTGTTGAGATTCTCAGACAAGCAGAAAAATCAGCTAGCGGGCAAGTTGTCTGGTGGGCAAAAACGTTTGTTCTCTTTTGTGTTGGCTTTAATAGGTCGTCCGAAAATTCTATTTTTAGACGAGCCAACTGCTGCCATGGATACCTCGACACGTCAGCATTTTTGGGAAATTGTCAATCAGTTAAAGAAAAATGGTGTCACCATTGTCTATTCTTCCCACTATATCGAAGAGGTGGAGCATACGGCTGACCGCATTTTAGTCCTCCACAAGGGAGAGTTAATTCGCGATACGACGCCTTATGCTATGCGTGGTGAAGAACAAGAAAAACACTTTACCGTGCCTCTAACTTATCAGGAATTTATCAGCACTTTGGACCAGGTTCAAGAGATTGAAATCAAGCAAAATGCTCTTTCTTTCACAACCAAAGAAGGCAGCCAGGTATGGAAAGTCTTGCAAGAACAGGGCTGCACGATCGAAGAAATTGAAGTTCGGAATCGAACTCTCTTAGACAGTATCTTCGAAACGACTCAAGACTAAAGGAGATTGACGATGAAAAATATGACGAGTCTCATGAAAGTGGAAATCATTCTGATGAAACGGCAAGCAGTCTACTACTTGCTATCCATCGGACTTCCAAGTATGTTTTACCTTATATTCTCTGGTATGATGTCAGGGTCAGATATTCCAGAGATTGCTCTTCAAGCCTATCTTTTTGCCATGACGCTCTTTAGTATCATGTCAAGTGCTTTTTTCAGTATCCCTAGCACACTCGAGTCTGATAAAACAAACAACTGGCAAAAATTGATTCAACATTCTCCAGTATCTATGGTAGAATATTATGTATCAAAACTGTTCAGTACTCTGCTGACTTTCTTGTTATCAATTATAGTTGTCTTTTCGGTTGGCCATTTTGTTCGTGGAGTTACTCTACCTTGGCTTGATTGGTTGGTAATCGGTGCTATTTTGCTGGTCGGAAGCGTGGTCTTTATCAGCATGGGTGTCTTGGTGAGTTTGCTTCCCAGTGCTCAACTGATGACGGTGATTGGAAATATTGCCTATATTGCTTTGGCTGTCCTAGGTGGACTATGGTTCCCTTTGAGTTCCTTCCCAGAATGGCTCCAATCCATTGGAAAACTGACTCCAACCTATCAACTGATGCAGGTCGTCTCTACTTATATGGAACACCACGAGTTTAACATTCTTGCCGCCTTGGTTGTACTAGGTTATACAGTTTTCTTTGGTGTACTGGTAATCCAGCTGAAAAAAAGGATTGAGGTAAAATAAATCTATGTTGGAAAAATTAAAAAACACTCATTATATGTTTCATATTTCAATTGTGTTTATCATCTTTCCTATAGCGGGTGTCATCGTTGGAGATTACCCGCTTTTAACCTTGCTATGGACCCTACTATTTGTACTTGCCTTCTATTCGGTTTTAATCAGTCAGAATCGCACCGTGCAGTGGCTGGCATGGTGGTCCATGCTTGTCTACATTTTTTATACATCTGTTTGGCTAAGTTCAGGTTTCACATGGTTTATCTTTTATTTATCCAATCTCCTTATTTATGAGCTGGATGAGATTTCTTTTCACTCTTGGCGTTTTGTCAGTTTTATTGTCCTGCAACCATTTATTCTGACCGGAATCTATATGGTCAATCATGTTAGTCCCTGGCAGCTACTCTTTTTCTTGGTGACCTTTATCTTTTCCGATGCAATGACCTTTGGTCTCTATCGAATTCGGATAACAGAAGAGCTAAAAGAAGAAAAGATGAAACAAAATGCCAAGCTCAATCTTTTCTTGGCTGAAAACGAACGCAGTCGTATCGGTCAGGATCTTCATGACAGCCTAGGTCATACCTTTGCCATGTTGAGTGTGAAGACGGACCTTGCCCTCCAGCTTCTTCAAATGCAGGCCTATCCTCAAGTGGAAAAAGAATTAAAAGAAATTCATCAAATCAGTAAAGAATCCATGAATGAAGTCCGTACAATTATCGAAAATCTTAAAACAAGAACCCTTGCTTCCGAGTTTGCGACTGTTAAAAAAATGCTGGAAATTGCAGGAATTGAAACGGAAATCAATCACCAACTAGATACAGCTAGCCTAACTCAGGAATTAGAATCAACGGCCTCCATGATTTTGCTTGAGTTAGTGACCAACATCATCAAGCATGCTAAAGCATCCAAAGCTTACTTGAAATTAGAACGAACTGAGAAAGAACTTATTCTAACAGTGAGAGATGATGGCTGTGGCTTTGCTTCTCTAAAAGGAGATGAACTTCATACAGTCTGCGATCGTGTCCTTCCTTTTTCAGGAGAAGTAAAGGTAATCAGTCAGAAACATCCAACTGAAGTGCAGGTTCGACTACCTTATAAGGAGAGAAACTAAGATGAAACTACTTGTTGCAGAAGATCAAAGTATGTTGCGAGATGCTATGTGCCAGTTGCTTACCTTTCAACCAGATGTAGATTCTGTCCTACAAGCCAAGGATGGCCAAGAGGCAATCCAACTCCTAGAAAAAGAGTCTGTGGATATCGCCATTCTTGACGTAGAAATGCCTGTTAAGACAGGCCTCGAAGTCTTGGAGTGGATACGAGCAGAAAAGGCGGAAACAAAGGTGGTTGTGGTGACGACTTTCAAGCGCCCCGGCTATTTTGAACGTGCGGTCAAGGCTGGAGTGGATGCTTATGTCTTAAAAGAAAGAAGCATTGCAGATCTCATGCAAACCTTGCACACTGTTCTCGAAGGACGTAAGGAATATTCACCTGAATTGATGGAAGTGGTGATGACACATCCCAATCCGTTAACAGAGCAAGAAATCGCTGTTTTAAAGGGAATCGCTCAGGGCTTGTCTAATCAAGAAATCGCAGATCAGCTTTATCTATCAAATGGAACCGTTCGAAACTATGTCACCAATATTCTTTCGAAACTAGATGCTGGTAATCGAACAGATGCAGCCAACATCGCAAAAGAATCTGGTTGGCTTTGATAAGAAAGATAAAAAACAACTCAAATGATTGCTAAATCGAAGGAAATCCATACTAGAATGTAGGAGGCAGATTGCCTCCTTTTTTGTTTAGAAAAGCGGTGAAAACTAGTGTCAAAGAGTTAAAAGATCAGAATAAAAATGAAAAATATCTTGACAATGAAGGAAAAATTGTGTTACAATAATAGACGGTACTTTTTACTTTTGGTCTCTCAAAAGTGTACAGGGACGTGCTGACAAATGTTGCAAAAGTACACACAGATGGTAGCTGTCACCAAGTGTATCATCACCAAAAATAAAAAAACACAGGAGAATGTAGATGCCTACAATTAACCAATTGGTTCGCAAACCGCGTAAATCAAAAGTAGAAAAATCTAAATCACCAGCTTTGAACGTTGGTTACAACAGTCATAAAAAAGTTCAAACAAACGTTTCTTCACCACAAAAACGTGGTGTTGCAACTCGTGTTGGAACAATGACACCTAAAAAACCTAACTCTGCCCTTCGTAAATTCGCTCGTGTACGTTTGAGTAACCTTATCGAAGTTACTGCCTACATCCCAGGTATCGGACACAACTTGCAAGAACACAGCGTGGTGCTTCTTCGTGGTGGACGTGTAAAAGACCTTCCAGGGGTACGTTACCATATCGTCCGTGGTGCACTTGATACTGCAGGTGTTAACGATCGTAAACAAGGCCGTTCTAAATACGGTACTAAACGTCCAAAAGCATAAGGAAAGGGGATAAAGAGAAATGAGTCGTAAAAATAGAGCTCCAAAACGTGACGTATTGCCAGATCCGCTTTACAATTCACAACTAGTTACTCGTCTTATCAACCGCGTTATGCTTGATGGTAAACGTGGTACAGCTGCTTCAATCGTTTACGGTGCTTTTGAGCAAATCAAAGAAGCTACTGGCAACGATGCACTTGAAGTATTTGAAACAGCTATGGAAAACATCATGCCTGTACTTGAAGTACGTGCACGTCGTGTTGGTGGATCTAACTACCAAGTCCCAGTTGAAGTTCGTCCAGAACGTCGTACAACACTTGGACTTCGTTGGTTGGTAACCATCGCTCGCCTTCGTGGTGAACACACAATGCAAGACCGTCTTGCAAAAGAAATCTTGGATGCTGCTAACAACACTGGTGCAGCAGTTAAGAAACGTGAAGACACTCACCGTATGGCTGAAGCTAACCGTGCCTTCGCACACTTCCGTTGGTAAGATAGGATACGAAAGCGTTAAGAAAGTCCCAGAGAAAATAGGGAATCGAAGTAGGTTGCGATTGCAACCAATGAGATTCATCTTTTTCTCCAGACTTTTAGCTTGAGTTCAACTCGGCTAATTAACTTTAGCCCGAGTTCAATTCAACTTGTCTACAAGTTGAAACCAACAAAAACAAGATAAACATTGAGAACGGGTAGGTCCTGCCTATCCGTTTTTATTAAAATCGTGTTATAATAGAATAGAAATCAAAAATAAATAGGAGAAACAAACCTCATGGCACGCGAATTTTCACTTGAAAAAACTCGTAATATCGGTATCATGGCTCACGTCGATGCCGGTAAAACAACAACTACTGAGCGTATTCTTTACTACACTGGTAAAATCCACAAAATCGGTGAAACTCACGAAGGTGCGTCACAAATGGACTGGATGGAGCAAGAGCAAGAACGTGGTATCACTATCACATCTGCTGCGACAACAGCTCAATGGAACAACCACCGTGTAAACATCATCGACACACCAGGGCACGTGGACTTCACAATCGAAGTACAACGTTCTCTTCGTGTATTGGACGGTGCGGTTACCGTTCTTGACTCACAATCAGGTGTTGAGCCTCAAACTGAAACAGTTTGGCGTCAAGCAACTGAGTACGGAGTTCCACGTATCGTATTTGCCAACAAAATGGACAAAATCGGTGCTGATTTCCTTTACTCAGTAAGCACACTTCATGACCGTCTTCAAGCAAATGCACACCCAATCCAATTGCCAATCGGTGCTGAAGATGATTTCCGTGGTATTATCGACTTGATCAAGATGAAAGCTGAAATCTATACAAACGACCTTGGTACAGATATCCTTGAAGAGGATATTCCAGCTGAATATCTTGACCAAGCTCAAGAATACCGTGAAAAATTGATCGAAGCAGTTGCTGAAACTGATGAAGATTTGATGATGAAATACCTCGAAGGTGAAGAAATCACTAACGAAGAATTGAAAGCGGGTATCCGTAAAGCTACTATCAATGTTGAATTCTTCCCAGTATTGTGTGGTTCTGCCTTCAAAAACAAAGGTGTTCAATTGATGCTTGATGCGGTTATCGACTACCTTCCAAGCCCACTTGACATCCCAGCAATCAAAGGTGTTAACCCAGATACAGATGAAGAAGAAACTCGTCCAGCATCTGATGAAGAGCCATTTGCAGCTCTTGCCTTCAAGATCATGACAGACCCATTCGTAGGTCGTTTGACATTCTTCCGTGTTTACTCAGGTGTTCTTCAATCAGGTTCATACGTATTGAATACTTCTAAAGGTAAACGTGAACGTATCGGACGTATCCTTCAAATGCACGCTAACAGCCGTAAAGAAATCGACACTGTTTACTCAGGTGATATCGCTGCTGCCGTTGGTTTGAAAGATACGACAACTGGTGACTCATTGACTGATGAAAAAGCTAAAATCATCCTTGAATCAATCGACGTTCCAGAACCAGTTATCCAATTGATGGTTGAGCCAAAATCTAAAGCAGACCAAGACAAGATGGGTATCGCTCTTCAAAAATTGGCTGAAGAAGATCCAACATTCCGCGTTGAAACAAACGTTGAAACTGGTGAAACAGTTATCTCTGGTATGGGTGAGCTTCACCTTGACGTCCTTGTTGACCGTATGCGTCGTGAGTTTAAAGTTGAAGCGAACGTAGGTGCTCCTCAAGTATCTTACCGTGAAACATTCCGCGCTTCTACTCAAGCACGTGGATTCTTCAAACGTCAGTCTGGTGGTAAAGGTCAATTCGGTGATGTATGGATTGAATTTACTCCAAACGAAGAAGGTAAAGGATTCGAATTTGAAAACGCAATCGTCGGTGGTGTGGTTCCTCGTGAATTTATCCCAGCGGTTGAAAAAGGTCTTGTAGAAGCAATGGCTAACGGTGTTCTTGCAGGTTACCCAATTGTTGACGTTAAAGCTAAACTTTACGATGGTTCATACCACGATGTCGACTCATCTGAAACTGCCTTCAAGATTGCTGCATCTCTTGCACTTAAAGAAGCTGCTAAGACTGCACAACCAGCTATCCTTGAACCAATGATGCTTGTAACAATCACTGTTCCAGAAGAAAACCTTGGTGATGTTATGGGTCACGTAACTGCTCGTCGTGGACGTGTAGATGGTATGGAAGCACACGGTAACAGCCAAATCGTTCGTGCTTACGTTCCACTTGCTGAAATGTTCGGTTACGCAACAGTTCTTCGTTCTGCATCTCAAGGACGTGGTACATTCATGATGGTATTTGACCACTACGAAGATGTACCTAAGTCAGTACAAGAAGAAATCATTAAGAAAAATAAAGGTGAAGACTAATCAGTCCTCACTCTAAAAGGGAGTCACTTAGTGGCTTCCTTTTTTCTATCTTTGCCTTATACACGTAGGGTACTCTTATTATGTAGGTTCTGAAAATACTAATTCTATTCACAAAGAAAACACATTCATTTGATAAATTAAAGTAGTTAAAGATTCCTAATTTCGATAATGTATAAATAAAAATGAGGAAAATATTCATAAAAACACTTTTAGATAGAAAATTCAGAAAATTGCTTCTTTTGTCTTGAAAATTTTTGAAAAAATGGTATGATAGTAACAAGCTATTTTTAAGAGAAGAGAAAGGGGAACAATGGAGAAAATCAGTTTAGACTCTCCTAAGACAGGGTCGGATCTAGTTTTGGAAACACTTCGTGATTTAGGAATTGATACCATATTTGGTTATCCTGGTGGTGCGGTCTTGCCTTTATATGATGCGATTTATAATTTCAAAGACATTCGCCACATCTTAGGTCGCCATGAGCAAGGGTGTTTGCATGAAGCTGAAGGTTATGCCAAATCAACTGGAAAGTTGGGTGTTGCCGTCGTTACGAGTGGACCGGGAGCAACGAATACTATTACAGGGATTGCGGATGCCATGAGCGATAGCGTTCCCCTTTTGGTCTTTACAGGTCAGGTTGCGCGAGCTGGAATTGGGAAGGATGCTTTTCAGGAGGCAGACATCGTGGGGATTACCATGCCAATCACTAAGTACAATTACCAAGTTCGTGAGACGGCAGATATTCCTCGTATCATTACGGAAGCTGTCCATATCGCGACCACAGGTCGTCCTGGCCCAGTTGTAATTGACTTGCCTAAGGATGTATCTGCCTTAGAGACAGACTTCATCTATTCACCAGAAGTACATTTACCGAGTTATCAACCGACGATAGAACCAAACGACATGCAAATCAAGAAAATCTTGAAACAATTGTCTAAGGCTAAGAAACCCGTATTGCTAGCTGGTGGCGGGGTTAGTTATGCAGAAGCAGCTGCCGAGCTCAATGAGTTTGCTGAACGTTACCAAATTCCAGTCGTGACCAGTCTTTTGGGGCAAGGTACGATTGCGACTAGCCATCCGCTCTTCCTAGGAATGGGAGGTATGCACGGTTCTTTCGCAGCTAACATTGCCATGACCGAAGCGGACTTTATGATTAGTATTGGTTGCCGTTTCGATGACCGCTTGACTGGGAATCCTAAGACCTTCGCTAAAAATGCCAAGGTTGCCCATATCGACATTGACCCGGCTGAGATTGGCAAGATTATCAGTGCAGATATTCCTGTAGTGGGGGATGCTAAGAAAGCCTTGCAGATGCTACTGGCAGAACCAACTGTTCATAACAATACTGAAAAATGGATTGAAAAAGTCACCAAGGACAAGAATCGAGTTCGTTCTTATGATAAGAAAGAACGTGTGGTTCAACCGCAGGCAGTCATTGAACGCATCGGTGAGTTGACGAATGGGGATGCTATTGTCGTTACTGACGTTGGTCAACACCAAATGTGGACAGCCCAGTATTACCCATATCAGAATGAACGTCAATTGGTCACATCTGGTGGTTTGGGTACCATGGGATTTGGAGTTCCTGCAGCTATCGGAGCTAAGATTGCCAATCCAGAAAAAGAAGTAGTTCTGTTTGTCGGTGATGGTGGTTTCCAAATGACCAACCAAGAACTAGCCATCCTAAACATCTACAAGGTACCCATTAAGGTCGTGATGCTGAATAACCACTCCCTGGGAATGGTTCGTCAGTGGCAGGAATCCTTCTATGAAGGTAGAACGTCAGAGTCAGTGTTTGATACTCTTCCTGACTTCCAGCTGATGGCACAGGCTTACGGCATCAAAAACTACAAGTTTGATAATCCAGAGACGATAGAGAAGGATCTAGAATCCATTCTGGAGGATGTGCCGATGTTTATCGAGGTGGATATTTCTCGTAAGGAACAGGTTTTACCAATGGTACCAGCTGGGAAGAGCAATCATGAGATGTTGGGGGTGAAGTTCCATGCGTAGAATGTTAACGGCAAAACTACAAAATCGTTCAGGAGTCCTCAATCGCTTTACAGGTGTCCTTTCACGTCGTCAAGTCAACATTGAGAGTATCTCAGTTGGTGCGACAGAGAATCCTGATGTATCAAGGATTACCATCATTATTGATGTGGCTTCACATGATGAGGTCGAGCAAATCATCAAGCAACTCAATCGTCAGATTGATGTGATTCGCATTCGAGATATCACAGACAAACCACATTTGGAAAGAGAAGTTATCTTGGTAAAGGTATCTGCTCCTGCTGAGAAGCGTGCAGAAATCTTGGCTATTATTCAACCTTTCCGTGCAACGGTGGTGGATGTGGCTCCAAGTTCGATTACCATTCAGATGACTGGGAACGCAGAAAAGAGTGAGGCACTCTTGCGAGTAATCCGTCCATACGGTATTAAAAATATCGCTCGTACGGGTGCAACTGGATTTACCCGCGACTAATGCTCTTTGATTTTCATTGAGTATAAAAAAATAACTTAAATTTGTTAAACCAGCCTAAAAGGCAATAAATAATAGAAAAGAGAGAAAAACTATGGCAGTTCAAATGGAATACGAAAAAGATGTAAAAGTAGCAGCACTTGACGGTAAAAAAATCGCCGTTATCGGTTATGGTTCGCAAGGACATGCGCATGCTCAAAACTTGCGTGACTCAGGTCGTGATGTCATCATTGGTGTACGTCCAGGTAAATCTTTTGACAAAGCAAAAGAAGATGGATTTGACACTTACACAGTAGCAGAAGCCACTAAATTGGCTGATGTCATCATGATTTTGGCACCAGACGAAATCCAACAAGAATTGTACGAAGCAGAAATCGCTCCAAACTTGGAAGCTGGAAATGCAGTTGGATTTGCTCATGGTTTCAACATCCACTTTGAATTTATCAAAGTACCTGCAGATGTCGATGTCTTCATGTGTGCTCCTAAAGGGCCAGGACACCTGGTACGTCGTACTTACGAAGAAGGTTTTGGTGTTCCAGCTCTTTATGCAGTTTACCAAGACGCTACAGGAAATGCGAAAAATATTGCTATGGACTGGTGTAAAGGTGTTGGAGCAGCTCGTGTAGGTTTGCTTGAAACGACTTACAAAGAAGAAACTGAAGAAGATTTGTTTGGTGAACAAGCTGTACTTTGTGGCGGTTTGACTGCCCTTATCGAAGCAGGTTTTGAAGTCTTGACAGAAGCAGGCTATGCCCCAGAATTGGCTTACTTTGAAGTTCTTCATGAAATGAAATTGATCGTTGACTTGATCTATGAAGGTGGATTCAAGAAAATGCGTCAATCTATTTCAAACACTGCTGAATACGGTGACTATGTATCAGGTCCACGTGTGATTACTGAGCAAGTTAAAGAAAACATGAAAGCTGTTTTGGCAGACATCCAAAATGGTAAATTTGCAAATGACTTTGTAAATGACTACAAGGCTGGTCGTCCAAAACTTACTGCTTACCGTGAACAAGCAGCTAACCTTGAAATTGAAAAAGTTGGTGCTGAACTGCGTAAAGCAATGCCATTCGTTGGTAAAAACGACGACGATGCTTTCAAAATCTATAACTAATTCTTAGAATAAAAACAGAAGGCGAGTTGGGGGGTACCTAACTCGCTTTTTACCTTGTAAAGTATTTGAGGAGGAGACATGCTAAGTGCAAAAGATGTGGTGAAAGCCCACAAAGTTTTAAGTGGTGTAGTAGTGAATACACCACTGGAATATGATCATTATTTATCAGAAAAGTATGGAGCTAAGATCTATCTGAAAAAGGAAAATGCGCAACGAGTTCGTTCTTTTAAAATTCGTGGAGCTTATTACGCTATTTCACAATTGACAAGAGAAGAACGTGAGCGTGGTGTGGTCTGTGCATCAGCGGGGAATCACGCTCAGGGTGTTGCCTATACTTGTAATGAGATGAAGATTCCTGCGACAATTTTTATGCCAATCACAACACCGCAACAAAAGATTGGTCAAGTTCGTTTCTTTGGTGGTGACTATGTGACGATCAAATTGGTTGGAGATACTTTTGACGCTTCGGCTAAGGCGGCCCAAGAATTCACCGTTTCAGAAAATAGAACCTTTATCGATCCTTTTGATGATGCGCATGTACAGGCCGGTCAAGGGACTGTAGCCTATGAAATTCTTGAAGAAGCCCGTAAAGAGTCTATTGATTTTGATACAGTACTTGTACCAGTAGGTGGTGGCGGATTGATTGCCGGTGTTTCAACTTACATCAAGGAAACCAACCCGACTATCGAAGTGATTGGAGTAGAAGCTAATGGTGCTCGCTCTATGAAAGCTGCCTTTGAAGCTGGGGGACCAGTTAAGCTCAAAGAAATTGATAAGTTCGCTGATGGGATAGCTGTACAGAAAGTCGGACAGTTGACTTATGAAGCAACTCGTAAGAATGTTGAAACTCTTATTGGAGTGGATGAAGGCTTGATTTCTGAGACCTTGATTGATCTTTATTCTAAGCAAGGAATTGTCGCCGAACCTGCTGGAGCGGCTAGCATTGCAGCCTTGGAAGTCCTATCAGACTATATCAAAGGCAAGACAATTTGCTGTATCATTTCTGGGGGAAATAACGATATTAACCGTATGCCAGAGATGGAAGAACGTGCCTTGATTTACGATGGCATCAAGCATTACTTTGTAGTCAATTTCCCACAACGTCCAGGGGCTCTTCGTGAGTTTGTAAATGACATCTTGGGACCGTATGATGACATCACTCGTTTCGAGTATATCAAACGGGCTAGCAAGGGGACAGGGCCTGTCTTGATTGGGATTGCTCTTGCTGATAAGCATGATTATGCTGGCTTGATTCATCGGATGGAAAATTTTGACCCATCTTATATCAATCTGAACGGAAATGAGACTTTGTATAATATGCTAGTCTAAAATAAATTTGCTATCATATTATTTGCCAATTTCCTATAATGATGCTATAATGATGGTGACGAAAGGGGGAGATTCCCATGGTTTTACATGTTTTACTTGTTCTCTTTATTCTAGTGTTGATTGCATCAGCGATTATTATCAGCTCTGTATATGTTGTAAGGCAGCAGTCTGTCGCTATTATCGAGCGTTTTGGTAAATACCAAAAGTTGAGTAATAGTGGTATTCATGTACGAGCACCTTTTGGAATTGATAGAATTGCAGCCAGGGTGCAGTTGCGTCTATTGCAAAGTGAGATCGTCGTGGAAACAAAAACACAAGATAATGTATTTGTGACCATGAATGTGGCGACTCAGTATCGAGTGAATGAAAACAATGTCACAGATGCTTACTATAAACTAATGAGACCAGAAGCTCAAATCAAATCCTATATTGAGGATGCCTTGCGTTCGTCCGTGCCGAAATTGACCTTGGATGAACTATTTGAGAAAAAAGATGAGATTGCATTAGAAGTTCAAAAGCAAGTAGCAGAAGAAATGTCTACATATGGTTACATCATTGTAAAAACACTGATTACGAAGGTTGAGCCTGACGCTGAAGTAAAACAATCAATGAACGAAATCAACGCTGCTCAACGTAAGAGAGTCGCTGCGCAAGAACTTGCAGAAGCAGATAAGATTAAGATCGTGACAGCGGCGGAAGCAGAGGCAGAAAAAGATCGTCTACACGGTGTAGGGATTGCAGAACAGCGTAAGGCTATTGTTGACGGACTTGCTGATTCTATTCAAGAATTAAAAGGAGCCAATGTTGAACTCACGGAAGCCCAGATTATGTCCATTCTATTAACAAATCAGTATTTGGATACTTTGAATAATTTCGCAGACAATAAGGGCAATAACACCATCTTCCTACCAGCAAATCCTGATGGAGTTGAAGATATACGAACAAGCATATTATCAGCTTTAAAAGCTAAGTAATAACAATTTATTATTTGTTTTCAATAAGTAGATGTTTTTTGGATAATCCTAAAAGAATGAATATATTTCAGTATCGTAAAGAACAAAATAGGAGAAGAACATGGCTAAATCAAACTTTGAAAAAGTAGAATCAGTTGTTGGCTGGGTTCGTGATAAGAAAATCACAGGTTACCGTATCTCTAAGGAAACAAATGCACGTGAAATGTCAATTATTGCTTTGGCACAAGGTCGTGCAAAAGTGAAAAATATTTCATTTGAAACAGCCCTAGGTTTGATTGATTTTTATGACAAGAATCATGAAAAATTTGAAGATTGAACTAGGCTTACAGGCAGATTCTTAAAATGGATCTGCCTTTTGTTTTGCAAAGAGTTAGTAAAAAGACTGCATATTTTATGCAGTCTTTGTTTGTTATTTGAGATAGCGCTGAAGAAACTCTCTCGTTCTTTCTTCTTTAGGATTTGTGAAGAGGTCTTCTGGTTTGCCTTCTTCAGCGATGACACCCTTATCCATAAAGATAACACGGTGTGAGACATCGCGGGCGAACTCCATTTCGTGGGTGACGACAATCATAGTCAGGCCTTCCTGAGCCAGGTCTTGCATGATTTTAAGGACTTCACCGACCATTTCTGGATCCAGAGCAGATGTTGGTTCGTCGAAAAGGATGGCGTCAGGGTTCATGGAGAGGGCGCGTGCGATGGCCACACGTTGCTTTTGTCCACCAGAGAGTTGTTTTGGTTTGGCTTGCCAATAGCGTTCTCCCATGCCGACTTTTTCAAGATTTTCTTTTGCAATTTTCTCTGCTTCAGAGCGTTCTCTTTTGAGGACAGTTGTTTGGGCGACAATAGTATTTTCGAGAACATCGAGGTTTTCAAAGAGGTTGAAGGATTGAAAAACCATTCCGAGCTTTTCACGGTAGTGAGTAAGGTCATAGCCTTTTGCAAGGACGTTTTCTCCTCGGTAGAGAATTTCCCCCTCAGTAGGTGTTTCAAGTAGGTTGATAGAACGTAGGAAGGTTGATTTTCCGCTTCCTGAGCTCCCGATGATGGAGATAACCTCTCCTTTGTGGACTGACAGAGAGATGTCTTTTAAGACTTCATTTTGTCCATAGGATTTTTTGAGGTGTTTAATTTCAAGAATGGGTTGATTCATTATTTCAAGTCCTCCGTTTGCATTTGATTAGCACCTGTAGTGTAGGTATCCATGTCCATGCGTCTTTCGATGAAGCGTAGGATACGGGTCACTGTGAAGGTGAGGACAAAGTAAATCACGGCGATGATTGTAAATGTCTGGAAGTATTGATAAGTTTGGGTGGCCACAGTATTACCAGAGAAGTAGAGTTCTACCACAGAGATAACATTCAGTACAGAGGTATCTTTGATATTGATGACAAACTCATTACCAGTAGCAGGTAAGATATTGCGAACGACCTGAGGGAGGACAACCTTGCGCATGGTTTGATTATGGGTCATACCAAGAGCAGTTGCGGCTTCAAATTGTCCCTTGTCGACTGCTAGGATACCTCCACGGACGATTTCAGTCATGTAGGCACCAGTATTGATTGAGACGATGAAGATAGCAGCCAGTGTACGATCGAGATTGATTCCGAAGGCTTGTGCTGTACCGTAGTAGATAACCATCGATTGAACGATCATAGGCGTACCACGGAAAATTTCAATATAGACATTGAGAATCCAGCCAAGTAGTTTTTGCAAGCCATAGATGGCCTTGCTTTCAGATAGTGGAGCAGTACGGAAGACTCCGATTGCAAGCCCGATAAGGAGACCTGTGATGGTCCCGATAATGGATATCAAGAGTGTGATGCCAGCACCACGCAGGAGTTGTTGCCAGTTTTCAGAAAGGATCTTAGCGACTTGACTAAAGAAGCTGCTTTCTTCCTCCGTTGTTGTCGCCTCCACTGGTTGCTCTTTAATCATCCGATCCATGAGAGCTACTTGTTCGTCCTTGGAAATGGTTTCGATGCTGGCATTGATTTGGCTGATGCGACTATCGTCCTTGCGAAGACCAATGGCAATAGCTGTGTCTTCTTCTCCTGTTTCAAAACCTTTGTCAAGCTGGACCATCTTGAATTTGGAGTTGGCAGATTCAGCGGTCAGGGCTTCAGGGCGTTCTGAAACATAGGCATCGATGACACCTGCTTCAAGTGCTTGACGCATCTGAGCAAAATCCCCCATGGCTGTTTCTTTTTTGGCACCTGGAATTTGAGAAATCAGGTCATAAAGGTAAACGCCTTGTTGAGATGTGATTTTTGCTCCGCTAAAGTCTTCCAAAGAGTTAGCATTTGCATAGGCAGAGTCCTTTTTTACCAATAGAACTGGTTCGCTAGTATAGTAGCTGCTTGAAAAAGCAATCTCTTGTTTGCGTTCAGCGGTTGGGCTCATACCGGCAATGATCATATCAATTTTGCCTGAAGTAAGTGCTGGAACAAGTCCTTCCCACTTGGTTTTAACGACCAAAGGTTCCTTACCTAGATCTTTGGCAATCTTTTTAGCGATTTGGACATCGTAGCCATTGGCATATTGGTTGGTACCGTCAATTTTAACAGCACCGTTACTATCATCGTCTTGGGTCCAGTTGAAGGGGGCGTAAGCTGCCTCCATCCCGATGCGTAAATATTCGTCAGCTTGGACCTGGCTAACTAGTCCCAGTGTAAGGGCTAGGCTAGCAAGGATAGATAAGCATAATTTTTTCATGTTTTCTCCTATTTCTAGTCTAAAAATGACTTCTCTCTATTGTATCGAAAAATAGTGAGATTTTCAATACAAGTAAGCCTTTACTTATAAAAAATGATATAATGATAGCAAAGATAAAAAGGGGGATTGTGTTGTGAAAAAGACTTTTTTCTTGCTTTTATTTAGCTTGTTTTGTATTTTACCACTCTCTGTTTTTGCGGTTGATTTCAAGATTCGCTCTTATCAAGGTGATTTGTATATTCATGCAGATAATACGGCAGAATTTAGGGAGAAAGTAGTCTATTATTTTGATGAAGACTTTAATGGACAACTAGTAGGACTTGGCCGTGCTGGTAAGATGCCAAAGGGCTTTGAAATAGATTCCAGTCCAAAGGTTCAGGTATGGAAAAATGCTAGTGCCATTGAGAATGTCAATAGTGAAGTGATAGAAGAATCGGAAGGGTATACTGTAAAAGTGTATAATCCAGGCCAAGAGGGAGATACTGTTGAAGTGGTAATCACATGGCAATTAAAAAATCTCCTATTTCTATATGATGATATCGCGGAACTTAATTGGCAACCCCTGACGGATAGTTCAGAACCTATCGAAAATTTTGAGTTTCGAGTAATGGGCTTTAATGGAGCAGAAAAACTTTTCTTTCATACAGGGAAACTCTTTACAGAGGGCAAGGTAGAGAAGATAGATGGTGATTATCGTGTTTATTTACAGAACCTACCTCGTCAGCGTGGGATTGAATTGCATGCCTATTGGCCTAGAAAAGATTTTGGAACAGCTTTGGATCAGGGATTGAAGGGCAATCGCTTAGCAGAATTTGAAAAAATAGAGGAATCTATTACTGCTGAAAAAGCTCAAAGTAAAGCTCTGGTTACGTGGGTCATCCCTTTGCTACTCTCGCTTTCTTTAGTCTTTAGTGTTATTTTCTACTGCATTTACAGAAGAAAAACCTCCCCATCGAAGAAATATGCCAAAAATCACCGTCTCTATGAACCGCCAATGGACTTAGAACCGATGGTTTTATCGGAAGCTGTTTACTCCACTTCTTTAGAGGAAGTCAGTCCCTTGACCAAGGGAGGAGGGAAGTTCACCTTTGACCAACTCGTTCAGGCAACTTTATTGGATGTGATTGACCGTGGAAATGTTTCAATCATCTCAAATGGAGACGAGGTCCGTCTAAAAGTCGTAAAAGAAAAAGGATTAGCAAGTTTTGAAAAAGATTGCCTTAATTTGGCTTTTTCAGGAAGAGAAGAAGTGCTTGTTTCAGATTTGTTTGCAGATTACCAAGTGTCAACTAGTCTTTACCAAGGTGCAAAAGCAACTGATGAAAAACGGATTCAGAAAACGGGACGTAAGCTTAAGTCTTCTTTCGAGCAAGCTCTGAAGCAGATGCAGGATGGGGTGAGAAAGCGGGTTTCCTCTTTGCAACTTCCAGATTATTATCGTCCACTGAGTAATGGAGAAAAAATCTTGCGATTGACGATAGGTGTCTCTACGCTTCTACCTGCTTTCGTTGGTTTTGGCTGGTTCTTGTATAGTTTGGATGCTCACGGGTACCTTTCTCTACCACTTCCTATCCTTGGGTTTGTGAGCTTGATGTTAGCTGCCGTCTATTATTGGACGACACGATTTGATACTCGTGATGGTGTTTTAAACGAAGAAGGACTAGAAGCATACTATCTCTGGACTAGTTTTGAAAACATGCTTCGCGATATCGCTCACCTAGACAAGGCAGAATTAGAAAGTATCGTTCTTTGGAATCGTCTCCTTGTCTATGCTACTTTATTTGGTTATGCGGACAAGGTGAGTCATTTGATGAAATCTTATCAGATTCAAGTTGAGAACCCAGATATCAATCTTTACGTAGCTTATGGCTGGCACAGTATGTTTTATCATTCAACTGCTCAAATGAGTCACTATGCTAGTATTGCAAACACAGCAAGTACCTACTCTGTATCTTCTGGAAGTGGAAGTTCGGGTGGAGGATTCTCAGGAGGTGGAGGCGGTGGTAGCATCGGCGCCTTCTAGAAAAATCTATCACAACATCCGAAATTATGCTATAATAGAGGACAGAAAAAGGAGTAATGTATGTATTTTATTGAAATTTTGAAGTCAATCTTTTTTGGGATTGTTGAAGGAATTACAGAATGGTTGCCCATTTCAAGTACTGGCCACTTGATCTTGGTTGAAGAATTTGTACAATACAAGGACCAAAATGAAGCCTTCATGTCCATGTTTAATGTTGTCATTCAGCTTGGTGCCATTTTAGCAGTTATGGTCATTTACTTTAACAAGCTCAATCCCTTCAAACCTGGTAAAACTAAGGTAGAAGTTCGTCGAACTTGGCAATTGTGGTCAAAAGTTCTCGTTGCAACCTTGCCTTTACTATTGGTCTTTAAGTTAGATGATTGGTTTGATGCCAACTTCCATAACATGGTTTCGGTTGCAATCATGTTGATTATCTATGGTGTTGCCTTTATCTATCTTGAAAAACGAAATAAGGCGCAAGCCATTGAACCAACAGTGACAGAGCTAGACAAGTTGCCATATAAAACAGCCCTTTACATCGGGCTTTTCCAAGTCCTCGCCCTTTTTCCAGGAACTAGCCGTTCTGGTGCGACTATCGTTGGTGGTTTGTTGAATGGTACAAGCCGCTCTGTCGTAACAGAGTTTACCTTCTATCTCGGAATTCCTGTTATGTTCGGAGCCAGTGCTTTAAAGATTTTCAAATTTATTAAAGCAGGTCAACTCTTGAGTATTGGGCAATTATTCCTGCTCTTAGTCGCTATGGGTGTTGCCTTCGCGGTCAGCATGGTTGCTATTCGTTTCTTGACCAGCTATGTGAAGAAACACGACTTTACACTCTTTGGTAAATACCGTATTGTACTCGGTAGCGTCTTGTTGCTTTATAGTTTTGTGCGTTTATTTGTATAAGAAAAAAGCTTGAGGGAATTTTCCTTCAAGCTTTTTAAAATCCTGTCACCGTAATTCCTAGTAAACGGATACCTTTTTCTTTTTCAGCTAGTTCTTCGTAGAGTTGAAGGGCAGTTTGAGAAATCTGACTAGCGTCCTGTGTTGCTTGTGGGAGACTTTTTCGTCTAGTCAGAGTGGAGAAGTCAGCATATCGTATTTTTAGGATAATGATTTTTCCAGCTTTGTCCTGCTTGCTGAGATTGTGAGCTACCTTTTCGGAGAGTAGAGTCAGCTCTTTTTTAATGTCTTCTTCTACTTGTAGGATCTTTCCATAGGTTTTTTCCTTGCCAATGGACTTACGAATGCGATTGGACTTGACCGGCGAGTTATGAATGCCCCTTGCCTTTCGATAAAGGTCAAAACCGAGTCTGCCGAACCGATCGATTAAAGTGACTTCTGAGACGTCCAATAAGTCCGCACCAGTATAAATACCCATTTCATGAAGGCGTTCAACTGTTTTTTTGCCCACACCGTGAAATTTAGCAATGTCCATTTGTTTGAGAAAGTCTTGGGCCTGATCTGGGAGGATAACTGTCAAACCATGTGGTTTTTGATAATCGCTGGCCATTTTAGCTAAGAATTTGTTGTAAGACACACCTGCAGAAGCAGTCAGGTGTAGTTCCTGCCAGATATCCTGTTGGATGAGACGAGCTATTTTGACAGCTGACTTGATACCAAGTTTATTTTCCGTCACATCCAAGTAGGCTTCGTCAATACTCATAGGTTCAATCAAATCAGTATAGCGTTTAAAAATAGCTCGAATCTCAAGTCCCACAGTTTTGTATTTTTCATAATTTCCCGAGATAAAGACGGCTTGAGGACAACGCTCATAAGCTTCTTTAGAACTCATGGCTGAATGAACACCAAAAGCTCGTGCCTCGTAGCTACAAGTAGACACAACTCCTCGTCCGCCTGTTTGTCTGGGGTCACTCCCAATGATAACAGGCTTGCCCTTTAACTTAGGATTGTCTCTTATTTCCACCGCAGCAAAAAAGGCATCCATGTCGATATGGATGATTTTTCTGGACAAATCATTAATCAATGGAAATATGAGCATTTTGCTTCCTTTCTAATGTCATTTTTTATTCATTATACCTTTTTTTCTGAAAAAATGGAAAAGAGTACTCATTCTTTCAAATATATAACACAGATTGCGCCGATAAACAGACTGTATTAGAAAAGAAAGTGATGAAAAAGCCTTTTTTTGCTTGTTGAAATCGGTTACTGTATGGTATACTGGTCTCATGAATGTAACAGATGACTGTTACTAGAAAGAAAAATGAGGACATTAACATGGTTGTTAAGACAGTTGTTGAAGCACAAGACATTTTTGACAAAGCTTGGGAAGGCTTCAAAGGCGTAGATTGGAAAGAAAAAGCAAGTATCTCTCGCTTCGTTCAAGCTAACTACACACCTTACGATGGAGATGAAAGTTTCCTTGCTGGACCAACAGAACGTTCACTTCACATCAAAAAAATCGTAGAAGAAACTAAGGCTCACTACGAAGAAACTCGTTTCCCAATGGACACTCGTCCAACATCTATTGCTGATATTCCTGCTGGATTTATCGACAAAGAAAACGAAGTTATCTTCGGTATCCAAAACGATGAACTCTTCAAATTGAACTTCATGCCAAAAGGTGGTATCCGTATGGCTGAAACGACTTTGAAAGAAAATGGATACGAACCAGACCCAGCTGTTCATGAAATCTTTACTAAATACGTAACAACAGTTAACGACGGTATCTTCCGTGCCTACACTTCAAACATCCGTCGTGCTCGTCACGCTCACACTGTAACTGGTCTTCCAGATGCCTACTCACGTGGACGTATCATCGGTGTTTACGCACGTCTTGCTCTTTACGGTGCAGACTATTTGATGCAAGAAAAAGTAAACGACTGGAATGCAATTAAAGAGATTGATGAAGAAACAATCCGTCTTCGTGAAGAAGTAAACCTTCAATACCAAGCATTGCAACAAGTTGTTCGCTTGGGTGACCTTTACGGAGTTGATGTTCGCAAACCAGCGATGAACGTTAAAGAAGCGATCCAATGGGTTAACATCGCCTTCATGGCTGTCTGCCGTGTTATCAACGGTGCTGCTACATCTCTCGGACGTGTGCCAATCGTATTGGACATCTTTGCAGAACGTGACCTTGCTCGTGGCACATTTACTGAATCAGAAATCCAAGAATTTGTTGATGATTTCGTTATGAAACTTCGTACAGTTAAATTTGCTCGTACAAAAGCTTATGACCAATTGTACTCAGGTGACCCAACTTTCATCACAACTTCTATGGCTGGTATGGGTAACGACGGTCGTCACCGTGTTACTAAGATGGACTACCGTTTCTTGAACACTCTTGACAATATCGGTAACTCTCCAGAGCCAAACTTGACAGTTCTTTGGACTGACAAATTGCCATACAACTTCCGTCGCTACTGTATGCATATGAGCCATAAACACTCTTCTATCCAATACGAAGGTGTAACAACAATGGCTAAAGATGGATATGGTGAAATGAGCTGTATCTCATGCTGTGTGTCACCACTTGACCCAGAAAACGAAGATCAACGCCACAACATCCAGTACTTCGGTGCTCGTGTAAACGTTCTTAAAGCCCTTCTTACTGGTTTGAACGGTGGTTACGACGATGTTCACAAAGACTACAAAGTATTTGACATCGACCCTATCCGTGACGAAGTTCTTGAATTCGAATCAGTTAAAGCGAACTTTGAAAAATCTCTTGACTGGTTGACTGACACTTACGTAGATGCTTTGAACATCATCCACTACATGACTGACAAGTACAACTACGAAGCTGTTCAAATGGCCTTCTTGCCAACTAAACAACGTGCCAACATGGGATTCGGTATCTGTGGATTTGCAAACACTGTTGATACATTGTCAGCGATCAAGTACGCTACGGTTAAACCGATCCGTGATGAAAATGGCTACATCTACGATTACGAAACAATCGGTGAATACCCACGTTGGGGTGAAGATGACCCACGTTCAAACGAATTAGCAGAATGGTTGATCGAAGCTTACACAACTCGTCTACGTAGCCACAAACTATACAAAGACGCAGAAGCTACAGTATCACTTTTGACCATCACATCTAACGTTGCTTACTCTAAACAAACTGGTAACTCACCAGTCCATAAAGGTGTATACCTCAACGAAGATGGTTCTGTAAACTTGTCTAAACTTGAATTCTTCTCACCAGGTGCTAACCCATCTAACAAAGCTAAAGGTGGATGGTTGCAAAACTTGAACTCACTTGCGAGCCTTGACTTCAGTTACGCAGCTGATGGTATCTCATTGACAACTCAAGTTTCACCACGCGCTCTTGGTAAGACTCGTGACGAACAAGTTGATAACTTGGTAACAATCCTTGATGGTTACTTTGAAAACGGTGGACAACACGTTAACTTGAACGTTATGGACTTGAACGATGTTTACGAAAAGATCATGTCAGGTGAAGATGTTATCGTGCGTATCTCTGGATACTGTGTAAACACTAAATACCTCACTCCAGAACAAAAAACTGAATTGACACAACGTGTCTTCCACGAAGTTCTTTCAATGGATGATGCATTGAGCTAAGATTCAATTAGAATAGAAAGAAAGCCAGTCGATATGACTGGCTTTTTTGCGTCCTTGAAAATTCTTTTAAAAATTAGTCAAATTTGGTCAAAAAGTTATTGACTTTTACTGACTAAAGTGGTATAGTAGAAACATAAGGAAAATGAATTCCTTAGAAAACTTCATTTTCAATGATCCTATTTCTTGAAAATGTATGATAGATACCCTAGAAAGGGGTGAGGCCTATGTTAAATCTAACAGATTTTGAAAAGAAGATGATAAAAGGCTTATTTAAGAAAGAAAAACCAGAAATTATACGTAGGGTAGCTAGTTAGCTAGTCTAAAATTTTTAAAACAAAGGTCAAAGATAGTCAATATCAGAGATCGCATATAATTAAGAATAAACGAGGTAAAGAATATGAACAACAACTTTAATAACTTTAACAACATGGATGATTTATTTAACCAATTGATGGGAGGTATGCGAGGATATAGTTCTGAAAATCGTCGCTACTTGATTAATGGACGTGAAGTGACACCTGAGGAATTTGCTCACTATCGTGCAACTGGTCAATTGCCAGGAAATGCAGAATCTGATGTGCAAATGCAACAACACGCTTCAGGTATGAAACAAGATGGTGTCCTTGCTAAACTAGGTCGTAACTTGACCGCAGAAGCTCGTGAGGGCAAGTTGGATCCTGTTATCGGACGAAACAAGGAAATTCAAGAAACATCTGAAATCCTCTCACGTCGTACGAAAAATAATCCTGTTCTGGTCGGAGATGCAGGTGTTGGTAAGACAGCCGTTGTAGAAGGTCTAGCACAAGCGATTGTGAATGGAGATGTTCCGGCTGCCATCAAGAACAAGGAAATTATTTCTATTGATATCTCAGGTCTTGAGGCTGGTACTCAATACCGTGGTAGCTTTGAAGAAAACGTTCAAAATCTAGTCAATGAAGTAAAAGAAGCAGGGAATATTATCCTCTTCTTTGATGAAATTCACCAAATCCTTGGCGCTGGCTCAATCGGAGGAGACAGTGGTTCTAAAGGGCTTGCGGACATTCTCAAGCCAGCTCTCTCTCGTGGTGAATTGACCGTTATTGGAGCGACAACTCAAGACGAATACCGTAACACCATCTTGAAAAATGCAGCTCTTGCTCGTCGTTTCAACGAAGTCAAGGTCAATGCTCCTTCAGCAGAGGATACCTTTAAAATCCTTCAAGGGATTCGTGACCTCTATCAACAACACCACAATGTCATCTTGCCAGACGAAGTCTTGAAAGCAGCAGTGGATTATTCAATCCAGTACATTCCTCAACGTAGCTTGCCAGACAAAGCCATCGATCTTGTCGATGTAACGGCAGCTCACTTGGCAGCTCAACATCCAGTAACAGATGTTCATGCTGTTGAACGTGAAATTGAGGCAGAAAAAGACAAGCAAGAAAAAGCAGTTGAGGCAGAAGACTTTGAAGCAGCTCTCAATGCCAAAACACGCATTGCAGAATTGGAGAAAAAAGTCGAAAACCACACAGAAGATATGAAAGTGACTGCCACTGTCAATGATGTGGCCGAATCTGTGGAACGAATGACAGGTATTCCAGTATCACAAATGGGAGCGTCAGACATCGAACGTCTCAAGGATATGGCCCATCGTTTGGAACACAAGGTTATTGGTCAAGATAAGGCAGTAGAAGCAGTGGCTCGTGCTATCCGTCGTAACCGTGCTGGTTTTGATGAAGGTAATCGCCCAATCGGTAGCTTCCTCTTCGTAGGTCCTACTGGGGTTGGTAAGACGGAACTTGCTAAGCAATTGGCACTCGATATGTTTGGAACTAAGGATGCTATTATTCGTTTGGATATGTCTGAATACAGTGACCGCACAGCCGTTTCTAAGTTGATTGGTACAACAGCAGGCTATGTGGGTTATGATGACAATAGCAATACCTTGACAGAACGTGTGCGTCGCAATCCTTATTCTATCATTCTCTTGGACGAAATTGAAAAGGCTGATCCTCAAGTCATTACCCTTCTCCTCCAAGTCTTGGATGATGGTCGTTTGACTGATGGTCAAGGAAATACAGTGAACTTTAAAAATACGGTCATTATCGCAACATCAAATGCTGGATTTGGCTATGAAGCTAATTTGACAGAAGATGCGGATAAACCAGAGTTGATGGATCGCTTGAAACCATTCTTTCGTCCAGAGTTCCTTAACCGCTTTAATGCAGTTATCGAGTTCTCACACTTAAATAAGGAAGATCTTTCTAAGATTGTGGACTTGATGTTGGCTGAAGTCAACCAAACCTTGGCTAAGAAAGACATTGATTTGGAAGTCAGTCAAGCAGCTAAGGACTTTATCACAGAAGAAGGTTATGACGAAGTCATGGGCGTTCGTCCTCTCCGACGCGTGGTTGAACAACAAATCCGTGATAAGGTAACAGACTTCCACTTGGATCACCTAGATGCCAAACATTTGGAAGCAGATATGGAAGATGGCGTTTTGGTCATTCGTGAAAAAGCCTAACTTAAGATTTTGAGAAAAAAATAAGGAACTAGCTAATAAGCTGGTTCCTTTATTTGTTTAGATGACATGACGCTCAAAGGCATCATCTGAAATTCCTTGTTCCAGGATGAGTTTCGCCCATTCTTTAGCAGAAAAGAGGCTGTGGTCCTTGTAGTTTCCGCAAGATTCGATGGTTGTTCCAGGAACATCTTCCCAAGTAGTGGTTTCAGCAATTTCCTTGAGCGAATCCTTGATAACAGCCGCGATTTCAGCACTGGTATGACGCCCCCACATAATCATGTGGAAGCCTGTACGGCAACCAAATGGTGAACAGTCAATCATGCCGTCAATGCGGGTACGGATGAGTTTGGCCAAGAGGTGCTCGATAGTGTGAAGGCCAGCGGTAGGGATAGAGTCTTCATTTGGTTGCACCAAACGAATATCAAAATTGGAGATGACATCTCCCTTTGGTCCAGTTTCTTCCCCAATCAAGCGGACATATGGGGCTTTAACAATGGTGTGGTCAAGTTCAAAACTTTCAACAATAACTTCTTTTGACATGGTCGTTCCTTTCAGTTTTCTTCTTTCATTATATCATAAAGCCTGCTCTTGATGGAGTTTAATAAATGACTTTTTGAGACTAGCATTATAACAAAGTCTCCATACAAAACCCTCAGGATTATAAAGAAAGAATGAAGTAAAGGAAAAGAAAAACTGAGTTCTTTCTAATGAAGCTAGAGCGACTTTTGAAAGGTGGGATTAACTTTTAGAATTTTTGCTCGATCTCTGAACTAATTCTGAACTAGATTGGATATACTGGAGAAAATAAAGATAAAGGAGTTCAGTGTGGAACATATGGTGAAAATAGAAGGAGTCTGCAAGAAGCATGGCAGCAAGCAGATTTTGGAAGATATTTCTTTTACAGCTAGAAGCGGGCGGATTACAGCTTTTCTGGGCCCGAATGGTGCTGGTAAAAGCTCGACCTTGAGGATTCTCTTGGGGTTAGATCGGGCGACAGCAGGAACTGCGACTTTTGATGGACAAACCTATCAGTCAATGACTTATCCACTCAGAACGGTAGGTGCAGCCTTTGACGGCATTGGCGGTTTGCCAAATCGTAAGGTCTATGACCACTTGAGGATTATTGCGGCGAGTAATGCTATTCCTAAGTTTCGGATTGATGAGGTATTGGAGATGACTGGAATTGCTCATAAGAGGAAGGACCTCTTGTCAAGCCTGTCTCTGGGGGAAGGTCAACGCTTGGGTTTGGCTGCAGCTTTGCTGGGTGATCCTCAGTTTCTTATATTAGATGAGCCGACCAATGGACTGGATCCAAGTGGGATTAAGTGGTTTAGAAAGTTCATCCGTCAGCAGGCTGATTTAGGGAAAACGGTACTTCTATCTTCTCATATCCTATCAGAGGTGCAAATGGTGACAGATGATGTAGTCTTGATTCATCATGGGCGAATTATTGAGCAGGGACAATTGGAAGAGGTACTGCAAGATTCAGACAGTCTAGAAGATCTCTTCTTTGATTTGACAGAGGAGGTTTAAGATGAAAGAAACGATGTCCTTATTGCATTCAGAATGGTTGAAAATTCGCTCAACCAAGGCTTTCAGAGTGAGTATGGCCTTCATGCTGCTATTGGTGCCTGCTGTATCCTGGCTGGAGGGGCGACAGTATTTGTCTATTGGCTTGGATGCCACCCCTAAGACGGTTCCCGGTCTGGCAGAAGCCATTGACCCGCTGGAATATCTAGGCCTCAATGGAGCTTCTATGGCGGGCATGGTTTTGGTCATTTTAGCTGGAATTTTGGGGGCTATGGAATTTCAGTCTCATAGCTTGAGAACTAGCCTCTTGACCTGTAATAACCGACTGAAGTTGCTTGTCGGAAAACTTATGACCTTTACTTGCTTTTCTCTTGCCAGCAACTTTTTATCAATTTACTTTAGTTATTTGGTCATGCATCTGGCTTTAGGAAAGGAAGGGCTTGATCCGATTTTGCTCAATCAGGCAGCTTGGAGTTTGATTTTGTGGAAAACCTTATCTCTAACCCTCTTGGGGATCCTTTCATTTTTGTTAGGTTTATTGGCTCGGACCATGCTAGTTCCTCTGCTATTTCTCGTACCCCAGATCTATAATCTGGGAAACTACCTAGCTGCTCACACGAGTTGGGGGGCATATTTGCCACAGCCAGCAGTAGAGTTGTTTGCTGCAACGCCAACTTCCCAATATGCCAACAATCCCTTGCAAGGACTCTTGATAATAAGCGTATGGTTGCTAGTCATCGGCGTCATGGCCTCTCTGCGCTTTTTGAAGACGGATTTAGGAGGACGCTACTGATGATAAAAGCTCTGCTTAAAAGTGAATGGATTAAGTTTCGTTCTTACTATCTCGTTCTTGGTGCCGCATTTGTGGCTCTGGTAGTCGTTCCTTTTTTTCTGATGAATCTTGACTACAGTCAGACAGCAGTTGGCCAGACAAAGGCTCTGAGTGAAGCTTTGCATGCTCTCTATCTGGCGCAGCCTGTCATCGTCATCTTTACTTCCCTCTATTTTGCCCAGGAGTTTGTCAAGTCTGGGATGCGAACGAATTTTCTAACCGTATCAAATAGAAAGGCTTGGTTGGCTGGGAAATTCCTTTTTCTGGCCGTTCTGCTCTTGGTTCTCTACAGTGTCATGATAGGCAGCTGTTTCTTTGTTATGCTGGCTCGATTTGACCTAGACTTTAGCTGGCCCTTACTGGGGAAATTCCTCTATTACAGCTCTTTTGGTCTTCTCAGCAATCTTTTTCTGGCTCTTTTAGCTGCTGGCCTCGCTTTGCTCTTTCAATCTTGGGTTGTGCCGGTGTCGGTGCTATTTCCTCTCTTGATTGGTCTTAGCCGTTTATTGGCAACTTTTATCAAAGAAGCAAAGTACCTGCCCGATCTGGCTACGCTAAATCTTTTTGAGTATGAAGGGCTTCAGAATTCGATAGATCTATCAGGGTTGGGAATACAGCTGTTCTGGCTAGCTTTGATTTGGAGCTCTGCTATATTCTTGACCTTGAAACGAGATGTTCGCTAGAGGTATGCTATAATGGAAATCATGAGACAGTATCGTATTTTGGTGGTTGATGACGACCGGAGCATTTTGAAGCTGGTGAAAAATGTCCTAGAGCTCGATGCTTATGATGTGACGACGCTTGATCGAATAGAAGAGCTAGAGCTGACGCATTTTGTCGGATATGACTTGATTTTGCTAGATGTGATGATGGAGCCTGTTAATGGTTTTGAGCTGTGCTCCTACATTCGTCCTCATCTTTCGTGTCCCATCATATTTTTGACGGCCAAGGAATTGGAGGCGGACAAGGTGGAAGGGCTCTTTCGCGGAGCAGATGACTATGTTGTCAAGCCTTTTGGGACCAACGAATTGCTGGCGCGTGTCAGGGCGCATCTTCGGCGGGAGGAAAGACGTGAGGAGCGCTATTCTGAGATTGCTTCTTGTCAATTTTATCCAGAGCGCTATGAAATTATCTGTTTTGGTAAAGTCTTGAAATTTTCAGAGCGAGAGTTTAAGTTGCTGCATTTACTAGCTAGCAATCCCAAGCAGACCTTTTCAGCTGAACGCCTGCATACTTTGCTTTATCCAGAAAGCTCAGAAACACAGCTTCGTTCCATCTCAGAATACGTATATCAGATTCGTCAAAAATGTAAACAAGAAGGGCTACAAGCAATCACAACAGTGAGAGGAGTAGGCTATAGATGGCAATTAGAACCCGTAATTTCAAAAGCCTAGTCTGGACAACTAGTTTAAAAATCGTCTTTTTCCATGTTTTGATTTTTGTGCTTATAGGTTATGAATTTACGCAAGGAAGTGATCACGTTCTTTTCACCTTGTTCTTTTGGGCGGGGAGCTTGCTGCTGATTACTTTTTATCATATTTTGAAATTGCTCCGAAAAATCGACAGGGAAATAAAAATGCTAACGAGTAAGAAGCTTTTAGAAGAAAATCAAAGCCAGCTTTTTCGGATCGAGGAAATGCTCGAAGTCTATAGCGATTTACGGAGTAGCCACCAAGAAAATGCTCGTCTTCTAGAAAAAGAGCAGCAGCATAATCAGGAGTTGATTTTACAGCTATCAGCGACATCGCACGATTTGAAAACGCCCCTAACTGTGATTAAGGGGAATGCTGAGCTCTTGGAATTGGCGCAGTTAGGACAGCCACAGGCAGACTATGCTGCTGAGATTTTGCAGGCTAGTTACAAGATGGAAGAATATTGTGGCTCTCTTATTGATTACGCTAAGGCTTTTCAGATTGATTCTAATCAGTTCAGTCAGCTTTCCTTAGAGGACTTTTTGGCTTATCTCCAGGACGATTGGGCACTGTTCAGTAAACAGGAAAGCTATCGTTTTTATCTCCAAGAAGATTGTGATCTTAGCTTGAGATTGTCCATTCATTTGGACTATCTCAAGCGAGCTTTGCTCAATATTTTACTGAATGCGCTTGAACATGCAGACCAGAATCAAAAGGAAGTCAAGCTGATGGTATCAGTGCAGCAGGACCAGTTGGTTTTTGCTATCTGGAACAATGGACCTGCATTTTCAGAGGAGATGCTGCTAGGAGCGGAACGGCTCTTTTATCAGAGTGACCAAAGCCGCAATTCAGCTAATCCCCATCATGGTATCGGCTTAGCCTTTTCTAAGCAGGTAGCTCTCTTGCATGGTGGTCGTCTGACCCTGCTCAATCTAGACCAAGGAGGAGCCTCTGTCGAGTTGACAATTTCATTGAAATAAATGAGGATGGAAAAATCATAAAAACGCATAATACCAAGTGTCCAAAAGACTTGATATTATGCGTTTGATTTTTTTATTATGTAAAGATTTACTGGATTTTTATCTCGAATTGAGTTTTTGTCCAGCCTTGTTTATTTATTTGCGATACAAGCGATCGTATTGGTAGAATGGGTCAAAGGTTACGTTGATACCTAGTTTGCGAAGGACGTTCTTGTCTTCATCGGTCAAGATGATGGTTGAATGAGCTTCGCTTCCTTTGAGATTCCCAAGTTCTTCCATGGCACGCGCAGCATCAGGATTTTCCATAGCTGTGATTGCAAGTGCAATCAAAATTTCATTTGAGTGGAGGCGAGGATTGCGGCTACCTAGATGATCGATTTTAAGACCTTGAATTGGTTTGACGACTTCAGGCTCGATTAGTTTCACTTCCTTAGCGATGTCAGCTGATTTTTTGATAGCATTGATCAAGGCAGCAGCTGTAGGACCAAAGAGTTCAGAGTTTTTACCAGTCACGATTTCCCCATTTGGCAATTCAAGGGCTAGGGCAGGGCCACCAGTTTCTTCTGCCTTTTGGCGTGCTGCGACAGCAACCTTGCGGTCTGCAGGTGTGATACCGAGGTCGTTCATGAGAAGTTCAATCTTCTTGACAGCAGTTTCTCCGACTTTTTCAGCTTTAAAATCAAGAACAGTTTGATAGTAGCGACGGATGATTTCTTGTTTAGAAGCTTCGACAGCAGCTTCATCATCTGTAATAGCGAAACCAACCATGTTGACACCCATGTCTGTTGGTGAAGCGTATGGAGATTCACCTAGGATACGTTCCAACATACGTTTGAGAACTGGGAAGATTTCGATATCACGGTTGTAGTTGACAGTGGTTTCTCCGTAGGTTTGGAGATGGAAAGGGTCAATCATATTGACATCGTCAAGGTCTGCGGTGGCAGCCTCATAGGCCAAGTTGACTGGATGATGAAGGGGCAGGTTCCAGACTGGGAAGGTTTCAAACTTAGCGTAACCAGACTTGATGCCATTGAGTTGGTCATGGTACATATTGGACATACAAGTTGCCAATTTTCCAGAACCAGGTCCAGGAGCGGTTACGACGATTAAGTTGCGACTGGTTTTGATGTAGTCGTTTTTCCCCATGCCTTCGGGAGAAATAATGTGATCCATATCCGTCGGATATCCTTTGATTGGATAATGAAGATAAGAATCAATCCCATTTTTATCTAACTGGTTGCGAAAGGCATCTGCAGCAGGTTGGCCAGCGTATTGTGTGATGACAACTGAGCCAACAAAAATTCCCAATTCGTTAAATTTATCAATCAAACGAAGAACTTCTTGGTCATAAGAAATGCCTAGGTCGCCACGCGCTTTAGAATGCTCGATGTTGCTTGCGTTAATGGCGATCACAACTTCAACCTGCTCTTTCAATTCTTGCAAGAGCTTGATTTTATTGTCAGGCTCATAACCAGGAAGGACACGAGCAGCGTGGAAATCTTCTAACATTTTGCCACCAAACTCCAAATAGAGCTTGCCGTCAAATTGGTTGATGCGCTCCAAGATATGATCGCGCTGTAGATTCAAATATTGTTCAGAACTAAAAGCTTGTTTTTTCATTTTTTTACCTCTGATCTCTATTATAATAAAAAATTGGAAGATAGGAAACTACGGAGTCAAAAAAGAAATCAAAAAGATTAGGCAAACGCTTGCACTAAGTTAAAAAAAGCGCTATCATAGACTATAGATTATTAAAATAATGAGGTAAGAAGATGCAAGAAAAATGGTGGCACAATGCCGTAGTCTATCAAGTCTATCCAAAGAGTTTTATGGATAGCAACGGAGATGGGATTGGCGATTTGCCAGGAATTACTAGTAAGTTGGACTATCTAGCCAAGTTAGGAATCACAGCGATTTGGCTTTCTCCTGTTTATGATAGCCCTATGGATGATAATGGCTACGATATTGCTGATTATCAAGCGATTGCAGCTATTTTCGGAACCATGGAGGACATGGACCAACTCATCGCAGAAGCTAAGAAACGTGATATTCGAATTATCATGGACTTGGTGGTCAATCATACCTCAGATGAACACGCATGGTTTGTCAAGGCTTGTGAGAATCCTGATAGCCCTGAGCGTGACTACTATATCTGGCGAGATGAGCCCAATGATTTGGAGTCTATCTTTAGTGGGTCTGCTTGGGAATACGATGAAAAGTCGGGTCAATACTATCTCCACTTTTTCAGTAAGAAACAGCCGGATCTCAACTGGGAGAATGAAAAACTTCGTCAGAAAATCTATGAGATGATGAACTTCTGGATTGATAAAGGTATTGGTGGTTTCCGTATGGATGTCATTGACATGATTGGGAAAATTCCTAATGAGAAGGTAGTGAATAATGGTCCTATGCTCCATCCCTATCTCAAGGAAATGAATCAGGCGACCTTTGGCGACAAAGATCTCTTGACAGTAGGAGAGACCTGGGGAGCAACGCCAGAGATTGCTAAGCTCTACTCGGATCCAAAGGGACAAGAATTGTCTATGGTCTTCCAGTTTGAACACATCTGTCTTCAGTATCAGGAAGGGCAACCTAAGTGGTATTACCAAAAAGAGCTGAATATCAGTAAGTTAAAAGAAATCTTCAACAAATGGCAGACAGAGTTAGGAGTTGAGGACGGCTGGAATTCTCTCTTCTGGAACAATCATGACCTCCCTCGTATTGTCTCTATCTGGGGAAATGACCAAGAATACCGTGAAAAATCTGCTAAAGCCTTTGCGATTTTGCTTCATCTCATGAGAGGGACCCCCTATATCTACCAGGGTGAAGAGATTGGGATGACAAACTATCCGTTTGAAACACTGGACCAAGTAGAAGATATTGAATCTCTCAACTATGCGCGTGAAGCTCTTGAAAAAGGCGTTTCTATAGAGGAAATCATGGACAGCATCCGTGTCATCGGGCGTGATAATGCTCGTACCCCAATGCAATGGGACGAGAGCAAAAATGCTGGTTTCTCAACAGGTCAACCTTGGTTGGCAGTTAATCCGAACTATCAAGCAATCAATGTTCAAGAAGCACTGGCAAATCCAGATTCTATTTTCTATACCTATCAGAAGCTGGTTCAGATCCGTAAGGAAAATAGCTGGCTGATTCGAGCTGACTTTGAACTACTTGATACGGCTGACAAGGTCTTTGCCTATATCCGCAAGGACGGAGACCGTCGTTTCCTAGTCGTGGCTAATTTGTCCAATGAAAAACAAGATTTTTCAGTAGAAGGAAAAGTGAAATCTGTCTTGATTGAAAACACTGTGGCTCAAGAAGCGCTTGAGAAACAGACCTTGGCTCCATGGGATGCCTTCTGTGTGGAAATGACTGACTAAAATGAGAGAACCTCAAGTTTCAAAAGCTTGAGGTTTTTTACTAAAAATTGTGTAGAAAAATCTTAAAAAAATATTTGTTAGAATTTTCTAAAAAATCTGGCGAAAGTCCTTGCTTTTATGAAAAAATAGGGTATAATGGTGAAAACACTATCTTTAAGGAGATTACTTATGAAATCGAAAAAGTGGCTCTTAGGAGCAGGTGCTGTCTTGAGTGCAGCCCTTCTGTTAACTGCTTGTGGGCAAAGCGAAAAGAAGGCTGATGCTCCCAAGACATTTTCTTATGTCTATGCAATAGATCCATCATCTTTGGACTACAGCGTGACGAGCAAGAGCTCAACTTCTGACGTTATAGCCAACGTTGTCGATGGCCTCTTGGAAAATGATAAGTATGGGAACTTAATTCCATCACTTGCAGAAGACTGGTCCGTTTCTAAAGATGGCTTGACCTATACCTACAAACTTCGTAAGGGCGTAAAATGGTATACTTCTGATGGAGAAGAGTATGCTGAAGTCAAGGCTCAAGACTTTGTTACAGGTCTGAAACACGCAGCTGACGGTAAATCAGACGGCCTCTCTCTCCTTCAAGATTCTATCAAAGGCTTGGCTGCCTACATCAGTGGTGAAAGCAATGACTTTTCTACTGTAGGAGTTAAGGCTGTTGATGATTACACGGTAGAATACACGCTCAACAAACCAGAAAGTTTCTGGAACTCTAAAGTTACAACTGCAACCATGCTTCCAGTTAATGAAGAGTTTTTGAATTCTAAAGGGAGCGACTACGGTGCGCCAACACCATCAAGTATTCTTTATAACGGTCCTTATTTCTTGAAATCATTGACTTCAAAATCAGTCATCGAATATGAAAAGAATCCAAACTACTGGGATAAGGACAATGTTAAGATTGACAACATCAAACTAACTTTCTATGATGGTTCCGACCAAGAATCTTTGATTCGCAGCTTTACACAAGGTGCTTATACAACAGCTCGTCTCTTCCCAACAAGCTCAAACTTTGAATCAACTAAAAAAGAGTACGGCGATAAGATTGTCTACAGTCCACAAGAAGCGACAAGCTACTATCTCACTGTTAACGTAAACCGTCAATCTTACAATAAAACAGCCAAAACAGACGAAGTTCAAAAAACATCAACCAAAGAAGCTCTTCTCAACAAGAACTTCCGTCAGGCACTGAACTTTGCCCTTGACCGTCACTCTTACACTGCTCAGTTGAATGGTGAAGAAGGGGCGGACAAGATTATCCGTAATAGCCTAGTACCTCATGACTACGTTCAAGTAGGTGAAAAGACCTTTGGAGAGTTGGCTCAGGCAGAGCTCGTTTCTTATGGTGACCAGTGGAAAGATGTAGCCCTTACAGATGGCAAGGATACGATTTATAGTCCTGAAAAAGCTAAGGCAGCCTTTGCAAAGGCTAAGGCAGAATTGCAGGCCAAGGGTGTGACCTTCCCAATCCGTTTGGACATCCCCGTTGAACAAACAGATGTAATCGCGGTTCAACAGACTAACTCACTCAAGCAGTCTATCGAGTCAACACTTGGTACAGAGAATGTCATCGTCGATGTCCTTCAAATGACAGATAATGAAAAAATGAGTATTACGTCTCAAGCTAAGGTTCCAGCACAAAAAGACTATGACTTGAACGGAACTGGTTGGGGACCAGACTATCAGGACCCAGCTACCTACCTAAACATTCTTGATGCTAAGAAGGGTTCTGCCCTTAAACACTTGGGTATCACCCGTGGAAAAGACCCAGAAGTGATGGCTCAAGTCGGTCTAGACGAATACAAGAAACTCTTGGATGATGCCGCAGCTGAAACCAGTGACCTCAATAAGCGTTATGAGAAATACGCTAAAGCTCAAGCTTGGGTATCAGATAGCTCACTCTTAATCCCAGTAGCTTCTTCAGGTGGTTCTCCAACTGTTAGCCGAACTGTACCGTTCTCAAAAGCATACTCACAAGTCGGAATCAAGGGAGATCCATTTGTCTTCAAAGGTTTGGAGCTGCAAAAGGATGTCGTAACTACAAAAGAATACGAAGAAGCTCTCAAGAAATGGCAGAAAGAAAAGATTGAAACAAATGCCAAATACCAAAAAGAGCTAGAAAAACACGTCAAGTAATCTATAAATAGAAAAGGAAGTTGCAGAAACTGTGCTTCCTTTTTTATTTTGAGATACCAGTTGTCATAAAAGCAGTAACTTTACATTTTTGAATAAATTTGATAAAATATGCCTATGTTATAAAAAGTGACATAAAGGAGTGAATGATGAAAATGAAAAAAAGACTTATCGGGACAGGTCTTGTCTTAGCGACAGGGATTTTGCTCTCGGCATGTGGACAGTCCAACACAGATACAAGCACTTATTCATCCACATTTAGTGCGAATCCGACAACTTTTAACTATCTTCTAGATTATTATGCGGATAACACTGCCGTTATTACCAATCTTGTAGATGGTTTGCTGGAAAATGATAGCTATGGCAATCTAACGCCAGCTCTAGCTGAAGATTGGTCTGTTTCAGCAGATGGTTTGACCTATACCTACAAACTCAGAAAAGATTCCAAGTGGTATACGGCTGATGGTGAGGAATATGCTTCAGTCAAAGCTCAGGATTTTGTCGCTGGGATCAAATATGCTGCGGACAACAAGGGGCAAGCCATGGATCTCATTCAAAATTCTATCAAGGGATTGAATGACTATGTGACAGGTGCGACCAATGACTTCACAACAGTTGGTGTCAAAGCCTTGGATGACTACACAGTCGAGTATACTTTGACACGGCCAGAACCTTATTGGAACTCAAAAACAACCAATAGTATCCTTTTCCCAGTCAACGAAGAGTTCTTGAAATCAAAGGATAAAGATTTTGGTACCTTGACACCAGACAGTATCCTTTATAATGGACCATATCTGTTAAAAGATTTTACATCAAAATCTTCGATCGAATATGTGAAGAATCCACACTATTATGACCATGATAAAGTAACCATTGAAAAAGTTAAACTGGCTTATTTTGATGGCTCTGATCAGGAGATGACCATTCGAAACTTTGAAAGTGGTGCTTACTCGATTGCAGGAGTCTATCCAAATAGTTCGAACTATGCTAAGACGAAAGAAAAATACCAAGACAATATCGTTTATAGCTTGCAGGACAAGACTTCTTGGTACTTCAACTTTAACGTTAACCGTAAAGCCTATAACCATACTGCAAAAACATCAGATCAACAAAAGAACTCAACGCAAACAGCTATCTTAAATAAAAATTTCCGTCAGGCTATCAACTTTGGTATTAATCGAACAGCCTACTCTGCCCAATCTAACGGTGAAGAAGCGGCAAGTAAGACCCTTCGAAATACCCTTGTTCCCCCAACATTTGTCCAGGTGGGAGATAAGACTTTTGGAGAAGTAACAGCTTCTAAGCTTGTGAACTACGGAACTGAGTGGTCAGGTATCAATTTGGCAGATGCTCAAGATGCCTACTTTAACAAGGAAAAGGCCCAAGCAAAATTTGCGGAAGCCAAAAAGGAATTGGAAGCCCAAGGCGTGACTTTCCCAATCCATTTGGATGTCCCTGTTGATCAGACGAATAAAAATGCGGTCTCTGGTATGAACTCGGTTAAACAAACCCTTGAAACAGTACTAGGTTCTGACAATATCGTCATTGATGTTCAACAGCTTTCGACAGATGACTTTGGAAATGTCGCCTTCCTAGCACCAAATCCAGCAGCTCGTGATTACGACCTAAACTTTGATGGTTGGGTTGGTGATTACCAGGATCCATCAACTTATTTAGATCCCTTCAACGCTGAAACTGGCTTCTATCTCAAGATTTTTGGTATTGACGCCAAGGATGACCAAGAGCTCATCAAGAGTCTAGGGTTAGATACCTATACACAACTCCTGAAAGAAGCAGATGCTGAGAACAAAGATGTCGCTAAGCGTTATGAAAAATACGCTGAAGCTCAAGCTTGGATGATCGACAATTCTCTGGTCATGTCTGCTATGTCAAATGGTGGTACAGCCTCTGTAACCAAAGTAACTCCGTTTACACGTGCCTACTCTCTAGTGGGAATCAAGGGTGACGGAAATAATTACAAGTACATGAGATTACAAAAAGATCCTGTTACCAAGAAACAATTTGATGAAGCCAAGGCTAAGTGGGAAGCAGAAAGTAAAAAAGCTATCGAAAAGAGTCAAAAAGAATTTTCAAACCACGTTAAATAAAAAGTTGAAATAAGGTCTCTTGCAAGGGATCTTATTTTTGTTTGCTCAAGCTCCTAAATAATGAAAGCGATCACTTCGAAATATAGCTAAGAAAAAATGAATGAAAACGCTGAGAATTAGGGAAATAAATGGAATTTGTCCTACTTCTGTGGTATAATTAATCTAATAATTAACGTATAGGGGAGTACCATGACTAAACGTTCAAAGAGATCTCGCTCGGGGAAAGTAAAGCGAAGCGTTAACATAGCCTTGTTAGCTGTTTATCTATTGTTGGCTGGCTTTTTATTGTTTTTGATTTTTAAATACCATATCCTTGCTTTTAGATATCTTAATCTAGTGGCAACTGCCTTAGTTCTACTAGTTGCCTTAGTAGGGCTGCTCTTGATTATCTATAAAAAAGCTGAAAAGTTTACCATTTTTCTGTTGGTGCTCTCTATCCTTGCCAGCTCTGTGTCGCTCTTTGCAGTACAGCAGTTTGTTGGACTGACCAATCGTTTAAATGCGACATCTAATTACTCAGAATATTCGATCAGTGTCGCTGTTTTAGCAGATAGTGAGATTGGGAATGTTACGCAACTGACGAATGTGACAGCACCGACTGGGACTGATAATGAAAATATTCAAAAACTACTAGCTGATATCAAATCAAGTCAGAATACCGATTTGACGGTCAATCAGAGTTCGTCTTACTTGGCAGCCTACAAGAGTTTGATTGCAGGAGATGCCAAAGCCATTGTCCTAAATAGTGTCTTTGAAAATATCATCGAGTCAGACTATCCAGATTACGCATCGAAGATAAAAAAGATTTATACCAAGGGATTCACTAAAAAAGTAGAAGCTCCTAAGACGTCTGAGAATCAGTCTTTCAATATCTATGTTAGTGGAATTGATACTTATGGTCCAATTAGTTCGGTGTCGCGTTCAGATGTCAATATCCTGATGACTGTCAATCGAGATACCAAGAAAATCCTCTTGACCACAACGCCACGTGATGCTTATGTACCAATCGCAGATGGTGGAAATAATCAAAAGGATAAATTGACCCATGCAGGCATTTATGGAGTAGACTCGTCGATTCATACCCTGGAAAACCTATATGGGGTTGATATCAATTACTATGTCCGATTGAACTTTACTTCATTTTTGAAATTGATTGATTTGTTGGGTGGGGTAGATGTTTATAATGATCAGGAATTTACCGCACACACTAATGGGAAGTACTATCCAGTTGGAAATGTCCACTTAGATTCTGAGCAAGCTCTTGGTTTTGTTCGTGAGCGCTACTCTCTAGCAGATGGAGATCGTGATCGTGGACGCAATCAACAAAAGGTGATTGTGGCTATCCTTCAAAAATTAACTTCGACCGAAGCACTGAAAAATTATAGTACAATCATTGATAGCTTGCAAGATTCTATCCAAACAAACATGCCACTTGAGACCATGATGAACTTGGTCAATGCTCAGTTAGAAAGTGGTGGAACTTACAAAGTGAATTCGCAAGACTTGAAGGGTACGGGACGGATGGATCTTCCTTCCTATGCGATGCCAGATAGTAACCTCTATATGATGGAAATTAACGACAGTAGCCTTGCATCTGTCAAAACTGCTATTCAAGACGTGTTGGAGGGTAGATGAAATGATTGATATTCATTCGCACATTGTCTTTGATGTAGATGATGGTCCCAAGTCAAGAGAGGAAAGCAAGGCTCTCTTGACAGAAGCCTACAGACAGGGGGTGCGAACCATTGTCTCTACCTCTCACCGTCGCAAGGGCATGTTTGAAACTCCAGAAGAGAAGATAGCAGAAAACTTTCTTCAGGTTCGGGAAATAGCTAAGGAAGTCGCGAGTGACTTGGTCATTGCTTATGGGGCTGAAATTTACTACACACCAGATGTTTTGGCTAAGCTGGAAAAAAATCGGATTCCGACCCTCAATAATAGTCGTTATGCCTTGATAGAGTTTAGTATGAACACCCCTTATCGCGATATTCATAGTGCCTTGAGTAAAATATTGATGTTGGGAATTACTCCAGTCATTGCTCACATTGAGCGTTATGATGCACTTGAAAATGATGAACAACGCGTTCGAGAGCTGATCAATATGGGCTGTTACACGCAAGTAAATAGTTCACATGTCCTCAAATCCAAACTTTTTGGAGAACGTTATAAATTCATGAAAAAAAGAGCGCAGTATTTCTTGGAGCGTGATTTGGTTCATGTGATTGCAAGTGATATGCACAATCTAGACGGTAGACCTCCTCATATGGCAGAAGCATATGACCTTGTTTCCCAAAAATACGGAGAAGCAAAGGCTCAGGAACTTTTTATAGACAATCCTCGAAAAATTGTAATGGATCAACTAATTTAGGAGAAATGATGAAAGAACAAAACACGATAGAAATTGATGTATTTCAATTACTTAAAACCTTGTGGAAACGCAAGCTAATAATTTTATTAGTGGCACTTGTGACAGGTGCGGGAGCTTTTGCATATAGCACTTTTATTGTTAAGCCAGAATATACGAGTACCACGCGTATTTACGTAGTCAACCGTAATCAAGGAGATAAGCCAGGACTAACGAATCAGGACTTGCAGGCAGGATCTTATCTGGTAAAAGACTACCGCGAAATTATCCTTTCGCAAGATGTATTGGAAAAGGTAGCGACAAATTTGAAATTGGATATGCCAGCAAAAACGTTAGCTAGCAAAGTTCAAGTGACTGTACCAGCTGACACTCGTATCGTCTCAATCTCTGTCAAGGATAAACAACCAGAGGAAGCCAGTCGCATTGCTAATTCTCTACGAGAAGTTGCTGCAGAAAAGATCATCGCTGTAACGCGAGTATCTGATGTAACGACGCTTGAAGAAGCGCGATCAGCTACGACTCCCTCTTCTCCAAATGTTCGACGCAATACCTTATTTGGTTTTCTTGGAGGAGCCATCGTAACAGTAATTACTGTTCTTTTGATTGAGTTACTCGATACCCGTGTGAAACGTCCTGAAGATGTTGAAGATGTACTGCAAATTCCACTTCTAGGAGTCGTTCCAGCTTTGGACAAAATGAAATAGGAGGAAGTTATGCCAACGTTAGAAATCTCACAGGCAAAATTGGATCTTGTAAAAAAGGCAGAGGAATATTATAATGCTTTGTGCACGAACCTACAGTTAAGTGGAGATGATTTGAAAGTATTTTCTATCACTTCTGTGAAACCAGGAGAAGGAAAATCAACGACTTCCACCAATATCGCTTGGGCTTTTGCGCGTGCAGGTTACAAAACGCTGCTGATTGATGGAGATATTCGCAATTCTGTTATGTCAGGTGTCTTTAAAGCAAGGGATAAAATTACAGGTCTGACAGAATTTCTATCAGGGACTACAGACCTGTCACAGGGGCTTTGTGATACCAATGTTGAGAATCTCTTTGTGATTCAGGCTGGCTCTGTGTCACCAAATCCGACAGCACTTCTCCAAAGTAAGAATTTCAGTACAATGCTTGAAACCTTGCGTAAATATTTTGACTATATCATCGTAGACACTGCTCCTGTCGGTGTCGTGATTGATGCGGCTATCGTTACGCGAAAATGCGATGCTTCTATTTTAGTGACAGCGGCAGGTGAAACAAATCGACGGGATATTCAAAAAGCGAAAGAACAGTTGGAACAAACTGGGAAGCCGTTTTTAGGAGTTGTGTTGAACAAATTCGATACTTCAGTAGACAAATACGGTTCTTATGGAAATTATGGTGATTACGGAAAAGAATAAAAAATAGGCTGGGGGATAGAGATGAATGGAAAAGTAGTAAAGCCTTCATTGGCCATAGTCCAGAGTTTTCTTATTATTTTATTGACTTATCTACTTAGTGCTGTGAGAGAAACGGAGATTGTTTCAACAACAGCTATTGCACTTTATATCCTCCACTATTTTGTCTTTTATATCAGTGATTATGGACAGGATTTTTTTAAAAGGGGATATTTGATTGAACTTGTCCAGACATTGAAATATATCCTATTCTTTGCGCTAGCGATTAGTATTTCTAATTTTTTCTTAGAAGATCGATTTAGTATTTCCAGACGAGGTATGATTTACTTCCTCCTATTACATGCTCTCTTAGTCTATTTGCTAAACCTATTTATCAAGTGGTATTGGAAGCGGGCTTATCCCAACTTTAAAGGAAGTAAGAAGATCCTCCTACTTACAGCAGCTTCTCGTGTCGAAAAGGTACTGGATAGACTAATAGAATCAGATGATGTTGTTGGGGAGTTGGTAGCCGTCAGTGTTTTAGACAAACCAGATTTTCAGCATGATTATTTAAAGGTTGTAGCAGAAGGGGAGATAGTAAACTTTGCGACTCATGAGGTGGTCGATGAAGTTTTTATCAATCTTCCAAGTGAAAAATACAATATTGGAGAGCTCGTCTCTCAGTTTGAAACGATGGGAATTGATGTAACAGTCAATCTAAATGCTTTTGATCGCAGTTTGGCACGTAACAAGCAAATTCGTGAGATGGCAGGATTAAACGTTGTGACTTTTTCTACAACATTTTATAAGACTAGCCACGTGATTGCTAAGCGGGTTATTGATATTATCGGTTCTCTGGTAGGTTTGATACTATGTGGTTTAGTCAGTATTGTGCTGGTTCCTTTGATTCGAAAGGATGGGGGCTCTGCTATTTTTGCTCAGACGCGTATTGGGAAAAATGGCCGCCAGTTCACTTTTTATAAGTTTCGCTCTATGTGTGTAGATGCTGAGGATAAAAAAAGAGAACTCATGGAACAAAATACCATGCAGGGTGGAATGTTTAAGGTGGATGATGATCCACGTATCACGAAAATTGGTCGTTTTATAAGGAAGACTAGCTTGGACGAGCTACCACAGTTTTACAATGTTCTAAAGGGAGATATGAGTTTGGTAGGTACACGACCACCAACAGTGGACGAGTATGAGCACTATACCCCAGAACAAAAACGTCGCCTAAGTTTTAAACCTGGCATAACGGGGTTATGGCAGGTCAGCGGACGAAGTGAAATCAAAAATTTCGATGAAGTTGTCAAATTAGATGTGGCCTATATAGACGATTGGACAATTTGGAAAGATATTGAAATTTTATTGAAGACAGTTAAAGTAGTATTTATGAGAGATGGAGCGAAGTAGAGAGTTAAATTCAACTACTACTCATATTATAATGCGTCTTTTGTAAGTGTGATAAAGAAAGTGAAAGAGGAAGAAAAAATGGGAAATTATGATTATCTTATTGTAGGTGCAGGACTTTTTGGTGCAGTATTTGCACATGAGGCTGCGCTTAAAGGAAAAAAAGTAAAAGTGATTGAGAAACGCGATCATATCGCGGGAAATATTTATACTCGTGAAGAGGAAGGGATCCAAGTACATCAGTATGGTGCACATATCTTTCATACTTCTGAGAAAGAAATTTGGGACTATGTAAATCAATTTGCAGAGTTTAACCGTTACACAAATTCTCCTGTTGCAAACTATAAGGGAGAGATTTATAACCTTCCTTTTAATATGAATACATTCAATAAACTTTGGGGAGTTGTAACGCCAGCAGAAGCACAAGCTAAGATTGATGAACAACGTGCAGTTTTAAATGGGAAAACTCCTGAAAATTTGGAAGAACAGGCAATCTCTCTTGTAGGTACAGACATCTATGAAAAATTAATCAAAGACTATACAGAGAAACAGTGGGGCAAGCCAACTACAGAACTTCCAGCATTTATCATTCGCCGTTTGCCAGTACGCCTGACCTACGATAACAACTATTTTAACGATACCTATCAGGGGATTCCAATTGGTGGTTACACTCAAATAGTTGAAAAAATGTTGGATCATGAAAATATTGATGTAGAAATAAATGTTGATTTCTTTGCGAATAAAGAGCAATATCTAAAAGAGTTTCCTAAGATTGTCTTTACGGGTATGATTGATGAATTCTTCGACTATAAGTTGGGCGAACTAGAGTACCGTAGTCTTCGTTTTGAAAACGAGACCTTGGATATGGAGAATTACCAAGGAAATGCAGTTGTGAACTATACAGATGCTGATACCCCATATACTCGCATTATTGAACACAAACATTTTGAGTTTGGGAATCAAGAAAAAACTATTATTACTAAAGAACATTCTAAAACATGGGAAAAGGGAGATGAACCATACTACCCGGTTAATAATGATCGTAACAATCGTTTATACCAATCGTATAAGAAACTTGCAGAAGCACATAAAAATGTTATTTTTGGCGGTCGTTTAGGACATTATCGATATTATGATATGCATCAAGTTATAGCAGCGGCTTTACAGTGCGTTCGTAGTGAGATTAAGTGATAATTAGTAAAAAGAAAATGTAGGTTTGAACTTGAAATTTTATATAAAATTTAATCTGAATTTTTTGTTATTATTACTATTTTTCTTGTATTCATTTTTCTATGTTATAGATTTATCGTTATTTAATACTTTTCAATTAAATAATGTTGTGCAAATGATATTATTCGTATTTTTGATAATAATATTCTTTGGGAAGAATTTAAGCTATTTAAAAAATATAAAATATTTTACGATTTCTGTTCTCATATTGATAATATTTCTTATTTCAGCATTTGTTACAAAAAGATTATATTTAATAAATTATGCACTTTTTATAATTAATGGAATGACTGTGGATTTTAGAAAAATTGTTAATAGTTCATTCTGGGGGACTTTGATTGCTACACTAACAGTAGTTGTGGCATCAAAAATGGGAATATTAAGCGACCTTGTTTATATTACGGGAGGACGTATATCACATAGCTTTGGTTTTTCATATTTTTCTCATCTATCATTTTTAGTATTTTACTTATTTCTTAATTATTTATTTTTAAGAGGTAAAAGTATTACTTATTTTGAAATTATAGGATTATTTGCTATCGACTATCTTGTATATTCAACTACAACTAACAGATTAAGTCATTATCTCGGAATTTTTGTTTTGCTAATGTTTGTATTAGCAATTAAATTAAACTGGATTAAATTTAAATCATATTTTTTTAAAATTTTTTCATTATATTCCTACTCAGTAGGACTTTTGCTCTCTATTTATATAGCAAATAATTATGATCCGGGTGAGGTAATTTGGAGAAACTTAAATCATTTACTGAGTAATCGTCTAGGTTTTCAAAAAATTGCATTTGCTTTATATCAACCTCAGTTATTTGGAAATGATATTCAAATGGTTGGAAATTATGAGATTGAAATTTTGAATCGAATTGTTACAGAAAATAGTTTCTACTTAGATTCTGGTTTTTTATATTCTTGGCTAGGATATGGCATTTTATTTACAATACTATTAATAATATTATATACATCAATTTTTTATAAGGCTTATAAAAATAAAGATAAGGCAATATATATATGGTGTATGGCAATATTCTTCTTTTCATTTATAAATAACACTTGGGTAAACATAACATATAACCCATTACTTTTCATGTTGGGAGGGAGCTTGTTGGCTTCAAATGTAAGATATGAGAAACAATAGTTTGAAATTTAATATTATTTTGAGCTCAATACATCAGCTACTAACCTTATTCTTGCCATTAGTTACGGCTCCTTATGTTTCACGGGTTCTAGGAGCTGAGGGAACAGGAATTTTTAGTTATACCTCATCTATTCAAGCATATTTTACAATATTTGCCGCCTTGGGTACAGGAGTATATGGTGTTCGTGAGATAGCTCGCAAGAGAGATAATAAAAAACAGTATTCTACCCTATTTTGGGAAATTGAATTACTTACGGTTTTGACTAGTTCTGTTGCAATTATTTTGTGGCTTTTATGGGCTGTCTTTTCGAAAGAGTTTCAATTAATTTATTTGATTTTGACTTTGAATTTATTTGCTGTTCTATTTGATATATCATGGTTTTATACAGGTTTGGAACAATTCGTGTATACAATTGGATTAAATGCCTTATTTAAAATATTTGGTACTATTGCAATCTTTACTTTTATAAAAGAACCATCGGATTTGAATACTTATATTTTTATTATTGCATCTACTAGTTTGTTATCAAGCATTTCTTTATGGATTTATCTTCCTAAAATATTGGTAAAAGTATCTTTGAATACTCTAAGTTTAAAGGGGCACTTAAAACAAACATTGATATATTTTGTACCAACTATAGCAACCTCTATCTATACTGTATTAGACAAGACAATGATTGGTGTGATAACTCAAAATGCTAATGAGAATGGTTATTACGAACAAGCGACAAAAATAATTAATATATTGAAATCAATAACCTTTACTGCATTGAACTCTGTGCTAGGGGCTCGTATCGCTTATCTGTTTTCTGAGAAAAAGTATGATGAAATTAAGTCACGAATAGCATTGTCTCTAGACTTTATTTTTTTCATAGGAATGGCATTTTTCTTTGGACTTCTATCTGTTTCAGAAACTTTTGTTCCTATATTTTTCGGGCAAGGTTATGATCAAGTTATTTATTTGCTCTATGTATTTTCTCCGATTGTAGTTATTATAGGTGTAAGTAATTGTTTGGGTTCACAATATTATACACCTGCCGGACTTCGTAGTCAGAGTGCTAAATATATAATAATTGGATCAGTTTTGAATCTTCTACTCAATTTAGTATTTATTCCAGTATTTAGAAGTAAAGGAGCGGTTATCTCTTCAGTACTAGCCGAATCATTGATCACATTTCTATATGTGAAAAATTCAAATGGTTATGTAGATTTTAAACAATTAGCTTTTTATTTCAATCCTAGGTTTATAGCGGGTTTCATTATGTATTTAATTATTTTATTTATAAAACAATATTTATCAAATGATTTACTGGGACTGCTAATTCAAGTGCTTATTGGAGGTATGACCTATTTTATGATAACTTATTTACAAAAAGATAATATTCTTCAAATATTGAAGGCGAAAATGTCAGAAAGGTAAAGAGAGGATAAAAATGCAAAAACTAAAAATTGATCTTCCAGACGGTTTTTTAGATGAAGAGATACGTGAAGGGTACCTAGTTACCTCGGACATGAAAAAAGTATGGGCAGTAGAACTTGATTTATTTGCTGAATTTGATCGTGTATGCAGAAAATATGATATTACATACTTTGCAGATGCGGGAACAATGTTGGGAGCCGTTCGTCATAAGGGGTTTATTCCGTGGGATGATGATATAGATGTGAAGTTAAGTCGAGAAAATTATGAAAAACTTTGTCAAATTGCACCAAAGGAATTTACAGGAAATTATTTTTGGCAAACAGAGTATACGGATCCGGGTAGTCTTCGTGGACATGCTCAACTAAGAAATAGTTCCACAACTGCAATCCTTGAGTTTGAAAAAGGTCTTCAGAAATTTAATCAGGGGATTTTTATTGATATTTTCCCTTTTGATTCTGTTATAGATGATAAAAAGTTGTTTGAGGAGCAAAAAGAAAGAGCTGAATCATATCGTAGACATTGTCTGTATCTTCGAGACGTGATATACAATTATAAAAAGAAGCAGTACAAATTTCCTAAAAATATATTAGCGCCGTTAAGAAGTACATATTATAGATGGAAAAATAAGAATTGCGAAAAACCTTATAGACTTTTTGAAAGAGAATGTGCGCGATATAATAATATTCAGACACCCCAAATTTCTCTTTTGAGTTTTCAATTTGATCCGATTCATTTTCAATCGCGTGCAGACTATGATGATATTGTCTATATGCCATTTGAATTTATGCAGATTCCTGTGCCAAAAGGATATAATCATATTCTTACTGATCGCTATGGAGATTATATGAAGCCTGTAAAAGGAGGTTCTATGCATGGGAAAATTATTTTTGATGTTGATAGACCGTATACGGATTATTTAGAAAAATTTAATAAAAGTAGGTAGGTAAATGGAATATATTATAGAAACTAGGAATGTTGGTGAGGCGCATGCCGGTGCAAAAGCACCAGATGATATTGTATCAATTGCCAGAAAACGAGGTATGGGAGTTTTTACAATTCCAGTATTACCAAACAAAACATCAAGAATTTACATTTTAATTTGGTTGTTTATTACTTGTACTAAATTGTGGGCTCGTGTGTTTCTCACTGTAAAAAATGGAGACATTGTAGTCTGGCAACATCCAGCTTATGGTATTCGATATGCAAATTATTTTATCCCCTGGATTAAAAAGCGCAAAAAAGTAACCTTTGTAGCTCTAATTCACGATTTAGAATCATTGAGAGAGGGGATTGGTTCTTATGATTCGAAGGATCAATCTAGAGCAAAGATTGCAGATAATTCTTTACTCTCTAAATTTGATTATGTAATAAGTCATAATAAAAAAATGACGGCCTATTTGTTGGAGCAAGGCTTTGAATCTAATAAGTTAATTAATTTAGGAGTTTTTGATTACTTAGATGAAGGAACTCCAAATCTGATATCTCGTATAAATGATAAATCAGTTATTATTGCTGGCAATTTATCACGTGAAAAAAGTGCCTATATCTATGATTTGAAAAATTTAAATGTAGATTTAAGATTGTATGGGATGTTTTTTGAGGGTGATGAAAATGACTCTGCATATAAAGGAACATTTCGTCCAGATCAGTTAATTGAGCACCTAGAAGGTGCTTTTGGGTTAGTCTGGGATGGTAATTCATTAGAAGAATGTGCAGGGAATACAGGACAATATCTGAAGTATAATAATCCTCATAAAACTTCACTTTATTTGGCAGCACAGTTACCTGTTATTATTTGGTCACAGGCGGCGCTTGCTGATTTTGTAGAGGAGAATGGTGTAGGTATTGTTATTGATGATTTAAATCATCTGGAAGTAACATTAGCTAAAGTAACCGATGATCAATATACAAAAATGTTAGATAATATTGAAAAAATTTCAAAAAAAGTAAAAGCAGGACATTATTTTAGTGTTGCTATGGATCAAACTAAACACTGAATTTGGAGGCAATTATGAAAAAAGCTGCAGTTTTCGGAGGAAGTACAAAACCAGGTGTGGCTATAGTTAATCAGTTGATTAAAAAGGTTATTTTGTGCACGTCTTTGATTCAGTTGCGCCTCCAAAAGGTGTTATCTTAAAAGAAGATAGAATTCAATATAATTCTATTGATTTACAAGCTGTCGATATCACTAGAATTGAAATTATAAAAGAGGATCCACTGTTTGAAATTTTATTAGTTATTACAGAATTTAGTGAGGCTACGCCATTTGATTCTTTGAGTATTACTGAAATACAGAGAATTATAACTGTTAATGTAACTTCTGTTATGAAGATCATACACTATCTTTATGATAAAATTCTATCAAAACAAAATTTTTATACAGGTGTAGTGATTCCAGATTTAGGAATATTTTCTTCTGCATCCTCTTCCATATATTCTGGTTCTCAAGTTGCATTGATTAAAACGATTAAGGATATCAATATGGAACTTGGACGCAGTAAAATTAATAATCGAATCTTAAGTGTCATTTTAGATTCGATTGAATTTCTTCATATTGATGAGGAAACTGAAAGATTAACAGTATCAATCATTGAAGAATTATATGTTTCATATTGTGATAAATCTGTAAGGGAATTATTTGAAAGTCATCTATTAGAATTTCGTAAATTTGATTTGATGCATAGACACTGTAAAAAAATAGTAACCTTGATGATGCCATATACCACAAAGATAAGATAGGCTACTTGTCTGGTACATTTGATTTATTTCATGTTGGACATTTGAATTCGTTAAGACGTGCCAAGGAGCAATGTGATTATTTAATTGTCGGAGTACATCCTAATGCTTCACATAAAGGAAAGAAGACATTTATATCTTTTCAAGAACGTTTAGATATTATCGCTTCTATTTCTTATGTAGATAAAGCAGTTGAATCATTTCCAGAAGACAGTGATGCTTGAAATATTTATCATTATGATAAGCTATTTGTTGGTAGTGATTATAAAGGAACGGAACGTTTTAAAAATTATGAGAGAGTTAGGGAAAAAGGGAGTTGAGATAATCTATTTCCCTTATACAGATGGAACAAGTAGTAGTCAACTAAGAGCACTAATTTCAGAGAAAAATGTAGATTAGGGGATAGAAAAGTTAGTGAAAAATATCAAGCTAATTATTGCAACACATAAACAATTTCAAATGCCTAAGGATCGACAACTTTACTTACCAATCCATGTTGGTAGAGAAGGAAAAAATGATTTGGGTTATCAAGGAGATAATACTGGAGAAAATATTTCAAACTTAAATCCTTATTATTGTGAATTAACAGGACTATATTGGGCATGGAAGAATCTTGATGTTGACTATCTAGGTTTGGTACATTATAGAAGGTATTTTGCTAGAAAAACAATATTCTATAAAGAAAATATCGATATAAATCAAGTGATTTTAAATCAAGAAGATGTTGAGAAACAATTGGAGCAGGCAGACGTTATTGTTCCTAAAAAAAGACGTTACTATATAGAAACTCTATATTCTCATTATTCAAACACCCATGATTCAAGTCATTTAGATGAAACACGTAAGGTTATAAGTGAATTGACTCCTGATTATTTAACTAGCTATGATAAGGTTATGAAGCAAAATAGTGGCTATATGTTTAATATGTTTATTATGAGCAAAGAATTGACAGACAGATATTGTAGTTGGTTATTTCCTATCATTAAAGAGTTATATGAAAGAATAGACGTTTCAGAATATACACCATTTGAAGCGCGTTTGTTTGGTCGTATAAGTGAATTATTGTTTAATGTTTGGATAGTAGAAAATGAGCTGACTGTGAAAGAAATGCCATTCATCTATATGGATAAAGTTGATTTTATTAGGAAGTTAAAATCGTTCTTATTTGCTAAATTCTTCAACCAAAAGTATGGAAAAAGTTTCTAGGTGAAGGGAGAAAAAATGGACTATATTATTGAGGTTCGTAATAAAGGAGAAGCACATGCAGGAGCAAAGGCGCCCGACGATATTGCTGAAATTTGTCGTCGAAGGGGAATGAAATCGTTTGTAATTCCACCAATGCCTTTTGATAAAAATTTATTTTATCGTCAATTCGTTCTTTTAATTGAGAGTATTAAAGTCTGGATTCATATTGCTAAGACTGTAAAGAATGGAGACCGTGTTATCTGGCAACATCCTGCTCCTGGAGTACGATATGCGAATAGATTTATTCCCTGGATAAAAAAAAGAAAGAAAGTAGAGTTCATTGCGTTAATTCACGATTTGGAGACACTGCGTGATGGTATTGGGCAACAAAGAAAATCTACTGCAATCATAGCGGATTTAAAATTATTACCTCGATTTGATTATGTTATTAGTCATAATAAGTTTATGTCAGAATATCTCCATTCAATTGGAATATCTTCAGAAAAAATTGTAAATCTTGAAATTTTTGATTATTTATATAATGAACCAGTTCCTGAAATAATCCGTAATAATGGAAAGAAGGTGATTGTTGCAGGAAATCTTACGAGAGAAAAAAGTGGTTATGTATATAAGTTAAAGGAACTGAATGTAGATATGTGTTTGTATGGTGTCAATTATGAAGGGGATATTCCTGATGATATTTATAAGGGAGCATTTTCACCAGATGAATTGATTCAACATTTAGAGGGAAACTTTGGATTAGTTTGGGATGGAACTTCAGTAGAGAAATGTACTGGTAATACAGGTGCCTATCTTAAATATAATAATCCACATAAAACATCATTGTATTTGGCAGCCAATCTTCCTGTTATTATTTGGTCACAAGCGGCTATGGCTGATTTTGTTAAACGAAATAATATTGGTATCGTAATTGATGATCTTCATCATCTTTCGGAAAGCCTAAAGGGAGTTTCAGAGAAAAATTATCAAGAAATGCAGCAGAATGTGAGAATGATAGGTAAAAAGATTCGCCAAGGTTATTACTTTAATACGGCATTGGATGCTTTAAAATAATATGAAAAGAAAAATTAGTGTAATTCTCCCTGTTTTTAATAGCGAGAATACTTTGACAAGATGTTTAGATTCTTTATTAGCTCAAACCTACCCTAATTTTGAGGTTTTAGTTATTGATGACGGCAGTGACGATTCTAGTAGACAGATAGTAAGTTCTTACGCAAATAAAGATAATCGTATTAAAATTTATTACAAAGAAAATAAAGGAGTTAGCTCGGCAAGGAATGATGCTTTAGATTTAGCTTTAGGAGAGTTCATCACTTTTTTAGATGCAGATGATTGGCTAGAAGAAGATGCGCTCCAGTATATGATTAATTTGCAGGAACGAACTTCTGCTGATCTAGTTGTAGCTTCTTATCATCGGACAAGTAAATTATCTTCAAAGGTATCAACATCAAAAAATGTGAAGGAACAGCTACTTGAACAAGACGAATATGTTAAAAAATTTTTAAAAATTGAGTCTCAATCCATAGAATATTATCCTTGGAATAAGTTATATAAAGCTAGTATATTAAAATCGATTCGTTTTGTAGCTGAATTGCGAATAGCAGAGGATGTTCCATTTGTTTTTGAATACATATTATATTCAAAAATAATTGCGATATCTGACAAAATAACGTACAACTATTATAACAATCCCAAAAGTGTAACGGCAACTTTTACAGATAAAAAATTTGATGTCTATAAAGCTTGGGCAGTTGTTGAAAAAATTAATACCAATCCAATATATGATAAGTGGATTGATATAAATATTAAACGAATTGATTTATCTTTGCTGATGATGCTCGCAATGGACAAAAATTTTTATAGTTTAAAGAGAAAGTATGCTAATCAAATTAAAGAGATGCGTATTCGTTTGAAGAAAAGCAAAAAAAGCCTACTCGTAGAAAAGATATCTTTGAATAGGAAAATGCTTATTATATTATTTTGTAGTCACTATGCATGGATAGCATCTGTAATTCATTTCATAGTTCGTTTTAAAAACTACTGTTTATCTTTACTCTGATTACAAGGAAATTTAAGAGGTGAAAATGAAAAGCAAACGTATTGAATGGATAGATTTTGGTAAAGGGTTCACCATTCTAATGGTCGTTTTAGGACATGTTGTTTTAGGTCTTTTTGAATCTAGGAAATTCGAAAATAGTAATACTGTGCTTCTATTCCTAACACAAGTTTTTTACTTATTCCATATTCCTGTTTTTTACGCATTGTCAGGTTTTTTCTTCAAACCAGTGGTAGATTTAAAAAAGTTTTGGAACTATTTTAAGCAAAAAACAATAATCCTAGGTGTGCCATATCTCTTTTACTCAGTTCTTCAATTTATTTTGCAAACAATAGGTGGAGAAAGTGTTCGAAATGCAGCATCTCTTGCTGATCTGCTACAGATTTATAAAACACCTTTAAGCGTTTCTTGGTACCTTTATGTTCTTTGGTGGATTTATTTAGTTGTTGGTTTGATTTCTATTAGGGTTAAATCTTATAATCAATTATTTCTAATTAGTTTATTTGCTTATATTTTATCTTTATTTTTTCCAGTTAATATTTATATTATCCAAAAAGTACTTCTCTGGTCCTTCTTCTTTATCTTTGGTTATTGGCTGAAAAAATCTGGATTGACGATGTTCTTGCTGGAGCAGTGGAAATGGATAACTTCTTTAAGTATAGGAGTTATTATAATGTTTTTGATATTTTGGCAACAATCATCTCCTAGTTTCTATATTTCTTACGACACTCCTGGTCTATGGGGGTTAATCTTTTCCGTGTCGGTCGTTTTAGCTTTTACTTGCTATCCGATTTTAAATAACTTCAAAAGATTTGGGACGTATTTTTCTAAGATAGGGAGGAATAGTTTAGTCATATACTTATTACATGCACCAATTGTTTCTATAACCCGCATTATTTTATTAAAATTAAATATTAGTAACATTTATGTTCATTTAATACTAGGATTATTATTAGGCTGGTATGGTTCACTATTTATTCTTTACCTTATCAAGAAAGTTTCTTACGTTGATTTTGTTTTCTACCCTATGAAGTATTTAAAGAAAAAAACTGAATAGTAATTTTGAACTTATGATGTAATTTAAAGGAAGAAGAAGTTCTATAATATCTTTAATATTATTAATAATACTATTTTTGATACTTGTTATTTATAACTTAGCCATTATAAGATATGCAATTATTGTAATTGTTTTATTTCTTTTGTTTACAAAGAGAAATAAAATAATTACATCGCTAAAAAGTTGATATTGAAAATTTAGAATCAAATTAAGAATATAGTGGATATCAAACCAGTATTAATAATGAATAATTGTTTTTATGTAATTTAGGATTAATAAAAAAATTGAAAGGAAATATCAATGAAAAGAGTAATTACTTATGGAACCTTTGATTTGCTTCATTATGGACATATCAATTTGCTAAAGAGAGCAAAGCAATTAGGAGATTATCTCATTGTTGTAGTTTCAAGTGATGAGTTCAATTTGAAAGAAAAAAATAAAGTATGTTACTTTAATTTTGAACATAGAAAAAATTTGGTTGAAGCAATAAGATATGTTGATCTGGTGATTCCTGAAACAAGCTGGGAACAGAAAAAAACAGATATTAAAGAATATCACATTGATACATTTGTTATGGGGGATGATTGGAAAGGAAAATTTGATTATTTAAAAGAAGAAGGAGTGGAAGTAGTTTATTTACCAAGAACTAAAGAAATATCTACAACTAAAATTAAAGAAGATTTAGCAGATTAGATTTTTTACAAAAATATTTTGAGATCAGATAATAAATTTGTTTCCATAATTATTAATGTCTTGACTATTTAAATCTCATTTCCCAATTAAAATAAATTATTTTAGATTTATAATGTGGCTCTTTGTCAGATAAGATCTGGAGAGGACAATCACGGTCTTCTCCTTTTTGATTTTTCAGAATATACCAAACTAACACAAAAATTCTGAAAATTCTGTTGACATCTTTCTGAAAAGGTTCTATAATAGATAGAAAGTTTTAAAGGAGAAAATGATGAAAAGTTCAAAACTATTTGCTCTTGCAGGTGTAACCTTATTGGCGGCTACTACTTTAGCTGCATGCTCTGGATCAGGTTCGAGCGCTAAAGGAGAGAAGACATTCTCATATATCTATGAAACAGACCCAGATAATCTCAACTACTTAACAACTGGTAAGGCTGCAACGCTGACATTACTAGTAATGTGATTGATGGATTGCTTGAAAATGACCGCTATGGTAACTTTGTGCCATCTATGGCTGAGGATTGGTCTGTATCCAAGGATGGATTGACTTACACTTATACTATCCGTAAGGATGCAAAATGGTATACTTCTGAAGGTGAAGAATACGCGGCAGTCAAAGCTCAAGACTTTGTAACAGGACTTAAATATGCTGCTGATAAAAAATCTGATGGTCTTTATTTAGTTCAAGAATCGATCAAAGGATTGGACGCCTATGTAAAAGGGGAAATCAAAGATTTCTCACAAGTAGGAATTAAGGCTCTGGATGATCAGACAGTTCAGTACACTTTGAACAAACCAGAAAGCTTCTGGAATTCTAAGACAACGATGGGTGTAATGGCACCAGTTAATGAAGAGTTCTTAAACTCTAAAGGGGATGATTTCGCTAAAGGAACAGATCCAAGTAGCATCCTATACAATGGACCATTCTTGCTCAAATCTATCGTAGCTAAATCTTCTGTTGAGTTTGAAAAAAATCCAAACTACTGGGATAAGGACAATGTTCATCTTGATAAGGTTAAATTATCATTCTGGGATGGTCAAGATACCAACAAACCGACTGAAGCCTTCAAGGATGGAAGTTTCACTATGGCCCGTCTCTTCCCAACAAGCGCTAGCTACCCAGAGACTGAAAAAGCATTTAAAGATAATATTGTTTACACACAACAAGATTCTACTACTTATTTAGTAGGTACTAATATTGATCGCCAGTCTTATAAGTATACTTCTAAGACAACGGATGAAGAAAAAACATCAACCAAGAAAGCTCTTCTAAACAAAGATTTCCGTCAAGCTCTTGCCTTTGGTTTTGATAGAACCGCCTATGCCTCTCAAGTAAACGGTGCAAGTGGTGCGACTAAACTGCTTCGTAACTTGTTTGTCCCACCTACATTTGTTCAAGCAGATGGCAAAAACTTTGGTGAGTTGGTCAAAGAAAAATTGGTGACTTTTGGAGACGAGTGGAAGGATGTAAATTTAGCTGATGCCCAAGATGGACTCTATAACGCAGATAAGGCCAAAGCAGAATTTGCCAAAGCTAAGACAGCTCTTCAAGCAGAAGGTGTGAAATTCCCAATCCACTTGGATATGCCAGTAGACCAAACAAACACGACGAAAGTCCAACGTGTTCAATCCTTCAAACAATCGCTTGAAGCTACTCTAGGGTCAGAGAACGTCGTTGTCGATATCCAACAACTTCAAAAAGATGATGTCTTGAATATCACTTACTTTGCTGAAACTGCAGCTGGAGAAGACTGGGATATCTCAGATAATGTGGGATGGTCTCCAGACTTTGCAGACCCATCTACTTACCTTGATATCATCAAGCCATCTGTCGGAGAAAATACAAAGACTTACCTAGGATTTGACTCTGGAACAAACAACGCTGCAGCTAAGCAAGTTGGTTTGGAAGACTACGAAAAAATGGTTGTAGAAGCCGGGGAAGAAGTGAGTGATGTTTCAAAACGTTATGAGAAATATGCTGCAGCCCAAGCTTGGTTGACCGACAGTGCCTTGATCATCCCAACAACTTCTAAAACTGGTCGTCCAATGTTGTCTAAGATGGTACCATTTACGCTTCCGTTTGCATACTCTGGTAACAAGGGTACAAGCGAAGCTCTCTTGTATAAATACCTAGACGTACAAGATAAAGCAGTGACAGCAGATGAATACCAAAAAGCTCAAGATAAATGGATGAAAGAAAAAGAAGAGTCGAATAAAAAGGCCCAAGAAGATCTTGCAAAACATGTGAAATAACTGTTGCAAAATATAAGAAAGGATTTAGTATTTCTCTTGAATGCTGAATCCTTTTTTACATTTGTAAAGAAAGATTCTAAATTTGGAGCCTGTTTTTGTCAGAATAGAGAAAATTTTCGTTAATTTTACTTGTTTTCTATTGCTTTCTTAGCTATTATTTGTTATATTAAAAGCACAATTATTTTTTATTTATCAGGGTTAAGCATTGCACTTTCAGAGGAAGGAGTATTTTTTAAAAAAAGAATGTAAACGCTTACTCAAAAATGAAAGGATTTAGGAATTTATGAATAAAGGATTATTTGAAAAACGTTGTAAATATAGTATTCGGAAATTTTCATTAGGTGTTGCTTCTGTTATGATTGGGGCTGCATTCTTTGGGACAAGTACAGTTCTTGCAGATAGCGTGCAGTCTGGCTCCACAGCGAATTTACCAGCGGATTTAGCCGCTGCTCTTGCAACAGCAAAAGAGAATGATGGGCGTGATTTTGAAGCACCAAAGGCGGGAGAAGACCAAGGGTCTCCAGAAGTTACTGATGGACCTAAGACAGAAGAAGAACTATTAGCACTTGAAAAAGCAAAATCAGCTAGTTCAGATAAGTTACCAGAAGGCTTAGAGGGCAAATTGGATAAGGCTGAAGATAAAGGGAAAGAAGTTGATAAGGATCAATTAGCTAAAGATACTGGGAATCTTGTTCCAGAAGATGTGGCTAAAACCAAGAATGGTGAATTAAACTACGGAGCAACTGTCAAAATTAAGACACCATCAGGTGAAGGTAGTGGGATAGTCATTGGCGAAAATCTTGTTTTAACTGTTTCACATAACTTTATAAAAGATGTTCCAGATGGCAATAATCGTAAGGTCGTTGACAATGATAATGGTGATGGAGATATCTATAGCATTTCCTATCCAGGACTACCAGATGTTAAATTTAGTAAAAAAGACATTATTCACTGGGATCGTGAAGGTTTCCTAAAAGGCTACAAGAATGATTTGGCTCTTGTTCGATTGCGAACAGTTCTGGAAAATGCTCCAGCAGAAGTGACTGAAAAACCTGCAGTGAAAAAGGTTGGAGATAAATTGCATGTCTTTGGCTACCCAACTGGAAAATTATCACCAGTCCTCAATACAACTGTTGAATTAGTCGAATCCTACGGTGAGGGCGTAAAAGGGATCGGTTATCAAGGTAGCCATCCAGGTGCTAGTGGTGGTGGTATCTTTGATACAGAAGGAAAACTCGTCGGTGTTCATCAAAATGGAGTTGTTGGCCAACGTAGTGGTGGTATTCTCTTCTCACCTGCTCAATTGAAATGGATCCAAGATCACATGAAGGGAATTTCAAGTGTCAAACCAGCAGACTTGGAAGAGAAAGAAAAACCAGCTGAAGACAAGCCAAAAGAGGACAAACCAGCTGCTAAACCTGAAACACCTGAAAAAGTGACAGCTGAATGGCAAACGGTAGAGAAAAAAGAACAACAAGGAACAGTCACTATCCGAGAAGAAAAAGGTGTCCGCTACAACCAACTATCCTCAACTGCTCAAAATGATAACGCAGGCAAACCAGCCCTGTTTGAAAAGAAGGGCTTGACCGTTGATGCCAATGGAAATGCAACTGTTGATTTAACTTTCAAAGAAGATTCTGAAAAGGGCAAATCACGCTTTGGTGTCTTCCTGAAATTTAAAGATACCAATAATAATATTTTTGTCGGTTATGACAAGGATGGCTGGTTCTGGGAGTATAAATCTCCAACAACTAGCACTTGGTATAGAGGTAGTCGTGTCGCTGCCCCTGAAACAGGATCAACAAACCGTCTCTCTATCACTCTCAAGTCAGACGGTCAGCTAAATGCAAGCAATAACGATATCAATCTCTTTGACACAGTTACTCTACCAGCTGCGGTCAATGACCATCTTAAAAATGAGAAGAAGATTCTTCTCAAGGCAGGCTCTTATGGCGATGAGCGAACAGTTGTTAGCGTTAAGACGGATAACCAAGAGGGGGTAAAAACAGAGGATACTCCTGCTGAAAAAGAAACAGGTCCTGAAGTTGATGATAGCAAGGTGACTTATGACACTATCCAGTCTAAGGTCCTCAAAGCAGTTATTGACCAAGCCTTCCCACGTATTAAAGAATACAGTTTGAACGGGCATACCTTGCCAGGACAAGTCCAACAATTCAATAAAGTGTTTATCAACAAACACGAAGTCACACCTGAAGTTACCTACAAAAAAATCAATGAGACAACAGCAGAGTACTTGATGAAGCTTCGCGATGATGCTAATCTTATCAATGCGGAAATGACAGTTCGTTTGCAAGTTGTGGATAATCAATTGCACTTTGATGTGACCAAGATTGTCAACCATAATCAAGTTACTCCAGGTCAAAAGATTGATGATGAAAGAAAACTGCTTTCTTCCATTAGTTTCCTTGGCAATGCTTTAGTATCTGTTTCAAGTGACCAAGCTGGTGCTAAGTTTGACGGGGCAACCATGTCAAATAATACCCATGTCAGCGGAGATGATCATATTGATGTAACCAATCCAATGAAAGACCTAGCCAAGGGTTACATGTATGGATTTGTTTCTACAGATAAGCTTGCTGCAGGTGTTTGGAGCAACTCTCAAAACAGCTACGGTGGAGGTTCTTATGACTGGACCCGCTTGACAGCCTACAAGGAAACAGTCGGGAATACCAACTATGTCGGAATTCATAGCTCTGAATGGCAATGGGAAAAAGCTTATAAGGGCATTGTCTTCCCAGAGTATACCAAGGAACTTCCAAGTGCCAAGGTTGTTATCACTGAAGATGCCAATGCGGATAAGAAAGTGGATTGGCAAGATGGAGCCATTGCTTACCGTAGTATCATGAACAACCCTCAAGGTTGGGAAAAAGTCAAGGATATCACAGCTTATCGTATCGCGATGAACTTTGGTTCTCAAGCACAGAACCCATTCCTCATGACTTTGGATGGTATCAAGAAAATCAATCTTCACACAGATGGTCTAGGACAAGGTGTTCTCCTTAAAGGTTATGGTAGTGAAGGTCATGACTCTGGTCACTTGAACTATGCTGATATTGGTAAACGTATTGGTGGTGTTGAAGACTTCAAGACCTTGATTGCGAAAGCGAAGAAATATGGTGCTCATCTAGGTATCCATGTTAACGCTTCTGAGACTTATCCTGAGTCTAAATACTTCAATGAAAAAATCCTCCGTAAGAATCCAGATGGTAGCTATAGCTATGGCTGGAACTGGCTAGACCAAGGTATCAACATTGATGCTGCTTATGACCTAGCACATGGCCGTTTGGCACGTTGGGAAGATTTGAAGAAAAAACTTGGTGACGGTCTCGACTTTATCTATGTGGACGTTTGGGGTAATGGTCAATCAGGTGATAACGGTGCCTGGGCTACCCACGTTCTTGCAAAAGAAATCAACAAGCAAGGTTGGCGCTTTGCAATCGAGTGGGGCCATGGTGGTGAGTACGACTCTACCTTCCATCATTGGGCTGCTGACTTGACCTACGGTGGCTACACCAATAAAGGTATCAACAGTGCCATCACCCGCTTTATCCGTAACCATCAAAAAGATGCTTGGGTAGGGGACTACAGAAGTTACGGTGGTGCAGCAGATTATCCACTTCTAGGTGGCTACAGCATGAAAGACTTTGAAGGCTGGCAAGGAAGAAGTGATTACAATGGCTATGTAACCAACTTGTTTGCCCACGACTTGATGACCAAGTATTTCCAACACTTCACTGTAAGTAAATGGGAAAATGGTACACCAGTTACCATGTCTGATAACGGTAGCACCTATAAATGGACTCCAGAAATGAGAGTGGAATTGGTAGATGCTGACAACAATAAAGTGGTTGTGACTCGTAAGTCAAATGATGTCAATAGCCCACAATATCGCGAACGTACAGTAACTCTCAACGGACGTGTGATCCAAGATGGTTCAGCTTACTTGACTCCTTGGAACTGGGATGCAAATGGTAAGAAACTTCCTGCTGATAAGGAAAAGATGTACTACTTCAATACGCAAGCTGGCGCAACAACTTGGACACTTCCGAGTGATTGGGCAAATAGCAAGGTTTACCTTTACAAGCTAACTGACCAAGGTAAGACAGAAGAGCAAGAACTAACTGTAAAAGATGGCAAGATTACCCTAGACCTTCTAGCAAATCAACCATACGTTCTCTATCGTTCAAAACAAACCAATCCTGAAATGTCATGGAGCGAAGGCATGCATATCTATGACCAAGGATTTAACAGCGGTACCTTGAAACATTGGACTATTTCTGGTGATGCTTCTAAGGCAGAAATTGTCAAATCACAAGGCGCAAATGAAATGCTTCGTATCCAAGGCAATAAGAGCAAGGTCAGCCTCACTCAGAAACTGACTGGCTTGAAACCAAATACTAAGTATGCGGTTTATGTCGGTGTTGATAACCGTAGTAATGCTAAGGCAAGTATCACAGTGAATACTGGCGAGAAAGAAGTGACTACTTATACCAATAAGTCACTCGCTCTCAACTATATCAAAGCTTATGCTCATAACAATCGTCGTGACAATGCTACAGTTGACAATACAAGTTACTTCCAAAACATGTACGCCTTCTTTACAACTGGTTCTGACGTATCAAATGTTACTCTTACTTTGAGTCGTGAAGCTGGTGATGAAGCAACTTACTTTGATGAAATTCGTACCTTTGAAAATAATTCAAGCATGTACGGAGAAAACCATGATACAGGTAAAGGCACCTTCAAACAAGACTTTGAAAATGTTGCTCAGGGTATCTTCCCATTCGTAGTGGGCGGTGTCGAAGGTGTTGAAGATAACCGTACTCACTTGTCTGAAAAGCATGATCCATATACACAACGTGGTTGGAACGGTAAGAAAGTTGATGATGTTATCGATGGAAATTGGTCATTGAAGACCAATGGACTAGTGAGCCGTCGTAACTTGGTTTATCAAACTATTCCACAAAACTTCCGTTTTGAAGCTGGTAAGACCTATCGTGTAACTTTTGAATACGAAGCAGGATCAGACAATACCTACGCCTTTGTAGTTGGTAAGGGAGAATTCCAATCTGGTAACCGTGGTACGAAAGCAAGCAACTTGGAAATGCATGAATTGCCAAATACCTGGACAGATTCTAAGAAAGCCAAGAAGGCAACCTTCCTCGTGACTGGTGCAGAAACAGGTGATACTTGGGTAGGTATCTACTCAACTGGAAATGCAAGCAATACTCGTGGTGATTCTGGTGGAAATGCCAACTTCCGTGGATATAACGACTTCATGATGGATAATCTTCAAATCGAAGAAATTACCCTCACAGGTAAGATGTTGACAGAAAATGCTCTGAAGAACTACTTGCCAACGGTTGCCATGACCAACTACACCAAAGAGTCTATGGATGCATTGAAAGAGGCAGTCTTTAACCTTAGTCAGGCAGATGATGATATCAGTGTCGAAGAAGCGCGTGCAGAGATTGCCAAGATTGAAGCCTTGAAGAATGCTTTGGTTCAGAAGAAGACAGCCTTGGTAGCAGAAGACTTTGAAAGTTTGGATGCGCCAGCTCAACCAGGTGAAGGTCTAGAGAATGCCTTTGATGGTAATGTGTCTAGTCTATGGCATACATCTTGGAATGGTGGAGATGTAGGCAAGCCTGCAACCATGGTCTTGAAAGAGCCGACTGAAATCACAGGACTTCGCTATGTTCCACGTGGTTCAGGTTCAAATGGTAACTTGCGTGATGTGAAACTGGTTGTCACAGATGAGTCTGGCAAGGAGCATACCTTCACCGTGACAGATTGGCCAGATAACAATAAGCCAAAAGACATTGACTTTGGCAAGACAATCAAGGCTAAGAAAATTGTCCTTACTGGTACCAAGACTTACGGAGATGGTGGCGATAAATACCAATCTGCAGCGGAACTCATCTTTACCCGTCCACAAGTAGCAGAAACACCGCTTGACTTGTCAAGATATGAAGCAGCTTTAGCTAAGGCGCAGAAATTAACAGACAAGGACAATCAAGAGGAAGTGGCTAGCGTTCAGGCGAGCATGAAATATGCGACGGATAACCATCTCTTGACGGAAAGAATGGTGGCCTACTTCGCAGACTATCTCAACCAATTAAAAGATTCTGCTCCGAAACCAGACGCTCCTACAAGCAGCAAGGGTGAAGAGCAACCACCAGTTCTTGAAGTACCAGAATTCAAAGGCGGAGTCAATGCGGCAGAAGCAGCTGTTCATGAAGTCCCTGAGTTCAAGGGCGGCGTTAATGCGGCAGAAGCGGCTGTATATGAAGTCCCTGAGTTCAAGGGCGGCGTTAATGCGGCAGAAGCAGCTGTACATGAGGTTCCTGAGTTCAAGGGAGGAGTCAATGCGGTTGAAGCCTTGGTTCACGAATTGCCAGAATACACCGGTGGCGTCAATGGAGTTGAGCCAGCTGTACATGAAAAACCAGAGTACACAGGCCCGCTAGGTACAGCAGGTGATGAACCAGCACCAACTGTTGAGAAACCAGAGTATAAGTTGACACCAGCTCCGCTAGCTGATACAAAGACATCAAAAATCAAAGATACTCTGAAAAATGAAGAAAGCAAGAAGACACTCCCAGAAACAGGAGAAGACCAGTCTGATACAGCCCTCTTCCTAGCAGGAATCAGCCTAGCATTGTCAGCTGCCCTCTTTGCTATTAACAGTAAAAAAGAATAGATATTTATTCCACAGCTACATTGTTTGGATAAGTGACTTGGACTTCTATGGGGGTCAGAGTCGGAAAATGAATCAAACACCTGGAGAGGACCTCTTGGTTCTCTCCTTTTTAAAAGGAGAAATGATAACGCTTACTAGCGTAGGCGGATGAAAGGAAATAGGAGAAATATGGACAAACACTTTTTTGAGAAACGCTGTCATTATAGTATCCGCAAATTTGCAATTGGTGCAGCCTCAGTTATGATTGGTGCTAGTATCTTTGGAGCCAATATGGTTCAGGCAGCAGAAACAGCAGCGCCTTCAGAGACAGAGGGAAGTATCACTCATGTTCAAGCTCTGGATAAGTTACCAGATGATTTAGCAGCTGCGCTTGAAAAGGCGGATGCAGAAGCTGCAACAGAAGGAAATCAAGAGGGTAGCCAGGCAACCGAAGAAGGAACAAAACCTGCAGCAAGTGAAAAGACAAAACCAGAGACAAGTCCTGCAAGTCCCAAGCCAGCAGAAACGCCGAAACCGGTTGAAACACCAAAGGCAGACAAACAGCCTGCGGAAACCACTACACCAGCAGTAAAACCAGCTGAAAAGACAATCGAAGATAGAGAAGATGTCAACCATCTCGAAGGTGCTACTGCTTCAGCAAACAACCATGAGGCTGGAACCAACTTTACTGCAGATAAGGCTATTGATGGAGATGACAATACTCGTTGGGCTACAGACAAAGATGTACCAAAACCAACTTTTGAATTAACTCTTCCAAAAACTACCCTCATCAAGCATGTGGAAATTGACTGGGATCGTCGTCTTCGCAATGGGCAAAATGACCCAAATATCAAATCTTGGAGTCTCTACTACGCAGGTCAAGAAGACGTGGGCGCTAATGGAGAAAAACAATGGAAACTAGCGCATACCAAGACTGGAGATCCTGTTTTAGATGAGAAAGTAGACCTAGCTGAAAGTATCAAAGCTAAGTACCTCAAATTGGAGATCAATGATTACCAAGCGGGAACAATGAACTGGAGAAACGTTGGAATCCAAGAAATTCGAGCTTATTCTAACGTTCCGGACCATAGTAAGGTAACGGATATCCGCCAAGTTAACCAGTTGGATGTGGCTGAAGATGGCAAGTCTCTTGTCCTACCAAGTTTGCCAGGTCAGGTTAGTCTGATTGGCAGTAACAAGCAGGGTGTGATTGACCTTCAAAATCGCATCTACCAACCTCTGACAGATCAACGTGTCAAGGTCATGATACAACAAATCAAAGACAGCCATACTTTTACTAAAGAATTTGAAGTTGTTATCAAGGGGCTACATCAAGATGAGGGTGTGGGTGTGAAACCAAAAGTTGCACCAGCGGTCCAACAATGGTATGGTCGCGAAGGCAAATCTTCGATTACAGCTGATACTGTTATTTCAGTTGGTGATTCTGGCTTTGATCAGGCTGCAACCTTCTATCAGTCAGACCTTGCCAGCCGTGGATTGGAACTAGCAACAGGTGACAAGCAAGCTCAAAAACGAATCGAATTTAAAAAGGTTGAAAACAAGGGTTACGGTAAGGAAGGCTACGGCATCACTATCCAAAATGATGTGATTACCATCGAAGCTGCCACAAACACAGGAGCCTTCTACGCCACTCGGACCCTTCTTCAAATGGGAGAAAGTAACCTCCAAAATGGCGAAATTCGTGATTTCCCAAGTTTCAGCCACCGTGGCTTTATGCTAGATACAGGTCGTAAATTTATCCCTTACGACACTCTTGTAGACATCATGCTCAACATGGCTTACTACAAGATGAACGACTTGCAGTTGCACCTCAACGATAACTATATCTTCCTAAAGGAACACTTGGCAGGTAAGAATTTAAGTCCAGAAGAACAACTCAAGTATGTACTTGAACACGCTAAGACTGGTTTCCGTGTGGAGACAGATATTGTTGGTAAGAATGGCCAAAAATTGACATCAGATGAGCATTATACCAAGGAAGAAATGCAAAATCTGATTAAACTTGCCAAGGCCTTGCATATCAACCTAGTACCAGAAATTGACACACCAGGTCACGCCTTATCCTTTGTCAAAGTTCGCCCAGACCTCATGTATCAAGGTAGTTTGAGCGATTATTCAGGCAAGCACAATGTTGAGCGCGTAGCCATGCTAGACTTGGATAACAAGTACGATGAAACGCTGGCTTTTGTCAAATCCGTCTATGACAAACTCCTCGATGGTCCAGATGCTCCTTTGCATGGTGTATCCACTGTTCATATCGGTACAGATGAGTATTATGGTAGCAGAGAAAGCTATCGTCGTTATGTCAATGATTTGATTCAATATATCAAATCTAAGGGCTATACACCACGTATCTGGGGCTCGCTCAGTGCGAAACGTGGGAACACTCCTGTTGATTGGAACGGAGTAGAAGTTGATATCTGGAGCATTGGCTGGCAACGACCAAATGAAGCCATTGCTCAGGGAGCTAAGATTATTAACATCACGGATGTGCCGACATATAGTGTCCCAAGTGGAAGCAATAGTCAAGCAGCCTACGGGGACTATGCCAACTACGAACGTCAGTACAATAGCTGGACACCGAATGATTTTAGAACAGGTGGAGGTCCACTTCTACCAGCTTCTCATCCAAGTATCCTTGGTGGTGGGCACGCAGTTTGGAATGACAATATCGACCTTCATGAGACAGGCTTGACCTCTTATGATATCTTTAAACGTTTCTTCAAGAGCATGCAAACCACTGCAGAACGTACTTGGGGATCCGATCGTGCGGCTGCGAGCTTTGCAGAACGCACCCTACCAACTAGTCCTTATGCGCCACAGTCTAACCCTGAAAAAGCAATTGCTTCAGAGGAACTATTCAACATCACTCCAGATAAGGTGAAAGAATATGCAACGAAGAAAGTAACTGCAACAGAAAATGGATTGGCTTTTGAGAAAGACAGCAGCATCGAAGGCTTAGCAGGTGATGTTGGTCCAAGTCATGTCTTGAAGTTTGATGTAACTATCACTGGAGACGGTGAACAAACCTTCTCAACAAGTGGGGACAACCGTATCTATCTAGCTGATAAAGACGGCTACCTTGCTTATCAATTTGAACAGTTCCATATCCAATTCAATAAAAAACTTGAAAAGAACAAACGTTATCAAATCTCCATCGTAACCAAACCACAGTCAACAGAAGTCTATGTGGATGGTGAAAAGATTGAGCGTATCGCAAATCCAGCCCACCCTCGCTTTGCCCACAATAGCTTGGTACTACCGCTTGAAAGCATCGGTGGATTCAAAGGAATCTTGCATAGCGCAGAGTTGTCAGACAAACCATTTGTAAATCCTCGTTTGATTTCAAATGATAAGATTACAGCAACCGCAAGCAGTCAGCAGCTTCCAGGAAATGCGACTGAAGGCGCTGTTGAAAAGGCCTTTGACAATGATCCAAATACCTTCTGGCATACTAAGTGGACTGGTGACACTGCGCCATACACCCTTACTATGACCTTGAAAGAAGCAGAAAAAGTCAATGGCTTGACCTATCTCCCACGTCCAGGTGGTGGAAATGGTGTCGTGACACGCTACGAAATCTACGCACAAAAAGATGGCCAAATGGTCAAGGTTTCAGAAGGAAACTGGGACAACAACGCCCAAGAAAAAACAGTCAACTTTGCGGCGGTAGATACCAACAAGATTGAGTTGAAAGTATTGGAAGGCGTTGGTGGCTTTGCAAGTGCAGCCGAAGTTCATCTATTGAAGCCTGTCAAAGAAGAGCAAGAAACGCCTGCACCAAGTCAACCAGAAAAACCAACTACACCAGAAAAACCAAAAGTAGAGCAAACAGGTGATGGAACAGTTGAATTGGCAGATCAATTCACTGCAAGTAAACCAGCTAGCGAAGACAGCATTGTGGCTGCCAGCAAGAGCGCAGACTATCTCAAGAAAGAGTACAAGGTCTTCCCAACGCCACAAAAAGTGACTTATGGAGAAGGAGTCACAGCCCTTCGTAAGCAAGTCAATCTGGTCATGGGCGATCAACTCGATATCTATACTCGTAATCGCTTGAAGAGTGTCTTGCAGGACAATCAAGTATCTTATACAACTGGTAAGGCAGCAATCGCTGGCGCAACCAATATCTATCTTGGAGTGCATGGACAAGGTTCACAAGCAGAGCAAAACTTGTCCAATGTTTCAGCAGGTCTCTTTGACAAGATTGACGCCTATGTCTTGACCATTAAGGATAACTCGATTTCTATCGTCGGGAAAGATACAGATGCAGTCTTCTATGGTTTGACAACTCTGAAACATATGCTCAAGGAAAGTCAAGTTCCAGTTCTTCGCAATGTGACAGTAGAAGATTACGCAGAGCTCAAGAACCGTGGTTTCATCGAAGGTTACTATGGAAATCCATGGTCGAATGCCGATCGTGCAGAGCTCATGCGTTATGGTGGCGATTTGAAATTGAACCAATACTTCTTTGCACCAAAAGATGATCCATATCACAACAAGAAATGGCGTGAACTCTATCCAGAAGAAAAACTAGCTGAAATCCGTGAACTTGCTCGTGTCGGAAATCAAAGTAAAACCCGCTATGTCTGGACTATTCATCCATTCATGAACAACCGCATCCGCTTTGGCAATGAAGCGCATTACCAAGAAGATTTGGCAACCATCAAGGCCAAATTTACCCAGTTGATGAAAGTGGGTGTCCGCGAATTTGGTATCCTTGCAGATGATGCTCCAAGCCCAGTCGGAGGCTACAATAGCTACAACCGCTTGATGCAAGATATGACCAAGTGGTTGACTGAAATGCAGGGAACCTACAGTGGTCTTCGCAAAGAAATGATCTTTGTTCCTGGCCAGTATTGGGGTAATGGACGTGAGGATGAGTTGAAATCCCTCAATGAAAATCTCCCAAGTTCAACATCCATGACCTTGACGGGTGGTAAGATTTGGGGTGAAGCCTCTGAAAGCTTCCTTTCAACTCTCAAGAACAATCTATCCGCAGGTGGCAAGACTTATCGCCCAGTTTCACTTTGGATTAACTGGCCAGTAACAGATAACTCTAAACAACACTTGATTCTAGGTGGTGGTGAGAAATTCCTTCATCCAAATGTGGATCCAAGCTTGCTATCTGGTATCATGTTGAACCCAATGCAACAGTCTGAACCATCTAAGATTGCCCTCTTTGCAGGAGCTCAATACTCATGGAAACAGTGGAAATCAGAAGAAGAAGCTAAGAAAATCAATGATATTGCCTTCAACTTTGTAGAAAATGGTCATTTTGAAGATAGCAAGGTATCAGCAGCCTTCCGTGAACTTGGCAAGCACATGATCAACCAAAACATGGATAATCGTGTCGTTAAACTAGAAGAATCGGTAGACTTGGCTCCAAAATTAACAGACTTCATGACCAAACTCAAAGCAGGTCAGGATGTGACTGCGGAACGTGCAGCCTTGCGTGCAGAATTTGCCAAGATTAAAGAAGCAGCCGAACTCTATAAAGCATCAGGCGATAAAAAAATGGTTGCCCAAATCCACTATTGGTTGGATAATGCAATCGACCAAATGAATGCCCTCGATGCCTTCCTTACAGGAACTGAAGCCATGGCTACAAACGATGCAGCCAAACTCTGGGATAGCTACTATAAAGGTTTGAAATTGTACGAACAGTCTCAAACTCACACCTTCCATTATGTAGACCATATGGAAAAAGCTGAATTGGGTGTTCAACATATTCGTCCATTTATCCTATCCCTGAAAGAAGTTCTAGCGTCTGAAGTTCAAAAAGTCTTGCACCCAGACCAAATCATCAGTACCTTTATCACCAATCGAACAGGTGTAGAAGGTGGTTTAGCAGAAGTAACGGATGGCGACTTGGCAACCCATGCGATTATTAAATCACCAAACAGCATCAAGACAGGTGATTATATTGGTATGAAGTTCAACAAGCCGGTAGCGATCCAAACCTTGACCTTTGCAATGGGAACGCAGGCAAATCCACGTGATACCTTTAGTAAGGCCGAAGTGCAGTATTTAGATGAAAACGATAACTGGGTAACCTTGAAAGAGCCAAGCTATGTTGGAAATGAATCCCTTCTTAAGTTTGAAAATCTCACTATCAAGGCCAAGGCAGTTCGCATGATTGCGACAGCAGACCGCGAGAACACTTGGTTTGCAGTTCAGGAAATTGCAGTTAACCGTCCAGTTGAAAAAGCTCGTAGCCAACAAGCAACGACAGTTAGTCTAAGCTCAAACTTAGTTTACAAACTAAATACCTCAGCCCGTCAAATCACTGATGGCAAGGACAATACAGAAGCCATGATGGCAAATGCTGACGGTAGCAATACGACACCAGTAGATGCCTGGGCACAACTTGACCTCGGTGAAGTCAAGTCAGTCACTAAAGTACGACTTCGCCAAGGGACGGGTGATAAGCTTGCCGCAGGTGTACTTGAGTACTCTACAGATGGAACTGCATGGCAAGAGTTAGATCGCCTATCAGGAGAACAAACCAAGGAAGTGACCAGAGCTATTAATGCTCGTTACATCCGAGTCCGCAATACCAAGGCACTCGACCTCTGGTGGCGTATCCAAGACTTCTCTGTTGAGACACGCTCTGGAAACAGTGAGTTAACGGACACCAACGTAGACGCCTTGAAGGAAACACCAGTAGTGGATAGCTTAGGCAGTTACGAACTTCAAATTCCAGCTGGAACCAAACTCCCTGCTCATAGCTATCTAGGAATGAAGCTTGACCGTATCCATCAGATCAAGAGCATCCAGCTCCAAGGCCAAGCCAACCCTGCTCTTAGCCTAGAGTATTCTGCAAATGCGCAAGAGTGGACGTCAGCTAGCCAGTTGAAAGACAGATCTGTCGCAACCCACTTGGTACGTTATGTTCGTCTGGTCAACAAAACGGATCAGGAACAAGCTGTGACAGCCACTTCTCTCCTTGTGACAACCAAAGAAGTACAACCAACCAAACTAGAATCTACAACTATGGGCATTCATCCAACATACGGCAGCAATGATGTTCGTAAACTGAACAACCTAGATCAACTATTTGACGGTGTTTACAACAACTTCGTTGAGTTTTCAGACTATGCCCATAAAGATGGTCATGTAACCTTGAAACTTGGTAGCGAACGCACGATTAAGAAAATCAGAGCCTACATCCAAGACGGAACTCAAAACTATCTTCGTGATGGTAAGATCCAAGTCAGCCAAGACGGTAAAACTTGGACAGATGTCGTGACAGTAGGAGATGGTGTGGCCAATAGTCAACACGATGATTCATTGACAGATGGTTGGACACATGATTCTAAGATGCCAGGAAATCGCTATATCGAGGGTGAATTGACGACACCAGTCAAAGCCAACTATCTCCGTGTTCTCTATACTGCAGACTATGATGCTCGTTTTGTAGGCTTTACAGAATTGGTCATCAATGATGGTGAATTTGTCAAACCAATCAATGATCCGACAGTAGAAGGAAACAGTGGAGAAAGCCAAGGCAATCTCTACAACAATCTTGTAGACGGAAAAGTCTTGACCAGCTACAAGTCTGAAAAAGACAAGGGCGAATTGGTGTATCACTTATCTGAGCCAACCAATGCCAACCACCTTCGTCTCGTTTCCAGTCTTCCTGAAGGAGCGAAAGCACGTGTTCTTGCTAGAACACTCAAGGATGGCCAAGACAGTTGGACAGACCTCGGTGCCATTACATCTAGTCTCCAAACCTTCGCTATCCGAAATGGTGGCTCTCTTCTAGACGTCAAATTAGTCTGGGAAGGTGGCAAGGCTGAGTTTTATGAATTGGC
>NZ_MZNX01000003.1:0-20020 GCF_004353325.1 Streptococcus downii
GCCAATTCATAAAACTCAGCCTTGCCACCTTCCCAGACTAATTTGACGTCTAGAAGAGAGCCACCATTTCGGATAGCGAAGGTTTGGAGACTAGATGTAATGGCACCGAGGTCTGTCCAACTGTCTTGGCCATCCTTGAGTGTTCTAGCAAGAACACGTGCTTTCGCTCCTTCAGGAAGACTGGAAACGAGACGAAGGTGGTTGGCATTGGTTGGCTCAGATAAGTGATACACCAATTCGCCCTTGTCTTTTTCAGACTTGTAGCTGGTCAAGACTTTTCCGTCTACAAGATTGTTGTAGAGATTGCCTTGGCTTTCTCCACTGTTTCCTTCTACTGTCGGATCATTGATTGGTTTGACAAATTCACCATCATTGATGACCAATTCTGTAAAGCCTACAAAACGAGCATCATAGTCTGCAGTATAGAGAACACGGAGATAGTTGGCTTTGACTGGTGTCGTCAATTCACCCTCGATATAGCGATTTCCTGGCATCTTAGAATCATGTGTCCAACCATCTGTCAATGAATCATCGTGTTGACTATTGGCCACACCATCTCCTACTGTCACGACATCTGTCCAAGTTTTACCGTCTTGGCTGACTTGGATCTTACCATCACGAAGATAGTTTTGAGTTCCGTCTTGGATGTAGGCTCTGATTTTCTTAATCGTGCGTTCGCTACCAAGTTTCAAGGTTACATGACCATCTTTATGGGCATAGTCTGAAAACTCAACGAAGTTGTTGTAAACACCGTCAAATAGTTGATCTAGGTTGTTCAGTTTACGAACATCATTGCTGCCGTATGTTGGATGAATGCCCATAGTTGTAGATTCTAGTTTGGTTGGTTGTACTTCTTTGGTTGTCACAAGGAGAGAAGTGGCTGTCACAGCTTGTTCCTGATCCGTTTTGTTGACCAGACGAACATAACGTACCAAGTGGGTTGCGACAGATCTGTCTTTCAACTGGCTAGCTGACGTCCACTCTTGCGCATTTGCAGAATACTCTAGGCTAAGAGCAGGGTTGGCTTGGCCTTGGAGCTGGATGCTCTTGATCTGATGGATACGGTCAAGCTTCATTCCTAGATAGCTATGAGCAGGGAGTTTGGTTCCAGCTGGAATTTGAAGTTCGTAACTGCCTAAGCTATCCACCACTGGTGTTTCCTTCAAGGCATCAACGTTGGTGTCTGTTAAGTCAAGATTTGGACTATCGACATCTACTGTAAATTCCGCAATTCTCCACCACTTATTTAAGGTTTGTGTATTGCGAATGCGAACAAAACGAGTTGTAAATTCTTGCACAATATCAGAAGTTCGTTGCCCTGATAAATTTTGAAGCGTTGTCCAATTTGTACCATCTGCAGAATATTCGATGACACCAGATGCTAGTTTATCTCGTTCCCCTTGCATCAGATGAACTCGTTTTACTTTGTGCAGTCCACCTAAGTCCATTTGTACCCAGGCTTGCGCTGGTGTGACATTGGTCTGATCAACATGTGCCATCATGGATTCTGTGTTTTCTCGACCATCTTGCATCTGAACAACACTTGTTCCATATTTGTAAACAAGGTTTGGACTTAAACTAATAGTGCCCCTAACCTTCTTACTACCCAATTCTAGGGGTCTGTTAACAGCAATTTCACGCATGGCAAGCCAAGCATTATCCTTCTTAGCTGTTGCTATCATACGAACAGCTTGAGCTGTGATATCGAGGTCATTAAATTCCAGAATACGTTCTCTACCAGTATAAGCAGGGCTCGTTATGGCTTCCCATTCTCCATGTTCATTTTGATATTCAACAAGAGCATTACTAAAGGTATAATTATCGGCCGTATTAGTACCCGTAGCGAAACCTAATTTGTGTATTTTAATTGCCTTATTAAAGCGCAAGCCTACATAATCGCCTCTCTCAATCACAATGGTTGTTTTGGCAATCACATGTGTATCAAAGTCACCATCTGTGACTTCTTTCAATCCGCCTTCTATTCCAGCACGATTCGTAATAAATGTTGTCACAAATTTATCTGGATTCAACATTGCTTGGATATGTAAGGCTAAGTATTCTTTGAGATTATTGATAAATGGTCGAATATGTTGGACACCAAATTCTGCGTATTCATAATGGTCAACGTAAAAGAAGGCATACTTAACTGACTGGTCATAATGTTTGACTCCGGCCTGATAATACTCCCACACCTTGGCATCATTCTTTTCAGTAAGACCTTCTGTAGCTGTTAGGAAAGCTTCAAGCGCGTTCATTTGATCTACTGTATTCTCTAACCAATAGTGAATTTGTTCGATTAATTTCTGATCACCTTTTTCTTTAAGTAATAGAGCATTGGCTTTCAAACCAGCAAAAATTTCCCTCAACTCTTTTCTTTCAGTATCCAGATTTTGACCAGATTTGAGTTTGTTATAGAATTCTGTCAATTTTGGAGCCAATTCTACAGACTCTTCTAATTTAGTGACATGGGGAGGTCTATTTTGATTGCGCATGTGTTTTCCGAGTTCTCGAAAAGCCTTCGAAACACTGCTTTCTTCAAAATGATCATTAACTACATAGTTAAAGGCCATATCGTTGATTTGTTCTGCTTCTTCTACACTTCTCCATTGTTTCCATCCATACTGAGCCATATCAAAAAGTGCCACTTTAGATGCTTCAGATTGTTGCATTGGATTTAGCATAATTCCTTGTGCAAGTGATAAATCAACATTTGGATGTAAGAATTTTTCACCGCCTCCAAGAATTAGGTGGGGTTTTGTATTATCATTACATGGCCAGTTAATCCAGAACTGAATTGGACGGTAAGTCTTACCACCTTCTGTTAAATTTTTCTTTAAGTTCGTTAAGAATGTTTGGTCAACAGCCCCCCAGACCTTTCCACCAGTAAGAGTTAAATGGACATTTTCAGGAAGATGTTCATTCAAGGTTCGAAGTTCAGCTTCAGTTCCTTGCCCCATGTACCAGGCAGGAACAAAAATCATATCTTTACGGAGACCACTGTATGCTGTTTGTTTTTCAGTCAACCAATTTGTGATATCCTTCATCAAGCGAACATAACTATGGTAACCACCAACTGGGCTTGGTGCATCATCTGCAAGCACACCAAATTCACGCACTCCCACGTCCAACAACTGAGTAAACTTAGCCTTTATGGTTGCAAGATCAGCCTGGTAATGCGCTTCATTGCCAAAGCGGATACGATTGTTCATAAATGGATGGATGGTCCAAACATAACGTGTTTTCGTTTGATTACCGACACGTGCAAGTTCTCGGATTTCAGCCAGTTTTTCTTCTGGGTAAAGTTCACGCCATTTCTTATTGTGGTATGGATCATCTTTTGGTGCGAAATAGTATTGAGTTAACTTCAATTCACTTCCATAACGCATTAATTCTTTACGATTTTCATTAGACCATGGATTTCCATAGTAACCTTCTATAAACCCACGGTTCTTGATTTCAGCGTAATCTTCCACTGTCACATTGCGAAGGACTGGCACTTGACTTTCCTTGAGCATATGTTTCAAGGTTGTCAAACCATAAAAGACCGCATCTGTGTCTTTTCCGACGATGGAGATAGAGTTGTCCTTGATGGTCAGAGCATAAGCATCAATTTTGTCAAAGAGACCTGCAGAAACCTTGGACAAGTTTTGTTCTGCTTGTGAACCTTGTCCATGCACTCCAAGATAGATATTAGTTGCGCCAGAAACGGCCGTTTTACTAGTTTTGTAAGATACTTGATTGTCCTGCAAAACGCTCTTCAAGCGATTGCGAGTATAGATATCGAGTTGATCGCCCATGACCAGATTGACTTGCTTACGAAGGGCTGTGACACCTTCTCCATAAGTCACTTTTTGTGGAGTTGGAAAGACCTTGTACTCTTTTTTGAGATAGTCTGAGCTCTTGCTGGCAGCTTCAATACTGGCTTCGCTAGCTGGTTTGCTTGCCGTAAATTGATTGGCCAATTCAACTGTTCCATCACCTGTTTGCTCTACTTTTGGAGTTTCAGGTGTAATTGGTTGACTAGGTTTAGCGATTTCTTTATCATTTTGTCCTCCACTCATGGCTTCAGACGGCTTTGTTTCATTCTCTGGAATTCCAGGTGCTTCAGCTGGTTTAAGATTATTTGTCGAATCAGTAGAACCAATCGTTCCTGTAGTTTCTCCGTTTCCAACTGTCGAGCTAGCTTCCTTCCCAGCATTTTCTTCTGCTTTCTTCAAAACTGCTGCAAGTTCATCAGGTAACTTTTCCAATGGCTGAGCTTGAGTTATAGTTCCCTCTTTATCTCCTACACTACCTGTTTCTGCTGCCTCTACTAAATTAACACCAAAGATACTGGCACCAATCATAATAGAAGCTACTCCAATAGCGAATTTACGAATACTGTAATGACAACGTTTATTGAAAAAATTTTTATCCATCTTTATCTTATCTCCTTTCATCCAAACACGAAAGTAAACGATTCCATTTTTACTAGTAAAGACGGAGAGGCCTAATCGGTCCTCTCCATCTCTTCAACTCATTTATCGATGTGATTTTTTATCATCGACCAAGCTATACCAATAGGATAGCATTAGACGCACAAACTAATCCTCTTTTCGTTTTGCAGTTAATAGGGCTGCTGACAAGGCCAAGCTAACACCTGCCAAGAAAATGGCTGTTTCAGATTCTCCCTCACCTGTTTCTGGTAATCTATTTTGCTCTTCTTTTACTACTGAAACATTTGGTTTTATAGTCTGGTCATGAGCTAATAGCTCTACTGGATAATCTGGTTTTTCAAGAACAGGCGCTTCCTCATTTCCTACCGTAGCTAGAACACCACGGTACTCTGGAAGTTTATGTTCTAGAGCCATTACAGCATTAACGCCACCCTTAAATTCAGGTTTCTCTACTGTCGGTGCTGGTTGGTCGCCTACGGTTGATACCGGACCTGTGTACTCTGGGAGTTCGTGTTTCAAGGCCATAACAGAGTTGACTCCACCCTTGAACTCAGGCTTCTCTACTGTCGGAGTGGCTTGGTCGCCTACAGTGGCAAGAATTCCTGTGTATTCTGGAACTTCGTTTACTGCTGCTTCTACAAAGTTAACTCCGCCTTTGAATTCTGGAACTTCGTTGACTGGCGCAGGTTCCTCACCCTTACTATTTGAAATAGATGGTTTTACTCCTACCTCAATAATACGATCTTGAGCTTTTCTTTGTTCAGTATGAACAAGAGTTCTGGTAGTTCCTGATACTTGAATATAGTCAACTTTTTCTCCATCTTGTCCTTCAGAAACTACACGACGTTTACCTTGAGCAAGTGCAGGGGTTTCACGAACAACTTCTTTAAACGGAAGTGGAGTCTTTTCAATTTCCAAACTTGGAGCTTCTGCAACTAAGTTCTTAACGCCTTCTGTCGGTGTTGTTTGGAAGGTAGACTTAAAGTGTAAACGATATTCTTTCACCAGATTTCCATCTTTGGAAATAAGACGAACAAGTGTTGGAAGATTTGTATTTCCATGATCCACAACTGTGACTACTCCATGTCCACTAGTTGTCGCAGTGACTTTTGGTTTGGATCCCATTGTTGTTAGGGTGTACTCTGTCACATTTGGATCAAAGTTTTCCAATGCTTTTCCATCAATCGAAATAGTCGCTGATGGTGTTTCGACTTCTGCTCCCTTGCCTGCAGAGTAGGCTGTAAATTCTACAAGTGCTAGACCATTAGTAGTAGCCTTACGAGTCATACGCGCACGAATAGCTGTTGTTTGAACTGGATCAAAGTTAAACTCGATTGGTTTACCAGCCACTAATTCTCCAGAAGACTTGTAAGGAATTGGTGCCCAATTTTCTGCCTTGTTGAATGGATGGTCAGCATTTTCTTCATAACGAGAAATCGTACTTGGCTCTGTAAAGGCAGGACCAATATATCTTTCTAGAACCATTTTCTCTGGGGCATCTGTGCCACTATCTTTAAAGAACTGAATGGCTACTTTTCCAATAGATTGAGAAGTAATTTTTCCATCCTTCTTAAAGAGTAGTCCGACAGAAGTTTCTTGATTTTTCGGAGTACGAGTCCAGTTTGTCCAACGTCCATCTTCATTGTATTTTCCATCATTGATATAGAAAATTCTATCATGTGAAGCTGCTTGTGTATCGTTCGTTATCGAAGCAAAGGCTTTAGAATCAGTTTCATTGTTGTTTGGATTTTCTGAAATGACTTGATTGCCTTTAGAAATAACTGTCACCTGCATTTTAGTGGTTAGATTTGTACCAATGACATGACCGGTAACTTCAAATGTTCCCTCATGCTCTGTCGCATGTTCAGGAATAGCATCCCACTTCACTGCAAGTTTTTCTGTAGTCCAAGTAGTTGAAGTTGGGTAATAAACGCCTACCTCTGAAGGAAGTTGAAGATTGTCTCCAACATTCAAGATTTTAGCACCATTTTCTGCAGCAAGCGGTTGACTAGTTTCTCTCTCATCATTGCGGAAGATTCGATATTCTTTCAATACCGTACCATCTTCTGCTTTTAAGATGAGACGTGTTGCACCTTTTGGACTAGTTGCAGGCACAACTGTTACCAAACCATTATTGCTAGCTGTTGCAGTGATTTGTTTGCTAGATTGAGGAATATAGTAATCAGTCTTAGATGGATTAAAGTGTTCAAGATCCTTGCCATCTACCCTGATAGAAATCTCTGAACTTGTAGAGCTTACTACCTTATTTCCAAGGACAGTTAGTTCTGTCAGACCAACACCTGAAGTTCCATCTGCTTTCTTCATACGAATACGAACAGCATAAGTTTCTACCTTGTCAAATGTGAAATGATTTGTTTGAGTTGCAGATAGCTGACTTGGAGCATGCAAGTTTTCAACTGCTTTCCAATTTTCTGGATTATTAAATGGATGATTGCTATCACGCTGAGCATTGCTGACATCACTTGGTAAATCTGGAATTTCTTTACCTACATAATATTCAACTACATATTCTTTTGGAAGACCAATTGCTCCATCAGTATAGAAATCAACTGATAAATTGTTGACAAAACGTTTCGTCAAATCTCCTGAATTACCAAACAAGATAGAAGCCCAGTCATTATCAGTATTTGTTCTCCAAGTAGTCCATCTATTTTTAGCGTCTGTTGGCGTTCTTGACACAGTCAGGTCGTTCAAGGTATTAGCTGAGTCATCTCCTCCTGTATTGGATACAATGGCAGCTGGCAATTGCGAACCTGTCCATTGTTTAGAGATATTATTTCCAGCAACAACTTGACTAGACATTCGAACATGAGCTTTAGTGGTCAGATTGCTACCTACTAAGCGACCATTGATTTCATAGACTCCTTCAGTTTGACTAAAGTTGGCTGGAACCTGATCCCAAACTACATCTTTGTAGATAGTTGTTCCGTTAGAATGGTAAGCACGCACATTGGCTGGCAATTGAACTGTCTCACCCTTAGGAAGAGTAAGGCTGATTTCCTCTGCAACTTGTAAACCTTCAACTGTCACCGTTGCTTGAGCTTCAATGTCTGTGCCTTCTACATGTCCTTTAAGTGTAAAGCTATGATAATGCCCCAATTCTTTTTCATCCACCTTGTCCCAAGTTACAGATACTTTGCGTGGCAAGCCCTTATCAAATTCTGCTCCAACTTCTTTAGGTAGATTCGGTTGCTGATTAATGTCTGTAGAAACAGATACAGCATGAAGTTTCACAATCTTCTTGCTGACTTTATTTTCTTTAATCACCACTTCAGTAGTTACAGATTCTGTTTTCTCTGTTTGATTATCGATTCGAGGTGTCAAAGTCACTCTTCCCTTAGTATAGAGCAATAGATTCTGACCATTTACCTCAAGATGCCCACCATCAGATGATTTAGCTTCTAAGTGAATATCTGATGCTGAGAATTCTGTTTGTGAACCATCCTCATAACTACCAATGACACGATAAGTTAAGACTTGATCTTCAGTAGCAGTTTCTTTTCCTTCCACAACTACTTCCAAACGTTTCAAGGCAGGAGCTTCCTTCACAAACTGAATTAAATAAGTTTGAACCAAATCACCCTTTTGATCACTCAAGAAGACCGAAGCCTGATAACCATTATCAGCAGAAGCTTGCTGAACAGTTACTTGATAACCAGTAGTCTGAGCTCCAACACTTGGAATTGTTCCAGTGTAAGGAAGGGATACACGGTAATAAGTCTTGCCAGACTCGAAGTTCTCCAGAGCTTTATCCCCAACAGTAAGTCCTGTAATGCTACTTGTTGTTTCCTTACTACTTGCGATAAAGGTTGCAGTTACTTCACGGTCGTCATCTACCAATTTACCAGTAGCCTCCGTACGTCCTCCTTCCTTGGTTAAAGCAGCAGGATCTTTCAAAGTCCAAGAAACAACATCTGTATCAATCAAACTACCATCTGTCAGAACAGCTGTGACCGTTTTATCCAAATCAGCTGCAGTTGTACCAACTGGTACTGTAACAACTTTTGGTAACCATCTATCTAAAGCAATCACTTTTACAAGTGCCTCAGCTTTGGTTTCCAAACCTTCTACACGTCCAGATACTTTTTTCTCACCTGCGCTTGTAAGCAAGTCAGCTGGCACGTCCCATGTTACAGTCTTTTCCTCAACACTACCGTCGCTATAAATAGCTGTTACTGTTTGAGGCAATTCAGGATTTGTAGTCACATCAGTTGTTGCTTTTACAGGAGCAAAGGCTACAAAGTGACGGTTTTCTTTCTTACCAGACACAGTTGCGACTGTTGCGCTATCAGAAGTTAAACCAGCAGAATCTGCATAAAGAGTAAATTTACCTTCTTTTTCTGTTGATTTTACAATGACAACCCCTTTACCATTGAAAGCACGTCTTTGCCATGTTCCATCTGCTTGTGCTTTGTAGCGCTCACGGCTAGCTTGTTCTCCATTATCCACACCAACTATTTGTCCTTGACCATGAAGATTGAAATGAACAAGATTGTTAGCTGTTGGAACCACATTCCCTTCGCTATCAACAATTTCGTAATGGATGTAGGATAGGTCTTTTCCATCTGCAGTGATAACATGCTCTTCTTTAGTCAGACGAACCCTTGCTGGCTCCCCAGCAGTTGTCACACTATCACGCGCAATTTCGTTGCCTTTTTCATCTCGAGCAATCGCAGTCAGTGTGCCTGGTTGGTATTTCACAAGCCATTCAAGATACAATTCACTTGGTTTAGCCCCCTCATGATATGGACGTCCGTCTTCTGTCGTTTTCTTAGTAAATTCCTTTTTACCAAGTGACTCTCCATTTAAGAACAATTCGACGCTTGCAGCATTTGAGAAGGTACGAACCGGAACCTTTCCATTAACCAGCATCTTGCGATCCTTAAGGGTCTCTTCAGTCCAGTTCCAATGTGGTAAAATGCGAACAGTTGGCTTTTCTTTAGCACTATACCATTCACTACGGTAAAGGTAAAAATCATTCTTCGGTAAACCAGCCGTATCGATGATACCAAAGTAAGAACTTTTTACAGGTGTATTATCTTGGTTATGCCATGGAGTTGGTTCACCGATGTAGTCAATTCCTGTCCAGATAAATTGTCCAGCATAGCCAGCACGATCACGGTCAAAAGTCCATGATTCAGTAGCTGTTCTTCCCCATCCAACACGGTCATTACCATAGTCAGATTGTTCATAGTGACGATTTGGACGGTTATCATGTCCAAGGATTTGAGCAGGATTGTAATAAGAATCACGCGTTCTAGTAGCTGAAGAAGTTTCAGAACCATAAATGAGCCAGTCTGGATGCGCTCTACGAACAGCATCATAATTACGTTCACCATAGTTCATACCGACAGCATCCATAATTTCTGCGAGTTTCAAGAAATCACCTGTCGCCGCACGACTAAATTTGTTTTCCCCCATGGTTACATAACGCTCAGTATCAACCGCTTTGATAACTGCCTTCAAGCGTTTAGCAGTTTCGATAGAACGAGGACTACCATTTGCCTCCTCTACCTCATTTCCAAGAGACCACATGACGATAGACGGATTGTTCTTATCACGTTCTACCATTGTTCTGAGATCAAAATCAGACCACTTCTCACCCTTCTTAGCCTCCGGATGAGTTGCATCTTGATCAAAGAACCGTCCATAGTCGTAAGTCTTCTTGCCACCATACCAAGTATCAAAAGCTTCCTCTTGAACCAAAAGACCTAAACTAGCTGCAGCATCAAGCAACTGAGGACTCGCTGGATTGTGGGTTGTTCGAATAGAGTTAACCCCCATATCTTTCAAGAGTTTTAATTTACGATAGGTAGCCTTATGGTTCTCTTCTGCCCCCAAGGCTCCATTGTCATGGTGAATACTTACTCCGTGGAATTTCATGCGTTCACCATTCAGAGAGAAACCTTCCTTAGCAGTCCAATTGAAATAACGGTAACCAAATGTATCTTCTGTTACATCAACTAATTGACCTTCTTTATAAACCTTTGTTTTCAACACATACAGTTGAGGATGATAACTTTTTGTCGTCCAAAGAGTTGGTTTATTAACTAGGATTGTTTGTCTGAAATCTGCAGTTTCATTTTCTGCTAAATTCTTCGTTTCAGAGCGGACTAATTCTGAAACAACCTTACCTTCCTTAGTAAAAATTTGTTGTTCCACAAAGACTTTAGCAGCCTTCTTATCCGTATTTTTAATCTTACTTTGAACCTGTGTTTCAACATTCCCTTCTTTTTGCTCAGCAAGTTTTGGAGTAGTGATATGATTACCATTTTCGGCAACATGGACTTTATCACGATAACTAAGGGTTACATCACGATAAATCCCACTTCCTGAATACCAACGACTACTTGGTTGCTTATTGGTCACTTGAACAGTAATTGAATTTTCACTACCATCCTTGTTTAAAAATTCTGTGATATCATATGAAAAATGATTATAGCCACTTGGATAATGTCCGACAAATTTACCATTTACATAGACCTTTGAATCCATGTAAACCCCATCAAAATTGATACGAACATCCTTATTCTTGTCTGCTTCGTCTAATGTGAAAGTCTTACGATACCAAGCTGTTCCACCATTTAACTGCCCACCTTCATTACGAGCGGGAGACTTGTGATCAAAGTCAAAATAAATACTCCAATCATGAGGAAGATTCAATTTAGACCAATCATGAACATCCACATCTTTTTTTGAAAAATCTCCTTGGGCATTTAGTTTAAAATACCAATCTTTATTAAAATCTTGTTTTCGTTCCGATAATAGCTGTTTTTCCTTTTCAACTTCGGCTTTGTTTGACTCCCTAGACAGCACTTGCGATTTTTCAGAAGAAGGTTTAATCTCTGTGTCTGCTTTCACTTGGTCCTTTTCAGAAGTTTTTTTAGAATCCTCTTTCACTTCTGTTCCAGCTGTTACTGCAGATTCAACAGGCTTTGGATTTGCCTCTTCAGATTTCTGTTTGTTATCAGCCTTGTTTCCTTCTTCTACTTTATTTGGAGTTTCCCCTTTAGGACTAACCAATTCACGACTACCCTCATTAGCAGGTCTAGTAGGTTCCGTATCCTTAGTCACTTTGTCTTCTGTCGAATCAGCTTTTGGTTTTACAAACTCACGCCCACCATTCTCATCAGCCTTTGCGATTGCAGCTGCCACATCATCGGGAAGCTTATCTAAAGGCTGAGCTTGATGAACAATTGTTTCTTCTGTTTGAGTATTGGATGAAGCCACCTCCTCAGCTTGTACAGCTGAAATACCAAATATACTGGCCCCAATCATTACAGATGCTGCACCTATTGCAAATTTACGAATGCTATAATGACAACGTTTATCAAAAAGTCTTTTGTTCATTAAAATCCTCATTTCTTTTTCTTGATACAAAGTAAGCGTTTACTTCATTTTAAAAAATAACCTCCTTCTGAATACACAAACAAGTACCAAGTTCGATAATATATTTTATATATTAAATATATCAAAATGCACCTTAAATTGCAATTATTTTCCATTAATTTAACCCAATAAAATGATATATAAGAAGGGGGTCATTTAAAAGGAATAGTTGCAATGAAAATAGCTTTCGGTTCTAGACTCTTTCTACTACAAATTGAATTCCATTAATATCTTTTTCAAACTTCAAATTTATAGTTTATAGACTGCATTACTCTACATAAAAAGAAGGCGAACCTTGTTCTACCTCCTTCTACACTATTTTCCCTTAAATTCCGCAAAAGTCTGTAAGATTTTGGCTGCTACTGCTGGAGAAGGAGCTCCTTTTAGCTCTAACGTTTCATCTGCATATGGAGTAAGGCCAGCAAAGTCTCCTATCTGAACTGAATAAAGAGATGTCTTAAACAGTTCAATATCGTTTTGATCATTTCCAAAGGCGATGAAGTTTTCCCCACATAACGTTTCAACTGTTGTAGCCTTGTGAGTATCTAAGGGGTTGACATAAAGACACTTTTCATGCGCATGATAAGACAGATGAGCCTGCCCCAGTCTTTCTAACTGACCAAGCAGATCATCAAGCAAATCCTCGTGGTCGCCCATATAAACGACTATCTTAATCGGAGTCCCTAAGTCCTCGAGTTTCTGATGGCGAGCTACCTTTAGGGGGTCCACACTGGAGAAAAATGGAATCTTCTCCACAATCTGACCACTATAGTCAAAGCAATCATCTACAAAGAAAGGGAGATTATAAGTCTGGCAATAATCCACTAGCGCCTGATAAACTTTAGCATCGAGATTCCTTTCGAAGATAGCCTTCCCCAGATGATAGGCTACGCCTCCATTCAACCCTATGACCAAGCGCTGACTGAGTTCGGAACCTAATAAACCCAAACAATCCCGATAAGAGCGAGCTGAGGCAAACACAAGCTCATGACCATAATCTTCAGCCTTTAAAAGAACCTGCTGAATCTCCTCATCTATGGTCATGTAGTCAAAAGATAGCGTTCCATCCAGGTCAAATACGAATTTCATCTTTCTAGTCCTTGTTTAGTGTTCGAAGCGCTGCCTGATAGGTTTGCTCCATTAGCATGGTAATCGTCATAGGACCAACTCCACCCGGTACAGGTGTGATGTGGCTAGCAAGTGGTGCAACAGCATCATAATCAACATCTCCACAAAGCTTGCCATTTTCATCTCGGTTCATCCCAACGTCAATGACAACCGCTCCCGGTTTGACAAAGTCAGCAGTCACAAACTTAGCGCGACCGATTGCAACTACAAGAATATCTGCCTTAGCAGCCACCTTGGCAAGATGATGGGTGCGTGAGTGGGTCAAGGTCACAGTCGCATTCTTGGCTAAAAGAAGCTGAGCCATCGGTTTTCCAACGATATTTGAACGACCGATAACAACCGCATTTTTACCTTCCAACTCAATCCCATACTCATGAAACATCTCCATAATTCCTGCTGGTGTTGAAGGAATCATAACTGGATGACCAGACCAGAGGCGACCCATGTTTAGAGGATGAAAACCATCCACGTCTTTTTCGGGGTCAATGGCTAATAAAACTGCCTCTTCATCAATATGTTTTGGCAAAGGTAATTGAACCAAAATCCCATGCCAAGCTGGATCTTGATTGTATTTGGAAATCAAGTCTAACAATTCCGCTTGGGTAATAGTCTCTGGAACTCGCACTACTTCACTACGGAAGCCAGCAGCGAGAGCTGACCGTTCCTTATTGCGAACGTAGACTTGGCTGGCAGGATTGTCCCCCACCAAAATCACTACCAATCCTGGAACTAGACCTGTTTCTTCTTTTAGTTTAGCCGTCTTCTCAGCCAACTGTCCTTGTAACTTAGCCGCAAGAGCCTTCCCATCGATAATCTGAGCCATATCTCTTCTCTTTTCTATCAAATATCCTCTATTATATCAAAAAATAACTCGCCATTCTAACACTTCTTGCCTAATGGACCCTATAGTCTGAAACTATAAGAAAAAGCTCGTATCGAGCTTTTATGCCTATTTATACTAGGTAAATTTGTCATGCTTTCTTTTTGACTTTTGGAGCCGGTAAGACTTCATACATCTCCTTGATTAATCTCGCTAGAAATGACTTATCTTCAAGGTCTTCTAGTAGAATCATCTCTTTTGCTCCTTCATAAGGACGTTCAAGCCTAGTCTGTCCCAGTTGACCCAAAACTACCTTCACAGGCTTCAGTAACAGACGATTATCATAGATTCCCACAATAATCTTACCACGATGATAAAGAATATACTCTCCCATCATTGGACGATAACTCATCTCCTCTAGCTCTGATAGCTGTTCGAGAATAAAATCTAAATATTCTTTACTGGAAGCCATAATGCCTACTCCATTTCTTCTAAAAATGAGGTCTTACAAAACCTTACTTAAAAATTCCTTGGTCCGTTGTTCTTTTGTTTGATTGAAAATCTCCTCTGGTGTTCCATCTTCGACAACAACTCCATCCGCCATAAAGATAACACGGTCTGCTACCTCACGCGCAAAACCCATTTCATGAGTCACAATCACCATAGTCATCCCTGATTTAGCGAGGTCTTGCATAACAGCTAGAACTTCTCCAACCATCTCAGGGTCTAGGGCTGAAGTCGGCTCATCAAAGAGCAAAACATCTGGCTCCATAGCAAGTCCACGTGCAATGGCAATCCGTTGCTGCTGACCACCTGACAAACTCTGAGGATAGGCCTTTGCCTTATCTGGCAAGCCAACTTTTTCTAACAGTTCCTGTGCTCTTTTCTCCGCAACTTCCTTGCTTTCACCTTTGGTTTTAATTGGTGACAAAGTGATATTTTCCATCACTGTCATATTGGGAAAGAGGTTGAATTGTTGGAATACCATACCCATCTTTTCACGCATGGCAAAAAGGTCATTTTTCTTATCTGTGATATCGACTCCTTCAAAGATAACCTTACCTTTACTTGCTTCTTCAAGGAGATTCATCGAACGAAGGAGAGTTGATTTCCCGCTCCCTGACGGACCAATAATGACCACAACTTCTCCTCGTTTAATCTCAAGGTTGATGCCTTTTAAAACTTCATTTTCCCCAAAAGACTTATGTAGTTCTTCAATTTTAATCAAGGTTTCTGTCATTATTTCTTGTCTCCTTGTCCAATATGTTTTTCAAATGCTTTCAACGCCACTGTCAAAACAGAGGTCATAATCAAATAGTAAAAGGCTGCAAATAAAAGGGGAGTCAACGGTAAATAAGTTGTTGTTGCTACAGTCGTTGCACCATTCCACAACTCCATCACCCCAATTGCCGACAAGAGGGAACTATCCTTGATAATGGTGATAAATTCATTTCCCAGCGCTGGAAGAATATTCTTGATAGCTTGTGGCAAAATGACATAACGCATGGCATTTTTCGGACGAATACCAAGAGAGTAAGCGGCCTCTAACTGCCCTTTAGGAACCGCATTGATCCCTGCACGAACAGTTTCTGAGACGTAAGCTCCACTGTTCATAGAAATAATCAGAATACCAGGAATCAAACGAGAAAGATCAACTCCTAAAATTCCCACTTGGATAGTCGGAGCATTGATATGCATAAGAGCAAAGGCAATCATAATCTGAACCATCATCGGAGTTCCACGGAAGATCCAAACATACACATTTGCAAACCAAACGAGCGGTTTAAAGCGTGATCGCTGAGCAAAGGCCAGTAACACACCTATAATGGTTCCTAAGAAGACGACAAAGATGGAAATTAACACGGTAATCAGAGCTCCATAGTTAAAATACGGTAAATACTTGGGTAAAAAAGAAAAATTCATATTCAATCAACTTTCTATGTATTAGATTGTATGATTATAACATGAATTGAATTAAAATTCAATCCTTTTTCTCTAATTTTAACAATTAACTTGATAGAATGGAGAAATAGAGAGAAATCACAGTTTTTTTCTAGTCAACTACCTCTTGTTTATGGTAAAATAGTAACGATAAGAAATGGAGGAGAATCATAATGGAATCACATTTGGTTAGAATCATCAACCGCCTAGAAGCTATGACAAAAGATGGCGGAAATCTAAAACGTAATTTTGAACGTGAAGGAGTTGTTGTTGCAGAAGTTGCATACAGCTATGACGAAGAAAATGGATCACTCTTCACCCTTCGCGATGTTGAAGCGCGTGAAACCTATACCTTTGATAGCATTGATTTGATTGCAATGGAGATCTACGAACTCCTTTACTAATATAAAAACAACGGGCAGTAAGGCCCGATGAATGAGAATCCTTTTTGTCACCGCAAATGGGATTTTTTCTTACCTTCAATGTCGCTTGATTCTCCATAAATCCTTCTTTTAAAAACGACCACTTCCCAATCTTTTTACTTGCTTTACACCTTAATCATGCTATAATGAGAGTATAAAACTTTGACTATTCTTGACCTTTTTCTTAGACCAAGAATAAGAATGAAATGAGGTAGATGTATGCTCTGTCAAAACTGTAAAATAAACGACTCAACAATTCATCTGTATACCAATATCAATGGACAGCAAAAGCAAATTGATCTCTGTCAAAATTGCTATAAAATTATCAAAACAGACCCAAACAATACCCTCTTTAAAGGAATGACTGACCTAAACAATCGTGACTTTGATCCTTTCGGAGACTTTTTCAATGATTTGAACAATTTCAGACCTTCTTCTAATAACATCCCTCCCACTCAATCTGGTGGAGGAGATGGGGGCAATGGGGGCTACGGACCTCAAAACCGTGGTCCACTTCAAACACCTCCTAGCCAAGAAAGAGGACTCCTAGAGGAATATGGTATCAACGTAACTGAAATTGCCCGTCGTGGGGATATTGACCCTGTTATCGGTCGAGACGAAGAAATAATCCGCGTTATCGAAATTCTCAACCGTCGAACCAAGAACAATCCTGTCCTAATCGGAGAACCAGGTGTTGGTAAAACAGCCGTTGTTGAAGGTCTAGCTCAGAAAATTGTCGATGGCGATGTTCCCCATAAACTCCAAGGCAAGCAAGTTATCCGTTTGGATGTGGTCAGTCTAGTTCAAGGAACAGGTATTCGAGGCCAATTTGAAGAACGTATGCAAAAGCTCATGGAAGAAATTCGCAAACGCGAGGATATCATCCTCTTTATCGATGAAATCCATGAAATTGTCGGTGCAGGATCTGCTGGCGATGGCAATATGGATGCAGGCAATATCCTCAAACCTGCCCTTGCCCGTGGTGAATTGCAACTGGTCGGTGCCACTACTCTCAATGAATACCGTATCATTGAAAAAGATGCTGCTCTAGAGCGCCGTATGCAGCCTGTCAAGGTAGATGAACCAACTGTCGAAGAAACCATTACCATCCTCAAAGGGATTCAAAAGAAATACGAAGACTACCATCACGTCAAGTACACAGACGCTGCTATTGAAGCTGCTGCAAATCTTTCCAACCGCTACATCCAAGACCGCTTCTTGCCAGACAAGGCTATTGACCTGTTGGATGAAGCCGGTTCAAAGATGAATTTGACGCTGAACTTTGTTGATCCTAAAGTGATTGATCAACGCTTGATTGAAGCTGAAAATCTCAAGGCACAAGCTACACGAGAGGAAGACTTTGAAAAAGCTGCCTACTTCCGTGACCAGATTGCCAAGTACAAGGAAATGCAAAAGAACAAGGTGACCGATCAGGATACTCCAATCATCAGCGAGAAAACGATTGAACATATCATCGAGCAGAAAACCAATATCCCTGTTGGGGAGCTAAAAGAAAAAGAACAGTCTCAATTGATCCATCTAGCAGAAGACCTCAAGGCCCATGTTATCGGACAAGACGAGGCTGTCGATAAGATTGCCAAAGCCATCCGTCGTAATCGTGTTGGACTTGGCACTCCCAACCGCCCAATCGGAAGTTTCCTCTTTGTCGGACCAACTGGTGTCGGTAAGACAGAACTTTCCAAACAACTAGCCATTGAGCTCTTTGGTTCTGCTGACAGCATGATTCGCTTTGATATGAGTGAATACATGGAAAAACACAGCGTGGCTAAGTTAGTCGGAGCCCCTCCAGGCTATGTCGGCTACGATGAAGCTGGTCAGTTAACGGAAAAAGTTCGTCGCAATCCTTACTCTCTCATCCTTCTCGATGAAGTTGAAAAAGCCCACCCAGATGTGATGCACATGTTCCTCCAAGTCTTGGACGATGGTCGTTTGACTGATGGGCAAGGACGAACAGTTAGCTTTAAGGATGCCATCATTATCATGACCTCAAATGCGGGTACTGGTAAGGCCGAAGCCAGCGTTGGTTTTGGAGCTGCTCGTGAAGGTCGAACCAACTCTGTTCTCGGTGAACTCGGCAACTTCTTTAGTCCTGAGTTTATGAACCGTTTTGACGGCATCATCGAATTTAAACCTCTCAGCAAGGACAACCTTCTCCAAATCGTCGAACTCATGCTAGCAGATGTCAACAAACGCCTCTCCAGCAACAATATCCACCTTGATGTGACAGACAAGGTCAAGGAAAAGTTGGTTGACTTGGGATATGATCCAAAAATGGGAGCACGGCCACTCCGCCGTACCATTCAAGACCATATCGAGGATGCCATCACAGACTACTACCTTGAAAACCCAAGTGAGAAAGACCTCAAGGCCGTTATGACAAGCAATGGTAAGATTCAAATCAAATCTGCCAAGAAAAGTGAGAAAGCAGAAGAGAATACTTCTGAAAAAGAAGAATAAAACGATCTAACAGGTGCAGGAAGTCCATCAATTTCTGCACCTTTTTTTACTAAAATAACTGTTTATTCTTGACAGCTTGCCCCTCGTCCATTATGATAATAATAAAGATACTAGAGAATGAGGAAAGTTCTATGGCAAACCCAACTTTTGGTGAAAAAAGAGAGAATGTGACCTACCTGCCCCGCTACGGCGTTTACGTAGTTATTCCTGATCCAGAAAAAAAACAAATTGTCTTAGTTCAAGCTCCCAATGGTGCTTGGTTCTTGCCAGGTGGAGAGATTGAGGCAGGCGAAGACCATCAAGAAGCACTGAAGAGAGAACTAATCGAAGAACTAGGCTTTACAGCTGAAATCGGAACCTATTATGGGCAAGCTGATGAGTATTTTTACTCTCGCCACCGTGATACCTACTACTACAACCCAGCTTATCTCTACGAAGCTATTTCTTTCGAGGAAGTACAAAAACCTTTAGAAGACTTTAATCATATTGCTTGGTTTCCTATTGATGAAGCAATTGAAAAACTCAAACGTGGTAGCCATAAATGGGGAATAGAAGCTTGGAAAATTCAGCATAGAATTGACTAAAATACACGATTTTATCCAAAAAGTGCTATAATAGAGTTAGAAAATCGGAGGAACTATTATGAAGCTTATCAACACGACTAATTCACACTCGCAACTTGTTAAAAGCCAATTAGAAAGTACTGACGCAACCCTTGTTGAGGTCTATTCTGCTGGAAACACAGATGTGATTTTCACACAAGCTCCGCTTCACTATGAAATCCTCATTTCCAACAAACACCGCGCTATTCGTGAACCAGAAATCGAAACTATTCAAGATTTCTTCATGAAACGCAAGATTGATAAACAAAAAATTGATGAAGCTAATATCAAGACGCTTTATTCAGATAAACTGATTGAAATTTCTATTCCTACAAAATCATAACCACCCGTCTAACGGGTGGTTTGCACCAGGGCTATAAGCCCAAATTACCAGCCAGCGCCTAAAGACGCTGGCTTTCACTTTGTTCAAGCCTCATTGCTCTTGACTCTTCACAAACCTCTCAAAGAGGTGTTCGCATTACTTACCACTATCCCTAAAGGGATCCTCATATTATTTTACACTTAATTTATCCAATGATATATCATGCTTTACTCGTTCTCGAATTTTCATACTCGTGAAGAAATCATCCACTGGATAATTTCTTTAATCTTGAATATATTTCTTAATTGTGGCTTCATTAAGTCCCACTGTACTCACATAATAACCCTCTGCCCAGAAATGCCGATTCCCAAACTTATACTTGAGATTAGCGTGTTTGTCAAACATCATGAGTGCACTTTTACCTTTTAAATACCCCATGAAACTTGAAACACTTATCCTTG
>NZ_MZNX01000004.1:0-407 GCF_004353325.1 Streptococcus downii
ACAGATGCTGAAGCCGATTGACTTGAGCTTACTGATGCTGAAGCTGATTGGCTTGAGCTTACTGATGCGCTAGCTGATTGACTTGCACTTACTGACGCTGAAGCTGATTGACTTGAGCTTACTGATGCGCTAGCTGATTGGCTTGCACTTACAGACGCTGAAGCTGAGCGACTTGAGCTTACTGATGTGCTTGCTGAACGACTCGCGCTGAGCGATGCACTAGCTGAGGCACTGGCCGAACGGCTTGAGCTAAGCGATGCGCTAGCTGACGCACTGGCCGAACGGCTCGAACTTACAGAAGCTGAAACTGAGCGACTTGCAGATACTGAAGCTGAAGCTGATTGACTAGCTGATACAGACGCTGAGTCGCTTGCACTTACAGATGCTGATGCTGATTGGCTAGCTGA
>NZ_MZNX01000004.1:457-9756 GCF_004353325.1 Streptococcus downii
GCGCTAGCTGACGCACTGGCCGAACGGCTCGAACTTACAGAAGCTGAAGCTGAGCGACTTGCAGATACTGATGCGCTAGCTGATTGGCTTGAGCTTACAGAAGCTGAAGCTGAGCGACTTGCGCTGAGTGATGCACTCGTACTTTGGCTTCCTGATACAGAAGCAGATACGCTACTGCTCACGCTTGCACTTGCTGATGCACTTTGGCTAGCATTTGCTGAGATAGATGCTGATTGGCTAGCACTGATGCTTGCTGAGATAGATGCTGAAGCGCTTTGGCTTGCAGATACAGATGCTGAAGCTGATTGGCTAAGGGATCCGCTCTCTTTAACATTTACTTGAATGTCCTTAAAGTTAAGCTGTCCTGCTTCGTCAGTAATCTTAATTTTAAGTGTTACAGTTCCTGTTCCAGTAGGCGTCCCAGAAATTTGGATAGATGGGATATAGCCAGTTTTACCACCCCCTGATGGAACGGTTTTAGTAGTAACTGTTAATCCAAGTGCTTCTAGTTCTTTCTTACCATGAATCAGTTCAACCGCTTGATCTGCAAGGTAAGGACTTTGCCAAGAACCAACAGACTTGTCTCCTTTGTTATTACCATCATGAACATATAAAGTTTCATTAACTCGTTTACCAACTTCAACTTCAGGAACTAGTGGTTCAGGGGAAGGAGTTAGTGAGTCTTTGCTCTTGTTGATAATTGACTCCTGCGCAGCCTCAGTTACAACTTCTTCTGGACGGCCTAGATAGGTAAAGAATTCAGCATCCTTACCTCCCGATCCATTAGTCTGTCTGACGAGCATATTAGGATTTTCAGTTAAAACCGTCCCTGTAATAGTGAGTTTTGGAACATAGGTGAAATCAGCACGCCTTTCCACCCCTACAATATACCTCAAGCCACTATATTTTGTTGTACCACCATTACCAGTGTACAAAAACATAGAATTTTTAGCATCTTGCTCATATCTATACTGTATATCATTATGGAAATATAAAGTTTCATTAACTCTATCGCCTACTTTATATTTTGCAAGAGGAGCCAATGCTTCTTTTTTCCCCTCAGCATCATACGTTACAGCAGGTCCCTTAAACTGAGTAGTAGTAAGGTTCATGAATATGCTGGTTTGAGGAAAGCTACGTCCATCAAAGGTCACATCCAGATTGACACTACTACTAAATGCTTTTGGATTATCACTCTTGAAAGTTACATATGGAATATAACGTCCAGGAGCCACTTCCACACGACCTGTTTCCGAGGTAATATTATATTTCTCTTGTGCTTCTTGCCAGTTTCGAGTCTCTAGAGTTTGTCTTGGAGAAAGTCCTGCAAACTCACTATCCTTATATGAACCGTAAGGATATTCGTCCGCATCAAATTGAGACTTATGCATATAATATGTTACCGAGAAAGGAACACCTGCTCGTCCCAGAAAGACCCGTTGTCTATTTAAACGACCACTTGTTTCTGGAGAGTTGATGCTATATGGATCGGTATTTAGAAAGAAAGGTTCTTTTGATCCAGTATCGATCGGATTTGCTCTAAATCCAGAATACCCTGTCTTTGGTGCAGTCGCTACAGTATTGTCAACCTTTTGGTTTTTCTCAGCTTGCTTGGTTGTATCCTTACCTTGGGCTTGGTTCTTATCTGCTACAACACCAGCTGCAAGGTTGTTGCTTGTTGTTGCTGCTTGGCTACTAAGTTGAGTTGCACTAGACAAAGCATCACCGAGTTTGCTTGATGCTAAGCTAGCTGCAGGTTTGGTATCGGCATTGAGTGATGCTGATGTAGAAGTTGAGACAGATGCTTGTACTTCTGATCCACTCGTTGCACTAGTGCTCTCAACTAGTGAAGTTGAAGCTTGAGCGCTCGCTGACGCTGATGGTGTAGAGCTTACTGATGCAGATGCTTTGGCACTTGCTGAAGCTGATGCAGGAGCTGATGTTGATTGACTAGCTGAGGCAGATGCTGGAGCAGTTGACTGACTTGCTGATGTTGAAGCACTTGCAGATACTGACTGACTCGCTGATGTTGAAGCACTTACAGATGCTGACTGACTCGCACTCGCTTGAGCCTCAACAGATTGACTGACTGATACAGAAGCTGTTGCAGATGCTTGTTCTGTTTGAGCTTTCTTTACTTCTGCTTGCGCTTGAGCAATGATTGAGTTAGTACTTGTTTCAGTTGTTTCAGCCGCTTTTGGTTCAGCTGCGATGACTGTTTTATCCTTTTCTGCATACTCAGATGTTTCATCCGCATAAACAGTTTGCTCTTGAGTCATCACAAATCCTGCAGCTCCCGCGGCCAGGATTCCCCCTATGCCCGCTAGCGTGTTAAAACTAAGGTGTGCGTGATCAAGTTCTTCAGTGTCTGACAGGGTACTAGAGACAACTTCGCCCATCCCACCAATACGGAAGAGATCCAATTGAGAGTTCGAGGCTTTTACCCAGTTTTTACCCGACTTGTAAAGCTTATAACGCTTTTTCTCATCTACGATCTCGAAATCTTTGTTAAACTTTTTACTTCGAAACATTTGTTTCCTTTCTTTTCATCAAAATGCGACCCTTTGTTAACCTCATGATCATTAACAAAGCGTAGTTGCGCTACCCTCTCAAAACCAAAACCAATAAAAGCCGCAGTCAGTCTCAGTTTTTATCCCTTTGACTCAGAAAAAGCAGATTCCATCTGGGATATACCAGTTGCTTTTAACTAGTATATACCATTTACCATTCTATCAAAATAGCTCCTCCTTTTCAAGCAATTATACTCGAAATGACAAATGAAAACACATAATTTTTACCTAAAATTCGCTTTCAAGGATCAAATAATTGAAAACGTTTTATTATCTTTCGAAATCTCTTCCTTCCCCCACCCTTTCACACTAGTTCAGTTAGACAGGAACAAAAAAACCTTGACGAGCAAATCGTCAAGGTTCATCTTTTCTGGAGACCACCTCCATCCAGAAAAGTTCCTAAAAAAAGCGTCCCAACTGCATGAGTAGTGTGACCAAAAGAGTTACGAGAAAGAGAACTCCGCCCAGCACGGCAATCATGCTAAAATCTTGCTTCTCCCTTTTTAGGGGTTTCTTTCGATTATCTAGCTGTTCTCGTATATGTTCTTGTAAAATGCCATTGTCCTTGTTAGACATGTGTTCCTCCTTTTCTGTTGATAGAAAGGAACTTGCTTTCATCGAAAGCAAGCCCTTGTCTTATTAGCTTATAAAATTGCCTTGTAGGCTTCCAGATCAGCCTGATTCGCCGCCTGTTTTTGCTTAGCAAGAGCAGCCTCCATTTCAGACGGAAGAGAGAGAACTCCCTGAATCTTACCTACCATGGCTGATACATTTTCCACCGGATAAATGTGGCTTTCTGCAACGAAACGACGATTGTGACAAGTCGTCTCAAAACTGAGAATCAGCATATTATTCTCAAAAGCTGTTCGACTACCATTGAGAATTTCATCACTGATATTGATATCCAGATACAAGTCACAGCGAGCAAAGAGCTCACTCACCTTAGCTGGACGAATATTAGGGTAGAGGGAAATATTCGGATAGCGATTTAATTCCATTAAACGACTTGACATCTCAGTAATCGCTCCAATATGGAAATGAACATTTGGTAATTGAGTCAAAAGTGGTTCAATTTGCTCGATTTGGTCACTATTCGTCAGAATCAAAGCTTCTGGATTCATATTATTGAGGCGATGGTATTGATAGAGATAACCAACATTGCGGAAGTAACTCTTCTCTTTTGGTGTCGCAAGCTTGAGGATTTTATCATAAACTTGCTTGTCCTGTACTGCGATACGGATGTTGCGATGAGGCAACTGCATCGCTGCCTTCATGTTACCCGGCAACTCCTCTCCAATTGGCTCCTGCCAGAAGAGAATATCCTCTGCTCGTCCTTCTTTCGGAGTCAGACCAACAGCTACTAAAAATGGTGTTGCTAGAGAATTATAGATAATGCGATCTGTATCATATCCACGATATCGCAAGTAAAAGATTACAAACTCTTGCTTAGAATTAAAAATATGGCGTTTTCCATCAAGGGTTAAGACAATATCCTCTGTTAGATGATTTTCCATAATCACCGTTACGTTATCTTGATTAAAATAGCGTGTATGAGTTGGACATTGGGCATCATCATAGGTAATCTGTGCAAAGAGACGTCCCTTGCGATTGTAAATGTCTGCAGCGCGTACACGACCTTGATCATCCAACCACTCGACTGCACGCACGCGACGTTCATGTGTCGGTTGACGGTAAAAGATATTGGCACGTTTCTTACCCATATTCAAGATTTCACCATTAACATTGCTCGAGCGAATTTCCCACAAATGAGGTTTCGGAACAAGGTTAAAATAAAGAGGTAGATCGTCCTCTGAAGCCACATCTCCAGTAAAGTAACTGTAAGGCGACTCGACATCAGGTGCGAGGTAGCCATCGTCTCGGATCACGACAACAGGGCAGTCTAGCCCAGCTGCCTTAAGTGAACGTAGTAAATCAAAACTCGCTTGATCATAGCGTTCAAATAAACAAATCATAGTGTTTATGCCTTTCTTTTCGAATCCCTACTGATGCTGTGCAGATTGAACAAGATCATACCAACGCTGGGCGATATGTTCATCAAGATATGGTTCTGCCACCTCGTAGGACACACGGGATAGATCTTCTTGAGAATGTTGAGTAAATAGCTGGACAATCTTTTCTGCGTATTCCGTTGTCATTGCATCCAAATCATCTGGACGCACCTCAGGAATCAAGTAACCATTTTCCCCATCACGGATAAAGGTTGGATTTCCATAACGTACATCAAAACCAATAATTGGCAGACCAGAACCAACCGCCTCTAACAAGGTCAAACCAAATCCTTCACTTGTGGAGGCAGAGAGGTAAGCAGAGTAATTTCGATACACATCTGCCATGTGGTGATGCCCCATCAGACGAATATAGTCTTCTGCATTTAACTCATGAATCAACTGCTCCAACATGGCTCTTTCGCCACCCGTACCATAGATATCAAAAGTAATTTCAGGTAATTGCTCATGTGCCTTCACTACAGAGTGAATCAACCAATCGATATGCTTTTCACTGGCCAAGCGCGAAGCTGTAATCAATCCAAACGGCTTGCGCTCTCCTTCTGGATGACGCAATTGATCCAAACTTCCCACTGGAATAGTCAAGATTTCCTTTGGTTTGATGGTTGTATATTGGGCGAATTGTTCTTTGAGTAGGTTCGTTTGCGCATCGGTCGAGTTAATGATATAGTCCACTTCGTCAGCATATTCGAACTGATACTCATAATAGTTATTCCATAAAATATAGTCTTTCTCAGCAGGATTTTCACTAAAGTGGTCTGCATGAACGATTACGACTAGCTTTGCAGCGCCCTTATTAGCAAAGATAGCTTGACCAATATCTGTCTCTCGGTCTAAGATCAATAAATCTTTGTCCGTCAGAGACAGACTTCTCATAAAATGTGCGACAAACTCTTGCTTAGAATAGAAAACATGATTTGGGAAACGATAGACTTGCGTCTCCTGTCTACCATCGACATCATTGATGATTTCTTCATAAGCCACACTGCCATCTTCATTGAGCCAGGTACGTTGATATAATTGCGCATGACCATTCATCGGACTAAAATACTCGATAAAATTCTTCGTATAAGTGTAGTACTCTTTTTGAATCAAACAACCACGCGAAACAATTTCAGCGCGCTCAATCAACTCTTTGTCCATATCACAGGCATAACAAGTCACAAAATCACCATCACCAAATACTAGTCGGATCGTCTTCATATCGGTGTCGCGGATAATTTCGAGGGGCTCTTTATCGAAACTCGCTAAGACCTGTGCTAGCGTATAGGTCGTCGGTGCAATTTTGACATCTGTAAAGTGCTGATAAAGCCAGATAACCTCAGAATCTTCAAAGCCGATATTCTTTGTCAAATGTTCAATGTTATCAGCAGATATAAAATCCATAAAGATGAACTTCGCTTCTAAGCCAACACTACGAAGCAATTTTGCACGGTAGATCTGCGCATATTCTACACCGCTACTCGCCCAGCCAATCCCCAAATTGATGTTATAAATTGTCATATTTGATTATCCTCTTACAAAAAGTTATCTCGTTTAATTCTTGAAAGACGTTTGATTCTCTTACCCTTATCATCATCTAACTTATCTTCGTCTTTCTTTTTAGGTTTTGCGCGACGTGAAGTGATGTAGCTGACAGAGATGGTACTATCTGTTCCTGTTTTTGCAAGGGGTTGTTCGAGATGGATTTTCTCTCTCTCAGGCACCACCTCTTCTTTCTCCTTAGCAACTTCTTCTGGTCTATCAAGTTCTTTACGCAATTCTTGAATTTTTTTGATATCTTTTGGTTTGCCATCGATATCGTCCAGTTCTAGAAAATCATCAATTCGACTAATAATATTTTTAATTTTTTCTTTTTGTAAATTATACAATCTCTCAGCCTCTGCCCGTTTTTTGGTCAGAGTATCGATTTCTTCGAGAATAGATTCTCTCGTATCCAAGTAGTCTTTTTGTGCCTTTTCTAAAACTTCTTTAGCTTCTTTTTCGGCCCTATCATGAGCTTCAATGACAAGAGATTTAGCATAAATGACTGCTTCACCGATCTCTTTTTCTTGATTCTTCATAGAGTCGATTTTTTTACGTAGAGATTCGATTTTTTCATTCTTCTTTTGAATTTCACGATCGAATCCTTCCTCTAATGCTTCGATACAATCTTCGACTTCCTTAGCACGGTAGTTACCGAACAATGTTTTCTTCAGTCTCATTTTGCTCCCTCTATTCCTTACTTATTCTGATTTACACCACTACCCCTCATTGTAGCATAAAATAGCGCAAATTGCTATTCTTTTCTAAGCTCCAAATAAGGAAAATATCCTAAGCTGCTATCAAGCAAAACCCGAACTTAGCTTAAAATCCATCTATTTCTAAAAAAATGTCTGATTGATAGATCAGACATTTTCAAAAGTAAAAATACGAACACTACTTCTAGGGTAGAAGAAATTCAGTTATTACTTCCTATTTTAAAAATTTAGTTCCGTCCAAGTAAGCGGTGTATAGCCAAGCAATTCCACACCATCATACTCGACTGTTTTCACGATCTCTTGGATGTTTGTTTTCAATTCTTCAGTTGCTACGCTATTTGAATCATCCAAGACCACATCATCTTCCACGACGAAGAGTGGTTTTTGGTAACGATCGTAAAGATTGTTCATCACGAGACGAAGTCCCACAGAATCAATGCGATTTTGATTTTGGCCATTACTTGCATATTTGTTGATAAAAACTTCTTGGGAATTGCTTGATGCATAATAACTGAAGCTGACAAAGTCAATTTTCCCATCTCTTAGAACAAAGAGGTCGTCGTTTTCAATATCCAAGGCGATTTGATCACGTTCTAAACGACGCAAAAAGTGATTTGGGTAGTATCCACGAACTTGCACGTCTGTAAACAAATAATTTTCCCTATCTTTGACTTCTGCTTCCATTACATCAATAGCATTTTCAGTTTGCTGACTGTAGTTTTTACTAACAACCATCATCCCACCAAACTGAAACTCTGGGTTGATTGTTTTTCCGAGCTTGATTGCACGTGCAGAAGCAACTAATTGATAATGAGCTGCTTGCCAAATCACCTGTTCTTGATTGTCATCTGCTCCAAAAGACAATCCTCCACCAAGAAACGGCAAATGGTGCAAAACGTTGAACTCATTGAAGGTAATCCAATACTTCACTTTGTCCTTAAAGTACTGAAAGACAGCTTCTGCGTAACGCTCAAAGAGTTCAATCATCTTGCGGCTTTTCCAAGCTCCATATTTTTCGTATAGATTCAGCGGAAGGTCAAAGTGACTCAAGGTCACAATCGGTTCGATATCTTTTTCTAATACGTCGTCGATGATTGCTTCATAATATTTCAACCCCTCTTCACTCGGCTGCAGCTCTTCACCATTTGGAAAGATGCGTGCCCAAGAAATCGAGATTCTATAGGCATTAAAACCCATTGATTGAATTAAATTCAGCTCTTCCGTATAATCTCTCTGAGCTACTGAAGCAAATCTCCCTAGGATATCATAAGATCCTAAAGGTACATTTTTGTAGTCAACTGTTCCATTCAAAACTTCTATCCGAGATTGGTCAACTGGTAGTACATCTGTAGTACCCAAACCTTTGTTACTATTTGACATCATATTTCTAATCATAGCGACTCCTTTTGATTTTTATTATTTCTATTTAATGATTGCAAGTTCTGATATTTTTAGGATAATTTAGTATCTTCCTTTTTTTGAGTAATAGCAGCCAAACCAGACAATTCACTTGCAACATTTCTTAAGTCACGTGCTAGGGGCTGCGAACCTGGTCTGAGTAAGTGATAGAGTTGACGTTCCGTCATCCTTAAATTTGTTCCATTTGATTCTGAATAGTGAGACAGATGTTTCAGAGAGTCTTGCAAATCTACATTCTTTATTGATTCTTCTCTGTTTTCAAGCTCCTGTTGCTCCTCAGCAATATGTGCTTGAGATGATTCTTCTTCAAAAATTTCAGGCGTCATCACTCCTTGCACTTTTTGCTGGTGAGTTAGAGGGCTCATATCCAGTTCAGAGAGGCTCTTATACAGACGTTCCGAAGCATGCAAGTCATGCGCGAATACTTCTGTCTCCGCCACACTCTGTCTGTAGGAACCAAATTCTGATTCTAACATACTATAGGATTGAGATAGGGATGCTTTCCTAAAACTCACCGAATCAGCTACACTCTGACTTTGACTTAAAGATTCAGATATTTGTTGACTTTGACTTAAGGATTCGGACTCACTGAGATAGAGGATTTCGCTCAAACTTAACGACTCGGACTCAGAAAGTAGATGAGAAATCATCTCACTCAAGGAATGAGATTCGGAAATCGATTCCCATTCGCTCTGGCTCAGGCTATAGAACTCGGACTCGGAAACACTCTGACTCGCTTGTTCTGATTCGGAAGAACTCCACCACTCTGATTCTGAAGAGCTTTGGGATTCGGATATGGATTCCCACTCGCTCTGGCTTAGGCTATAGAACTCAGACTCAGAAATACTCTGACTCGCTTGTTCTGATTCGGAAGAACTCCACCACTCTGATTCTGAAGAGCTTTGAGATTCAGAAAGTGATTCCCATTCACTCTGGCTCAGGCTATAGAACTCGGACTCAGAGGCACTCTGGCTCGCTTGTTCTGATTCGGAGTAGCTCCACCACTCTGATTCTGAATAACTTTGAGATTCTGAAACGGTTTC
>NZ_MZNX01000004.1:9806-34158 GCF_004353325.1 Streptococcus downii
TTGAGATTCTGAAACGGTTTCCCACTCACTCTGGCTCAAGCTATAGAACTCAGACTCGGAAATACTCTGACTTGCTTGTTCTGATTCGGAATAACTCCACCACTCTTCTTCTGAGTGACTTTGGGATTCGGATATGGATTCCCATTCACTCTGGCTCAGGCTATAGAACTCGGACTCAGAAACACTCTGACTCGCTTGTTCTGATTCGGAAGAACTCCACCACTCTGATTCTGAGTGACTTTGGGAGTCTGAAACAGATTCCCACTCGCTCTGGCTTAGGCTATAGAACTCAGACTCGGAGACACTCTGACTCGCTTGTTCCGATTCACTCAAGGAAAGGGACTCGGAGACACTAGGATTTTGATCATAAGAAAGAGACTCTGAGTATGCAATACTTTCACTCAAAGAGAATGCATCCGTATCCTGACAAAGGGACTCCCCTGTCAAATGCTCAGAAACAGAGAGGCTATCAACCAAGGAAAGGGACTCAAATTCAGATTCTGAAGAAGAGACCACTAATGAGTAGTTCTCAGACATGGACTCTCGAAGCGAGAATCCTTTTGCTAATATACTCTGGCTAAACGACTCACTGTACGAATCTGCGACAGAAAGGCTGAGGGAAGCTAAAGCGCTAGTTGACAAGCTCTGACTAACATCCCTTATCAAGTCAGCCACTCCCAAACTGTTCCTTTCCTGAAAGTCTTCTAAGGCTTCCATGACAGAAACTGATTCTGTTGGTAACTCAAGATCTTCACTAGCACTCAGAATAATTTCCTTTTGCTCTTTGAGTTTTCGACTAACGGGCTTTGATTTAGTTGCATCCAGGCTACGGTAATCACTATCTTCCCTACCCTTTTGCTTAAACTTTGATATCAAACGTTTAAATCCCTTTAGCTCTTCGTTATTATTTTTGCTCATAATATGATTTTCTCCAAAAATACAGTTATATCATCATTATAAAGTCTACAACAGAATCTGTCAAAGCATTAGCCAAAGAAAACTTCTAATTTCCCAGAAGGCTTAATATTAATGTAACTCAATGCCATATTTTTTATAATGTTTAGATTTATATCTGCATTCATTCTTTTGTATGATTTAAAAGCTTCTTTATGAAACTCAAAGACAGGATTTTTTTGGGCATACCCTTGACTAGACACCAAACCTTGAAATTGCTGTAAATAGTCAACTTGCTCAACCCAACAGTCATCTATCGCTCTCAAAACAACAGTTCGTTGAAATTGATTGAACAACTCTGAATCCTTGATTTTATCTTTTTTCTGCTGGTATTCTGAAACAAGGAGGTCAGATAAAAACTTTTTAACTTGCCGTAAATCCGTGACATCTAGATCATCTGGAATATCCTCGCAGTAATAACTAATGTTATCCAAAACAAAGCGAAATAAATCCGCCCGCTCTTTAAACGGTGTTTTACTTGTATAAATGTCCACTGCATCCGATAGGATAGACAAGAAATAAGTCAAATCAAAGTCTGGATGAGAGATGAGCTTATTACGCTTATTGTAGATAATCTGTCGCTGAATACGGATACTTTCATCATATCGTTCCGTTGAACGTCTGGAAGCCGCTGACGCGTTATCACTATTCTTCTGAGCTTCTTCAACCGCATATCTAATACGACGAGAGGTCAAATGAATCTTTTGTTTTTCCTCTGGTTTTGCAATTTCTTTGTGATAGTACTCACTAATCCATTTGCTACCAGACTTAGAAATAAGATCATCCTCAAGAGAAATAAAGAATTTGCTCAATCCTGGAGCGCCTTGTCGTCCGGCACGACCGCGAAGCTGCAAATCCACTCGCTCACTGGACATTCTCTCTGTTCCAACAACAGCGAGTCCACCCAACTCAGCAACCCCTTCTTCCAAGATAATATCTGTTCCACGACCTGCCATTGATGTTGCTACCGTCACTGCAGAGCGTCTACCAGCCAGTGCGATCATCTCAGCCTCTTTCGCTGCATTATGGGCGTTCAAAACATTATGGGCGATTCCCTCTTGGAGTAAGAGCATAGAATAAATCTCAGACATTCCAACTGATCCTGTCGCAATTAAAACTGGCTGACCTTTTTTATGTAATTTTTTGATATACTCCAATGAAGCATATAATTTTTGAGGAATCGTGAGATAGATTTCATCTGGATAATCAATTCGTAAATTGGGTTTTCGTGTAGGAACAACTACGACTCCCAAGTCGTAAACGTCTCTGAACTCCTCCTCACAAACTTTACCAGTACCCGTCATTCCTGCTAATTTTGGAAACATTCTAAATAAATTTTGATAGGTGATAGAGGCCATCGAACGCGTTTCCAATGTGATTTTCACACGTTCTCTGGCTTCTAGTGCTTGGTGCAGTCCTGATTGGAGTTTGTTTCCTTCCAAGAGACGTCCTGTCGCCTCATCCATCAGTTTAACTTCGCCATTATCCACTGTGTACTGACGATCTTTTTCAAATAAGTGGTTAGCTCTCAAAGCTAGGTTAATTTGGCGAATGAGCTGGTAATTATCTGGATCATAGGCATTCTGGACGCGGAAATAAACCTCTGCTTCCTTTACTCCTTTTCTCGTCAACCATACAGACGTCCGAGTGGAGTCTAAATTAAAATCTTCCCCTTCTTTTAGAGTTTTTACAAACTCATCACACGAGAGAAAGAGGTTGGATTGCACCCGAGGAGAACCTGAAATGATTAGAGGCATCTGCGCACTATCTAGCAAGGCTGCATCTACTTCATCGACCAAACAAAAATAAAATTTTGGCAAAAACTTCTTTGATTGAGATGTCGCCAAGTTTTCTTCTAGGTAATCAAACCCTAACGCACTATGTGTTGTATAGACAATATCATTCTTATAGATTTGTTGTTTTTGAGGAATTTTAAGTTTTTTTGTCGGATCGTCCGAGACACCAACCCCAACTGTCATTCCTAAAAATCGAAAAACGGGTGCCATTTGTTTAGCATCACGCGCTGCCAAATATTCATTGGCCGTGACTAGGATCGTACTTTTTTCCGTCAAAGCATTTAGGTATAAAGGAAGGATAGCTGTCAAGGTTTTTCCTTCCCCTGTTCTCATTTCTGCAATCTGATTGTCTTGCATAACCAAGGCCCCTAAAACCTGAACATCATAAGGATATAATCCTAATACACGCTTGGCTGCCTCACGAATGGTTGCGTACGCTTCTGGCAAAATGGACTGCAAGCTTTCTCCTCCAGAAAGGCGTTCTTTAAACCATTTTGTCTGAGCTTGCAGTTTCTCATTTGACATAGCTGCATAACTATCAGATAGTTTATTAACCTTCTCCAAAATCTTTTTGTAACGCATTAGTTTATAGGAGTTGGTCAAATTGAATCGTTTAGTTTTCATTCTCTCTCATCCACTCTTCAATCTTTTCCAAGTCAATTGCTTGAAGTAAAAATGACTTATCTAATAAATATTCAATGTTTGCTAGTTCACGTGGTCTAGTCTTCAAGTCCGCATATTCCTTAACTTTTGTCGGATTAAATTGCTGTAGCAATAATTCTTTAAAAATAGGCGGATTTACTCGACTACGGTAACGTTCCAGCAAGCGTTGATAGTCTAGTTCGCTTAAAAACTCATCCGTCACAAGAGCGTATGAATTTCCAAATTGTTTGGAGTAATGCAAGGCCGCAATATTAGAAATCGCTCCATAACCAACAAAAGCCACTTTTTCAAAAAGATGCTCTTGCGCTAATTCTTCAATCGTTTCAAGCAAGGTTTCGTAAAAACGTTCCTCCATGTATAGGAGCGCTTCTCTATAAGACGAATTAACAATCAATACATTTGAGAAATGTTCACGAACACGTTCTGGAATAAAACCTGTTCGATTGAGTTCAGGTTCAGTAAAGCAAACATACATCGTTTCTTTCTCGGAATCCTGATGAAGCAAATCAGAAATCCAGTAGCGATCCACTGTATAATCCGCCAACTGCTCCTCAGCAACATAAATCCCTTCAAAAAGGAAGCGATGACAACCCGAGCTGACTAACTGCACCTTATAATATTGTGTATTATCTGGAACGCATACGCTGACTCTCTCTCCCTGTTTAATGATCTGATTCGAAATTTCTTCATCTCGAGCATCCATAAATTCAACTTTTAAGTATGTTGAATTTTCTGGGATGGTTTCTATATGACTGCCAAAAATATAGTTTTGCCCACGTTTCAATTCAGGAAGCTGACTCGTATTGCGTAAGGCCTGATAGTTTGCCCGTGAATGCCATTCATGAATAACTGTCCCCGAAGGCATGAACTGGTTTTCATACAAAACATGACCACCATCTAACAGTTTGACAGATGAACCGTATAGATACTGAGATATGCTTTGGATATCCCAATAAGCAAAATAGACTTCTTCCTTGTATCTCACGATTTAAACTCCCTTTCAAAACTATTCATTAATAGCGTTTTATATTGATTAAAGAACCATTCGACAATACCTTGTGTATCGTCGTTGTGTCGTCCAGTCAATCCCTTACTGATAACGCTGACGCGATAATCTCGCTGTCCTAACTCATCCAGCATATCGGGATAGGCCGACATATCATAGTCATCTTGATACATAAAGGAGATAATGAATTTTGTTCTTGAGAAATCAGCTGACTCAAAAGCCGTCCAGAAACGTTCGTTAAGCTGAGCTGTAGCTTCACTTGATAACTCCCCTATTGTGCGGTACACCAAATCCAGTGACGTTGGAAATCCTCCCGGACGAATAGTTGACTCATTTTCTGCCATATCTCCTAAGTTTACAAGAGGTTTTCCGACAATGACGGCATGAGGTTCCAACTTAGAACTATAGTAAAGGGCGCCAAAAGTCCCCATTGACAAACCTGACAAGGTCAGTTGTTCCTTCGTAAAGCCGAGTTCATCTAAGCAGTTATGAACCACTTGGAGAAGTTTTTGTTCCAGCTCCTCCGATCCAAGATAGAATGCGCCCCCTTCTGAACGCGGATCCCCTACTAGTAAGAATGGCGATCCCAAATTATTCATCATCCAGTATCCCTCGAATCCCTCTGCGGGACGGTACCCTGAAAAATAGATGTTCAACGGTGGTTTCAAATCTCCTGGATGGAAGAAATAAATCAGTTCTTCTCTATTTTTATCGCTAATTCGTTTTCCTCCGACTAACAAGTCTCCATAGCCTAGATGGGAGTCTCGATAGTGGCAGGGACCAAGTTTTACAATCCCTTGTCCCTTTGCTTGAATACTGATACTCAAATAATACGAATCATTTACATCTAACGTCAGAGGCCGATCAAAGTTCGTTTCATCATAAATCCATTCTTGCATGGGAGAATTTCCAGCTGGAAAACCTTTGACAACGTAGCGGATCGAACAACCTTCTGAAACCCTGAACTCAGGCCACAGATCTAAGGGCATCTCCCCACTCAGAAAAACATTATGTTGATAGGTCGCAATAGTCTGATAATCTTCACCGTATCGGCCACACAAACGAAGGTAGTTTGTCCCTTCATAACTGATTTGACCCTCAAAAGATGGTGCAGCGACTAGATGATTAACACTTAGTTTCGTTCCATTTTGCTTGGAGAAAAAACCACGTGAAAATATATGTAGCATCTGCTCTGGATTTTCAAAATTTGTTTTCACAGCTTTTTTGCGCAAAAGAAATCGTTCCAGCGTTTTTGTAGTGATTTGACAACGCTCATGATAGAACATACGGTAAACCTGAATTTTCTGATCCAAGATAGTGACATACTCTAAATATTCAGCAGTATCTACCAACACGACATCAAACGGTTTGTCTACTTTTTTCTTCTTTTTTTTCCCGTTTTCCGCCTCAACTTCTCTATTTAAGATCCCGATGTCTTCTGGCAATAAAGAGACGATGTCTTCTGGTTTGACAAATGTCCATTTTATATTACTAGGAATTTCATATTGCTCCTGCCAATTTTCATCAGCAATTTGCAAAACACTAATTTTTTTCATTTCCTTTTAATTCCTTTATGGTATTTTTCCACATATCGACAATCTCACCCCTTGTATACTGTTCAATCTTCTTGACTGAGTGAACTAGAGATTGATTCCAATGTTCTAAGTTTGTGAGGTAGTATAAGAGTGCCTCTTCAAAATCCGAAATATCATCTAGAATCCAACCATTTTCTCCATGCTTCACATAAGAAGAACTATACAAGTTAACCTGAGGGATCCCTCCACTAATGCCAGCGATTTGAGTCAACACATCAGCTGGAGTTCCCAAATCTAGTATAATACGAACGTACTTCAGAACTTTAATCAAATCGCTGTCGCTATGAATGGTTTCAATATCAATCCGTTCGCGAACAATCTCCTCTTCATCATCAAGAACTCGGTTCTCACCTCTCGCTCTCTTCTCTTTATCAACAAAAATCAATTCTTGTTCATATTCTGGCTTAAGAGTTCGATAGTTTTCTAGTACCTGTTTTATATAGGCCTCTCGGCCAAAATCCTGACTTTGTGTTCCAACCAGCAAGTCAATCCATTCATTTTTCAACATCATTTCAAACAAAGTCGTAAACACATATTGAATTTGATCTGCTGGTAGATTGTCGTAATTGACGTAAACAATTAACTCTTTTTTTCTTTGACTATGTCCTAGGTTTAGATGAGTATCATAAGGCGGAATCTCATAAAATCCTGGCAACTGTTCTAGATCAACATTAGCTGCTATCGTTTCAATTTTATTTAAACTATCAACAACGAAGAACGGCGTGTCTGTCAAATCCGTTAGCAGCTGCTCCTGGTTTGTAATTGGATAGCGATCTCCAAAAAAAGACAAGATAACATGATGGTTTTCCTTAATCTTTTGGAAAAAGTGATTGTGCTGCACATCTGACGAAATCACAATCGTATCATCCTTGGTTAGCGAAGAAGTTAAATACTGATCTAGTTTTTCATTGATCAATTCTTCGATATCTCGGTAAACTTCTTTTGTAAATGTAGCCTGTGCCTCAGGGTTGATAAGTACTTGATGATTTTCTGTACCCAAAAATTCCCTAAACTGCCATATACCTTGTAAATTTAAATAATCTTGGTAGTAAGGTTGATCATTTTCAAAATAGATGATACTTGAAACAAATCCACGATCATCAAAAATTAGCTGATGATTTGTCTGCCCACCCTCAAAATAAGTAATATCAAAGAAATTACCTGTTTGTGAAAAGTTAATTTTAGCATAGTGTTCTTGATTTAAATATACCTCAATCATAAAAGGAGTATAGAAGAATTCTACTCCTTGAGGCCATTTAATATCTTCCAGACGAATTTTACGTACAGATACATCCGTCAGACCTTGTATGGTATCAAATAGATTCCATACAGTTTCTGGCAATATTCTTTGCTGATAAAGAAAGGTTCGAATATGTGGTGAATAGTTCAAAATCAGAGTGGTATTTGCCTCTCCTGATTGCTGAAACATTCGCAGCAAATTCACCGCATCATCAAACATCATATTTTTAGACACGTAATAGAAAGGCAGGGTGGTAGAATACCATTTCCGATCTTGTCTATACCAAGATGGTACAAAGTAAAACATATCCCTCTATTCTCCTTTAAATTCTAATTCTTTGTGGTAGTAAGTCCCAATTCTCAAGATACGTATTTCTTCATGCAAAGGCAAGAGCATACTGACTAAAATGATCAATGTACTTGGTATAGTCAAAAGCAAATTTGGAAGAGGTAGGAAGAAATTAATGAAATAGGGTAAACCAATAAAAACGATCAGGTAGAGTGCTCCTACGTTAGATTGTAAGGAAATGTAATGTTTCAAAACTTTTAAAGTTGCTTTCCCAGGCTGGATATAATCTAGGTATTCTCCTTGACGTTGTAAACGTTTCGCTGTTTCTTCTGGTTCTAAGTTGATATAGGCAAATAAAATTGCAAGAAGATAGATAGCAAGCAGGTAAAAGGCTAAACTTAGGGGTTTTGTAAAGTCAAATAAACTACCAAAATTTTTTGTAAAACCATGTCCAAACCAGTCTAATACCAACTGAAGCAACATAATAACACTCGAGGCATACATAATAGGCATTCCCCCAGAGGGAAGAAATTTGATAGGGAGGTAAGATTTGCCGTAGTAACGACTACTTAGCATGACTCGATTTAGAGGCAAACGAATTTCAGCTCTCTCGCAGACCACAGCGATATAGCCCAAGAGCAAAAATGAGATCGCCGCACCTACTAGAAAGGCTAATCCTTCTTTAGAAAAAACAGATTGTCCTATCAATACCACTAATTGGTTAGCAAATTGTAGCAGAATTCCTGAAATAATAATAATTGTCTGCCCGCCTACTCCCTTGCTAACATTCAAACCAGCCAACCAAATAATAACAAAGCTTCCTGCTACAACAGTTGCTAGCACAGCCATATTATAAATCCAATCATCTACAAGAAGCAAAAAGCGTCCATTTTCCGAACGAGCTGTGTACATAACAGCTATCCCTTGTAACACGGAAAAAATCAAAGTGAGAATCTTTTGCACAAAATCCGCTTTTTTCAATGACCAGGACTGGATATTCCAACTTTTATTCAAGTTGATGACCTGCCAGACAATCATCGTCGTAATCCATGGACCTAATCCCAGAGAAAACATGGAAATCTGAGAGACATCTACTCCTGCCAAGGAATACAAATAGGCCAAGGGATTTTGCTCAGTTATTTGTGAAAAACCTGTATTGCCATTGTATCCTGGAAGTAAAATATGGCGACCAAGTAAATAGATCGCAATGATCAAAATTGTAAAAATTGCTCTTCGGAAAAAAATACTTGTTCGTTTCTGTTTCTTAAGACCGAAATGTTTCATCTGTCATCCTTTATTCTTTATATTTAGCTAGTCTTGCGATCATTTTCTAGCAATGTTCATATACCATCGTAACAGCAAGACAACCCAAGAAAACAGGCTCATCCCACTGATAATCAAGATAGGATTAACTGGCTTACCATGATATTTCATCTACGAAATACAGGAGCACCTCATGAGTGTAAATCTACTTGGAGCTTCTCTTCTATCCTTGAATATTTTCATGTGAGAACACCTGTTCTTCCATTTTTTCTATTTGAACATTATCAAATGCATAAACGGATTTACTTAATCCTTAAAATTTTTATAAGTATATCAACTCTGTCACCATGATTAACATCTAAAAAAACCATTCCCATACCAAATCTCTGAAAGGTAAGGAATTTTACGCTTTCTCATCTGATCATGATCCTTCGAAAGTTGAATGGATTTTTTCCGATTTTTCTCATAAAAAAATCATTTATAAAAATTTCCAGTGCCTACTATTGTAGCATATTTATCAATTATTTTCAAACACGACCTCTCTTTTTATAAGTGTGAAGAGCACTTTATGAATTTTGAACAAAATCCATTTGGAATAGGATTGACTATTCTAAACATTTATTTACTATTACAACTCAGACGAAAAAGACCAGAGCGTCACTCTGGCCTTTTCCTGTTCAATTTAGCTTGTAACTAAACTTAGTCTTCTTTTTTGCGAGTAGTAGCTGCAAGGCCTGCACCTAAGCCCAAGATAGCCAATCCTGCTGCTAAAGCTGACACCTGAGACTCACTTCCTGTATTTGGAAGGTGACCTTTTTCAGCTTGTGTCACTTTTTCTTCTTGAGATTGTGCTCCTGTTTGAGCCAGTTGGTGCGCATCTGGATTGACAGAAACTTGTGGATTTGGTTCTTCTTGTGCTACAGAAGTTCCCACTTCCACGATACGATCTTGTGCTGCTACCTTATCAAAGGTTTCTTTCGATGTACGCTTACCGTTTTCGACTTCTACTAGGTGGACACGAACACCTTTTTGGCCTTCTTGGATCACACGAGTTTGCCCCACTGGAAGTTTATCGTTCTTACGTTCTTGAACTTGGAAATCAACTTCCTCTTCTTCCACTAGGAGCTCTGGCTTGTGATGAACCAAATCTTTGACACCATCAAGCGGTTGAGCCGTACCTCGTTTAGTTCCAACGAGAAGAACCCGATTAACAGGAACCTGGATCACTTCACGGAGTTTCTCTTCACGAGTTCCGTCTGGACTAACAGATGTAAGAATGCGTTCCTTACCAACTTGTCCTTCTTGTGCTACACGGCTTTCACCTACATATAGACTTGAATCTTCTTTTTCAACAGTCTGGAAGGCAAGTTCCTTTTCGACAACCTCAAGACTTGGATTCTCTTCTTGAATGGCAGGAGCTGTTTTCTCAGAAACTGGTTTTTCCTTGGTTAACTGGATACGGTATTCCTTGACTTGTTTTCCACTTTCTGAAACGAGACGAACAAGTACTGGAAGACTATCATCGCCACTATCTACAACTGTTGAAGCTACTTGATTGCTTTCTTGAACGGTCACTTTTGGACGTTGACCTTTATAGGTAATTTGGTAGTCTTGACGATCTTCAGCGAAGTTAGGAAGATCTTTTCCATCTACAAGAATCTTCGATGCAGTGCTTTCTTGAGGCAATTCGCTTGGCGCAAGGAAGGTCATCTCAATCATCGCAACACCGCTCTTGTCTGCTTTACGCTCCATGCGCCATCTCATGGCTTTAGCTTTCACAGCTTTAAATGTTAGGCTGATTTCATCACCAGCTTCAATATCTTTATCCGCACGATAAGGAACAGCTTCCCAGTTATCTGGATTGTTGAATGGATGGCCTGATTCGTAGGCTTGGTAGTTTGAATAGTAGGTAGGCACTTCAAAGTCTGGACCAATATAGCGTTCCAAAACAAGTTTAGATGGTGCATCCGTACCACTATCTGCAAAGAAGTGGAGTTTGGCTTGCGCAACAGTCCGTTCTACAATCTTACCATTTTCACGGAAAATAACACCTGTTGATACTTCTGGATTAGAAGATGGTGTTGGAGACCAGTTTGTCCAACGACGATTTTCATTGTGGTCTCCATCATTGATATAGTCTACACGGTCATGTGAACTTGGATCAATATCATTAGTTGCAGAAGCAAAGGCTTGGTTACTGTTTTCATCATAGTTAGGATTGTTTGAGAGAGCCTCACCAAGTTTGTCCGTCACTCGTACAGTGAACTCAGCAGCAAGGTCACTACCAAGGACACGACCTCGAACAGTAAATTGACCTGCTTTTGTCAGATTTGCCGCTGAAACTTCTTCCCATTCCACTGTCAAGTCTTTTGTTTCGTAACCGTCTTTACCTGTGAAGTAAACAGGAACCTTAGTTGGCAATTCAAGTGGTTGCCCTACTTGTATCAAGCGAGCTTGTTTGGCCGCGGCAAGAGGTTTACGAGAGAGCAAGTCTTTATTGCTTGTAAAGTGTAGACGGTATTCTCCTAGGATGTCGCCATTTTCAGCTTTCGCGACGACACGAACTGGCTCACCTTCACGAACACTTGGAACAACGGTAGCAAGACCATTGCTGCTAACACTTGCTGTTACTGTAGGAACTTTTCCATCTACAGACTCAAGGTAGTAGTCTGTCAAATCAGGGTTGAAGTTTGCTAAATCTTTGCCGTCAACTTGGATTCTTGTTTGTCCTTGTTTGGCTGCCGCAACTTGTTTTGCAAAGATTTGTACTTCTGTGATAGAAGTTCCACGCTTATTATCTGCTTTAACCATGCGAATGCGCACAGCATAAGTCTCAACTTTATCAAAGCTAAAGTGATTCATTTCTCCAGCCTTGAGTTGAGCTGGGGCTTTTAGATTGGTAACTGGTTTCCAGTTAGCTGGATCGTTAAAGACATGTTCTTCATTGCCTACAAAGCTAGGGTTTTTAGGAGCTGTCGGAACGGTCTTACCGACATAATACTCAATCACATAAGACTTCGGTGCACCGACTCCATGGTCTTCGTGGAATCCGACACTTAGATTATCAACGGAACGTTTGCTTAAGATACCTGAATCTCCAAATAGAACACCGACTGAAGCTTCTGGATTACTACGATTCCAGTTGGTCCAGCGGTTGGCTGGTCGGTCATTAAAGGAAATCAATTTATCGTTGACGTTTGAAACAGGATCGCTTGGATTTGAGTCTGAAGCAAAGGCAAGTGGCAATTCTGAGCCGGTCCATTGGTCAGAAATGTTTGCACCTTGCTCAGTTTGAGCAGACACACGAACATGAAGTTTAGTTGTTAATTGCGTACCTTCTAGGCGACCAGTGACTGTAAAGACACCTTCCTTGGCGTATTGCTCTGGACGAATCGCATCCCATGTAACCTTAGCTGATGAAACATGACCATTTGAATCGTAGGTACGAACACTTTCTGGTAATTGTGGTGCTTCTGCAGTTGGTGTAGTCACACTAACTTCTTCAACTGAAACGATGCCTTCTACAGAGACTTTAGCACGCGCTTCAAGGTCAAGGCCTTCAACTTTACCTAGAACTTCAAAGGTCTGATAATGGTCTAGTTTTTCTTTTGGAATAGCTTGCCATGTGACTTTATGAGTTTTAGGGAAACCTTTGTCATACTCAACAGTTACTGTTGCTGGAAGAGTAGGTTCCTGATGCAAGTCAGTCACTACATTTACTGGACGGATAGATTGGGCTACTTTTTTCTCAGTATTGGCCTGGATCGTGAGATCGATTTGACCTGTAGCCCCCTCATATTCTGCTTTGAGTGTGACTATTCCTGGTTTATGTAACTCAAGCATTCCTTTACGAACTGCGACTTCCCCTTCACCACTTGTAGAGAAGTTCACCTTATCAGCTGGTAATACAGCTTGTGTTCCGTCTTGATAGTGAGCGAGAACAGACAATTTCACTGTTTGGTCTTCTTTGAGACCGTCAGCTTGCTCCACTTGTAGGCTCAGGCGGTCAATTTTTGGTGCTTCTTCAAGGAACTGAATTGCATAGGTTTGAAGCGGACCACCATCTTTTGGTTGAACATAGATGCTTGCACGCATACCGTTTGCTGCACTTGCTTGAAGGACTGTAACAGTTGCATTTTCAGCACTTGCTGTGACTTTAGGCAACTCAGCTCCATAAGCAAGAGTGCGGTATTGCATTGGATGTTGACTAGTGAGGCCTGTAACGGCTTCACCACCAACACTTACATTTGGCACTACAGGTGCTGCAGGATTGCCTTCTTCTACCACAAGGGTAGCATGAACGGTTTCGCCTCCTAGTTGGCCAGTCATTTGAATACGTGATCCTGCAACTGACAGTTTAGCTTTATCTGCTTCCGCAATCTCCCACTTATCCACTTCGTATTCTTGTACGCTTCCATCCGTTACGGCAATAGAAACGTATTTGTCAACAGCACTCAAGTCTGTTCCTGGAGCAACACGCTTAACAGTTGGAAGCTCATTTGCAATTGCTAGAATTTCGACACGAGCCTCAACTTCACGTCCGTCTGCCATACCTTTAACAGTCACAACTCCTGCTCGGCTCACATCAACTGAAGACCAAGTTACTGGACGTTTTTCACGACTGCCATCACTGTAGATAAAACCGACTGTCTTCGGCATTTTTGGCTCTTTCTCAATAACAGTACGTACTTTTGGTACTTCTGTTCCTAGAACGGTCTTTTCTTGGTCTTCTTTTTTACCAGTAAAGACAGTTACTTGACCAGATTTCAAGAGATCAGAGTGGGCAGTAAGGGTGAATTTACCTGCTTGCTCAGTTGATTTAACAATGGCAACCCCTTTACCGTTAAAGGCTCTACGAATCCAAGAACCATCTGGTTGTGCCTTATAACGTTCACGGCTGGCTTGTTCCCCATTATCAACACCGACAAGTTGACCTTGGCCATGTAATTGGAAGCGAACCAGATTATTTGCGGTTGGGACCACATTTCCTTGACTATCTACAATTTCATAGTAGATGTAGGTCAAGTCTTTTCCATCTGCAGCGATTGCGTGTTCTTCCTTGATAAGACGAACACCTGCTGGTTGACTTGCAGTGGTAATCTTGTCACGTGCAATTTCTTTACCAGCTTCATCACGAGCTACTGCTTCTAAAGTACCTGGTTGGTAAGCAACCTTCCACTCAAGGTAGAGTTCCTTGGCATTTGCACCTTCTTGGTAGGTACGGCCATCACTAGTTTGTTTTTTGTTGAACTTCTTAACTCCGAGAGATTGACCGTTCAAGAACAATTCTACGCTTGCAGCGTTTGAGTATGCTCGAACTGGGATTTTTCCGTCTGAATCTTCAACTTTCGATGCCAATTCTCTATTTTCCCAGTTCCAGTGAGGAAGAAGGTGTACCATTGGTTTCTTCTTGGCAGAAACCCATTGGCTTTGGTAGAGATAGAAGTCATGTTTTGGAATACCAGCTGTATCTACGATTCCAAAGTAAGAACTCTTAACTGGTGTATGGTTTTGGTTGTGCCATGGTGTTGGCTCACCGATATAGTCCGTACCTGTCCAGATAAACTGTCCAGCATAGCCAGCATTGTCGCGGTCAAAAGTCCATGAATCTGTTGCAGTTTTACCCCAACCAACACGGTCATTACCATAGTCAGACTGTTCGTAGTTACGCTCAGGTCCGTTACTATGTTTCAATTCCTGTTCAGGGCGATAGTAACTTCCACGTGTACGGGTTGCTGAAGATGTCTCAGAGCCGTAAATCAACCAGTTTGGATGTTTCGCACGAAGTTTCTTGTAGTTATCTTCTGAGTAGTTAAAACCAACTGCATCCAGTTCTTCGGCAATCTTCTCATGACCACCACTACCATCACCAAAGCGAAACTTATCTGCTCCCATGGTAACGTAACGAGTCTTATCAACATCCTTGATAACTTTGACCAAACGTTTTACAGTTGCTAGAGAATGAGCATCACCGTTGGCTTCACCGATTTCATTACCGATTGACCACATGAAGACAGCTGGGTTATTTTTATCTCTTTCGACCATAGTACGAAGATCGTAGTCTGACCATTTTTCACCTTTTCTAGCTTCTGGGTGAGTGGCATCTTTTTCAAAGAAACGACCATAGTCATAAGGTTTCTTGCCATTATACCACGTATCAAAGGCCTCTTCCTGAACGAGCAAACCAAGTTCTGCTGCGATTTGCAAGGTTTGAGGACTTGCAGGGTTATGAGTTGTACGGATGGCGTTAACCCCCATCTCCTTCATTTGTTTGAGACGGCGATATTCTGCTTTATAGTTTTCTTCTGCTCCAAGCGCTCCGTGGTCATGGTGCAAGGAAACGCCATGGAATTTAATGCGTTCACCATTTAAAGAGAAACCATCATTTGGAGTCCAGTGATAGTAACGGTAACCAAACAAATCCTTCTTAGCATCAACCAATTGACCATCACGATATACACGCGTAATCAATTCATACAAGGCAGGTTTGTCATTTAAAACTGTCCAGAGTTTTGGTTTTTCAACTTCTAAAATAGCATCTAGGCTTGTTGACTCATGTGCTTTCAAGGTACGACTTGCTGTACGAACCACGCCTGTTACAGCCTGACCACCACGTTCAACGATTTGATACTCTGCCACAAGTTCATGGTCTTTATCGTCTGTATTGACGATTTTGCTGGTCACATGAGTTTCAACCTTGCCGTGTTGCTGTTCTTCCAGTTTCGGAGTTAAGATAGTTGTACCATTTTTCTCAACATGAACCTTATCTGTCACTTGCAAGGTCACATCACGGTAAATACCACTTCCTGAGTACCAACGGCTACTTGGTTGTTTGTTAACAGCATGGACAGCAATCACATTCTCACGACCATCTTTGTGAAGGTATTTGGTGATATCGTATGAGAACTGGTTATAACCATTTGGATAATGTCCCACTAACTGGCCGTTGACATAGACTTGAGAATCCATGTAGACACCGTCAAAAGTCAAACGAACATTCTTCTTGAGGTCTTTTTCATCAAGTTTAAAGGTCTTACGATACCAAGCTTCACCACCATTTAGCTGTCCACCTTCGTTTTGAGCAGGTGATTGATGGTCAAAATCGTTAAAGATACTCCAGTCGTGTGGAAGGTCCAATTTTTGCCATGTTGATACATCGGCATCTGATTTCACAGCTTCTTTAGGATTCGCATTGAGTTTAAAGTGCCAATTTTGATTAAAATTCACTTTTCTATCTTCAATCATTTGATTCACTTCTTCATTTGTCGCAGCTTTCAAATCTTCCTTGACAGGCTTTTCTTGACTTGAAACTTGAGATTCTACCTTTGGAGCAGTTTCTTCAGGTTTTAGAGATGCTTTCTCCTCTTTTGGAGCTACAGGTTCCTCTTCTTTCACCTCTGGTTTGCTTGCTTCAATTGGAGCAGCTTGACTCTGGTCGACACTTGCAGTATCCTTGTGCTCTGCTACGGCTTGATCTTCTTTTTCCTCCACTGCCGGACTTTCCTCTTTTGCTTGTTCCACAGTGTGGGCGATAGGAGTTTCATCCGCGAAAACTGGTGATTCTCCAATGACACTTCCTCCAAATAGAACCGCACAGGTTCCAATCATAACAGAGCAAGCGCCTACGGCAAACTTACGAATGCTGTAGACTCTTTTACGATTCCAATGGCCTTTTTCCATAAAATCCTCCTTTAGTAACCGCTTCCATTTCATTGTAAGCGTATTACTTTTTCATAGTCTTTTACTCTTATTTTATAAAATAATATAGGGAATTTCAATGCTCTAAATACAAAAAATCATAATTTTGATTGTTTTTTCTAAAATTTGTAGAGGATTTTAAAAATATGAATGTAGTTTTAAAACAAAATCAAACAATTTTTGACACTCAGTTAAATATTATAAAAAAGTTCCTTTTGTAAGGAACTTTTTTACTTATAATTAAAGATTCCCCCTGCCAACTTATCAGCTAGCTTGGGAAAGAGGGTATAAAACTTATGGGCTAGGTTCAACAAAACTGGGAGATTGAGTTCCCGTTTGTTTTTTCCTATGGTTTTGACAATCTTTCTAGCGACTGCATCTGGTTCTAAGAGAAAACGGTCAACCGACTTGAGGTAGCTGCCATCTGGGTCTGCCTGGTCAAAAAAGGCAGTACGAATCGGTCCTGGATTGACCGTCGTTAGATAGACACCATAGGGCATCAGTTCGAGGCGCAGAGCGTTTGAAAATCCAATCGCTGCAAACTTTGTCGCTGAGTAGAGACTGGACTTGCTAGTCGCTATCAAACCTGCCATGCTGACGATATTGATGATATGGCCTTTTCGGCTTTCTTTCATACGAGCTCCAAGACGACGAGACAGATTCATCAGAGCAAAGGTATTGACCTCAAACATCTGGTTAATGTCTTGATTAGAAATCTGATCAAAGTCTTCAAAAATTCCATAGCCAGCATTGTTGATTAAGACATCAATTTTACCATAACGGAGATAGAGGTCAGCTACCAGAGATTCTAGAACCGAGTCATCAGTAATATCGATTTCAATCAATTCTACATGGGGATGATTTCCATATAGCTCCGACAGTTTTTCCTTGTTTCTACCTAGTAAGATGAGTTGGTCATCTGGCAAGAGTTTGACCATTTCTTGGGCTAGGCCACCGCTAGCTCCTGTAATGAGAATAGTAGACATGCTTCGTCCTTTCAATAACTGCTAGATTTCCACTTCTTCCAAGTCTTTGACCACATGGACATTTTCAAAAACAGTAGTCGCATCTTTCTTGAGCTGGCTGATATCTTTTGAGAGGAAGCGGGCGCTGATATGATTGAGCAAGAGGCGCTTGGCACCGGCTTCTGCTGCTACTTGTGCTGCCTGCATATTGGTTGAGTGACCGTGATTGCGAGCAATTTTTTCATCTCCCTTGCCATAAGTCGACTCGTGGACAAGGACATCGGCGTTGACAGCTAGACGCACACTGGCATTGGTTTTTCGGGTGTCACCCAGAATAGTAATAATCTTACCAGGTCGAGGTGCTGAGATATAGTCTGCTGCCTTGATTGCAGTTCCGTCTTCGAGAACAACGTCCTGACCGTTTTTTATTTTTCCAAAAAGCGGGCCAAACGGAACACCAGCAGCCTTAAGTTTTTCAGCATCCAAGGTTCCTTCTAAGTCCTTTTGCATGACACGATAACCAACGCAGAAAATAGTGTGGTCCAGCTCCTCTGCATACACAGTGAATTTATCGGTCTCAAGGATTTTCCCTAGAGAATCTTGGTCAAACTCATGAAAATGAATGCGGTAAGGCAAGCGAGAACCTGACACACGAAGACTGGTTAAGACAAATGACTTGATCCCTTGAGGTCCATAGATGTCCAAATCTGTCTGCTCTTCATTAGCTTGAAAGGCACGGCTAGAGAGAAAACCTGGCAAGCCAAAGATGTGGTCTCCATGCAAGTGAGTGATAAAGATTTTGCTGACCTTCCGTGGTCGAATCGTGGTTTCCAGAATGCGATTTTGCGTTCCTTCTCCACAGTCAAAGAGCCAGACTTCGTTAATCTCGTCCAAGAGTTTCAGGGCGAGACTAGAGACGTTGCGGGCTTTAGAGGGCTGACCAGCCCCTGTTCCTAAAAATTGAATATCCATTCGATACTTTCTAATTAATCAATATATAACATGGCTGTGCGATTTTCCGATCGGAAATAGCGCTTGCCAGAAAAAGAAACAGCTTCTTGTAGTAAATCCTCTTGGCTATAACCTTTGAGACGTGTGCGACCATCTGCTAAACTTTCCAAGTCTGTCAAGGCTGTGAGACTTTCTACACTAACAACTTCTTCATCTCCGACAGCTTTCATGTAAATCTTTCCAGACTCTTCAAAGACGAGTTGATGGGGGAAAATTTGCGCAATTTCAAAGAGCAAGTCAGCAGTGATTGCTTCCTCAGCTTCTGAGAAAATCCGACCAAGACCTTCTTCCTCATAGCAAAAGCCAAAGGATTTGCCAGATAGATTAAGACGAATAAAAGGCTTATTTTCAAAGGTGAAACTTGGCTCAGCATTGTAGAGGTTCAGTTCATGACTGAGTTCTGCAAAATAATCCGTCGCAGCTTCAGGACTCTTTTTCTGGTAGAGTTCAGCAAAGTAAGCATTGACTACACTCGGAGGAGGAGTAATAAGTGCCAATTGCTCCTGCTCTGTTTTACCAGCTAGAAGCTGATCCAGATAGACCTTGTCTAGACTCGTATAGCCCCCATATTTTAGAGCCAAAGTTTTGATATCAGTCATAAAATTCTTCTAACCTCCATTTATTTTTCTCCGAAATGTAGCCTGTGATCACTTCTCCATCCTCTTGATAATCACGTTCTTCAATAATCGCTACACTTTCCAAATCATGAATCTTGTAAGACTTAGAAAAGGGCACGCGCAGAGTAAATGCTTCAAAAATTTCCTTAATCTTATCTAGCAATAATGCTTGCAAGTTTTCACGACTATCCTCAGACTTGGCAGAAATGAGGGCATAAGGCGTTTGGGTAGGCGTGAAATCCTCCACCAAATCCGCTTTATTATAAAGGGTCAAGCGAGGAATATCCTCCATACCCAAGTCTTTCATAATAGACAGAACCGTTTTTTCATGTTCCTCGTGATAAGTATTGCTGGCATCAATGACATGAACTAGAAGGTCAACATGCTTGCTTTCTTCCAAGGTTGACTTAAAACTGGACACCAATTCAGTCGGTAGGTCTTGGATAAATCCAACGGTATCAGTCAAGGTTACCTGTAGATTCCCACCAAGATGGATGCTCTTTGTTGTCGCATCCAGAGTCGCAAACAGCTCGTCTGCTTCATACTGGGTCTTGCTGGTCAAGGTGTTCATAATGGTCGATTTCCCAGCATTGGTGTAACCAATCAGACCAATCTTAAAGGTGCTCGACTCCAAACGTTTTTCTCTGACTGTCGCCCGATTTTTCTCAACCACTTTGAGCTGGCGCTCGATATCTGTGATTTGATTGCGAACACTTCGACGGTTCAATTCCAGCTGACTTTCACCAGGTCCACGGGAACCAATTCCACCAGCCTGACGGCTGAGCATAATCCCCTGACCAACCAAGCGAAGCAAGAGATACTTGAGCTGAGCAAGATGAACTTGGAGCTTCCCTTCATGGCTTCGAGCCCGCATGGCAAAGATATCCAGAATCAACTGCATACGGTCAATAACTTTAACACCCAGAACTTCCTCTAAATTGACATTTTGCCGTGGTGTCAGACGGTTGTTGACAATGACAGTGGTAATTTCTTCTGCATCCACCATTCGCGCAATCTCTTCCAACTTACCAGAACCGACGAAAGTCTTGGAGTCATACTTTTCCCGTTTTTGCCTGTAGCTATCTACAACGACTGCCCCAGCTGTCTTAGCCAGACTAGCCAATTCTTCCATAGAGAGGTCAAAATTGTCCATGCCCTGCAATTCCACACCAATGAGTAGGACGCGTTCCTCTTTTTTCTCCGTTTCAATCATCTAAAAACTCCTCTATCTGGCTTAAAATGCGGTCCTGCACGCCAGGCTCTCCTATCTGATAAAAGGTGACCTGCATGCGATTACGGAACCAGGTCAGCTGACGCTTGGCAAAACGACGCGTCGCCCGCTTGAGACTATCGCTCGCTTCTTCAAGAGTTTGCTCCCCACGGAAATAAGGAAAGAGTTCCTTGTAGCCAATGCCTTTAGCAGCCTGCACATCCGGGTAATGATCAAAGAGCCACTTGGCCTCATCCAAAAGACCAGCCTCAAACATCAGATCCACTCGGTGGTTGATACGGTCATAAAGCTGACTGCGTTCATCATCCAAGCAGATAATCAATGGTTCATAAGGACTTTCCTGATTTTCCAAATCCTGACCAAAATGAGCAATTTCCAAGGCGCGCATAGCACGACGACGGTTAAACTGGGGAATTTCAAGGCCTACTTGCTCCACAAGATGGGCTAATTCATCATTTGTAAAAGCATCCAAACTAGCTCGATAGGCTAAAATATCCTCATGAGGTGTTTCCCCACCTAGATGATAGCCTTCCAACAAGCTCTGGATATAAAGCCCTGTACCACCCGCGATAATCGCTAGCTTACCACGGCTTTGAATATCCTCAATAGCCTTCTTAGCTTCTGAAACAAAATCAAAAGCCGAGTAAGACTCGGTCACCTCTCTGACATCAATCAAATGATGAGGAACAGCAGCTTGCTCCTCTGGGCTAGCCTTGGCCGTCCCAATATCCAACCCTCTGTATACTTGCTGACTGTCGCCACTGACCACCTCTCCACCAAAGCGCTTGGCCACTTCAATAGCAAGGGCTGTCTTTCCAACAGCAGTCGGTCCAACAATCACAATTATTTTTGTTTTCATCTTTTTTCCTTGAAAAATTCCCATTTTTTCGTTACTATTATTATATCACAAAAAGGTCAGTCAGAAAAATGCTACCTCTTGAGGAGCCTGACTGTTCGGGAAGATAAAGGAGGAAGACTCATGGCTAAAGGATTCGCTAAAGGTCTTGTAACAGGTGTCGCAGGCACTGTCGCTGCCGTTGCAGGTGCAGTATACGCAATTAAAAAGAAAGTGATTGAGCCAGAAGAGCAAAAAGCAGCTTTCATCGAAGAAAACCGCAAAAAAGCAGCTCGCCGCCGCGTATCACATTAAGCAACAAAAGAAGTTGAGATTTCTCAACTTCTTTTTATTTTTTTAAATAGCCAAATCAAACCTCAGTTGCGGCTTGACTGGATCATAGTCGACCAACTCAAAGTCTTCGGCTTTGATATCAAAGAAATTAGTCTTATCTGGCACATTCAAGACCAAACGAGGTTGGCAGTTTGACGGCTCACGGCGGAGCAATTCCTCTGCTTGTTCAAACTGATTATCATAGATATGAAGGTTGTTGATAAAATAGAAAAACTTCCCAACCTTCCAACCGAAATGCTTGGCAATCATCATCTGAAGAGCTACGTACTGCATAGCGTTAATGTGGTGGGCCACCAACATATCATTAGAACGCTGAGTCAAGGTCGCATCTAGATAGATTTCCCCATCAACGCGACGGACATCAAACATGGTCTGAAAGGCGCATGGAAGGAGGCCGTCTGTCTCCTCAAATGCTTGGTAATCCCAGAGTGAGATGATATTGCGACGGTTCCAGGGATTGGCTTCCAACTGCTTGAGAATCTTATTAATGATATCGTGTTTCTTAACGACCGCACCGTAGCGTTCACCAATGGTTCCCGTATCTCCCACTTCCCAGTCATTCCAGTAGTGAACATTGTACTTGCTATTCAGCACTTCTAGGCTATTAGACTGATCTTGGTAGATCCAGAGTACTTCCTTGATAGCAGATTTGATTGCAATGGGACGCAAGGTTGTGATGGGAAATTCCCCTTTGGCCAAATCATACTCCGCAAAGGCACCCGTTACGTACTTAGAATTGGCAACTGTCCCATCCTTATACTTAGGACGTGCCTGCTCAGAAAAGACACCTTCCTTAAGAATTCGTTCTATATTTTCTTTAAAAATCGTATCTGCTTTTGTCATTTACTCTCACCTCATTTATTTCCTAACTAGTATAGCATAAAAAAAGAAAGGAGGAAAATCACTGGCTTTAAAGTAGTATTTTCCCCTTTTTATTATCTTATTGCAATACAAGTGATGCTGCTCCGATAACTCCAGCGTCATTTCCTAGAGTTGCAAGAGCCAATTTTGTGGATGTGCGTACTTGTGGGAAGGTGTTTTCGTCATAAACCTTTTGAACGCCTTGAAGAAGGAATTCTCCCGCAGCTGACACCCCACCACCGATAACGATTGTTGAAGGGTTGAGGATGGAGCCGATATTAGCACAAGCAATTCCCAAGTAACGTGAGAAGTTACGGTAAACGATCAAGGCAAGGTCGTCCCCTTCTTTAGCCAAGTCAAAAACAGTTTTAGCAGTTACTTCTTCACCGTCATCAATCAAGCGTTTCAAGGCAGCATCGCCTTCGTATTCATCTGCATAACGACGAGTCAAGTTGACAATCCCTGTTGCAGAAGCAACTGTCTCAAGACAACCTTTCTTACCGCAAGTACATGCGATTGGTTGGTCAAAGTCAACAGTGATGTGGCCAAGCTCACCTGCTGCACCAGCCACACCGTGAAGCAGTTTCCCTTCTGCAACGATACCGCCACCAACACCGGTACCAAGTGTCATAAAGACAACGTCCGGTTGGTTGTCACCAGCACCCATCCAGCGCTCACCAAGAGCAGCTACGTTGGCATCATTGTCGATGAAGAATGGAATACCCAAGGCTTTTTCAATCTTTTCTTTAATCGGTTGAAGGGTTTTCCAGTTTAGGTTGTAGGCACCGATAACAGTCCCTTTTTCACGGTCAACCACACCAGGTGATCCCATCCCAATGCCTCGGAAGTCTGTAGCTGACAATCCAAGCAAGTCCAAACGATGCTGAATAGACTCAATCATATCATCTACAATATGGCTTCCTTCGTCCAAAATATTGGTCTTAATAGACCATTTTTCTTGGATTTCTCCCTCTTGAGTTAAAATTGCAAACTTGATAGATGTTCCACCAAGGTCAATCCCAATAATCTTTTGACTCATCGTCTTCTCCTTTTTAATTGAAAATGCTTACAGATATAGTATAACAGAATCGTCTGTTTTGTGCAAAGGTTTGCAGGCTACAAGCCAAAATTAAAACATCTCATTTGCTTCACTATTTGTAAAAATTAGTCACCTAAATGTTGAATTGCATAGTTTGCTTCTTCTTTTGTAAATTTTCCAATCCAAGAAGAAGTTAGCCTGTCATAAATTTCAATTTTTGAGATATTACTATATTTTCGGTATTCTCTTGCTTTAGCTAAGGCATTTGCTTTGTAATCTGCATTCAAGTGATCGATGGCATACTGCACTGCTGAACTTGAAAAACCATGAAACATTAATTGGTCATAGAGAGCTTTTTTTGACATATTTGCCCACGAATTATAGCTTTTCGCTCTCCTTAAAGCAGCATTGTACTGGTTCCCATCTGCTGGTTTTGGTTGCCGCACACCATCGTATCCTACATAGTAACGGCCACCATCTACCCATTTTTCCCTTACCATTTTGCCTTCAGAATCAACATAGTAACGGCCACCATCTACCCATTCATTCTTGGCCATCTTTCCATCTGATTTGAGATAAGAATTTCCTACCCATTTATTGCGAGCAGAGCTTCCTTCTGCTGTTAGATAATAATATGAACCATAGTTTTTATCATAAATCCAGTCACTTTTAACCTTTTTTCCATCAGAATCAACATAATAACGACCACCATCTACCCATTCATTTTTAGCTCTCTTTCCATCTGATTTGAGGTAGTAATTTCCTACCCAGCCAGACTGAACTTTAGATTGTGATTTATCCTGTTTAGGAGTTGTTTCTTTAGCTTTTTCAGTCGGTTTTGGTGCCGGTGTTTTTGGTTTATCAGCAGGTTTTTGTGCTGGTGTTTTCGGTTTCTCAGCAGGTTTTTGAGCTGGCGTTTTCGGTTTCTCAGCTGGT
>NZ_MZNX01000004.1:34208-97981 GCF_004353325.1 Streptococcus downii
TTCGGTTTCTCAGCAGGTTTTTGAGCTGGCGTTTTCGGTTTCTCAGCTGGTTTTGGTGCTGGCGTTTTCGGTTTCTCAGCTGGTTTTTGAGCTGGCGTTTTCGGTTTCTCAGCTGGTTTTGGTGCTGGTGTTTTTGGTTTCTCAGCAGGTTTTTGTGCTGGTGTTTTTGGTTTCTCAGCAGGTTTTTGAGCTGGCGTTTTCGGTTTCTCAGCGGGTTTCGGTGCTGGCGTTTTCGGTTTCTCAGCTGGTTTTGGTGCTGGCTTCGGCGCGGGTTTCGGTGCCGGATTCGGTGCGGGTTTTGGTGCCGGCTTCGGCGCGGGTTTTGGTGCCGGCTTCGGCGCGGGTTTCGGTGCCGGATTCGGTGCGGGTTTTGGTGCCGGCTTCGGCGCGGGTTTTAGTGCCGGCTTCGGCGCGGGTTTTGGTGCCGGATTCGGCGCGGGTTTTGGTGCCGGATTCGGCGCGGGTTTTGGTGCTGGCTTCGGCGCGGGTTTTGGTGCCGGCTTCGGCGCGGGTTTTGGTGCCGGCTTCGGTGCGGGTTTTGGTGCCGGCTTCGGCGCGGGTTTTGGTGCTGGTGTTTTTGGTTTCTCAGCTGGTTTTGGCTCTGATTTCGGGGCTGATTTTGGTTCTGGTTTCGGTGCTGGTTTTGGCTCTGGTTTCGGAGCTGATTTCGGCGCTGGTGTTTTCGGTTTCTCAGCTTGATTTGGCGCCGAAGTTGTATTCTCTTTTACAACCTTACTATTTTTAGATACATCCTTTTCTTGAGCAGAAACATGCTGAGCCGAAAAAGGAAAGGCTCCAGTTGTATCTGTAAGTGAAATGAGTCCCAGTGTTGCAGTTGCTAAGCTGGTTACTAAAAATTTTTTTGATTTTTTCATAAAAATCTCCATTGTTTTAATGATTTATACCTATAGTATACCATATACTTTATTTTGCTTTCGAATCAAATATTAAATATTCAGAAATAAATCTAAAACTTAATTGAAAAATCCATAGTTATATCACTTCCAACTCATACAAACCTCTGACTGCATTACAGCCATAGATAGTTTCCGCTTGGTTCAAGTCTGCCACAGTCAAGAATTTTTCCTCTACCTGTCCTGTTTCCAACAAATGCTGGCGGTAGATTCCTGGCAAAATTCCTTGACTGGTAGGTGGTGTGTAGAATTTACCATTAATTTTTAAGACCAGATTTCCAATAGAGGTCTCAAGTAGTTCTCCTGACTTATTGTGGTAAATCTTCTCTTGCTCTCCTAGGCTTAAATGTGGTCTATGAGTTGTTTTAAAGTAGGTAAATGATTGATTCAAATCTGCTTCTTGCAGACAAAGTTTGGCTTTGCAGAAACTTGGACTGAGGGGTGTTAAGATTTGGCGACTGAGTTTCATCTCTCCAGATTTGCTGAGACTAATTCGCAAACGGTAGTCTTGATTAACATCACAAACTTGGCACTCTTCCTCTATCTTTTGTCTCAGTTCTTCTGGATCAAAAGGATAAGCAAAATAACGACTCGCCTTTGTCAGTCTTTCCAGATGTTGACCTTCAAACAACAAACTCTTCTGGCTGATTTTCCCAGTTGTAATCAATTGGAAACGTGCTTGTTTACGATAGAGAACAGCCGCCTTTTGATGAACTTCACGGTATTCAGATTCCCAGGTGCTATCCCAAGTAATCCCTCCGCCAACTCCATAAATAGCTTGCCCTTTGTAGAGTTGAATGGTCCGAATGGCAACATTAAAAATCCGTCGCCCATTTGGAAGCAAGAGACCAATCGTTCCACAGTAAACTCCTCTGGGTTGTGGCTCCAAGTCCTTGATGATTTCCATGGTCGCAATTTTGGGTGCACCCGTTATGGAACCACAAGGAAAGAGAGAACGAAAAATGGCAACCAAGTCCACATCCTCTCGTAACCGACTCTTGATGGTCGAAGTCATCTGCCAAACAGTCGAATACTGCTCCACTTGGCACAGACGCTCCACATGCTCACTTCCAACTTCAGAAATACGGTTCATATCGTTTCGCAAGAGATCCACAATCATCATATTTTCAGAGCGATTTTTAGGATCCTGCTCCAACCAGCTAGCTTGGGCAAGGTCTTCTTGGTCAGTCACTCCCCGCTGGGTTGTTCCCTTCATTGGACGAGTCGTTAATTCTCGATCATTTTGCTCAAAAAAGAGCTCTGGGCTCATGGAAATCACTGCCATCTCATCATGTTCCACATAGGCATTGTAGCCCGCCTCCTGTTCTACCACCATGCGATTGTAGATTGCAAAAGGATTGGCACTTAAGTTTTGCTTGAGTTGGACGGTGTAATTGACCTGATAGGTGTCACCCTGCCGCAAATGATGGTGAATCAGGGCAATAGCCTTTTCATAGTCCTCTGCTGACGTTACTTCCTGCCAATTTGAAGGCAGATCTACTTCTTCATAAGTCAGAGGAATAGGGGATGTTTCTACCCCATCATGAACGGTAAAGTAAAGCAAGTACTCGCCCAGTAGAGGAGCCTTGTGAACTGCTAATTTCTCCTCAAATGCAGGTGCAGCCTCGTAACTGACATAGCCCACGACATAATAGCCTTGCTCTTGGTAGCGTTCCACTTGTGCCAGCAAGTCCGCCACTTCTGCTAAATCTCTCGTTTTTAACTCTTTGATCGGCTGGGTAAAGGTGTATCTCTCCCCCAAAGCCCTAAAATCAATCACTGTTTTTCTATGCATATCTTAAGTATAGCACAAAAAGGCAGATGCAGCTTAAGCTGATCCACCTTTTTAGTCATTTCGACTTTATAACGATGTTTTGGCGAATAAATCTCCAGAGAATCCATCTGATTTTTGAAGGAGCTGTTTGTAAACCTTCCATTTAAGGTCTTCAGTATTTTTATAATGATTCTTTATATTTGGATTTTCCATGCTATCTAGGTCTTTTTGAACAGCTTCATCAAATAAGGACTTCAACTCAGCATAAGTAGAGATAGATCTGCCATTGATTTCGATTGTAGTGAAGCCGTTTTGAGCTTTGTCATAGACTTCCTTATACCAATGTTTCTTCCATGCTTCAAGAGTATCAAATTGGCCATTAGAGACTTTCTTGATAATGAAGTCATCACCCAACAACCCTTTGTTTTCCTTGCTAGCTTCCGCCTTATATTTGTTTGAAACGTAACCAATAAATCCGTTAAGATAACCATAGTATCCCCACATACGGAAAGCATTATGTTTGAATGAAATCGAACCAACTGTACTCTTGCTAGTATTACCACCAAAGATACCCGACATCATATTTACGGTTTGGTAAGCACTGTCAAAACCTTCCGAACGATAACGTCCATTCCCTGGCATACCATGTTTTGTAACGAAGTTATGATCAACCAATTGATCGATGTTCGTAATCGTCAATTTCTTCTCATTATCCGTTAAATCACGTAACTTATCCCATTGATGTGGCTCGCCTTTCAGATTGTTTCGGTCAGCGTTCGTACGCCATTCTCGGTCCATCTTCTTGAACCACTTACTGTTGTCGTCCAAGTGTTTTCCAATAACTGCATCTGCTTCTAGATGGTCCAGCATCATCAGAGCCTCGTTATAGTTCTTCATATAGTGATCAATTTCTTCACGGTTTTTTAACTTATTTGGATCATAATTGTAGATTTGATTGCCATCATTTTGACGTTCATAAGCCATGTTCAAACCTAAGGCACCGTATTCACCATTTGGATTTGTCAACGATGGTGACTGGAGCATACCTTGCGCAAAGGACTCTAAGTCCGTCCCTTCACGATGATACCAACCGCCATAGTAAGCCATACGATCATTCACATGAGTCGTTTCATGCGTAAAGGCCGATGTACCAAAATCACTTATCAACTCTGTCATAACAAAGTAAACAGCATCTTGCTGATTTGGAGCGGCAAAGATATATGCGTAAGCACCATATCCATACTGATAGCCATGATATTTATGAATCCGTCCAAAAAACTCTCGAATCGGAGCATAATCTGGTTTCCCATCCTTATGACCATATCGGTTTGCCCAACCGATACCCGGCGCATCATGATTGTCCCAAACAGGTGTTGGAACACTATTTTCACTCTTGAGGAGCTTATTACGTACATTATCAGCAGCTAATTTTGACCAAAAGTCTAAGTAGTTCACCTGCTCTTTTGCTCTCTTATTGATTTCACTCTTGAAGGCTTCACGAGCCTCCTCAGTATTTTTACCATATTTTTCAAAAGCACTAAAAGAAATGGTATTATAGGTCGAAATCATGAAGAGATGCGAGTTCTTCAAGTTTAATAGTGGTAAAATCATCCGACCATGCACGCCATTATTAATCCCTTCATACAGACGATACTTCTTATGAGCAAAATCGGGGTTCAATGATGGCTGTTCTATCACATAAGCATTCTTTTCAATTGCCTTTTTAAACCAAACATTCATATCGGTTTCTTTTGTAAACAATTTCATGTTATATGTTAGAAACTCATGAAGGCTTCCTTTACCTGTAGCACCTGCAATCACTCGACTATACGCATCTTGGGATTGGTCGCCCTTAAGATTGTTCTCTTTTGAGCCGATAGTGATCAAGCGATCTAAGACATTCACGTTCTTACCATAAAAATCTGGTTTAAACATCATAATATCTTTGATCGACAATCCATCATATTTAATGCCATAGTATTGGTTCAAATAAGCAAGCCCCATCATAATGTTGGCCTTATTGTCTTCAACTTTCTTAATGAAAGCACGTTGAGCTGCTTCATCATCATTTAGTTGATGATCTTCATTTTCAACAATTTGTTTCACCAAGTTTCCAAGATTTTGTTTTACTTCAGCAAAACTTTCTTCTAAGAATAAATCGCGAATGTAACCATTTTTTCGTTCATCCGTGTTTTCTTGTGGTTTGTTCCGCTTATCCATAAGAGCGCGCACTTCAGGAGAAATCAACTCTACACTGTATAATGTTTCTTTTGCCTTTGCAATCAAACCAGCACGATCTTTCACTAGCATATTTGGCGTATAAACGATATTCTGGTTGGTCACTTCGTACTCTTTGACTTGTTTTACATCAGAGTCAGCTTTGGCAGTAACGGCCAATTCTTCTTTGGTACCATCAGCATAGTGAATCATGATCTGATCAATAGCTGACAAGTCTGTTACAAACTGCCCATTTTTCAAACCAGTAACAGAAAGGACTTCTTTGGTCACCAAGTTTGAGCTAGCATCTAGTTTATTAGCTTGATTGACAATCCACTCCTTATTATAGAATGGTTGTAATTTTTCAATATTGCGATAGGCAAGTTCGCGGTCAGCTCTGTAGTCTTGAATGGCCTTGTACTCGTCTTCACGGTGTGTCAAACGGTTTAATTTATCTACAACAGGCTCATTGATTTCATACTCATGCGCTGTGATTCCCAGAGCAGCAATTTTCTTGTCTGCTTCTTCTTGCGAAATAGGCTTAATACGATGCTGTTGTTTAGAATATCTATATGAAGATTTTCCTTCACTCACACCAGTAACAACAAAGTTTCGGTTTAAGCGGTCACCTGTCCAATATGGATCATCATCAATATCAGATGAGCCATAGAAAATCTCACCGCTCTTAACTTTCATCATTGAAACAGTATCTTCAACGGAGCCCAAGGCATTTGTACTGCCTACAACACCGCCCGCGCTAATCGGTTCTCTGACATCGATAGTACCTTTAGCTACAGATTTTTTAATGGCTCCGTCCCGATAAACCGCATTGTTGTCCCCACCATTTTGTGACCAATAGACGATGCCCGCAACTTTCGCTTTATTACCTGTTATCTGTGCATCAACATAGGCCTTCTCAACAGAACCTTTCCAGTTTTCTCCAACAATTCCAGCAAGAAAGGTGCCTTGATTCCCACCAGCATGAAGCTTACCAATGAATGCCACATTTGTTAATCTGCCGTTATTATCAATTTTATTGATCAAACCTGATACGTCATTATTTCCAACAACTGTACCCGTTACTTTCACATTATTGATCGTTGTGTTTTTTATAACAGCAGCCAAGGGAGCAACTCTATTTGCCCATGGCATATGAATGTTTACCTTACCAAGGTTAAGGTCATGGATGTGGGCGCCTTCGGTATCACCTAATAGTGGACGTTCCATGTTATGAATCGTATACTGTTGACCGTCCACACTTGATAGCTTGCCTCGGAACTTCGTCGTTACATATGATTTACCAGCTGCAGGAACATTAACCGCATTCAAGTCCGCACCAATTTTAAATTCGCCAGATGGATTGGCCTGCATAGCTTTTACAAGTTCATTGAAATCGTAGTAGACATTCTCTTCATGAGTTTTTGGTTTGGCAAAGTAATGGATGTATTCCTCACTGAGCTGGTTACCATCTGTATGCTGAACGAGGTCAGGCGCTTTGGCAGTGACCTTATAAAGTGTTTTCCCATCAACTGTCACTTCTTCAATTTTGTCAATCGCAAGACGCGTCACCTTATTATCACGTGTAGCAATTTTTAGATAGTAAGGCCTTACATCACTTGGAACAGAGGTTAAGAAGCTACTATCCGTTTCCACGCCATTGTCGTCAACACTTATGAGGCTTGTTTCTTTTATATTTTTAACTTCGACTTTTTTTAAATCAATTCTCAGTGGTTCTTCTTTGAGAATTTCTTCCTCGTTTCCTTCACCACGATCATAAACCATTTTTGTTTCGAGTTTATAATCCTTGTAATATTGCAAATCTGTTAGAGTTGCAGTCAAGTTATCCGGTGAAACCGTCATGGTTTTGACAACTTCGTTGCCTTTTTTCAGGGTTAAAGTGATCGATTTAATCGCTGCCTTACTTGGATTTTCCAGATTATAGTAAATCTGAGATGAGCGTTTCAAATCCTGAATATCAATCCTTGAAAAAGTCAACACTGGCTTTTCGAAGTTTTTGGTACCTAGTTTAACAATACGATCTTGGGCTAACTCGATGACCTGTTCAAGAATTTCAGGAGCTTCCTGCGTCTTGATTCCTTTGATGGTCTTGTAGGTTTTGATAACCTTTTTCTGACCGTCTTTTCCTTCTTGGACCGTAACTTTATCGCCCTTTTTCAGTTGCGTGTCTTCTTCGACTATCTCTTTAAACGGAATTTTTTCAAGACTTTCTTCTACAAGAGTTCCTTCTATTGGTTTCGTACCACGACTTATTTTTTTAGTGACTGGTTTTTTGATGACAGTGGTTGTTGTATTTAAAACTTGGTCAGTCTCAACACCTTCGACAGTTTTATAAGTCGTTTTGGTAACTTGGATCCCTTTTTCACCGTTTTGAACCACTGTTTCTTCGTCAGTGTATTTTGTAGGATCATCAATGATTTCCGTCTGGTAGTCAATCTCTGCGATTGTGTCTTTAGTAATTGTTCCTTCAGTTACTGTATATTCTGGAAGGTCCTCTTGAATAAGGGAGTGACCTTCCTTACCAGTTTCCTGAGTGCCTTTACTTTCAAGCTTTTCAGTATACGCTGGCAAACTATCTTGAACAAGGGAGTCACCCTCTTTGCCAGCTTCCTGAGTACCTTTGCTCTCAAGCTTTCCACTATACGCTGGTAAACTATCTTGGACAAGGGAATCACCTTCTTGGCCTACCTCTTGGGTGCCCTTATTTTCAAGTTTTCCAGTATATTCTGCCTGAGGCTCTTGAACAAGGGAGTCACCTTCCTTACCAGTTTCCTGAGTGCCCTTGCTTTCAAGTTTTTCAGTATACGCTGGCAAACTATCTTGAACTAAGGATTCACCCTCTTTGCCGGATTCCTGAGTACCCTTGCTTTCAAGTTTTTCAGTATACGTTGGCAAACTATCTTGAACAAGGGAGTCACCTTCTTTACCAGACTCTTGAGTGCCCTTGCTTTCAAGTTTTCCAGTATAGGCTGGGGAATTGTCTTGAACAAGGGAGTCACCTTCTTTACCAGACTCTTGAGTGCCTTTTGCCTCAACCTTTCCAGTATATTCTGCCCGAGACTCTTGAACTAAGGATTCACCCTCTTTGCCGGATTCCTGAGTACCTTTGCTCTCAAGTTTTCCAGTATACGCTGGCAAACTATCTTGAACGAGGGATTCGCCTTCCTTACCAGATTCCTGAGTACCCTTGCTCTCAAGTTTCCCAGTATACGTTGGGGAATTGCCTTGAACGAGGGATTCGCCTTCTTTACCAGTTTCCTGAGTGCCTTTGCTTTCAAGTTTTTCAGTATAGGCTGGCAAACTACCTTGGACAAGGGATTCGCCTTCTTTACCTACTTCCTGAGTGCCTTTGCTTTCAAGTTTCCCAGTATAATCTGGGGCATTGTCTTGGACTAGAGATTTCCCTTTTTTAGAAAAACTAGCTACTTTTATGTCAGTTCCTTTAAAATAACCAATATACTCATATCCTCCAATATCGATCACACCTTTCGCTAGTTCTTCATTTGAGGAGGCCGAGATCGTTTGATTGTAAGAAAGTAATTCTTTATTCTCAAAGGCAAAAGTAGCAAAAGGAATGAAGTTGCTGACACCAAGAGAACCAATCAAAAGCACTCCAAGAACTTTCTGACGCTGTTTTTTGGACACCAAAAAAACAGCTAAAGATGCTGTTGCAAGACCAAGACCTGCTAAAGCAAATTCTTTACTTCCTGTATAGGGAAGTTGTTGACTGTTAGTTGCTTTCTTACGATAAACAACATAAATAATATCTTCATCTTGAAATTCTGTAGGAACTTCATGATGAATCAAAGCTTTTTCAGACTCGGTTAATTCTTGCTCCGTCAAATATCGATAATGGACTGAATTCACTTCAGCTAATTCATCTGCTTGGACTTTACCAGTTAATAACAAGCTGGCACCAACAAGAAAGGCCCCGATTGCTACAGGACCAACTCCAACAGTCAATTTACGAATAGAATACTTTAGGTTTTTTTGAAACTGTTCTTTTCTTTTTTTCATTCTCACATCTTTCTAATAGAATCTTGTGGATACTGCGCACGCGCACCCCCGATTAGCTTTGGACGACTAGCTAGAGCTGTTACATGGGCATGGCCAATCTCTCGCAAAACTGGTCGAATCGGAACCTGCACATGCTTGACATGCATACCAATTGCGGTATCTCCAATATCCAATCCCGCATGAGCCTTGATAAATTCAACCTCCACTGGATCCTGCATAAACTTGAAGGCCGCCAACTGACCCGAACCTCCTGCATGAAGAGTCGGAAGGACACTGACGATTTCCAGACCAAACTGCTCCGCCACTTGACGCTCAACAACGAGGGCCCGATTGACATGCTCACAACCTTGAACAGCTAGGTGAATCCCTCTTTCCTCCAGGATATACAGAATCGTCTTCACAATGATTTCGCCAATTTCTTGGCTGGATTCCTTGCCAATATGGCCGCCTAAAACTTCACTAGAGGATAAACCTAGGACAAAGAGGCTTCCTTCACGCAATCCAGCCTTTTCCAAAACATCTTCAATTACCTGCTGTGTTTCTGTTTTAATTCTACTTTTGTCCATCACTTTTAACCTCATTTTTCTCCTACTATCATATCTTTTTTTAATGATTTTATCAAGGCGAACTAATCACTCAGAGTTGACAATGCAAAAACTTTAAAAATGAATTTTCTTTTAGTAACAAAGTAAAGAGTCTGGGACCAGAATGCTTTCCAAAAAGATAACAACTAAAATGACCTGCTCCCTAAAAAGTTAAACAGAAGATTTAGCTTTTTTAGCGGAGCAGGACAAATCTCCAGCGATGCTTATTTTATCTGAGTTTGAACATAGTGGGCAATGACATCTGATGTGTATTGAGCTGTTCCAGCTCCAAATTTGTCAATATTTTCCTTAAACTCTGGGTTATAGACGTAGCCTTTACCGATATGGCCGAAGACTTCAATAGGGCAATCAAATCCATAAGTACGGATGGCTTGCAAGAGCTTAGCTGCCTCTTCTTGGTTTTCGGCTGCTGTTGCAGCTAGTCCATTTTGAAGGTTTTGTGCCAAGGCTTGAAAAACTTGGTTAAAGGCGACCGTGGCCTCGTCTTCGTGACCTTTTTGGCGCTTGAGAGCCTGATCCATGACTTCCTGTCCATACTTCTCTACCGCCTCTTGGTGGTATTTTTGATTGTCTTGATAGCTAAATCCAGTGAATTTTTCCTCAATCGTCATTTTTCTTTCTCCTTTTTGTTCTTGAATGGTTTTTTGCAAGGTGGAAATCAAGGTATCCAGATGTTGCCTTTCTTGGGTCAAATAGTCCAACTGCCTGGTCAAATGAGGCAATAAATCTGTCCTTTCTCCCTTTAACAGCTCTGCTATTTTTTCTAAAGAAAAGCCTAGATATTTGTAGTAAAGAATGACTTGAAGGCGTTCCAAATCCTCTTGACTGTAGGTTCGATAGCCGTTTTCCGACTTTAAGGGAACCAAGAGTCCTATCTTATCGTAGTGGTGCAGAGTCTTGACAGAGACACCTGAAAGCTGCGCAGCTTCTTTTATATGGTACATGATTTCCTCCTTACAAGAATAGTATAACCCCTCCCCTTAGGTCAGAGTCAAGTGTTTTTGCGAAATTTTTTTAACTATTTGAGAAAGGTGTGAAAACTTGAAAATGGTTTTCTTGACAGACCTTAGAAAACATGGTAGGATAGTCAAGTCTATCAATCAAACAGAAGGCTCATAAAGAGCCATGGAGAGAAGGCTATTTGACAACTCAAGTAGCCTTCTCTTATTTAAAAAACGAGATTGGAGTTTCAACTATGTCAGAAAAATCGCAATGGGGTTCAAAACTAGGCTTTATTCTAGCATCTGCTGGTTCAGCTATCGGACTTGGAGCCGTTTGGAAATTTCCCTACATGACTGCTGCAAATGGCGGTGGAGGCTTTTTACTGGTCTTTCTTATTTCTACCATTTTAATCGGTTTCCCGCTCTTGCTTGCTGAGTTTGCCCTTGGCCGTAGTGCTGGCGTTTCCGCTATCAAAACCTTTGGAAAACTTGGCAACAATAGCAAATACAATTTTATCGGTTGGATTGGTGCCTTTGCCCTCTTTATCCTATTATCTTTTTACAGTGTTATTGGAGGTTGGATTTTAGTCTATCTGGGCATTGAGTTTGGGAAATTGTTCCAGCTTGGTGGAACGAGTGATTATGATCAGTTATTTACTTCAATCATCTCAAATCCAGCCATTGCCCTAGGAGCTCAAGCAGTCTTTATCTTATTGAATATCTTTATTGTATCACGTGGGGTTCAAAAAGGAATTGAAAGAGCCTCAAAAGTCATGATGCCTCTGCTCTTTATCATCTTTGTTGTTATCATCGGTCGCTCTCTCAGCTTGCCAAATGCCATGGAAGGCGTTCTCTACTTCCTCAAACCAGATTTTTCAAAACTAACTAGCGCTGGTCTCCTCTATGCTCTGGGACAATCTTTCTTTGCTCTCTCACTAGGGGTTACAGCCATGCTGACCTATGCGTCCTACTTGGACAAAAAAACTAATTTGGTCCAATCAGGGATTTCCATTGTAGCCATGAACATCTCGGTATCCATCATGGCAGGTCTAGCCATTTTCCCAGCCATGTCAGCTTTCAATATCCAGTCTGAAGGAGGACCAAGCCTGCTCTTTATCGTCTTGCCTCAACTCTTTGACAAGATGCCTTTTGGTACCATTTTCTACATCCTTTTCCTCTTGCTTTTCCTCTTTGCGACAGTCACTTCCTCTGTCGTTATGCTGGAAATCAATGTGGGCAATATCACCAATCAGGACAATCGCAAGCGTGCTAAATGGAGTGCTATTTTAGGAATCTTGACCTTTGTCTTTGGAATTCCTTCAGCTCTATCCTATGGGGTCATGGCGGATGTTCACATCTTTGGAAAGACCTTCTTTGATGCTATGGACTTCTTGGTTTCCAATCTCCTCATGCCATTTGGAGCTCTCTGTCTGTCACTTTTTACTGGCTATGTCTTTAAAAAGGCTCTTGCAATGGAGGAACTACACCTTGATGAAACAGCATGGAAACAGGGACTTTTCCAAGTCTGGCTTTTCCTTCTTCGTTTTATCATTCCTATCATCATCATCGTGGTCTTTATCGCCCAATTTATGTAAATACAAAAAAGGACTTGAGAATATCTCTCAAGTCTTTTCTTTTTATGGATGACTGACAATCAATTCCAAACCTTGCCCTTCCAGAGTCCAAGCTTCAACATCACTTGGTAGGATAAAGTGGCTCCCTTTTTGGATTGGATAGTTTTTCCCGTCAACAGTTAGTTGACCTTGACCAGCCAAGACACTCAACAAGCTGTAGTCAGCTGTCTTTTCAAAGTTAACTTTTCCAGTAATTTCCCATTTGTAAACTGCGAAGAAATCATTGGATACAAGGAGAGTGGAACGTAGATCATCTGCTTTGACAGTGACAGGTCGGCTATTGGCAGGTTCTCCAATGTTTAAAACATCGATGGATTTTTCAAGATGAAGTTCACGCAAGTTGCCCTTGTCATCCTTGCGGTCAAAGTCATAGACACGGTAGGTAGTGTCACTAGACTGCTGGGTTTCAAGAATCAAGATACCTGCACCGATAGCGTGCATGGTACCACTTGGCACATAGAAGAAATCTCCAGCCTTAACTGGCACTTTTGTCAGTAAGGCATCCCAGTTCTTGTCCTCAATTTGCTGGCGGAGTTCTTCTTTTGACTTGGCATTGTGACCATAGATAATCTCTGATCCCTCATCCGCTGCGATGATATACCAGCATTCTGTTTTTCCAAGTTCGCCTTCGTGTTCTAGTCCATAGGCATCGTCTGGGTGAACTTGGACGCTAAGCCAGTCGTTGGCATCGAGAATTTTAGTTAAGAGAGGAAATACTGGTTCTGGACGGTTGCCAAACAACTCACGGTGTTCCGCATACAAAGTAGCAAGGTCTGTTCCCTCGTAGCGTCCATTGGCTACCTTAGAAACTCCATTTGGGTGGGCTGAGATAGCCCAGTATTCCCCGATTTTTTCACTTGGAATGTCGTAACCAAACTCATCACGTAGCTTGGTCCCACCCCAGATTTTTTCTTGCATAACTGATTGTAAAAATAATGGTTCTGACATGTCGATCTCCTGTCTGATTTTTCTCCCCTCATTATAGCAAAAAAAGAGTTCGAATTGAACTCTTTTTTCTATTTTATAAAGTAGGGAGAAGATTTTGTAAAAATAGTAACGAAACAATCTCTTACTTGATGGAGGAACCCCTAAAGCAGCAATCAGAAAGCTCGCTGTCAACGGCTATTCTCCTCAACTCTCATTAGACTTTCTTTACTTGAGAATCTATTTTTATGTACAAAAAAGACTGAAACCAGTCTTCTTTTTAAATCAAAGCTGTGATAGCCGTTACTAGGCCAAAAACGATACCTGGTGCATTAGCAGCCGCAAGGGGAATATCTCTTTCTTTCTTGAAAAGACCGTAGTAAACCCAGAGACTACAGTTGATGGCTGCAACCAAGGGCTGGATAAAGTTCCCTTTTTGACCAGCCAGGTTGTTCATAATTTGTGGGAAGTAAGACACATACATCATAACAGACATAAAGGTCGCTACCCAACCTAAAATTTTCATTTGTTTTTCAGACATTTTCAAAACCTCTTTCATTTTTACTGAATCTTATTTTAAAATATTCTTTCAAAACAATCAAGTCTTTAAAACTTTTGTTATAAAGATATAAACTATCACAATCTTGTTATAAGAAAGAGGGAACAGAAAAAAGACCGAATTGCTCCGTTCTGTTTACTCAATCAAATATTAGAAAATGAATACTCCTTTTCAATGAATCGATTGATTGATGGTAAATAAGCCGTTAGAAATTATTGACAGTATCGAAATTTTCTAGTAAAATGAATTTTGTTAATACCTAAATGGTGTGTAGTTTTCTATCAACATAGTCAGGAGAAAAGGAACTTATGCTAAAAAAATTTAATGAATTGTCACTGAAAGATAAGGCTTATCTAATTGGCGGTTTGAGCTTATTAGTCATTGTGATCTCATTTGGTCTACTCAATCGTCAAACAGTAACTGTCAGTCTTGTCTTTACACAACTATCTGCTCCCTTGATTTTGGTGATTTTTACTTGTCTAGTAATCGGGATCATTGCTGGTAGTGCTATTGGTATTAGCTATCACCATAACAAGACTCAAGATCTGAGAAGCCGCATTGCTGAAGCAGAAGCGACTATCAATATAAAAGACAGGGAGCTTGTCCAGTACGAGGAACAGGTGCAACAATTAAAACAGGAAGCCAAACAATAAGTGTAGAAATCATAACCACCCGTGAAAACGGGTGGTTTTTTGTCTCGCACCTAACGGAGCGAGACGGACTGAAAGTCGCATAAATACAAAAAAGATCGAATTGCTCCGATCTTTTTAAGTTTCACTCCAAGAATGTTTAGATAAAAAATTTGATAATAGAATTACCTACTTCATACGATAAAAATCAATCACTAGACCAGCAGGCCCTTTAACTAATAAGGACTCTGTTCCCCAATCCGTTTCACAAAGACCGTGTAAAATCTCGACACCGATCTCTTTTAACCGTTGGTAATTCTGGTCTACATCCTCAATCTCAATATGAAGAATGATTCCTGACTGAAAATCTTCCAAAGGAATCAAATGATTTTGGGACAACATCAGACAGTGACTGCCAATCGTAAACTGAGCAAAACTGTCATCAACATAATCGGGCTTTTTATCCAAAATACGCTCCAAGTCAGCACAGACTTGGGGAACATCTGAAACGATAATATCTAATTGATTTAAATTCATTTACTATCCTCCATAAAAAGACCGGATTGCTCCGATCTTTTTAAGTTCCACGAAGGAATTATTTAATTGCGCGTGATTGCAATCCTTCTTCTTCCAAGAAGAGGCGGAATGGTACGAGTTCTTCTGCTTCGTATTTTTCCTTGAAGTCTTTGATTGCTTCTTCTGAGTGAAGTTTTGGATCCAATTCAAGTACTTCTACTGGAAGTGGACGGTGTGGAGTGATGCGAGCATCGATCACAACAGTTTTACCTTCTTTGTTGAGTTTAACAGCTTCTGCAACAACTGCATCGATGTCTTCGATACGGTCAACTGTAAATCCTACAGCACCTTGAGCTTCAGCGATTTTCGCATAGTCAGCATTAGGGAAGTCACAACCAAACAAGTGTTTGTTTGTGTCTTCGTATTTGTCCTTGATGAAGGCATATTTACCATTTGAGAAGACAACGTTGATAACTGGAAGGTCGTATTGAACGTTTGTGATAACGTCTGGGTAGCACATGTTGAATGCACCGTCACCCATGATGTTCCATACTTGGCGATCTGGATTGTCTTTCTTAGCAGCGATACCACCAGGAAGGGCAATACCCATTGTCGCAAAGAGTGGAGATGTACGCCACATGTTCTTAGGTGTCATGTGAAGGTGACGAGTAGATGTTTGAGTAGTGTCACCTACGTCGATTGAGTAGATAGCGTCTTGATCAGCATGTTTGTTGATTGCATTGTAAACTTGATACAATTGCAATTCACCCTCAGTTTTACCTTCGAGTTTGTTCATGTAATCACGCCAGTTTTGGTTGTTCTTAACGTTTGCACGCCACCATGGAGTAGATTCAACTGGATTCACTTTGTCAAGGATTGCTTTCGCTGCTTGACCTGCATCACCAAGGATAGAAGCATCAAGGGCATGACGTTTACCAAGTTTGTAAGGGTCGATATCGACTTGAATGAATTTCTCAGTGTTCTTGAAGGCTTCGTAAACTTCAGCAAATGGGAAGTTTGAACCAAGGAAAAGAACGGTGTCTGCTTCAAAGACCACTTCGTTGGCTGGTTTCCAACCAACACGGTAAGCAGAGCCTGTCAAACCTTCATAGTTCCATTCAAAAGCTTCAAAGTTTTTACCAGTTGTGATGATTGGTGCTTTGATTTTACGTGACAATTCAGTAATCACTTCACCAGCTTTGACACCACCGTAACCAGCGTAAATAACTGGACGTTCAGCATTGTTTAAGATTTCAACAGCTTTGTCGATTTCAACTTCGTTCAAGGCAGGAGCGATGAATGAACGCTCGTAAGAACCTGATCCATAGTATGAGTTTTCGTCGATTTCTTGGAAACCGAAGTTTACTGGGATTTCAACAACAGCTGGACCTTTTTAGAAACTGCAGCACGACAAGCTTCGTCGATTACTTTTGGCAATTGCTCAGCGTAAGCGACACGTTTGTTGTAGACAGCGATACCGTTGTACATTGGGTTTTGGTTCAATTCTTGGAAGGCATCCATGTTCAATTCATTAACAGGACGTGATCCAAGGATAGCAAGGAATGGAGTGTTATCCATAGCTGCATCGTAAACACCGTTAATCAAGTGAGTCGCACCTGGACCACCTGAACCAACTGCAACCCCGATTGAGCCGCCGAATTTAGCTTGCATGACCGCTGCAAGAGCACCTGTTTCTTCGTGGCGAACTTGCAAGAAGCGGATATCTTTGTCTTCAGCCAAAGCATCCATCAATGAGCTGAGTGTTCCTGATGGGATACCGTAGATTGTGTCTACGCCCCATGTTTTCAATACGTTGAGCATTGCTGCTGATGCAGTAATTTTCCCTTGAGTCATTATAACTCTCCTTCAAATATTTTTAAAATTTGATTCATCCGTTTTCATATACTAATTGGAAACGTTTCAGCAAATTTTTACTCTACTACTTTACCACATTTGTTTTTGGTCTCCTAAGAATGTGCTCAGAAGTTTTTATTCTCTATTACAGTACAGATTGAAAACGCTTCAGAAAACTGTTTTATAATAAAAAAGCGAGCAAGCTCGCTTTTAGTCTATTTTACTAAAGTTTAGCATGAGTGAACTGGTCAAAACAGATACAGAACTAAAGGCCATAGCTAGACCAGCCAGTTCTGGATTGAGGGCTAATCCAATTCCTGAAAAGACTCCTGCTGCAATCGGAATTCCGGCGACATTGTAGATAAAGGCCCAGAAAAGATTGAGCAGAATTCGATTGAAGGTTTTCTTGCTCATGTCAAAGGCACGAACGACTCCTAGGAGGTTATTAGTTGTCAACACCAAATCTGCTGACTCGATGGCAATATCTGTTCCAGCTCCCATAGCAATCCCCACATCTGCTACACTGAGGGCAGGAGCGTCATTGATACCATCACCAACAAAGGCTACTTTTCCAGCTGATTGTAGTTTATGGATTTCATGGGCTTTTTCTTCTGGCAAGACACCTGCAATGACCTCTTCGATTCCAATCTGATCGGCAATAGCACGCGCCACGCCAGCATTATCCCCTGTCAGCATGACTGTTTTAAGACCTCGTTTTTTCAACTGACTGATGGCAAGCTTAGCATTTTCCTTAGGAATATCTTGCAGAGCAAGCAAGCCTTTGATTTCATTGTCAACAGCCAAGAACACAACTGTCTTAGCTTCTTTTTCTAGTTCTTCTAGTTTTTCTTGATAAATGCTAGAAATATCCATGCCATCCAGCATTTTAGCATTTCCAAGCAAAACTTGTTTTCCATTGATTTGCCCTGAAACACCTTTTCCGTGCAAGGCTTGGAAATTTTCCACAGTGTGAAGCTCAAGTCCAGTTTCAGTCGCTCGCTTGACAATGGCCTCAGCCAGTGGGTGTTGAGAAGCTTCTTCCAAGGAAGCTGCCAATCCAAGCACTTCTACTTCGTCGCCGATGATATCTGTGACCACAGGTTTCCCTTCCGTCAAAGTTCCTGTCTTATCAAAAACAATAGTTTGGACTTTCTGGATTTCCTGTAGAACCGTTCCATTTTTGAGGAGAACTCCCATCTTGGCACTGCGACCTGTCCCCACCATAAGGGCTGTCGGTGTTGCAAGTCCCAATGCACAAGGGCAGGCAATAATCAGAACTGCTACTCCATAGAGAAGCGAAGACACAAAGCTCGCTCCAAGCACAACTACACTATCCCTGAGCAAGACGAACCAAACCCAAAAGGTCACAATCCCTAAAATGACAACTGCTGGGACAAAAATCCCTGAAATTTTATCCGTCAAGTCCTGAATCGGCGCACGACTTGTCTGAGCTTTCTTCACAAAATCCACAATCTGAGCCAAAACAGTCTCTGAACCAACTTTTTCTGCTCTAAAAACAAGTGTTCCACTATTATTGATGGTTGAACCAATGACGGTATCTCCAACTGTCTTGTCCACAGGCAGACTCTCACCTGTCACCATAGACTCATCAATACTAGAGACACCTTCCACTACGATACCATCAACCGCAATCTTTTCACCGGGACGCACTCGAATCAGGTCACCTACCTTGACTTGCTCCAAGGGGACTTGAACATAGTTATCCTCACGCAAGACTTCTGCAGTTTTAGCCTGCAAGTCAAGTAATTTCTCCACAGCTTGGGAAGTATTTTTCCGCATTTTCTCCTCAAAAACGGCTCCCATAAGAACGAAGAAGAAGATAAATGCAGCACTTTCAAAGTAAACGGGGAGACCAGCGAAGAGGGCAACTAAGCTATAGAAATAGGCCACTAGGGTTCCCAGAGCAACCAAGGTATCCATGTTGGCATTGTGCTTTTTAAAACTAGCCCAAGCACTTTGGATATAAGGACCACCTGCTACTAGCATAATCGGTGTTGTGGCTAAAAAGGTTCCCCAACGCATGACTTGGTGACTAATTCCTCCTGTCGACATACCAATCATGAGAATCACAAGAGGCACAGTAAAGATACTAGTAATCCAAAAACGCTGTAAAAGTGATAGAGATTTTCGAGTCTTCTCAACTACGGTATAACTCCCCTTTTGCATCTTCATACCACAAGAGAATGCATGCTCACCCAACTCTTGAGGTGTAAAACGAATTGTCTTCTCTTCATCTACGCTGATTGGTTCCAAGATGCCTTCTTCTTCAAACAGAATTTCCTTATAACAGTTTGAAGGTGTCACACGGTGAAAGGTGATCTCAGCAGGAACTCCTTTTTGCAGTTGAATGTGGGCTGGATGGTAGCCTTTGTCTGCCGTGATACGGATTTTTTGAACACCATTTTCAAGACTTGCTTTTACGATTTCAGTCATATCATTCTCCTATTCTACAATCATCTTACCGTGCATCATATTCATGCCACAAGAGAAACCATACTCTCCAGCCTGTTCAGGTGTGATTTCCACTACATACTCTTCACCCATAGGCAAGTCCGCATGCACTCCAAAATCTGGGAAAACAATCTGATCTAGGCAGGGTGAAGGGTCCTTGCGGTCAAAGACGATACGGGCTGGCACTGATTTCTTAAGAATAATCAACTCAGGCGTATAGCCCCCTTTGACTTCCACTCGAATCTCTTGGTAGCCCTTTTTTTGCTGGGCCTTTTGTTCAGATTTTTCAGGCTTTTTGAAAAACCAAAACAAGATAAACGCGATAAGGGCAATACAAATAATGGTTACAATACTATTTAACATGACGTCTCCTTTACATACAATTACATTTTACTTCCGCAACTGCGCTAGCTTTTTTCTTAGAAATCACAGCTTCCAAATCTTCCAAGTCAGCCTGAGTAAAATCACATTCAGCAATCAAATCAGCCAACAAGTTCTTAATCCTACGAGAACAAACCTTGTCCTTGATATCTTGGACAAGTAAATCCCGACTTTGGTCCAAAGTTAAAAGGGCTGAATAGACAAAGAACTTGCCTTCTTTTTTCCTTGTCAGACACTCTTTCTCAACCAAACGAGCCAAAAGAGTTTGAATGGTCGACTTGGACCAGTCGAACCGTTCCGCTAAAACCCTGATCAAATCGCTACTGGTCTGCTCGCCCTGCATCCAAATGATCTTCATAACCTGCCATTCTGCATCTGAAATCTGCATAATCACACCTTCTAAATCTACATTTGTCGATTACAGTTATTAGTATACTCCGAAAATCTACATTTGTCAACTATAATTTTTATTATTTTTTCGAAAAATAGAATTCTAATCATGTAACGAGAGATTTGCAGTCAAATTTTACTATATAAACTATAAAAATATGCTATACTGTAGAAAAAAGAAAACAACCACTAGGGGTGCGTAAAGCTGAGATTAACGACTGTTAGATCCCTTTGACTCAATCTAGGTAATGCTAGCTGATGGAAGTGGAAATGATAATGTCGACTACCCAGTCTTCTATTGCTTTCCTCAAACAGACTTACTTGTTCTTAAGAATACAAACTTCAGTTGGTTGGGAGGTTTTAGATGACTTATTTACCCGTTGCTCTGACCATTGCTGGAACTGACCCTAGTGGCGGTGCTGGCATTATGGCTGACTTAAAGTCATTCCAAGCGAGAGATGTTTATGGAATGGCCGTTGTGACCAGCCTTGTCGCTCAAAATACCAGAGGCGTTCAATTAATCGAGCACGTCTCCAACCAAATGTTGGAAGCTCAATTGGAGAGTGTCTTTTCGGATATCAAGCCCCAGGCTGTAAAAACTGGTATGTTAGCAACTACTGAAATCATGGAGATTATCCAACCCTATCTTAAAAAACTGGACTGCCCCTACGTGCTGGACCCTGTTATGGTCGCAACAAGCGGTGATACCCTGATAGATACTAGTGCGAGAAGCTACCTAAAAACAAACCTGCTTCCCCTTGCGACTATTATTACACCCAATCTTCCTGAGGCAGAAGAAATTGTTGGTTTCTCAATTCATAATCCAGAAGATATGCAACGTGCTGGGCGCCTGATTTTAAAAGAATTTGGTCCTCAGTCTGTGGTTATCAAAGGTGGTCATCTTGAAGGTGGTGCCAAGGATTTCCTCTTTACTAAGGAGGAGCAATTTGTCTGGGAAAGTCCACGAATTCAAACCTGTCACACCCATGGTACTGGATGTACCTTTGCTGCAGTGATCACGGCTGAACTAGCCAAGGGGAAGACCCTCTATCAGGCAGTAGATAAGGCCAAGGCCTTTATTACAAAAGCCATCCAAGACGCCCCTCAACTCGGTCATGGTTCTGGCCCAGTCAACCATACAAGTTTTAAAGATTAAAAAACTCTCTAGTTCCCGCTTTAAGGGAATTAGAGAGTTTTTGATTAGGAAATAATGTCATCCAACTTTGTTAAAAAGGCTTGGGTTTTTGCCTCAATGTCTTCTGCCTGCATCAAATCACGGACAACGGCTACTCCAGCTATTCCAGTGCCAATAAGCTGGTCAATATTCTCTGATGTCAAGCCTCCAATAGCAACTACTGGAATGGAGACCGTTTGGCAAATTGTTTTCAAGGTTGAAATCAGGGTGATAGGTGCATTCTCCTTGGTGGTGGTTGGGAAAATGGCTCCTGTTCCCAAGTAATCCGCACCCGATGTTTCTGCTTCGAGGGCTCTTTTAACTGTTTTAGCTGTAACACCGAGGATTTTGTCAGGTCCCAAGACTTGGCGGGCAACCGAAACTGGTAGCTCATCATCTCCAATATGCAGACCAGCAGCATCAACCGCAAGACAAACATCCAAACGATCATCGATAATCAAGGGAACTTGATATGTATCTGTTATTTCCTTGACTTGTTTGGCCAGTTGATAGTATTGATTGGTAGTGAGATTTTTTTCTCGTAGTTGGATGATGGTAACACCTGAACGGCAGGCCGTCTCCACTTTTTCAAGAAAGCTTTCCAAGGAATCTTGGTAGCGATTGGTAACCAGATATAGTCTAAGTGCTTCTCTATTCATAAATATCTCCTTTGATTTCATCTAGCCAATTTTCGTCTCTTTTTAGGAGAGAGAGCTGATTGAGAACTTGATAACGAAATTCTTCCAATCCCATTCCTTGGACAACTATTCTCTCAGCAGAGATATTGAGATAAGAAACCGCTAAGCACGAAGCTTCAAAGGCAGTCTTTCCTTGGCTGAGAAAAACGGCTGTCAAGGCTCCAACTAAGTCTCCTGTCCCTGTTATCCAGTCCAATTCTGCACAGCCATTCCTCAATACAGCAACTTGATTTTCTGAAACGATGAGGTCCTTGGGTCCAGTGACTAAGAATGATATACCAGGATAAATCCGACACCAGTCTTTCAAGACTTGAAGCAAATCCTCAGTTTCTTGATCTTTGGCACTAGCATCGACCCCAACTCCGTGGTGTTTTAAACCAACAAGACTGCGGATTTCCGACATATTTCCTTTAAGTACCGTGGGCTTGTATTCTAAAAGATCTCTAACTAGATTCTTACGAATGGCTGAAGCCGTTACACCAACCGCATCTACTACCATTGGGATAGAAGCTTGGTTTGCATAAGAAGCTGCCATACGGATTGCTTTCTCCTTCTCAGCTGACAAATGCCCCAGATTGATAAAGAGAGCTTGGCTTTGTTTGGTAAAATCAAGAACCTCACGAGGGTCATCTGCCATGACAGGTTTAGATCCCAGAGCCAAAATGCCATTGGCCAGCATCTCACAGGAAATCTCATTGGTGATGCAGTGAATTAAGGAGCTGGAGGTTAGAGGAAAGGGATTTGTAAATTCCTGCATCAATCTATCCTTTCACCAAAGAAATATCCTTGTACTTTTTTAAAGAATTCCTGCTTGATTAAAAATCGAAAGGCAAGAAAAGCTATGGCTGTACCGATCAAGGTTGCTCCAAAAAATCGAGGAGTGTAGATAAACCAGCTAAGCTTGGCCGCAGATCCTGTAAAGAGAACCATAACAGGATAGGAAACAATAGAACCGATTAGGCCTGTTCCCAAGATTTCTCCTAGGGCAGAAAAGTGAAATTTCCGACCGTACTTATAAAAGAGACCTGCAAGGAGGGCTCCAAAAGTCGCTCCTGTAAGAGCTAAAGGCGGAATCCCTTGAGTCGTCATACGGATAAAGGCTGTGACTGTAGCCATAGCTAAAGCATAAACAGGCCCCATCAATATCCCTGCAAGAATATTGACTACACTAGACATTGGTGCCATTCCTTCAATTCGAAAAATGGGTGTAAGAACTATGTCAAGGGCAATCATCATGGATAAAATGGTTATTTTGTGAACTTGTAGTTGGTGGTTTCTCATTTTCTATTTCTTCTCTTTTTCTAAGGACTGCAAATCACTCGTCCAGGTTTGATGTTGGTAAGCCATCTCCCAAAACTTAGCTTCCATGTGGACACTTCGGTGGAAGGCCTCTAGCATTTTTTGTTTGTCTGTCTCGTTGCTTTCGCGATAGAGCTGATTAACTAGGGCTTTTTCCTCTTTAATCTGCTGTTCTAACTCATCGGTGATATAGGTTTCAATCCACTGTTGATAAAGAGGATTCGGGGATGGTTTTCGATTAAGTTCCTTGCCCAAATCATGGTATAACCAAGGACATGGGAGCAAACTAGCAAAAGCAATGCCCAAGTTTGGCTCTGCAAATTGACGATAAATATGAGAAATGTAATGATAACAGGTTGGAGCAATTGGTTGTTCGTCCATTTCCTGGTCGCTGATTCCTAATTCCTTGAAAAATTGTTGGCGGATAAACAACTCACCCTCCACTAGACTCTGGGCATTTTGCTTCAAGAGTCTTTTCATCTCTTGGTTTGAAGTCTTATCAGCCAAGAGGTGATAGGCTTCTGAAAAAGACTTCAGATAGTAGGCATCCTGAATCAGGTAATAGCGAAAGATGGAAGGTTCTAACGTTCCCTCTTGTAACTGTAGAACAAAGGGATGCTGAAAGGAAGCCTGCCAAGCTTCCCTGGATAATTCCATCGCAATATCTGTAAATTCCATAATAACTCCTTTATAGAAATAAACTGGTTTGAAGTAATAAAAAGAACAGCAGGTAGATTAATTTTGTTTTTTTAGAAATATAAAAAGTCCGATAGCTATTCTCCAACTGTGCATGTTCGTCATATCCGTGCGCAGACAGGGCCCTCAAGTAGAGATGGCGCCATCTAAAGACCGTCATCAGAACCTTACTGTAAATCAAGGGCGACCAAACATGCAATTTTTGACCACGCAATAAGCAAGCTTCTTTTAGAGACCTGATTTCTTGCTGAATGAGGGGAAAGGAATTGAATACTACAATTAAGGCATAGGCCCAAGAACGCGATAACCCCTTTTGAGCCAAGTACAAGAGAAGCTCTTTTAGGGAAATACTAGAAACAAAGACAAGACCGATACAAACTGTCACAAAGGCCCTCGTTCCAAGCATGACTGCCTGCGAAGCATCCCCATGTAACTGAACTGCCCAGTAGTTGGCCAATGATGGTAAAATGGCGAGCATAAGCATCCAAGCCAACATCTTAAATCGACGGTTGTAGAGCATGAAGAGAATGCAAAATGCGACTACTGAAAGATTAAGAGCAATCGAAGGAATGAAAGATGTCTCTAAGGATAAAATCAGCAAGAAAAGACTGATAATCGGTGTCTGAGTTGCTACTTTGACCATACTACTTCACCTCCCCTTGAGCATTGATACTCCGAGATGTGAGGGGGTTAGTGATTGTCACTTCTTTTACATGAATGAGACCCTCACTAGTCATCTCGATCCAATAATCAACCACAGAGATTAAGGGATCTAAACGATGACTAACGATCAAAAAACTTCTTCCTTGATTGCTCTCCTCCAAAATCCACTGGCAAAAATAATGACAAGCTCTATCATCCAAACCTGCAAAAGGTTCATCTAGCAAAATCACAGACGCCTTGCTGGTCAAGATAGTCAATAGCTGAAGAATCTTTTGCTGACCACCACTTAATTGATAAGGACTCTTATCGAATGCCTGCTCCAAATTAAAATATCGTAAAGCTTGGAGAATCTGCTGATTTCTTTCCGAGTCTGGACTATCTAGTTGCAGTTCCTCTCTCAGACTGACTCGGATAAACTGCTTCTCAGCTTCCTGAACTACACCGGTCAGATCACGATACAAACTCTTTTTCTTTTTCAGAACTGTCCCCTTCCAGGTAATGCGCCCCTTATACTTTTGAAATTGAAGAATGGAGCGAAAGAGGGTTGATTTCCCGACACCATTGTCACCCAGGATACAGGAAATCCCTTGGTAAAATGTAAAATCAGAAATGGAAAAGAGGAGGCGATTACCCAACTCACAAGTCACACGATCCATATGGAATAGTTTTGAACTAGAAGCAACTTCCTTTGAAGCAACCTGTGTCATCTCAGAGCAAGGGATTTGAAACACTTCTCTTAGTTGTCCGTCTCTCAGCTCCACCATATGGTCGATGTAGGCTCCATAGTCCGTTAAATCATGGTCACACAAAATAACTGTCTTCCCATTAGAGGCCAACTCTTTTAGAATCTCCAATATCTCCAGCCTACTCTTTCGATCAATGGAAGCGAAGGGCTCATCCAAGAGATAGACCCTAGGATTCATGGCAAAGAGAACAGCCAAAGCAGCTTTTTGCTTTTCCCCACCTGATAAGTGATGGATGGGACGGTTCAAGATTGCCTTACAGCGACATTGCTGGACCACCTCAGCTATTTTAGCATCAATCTCTTGGAGGGGATGCCCGATATTCTCCAAGGTAAAAATCAGCTCCTCAAATAAGTTCTCCATGGTAAATTGGTGATTGGGATTTTGAAAGAGAATGCCAACCGTCTGAACACGTTCAACGATAGAAAGCTGACTGACTTGGCTTCCATCTATCAGGACTTGACCACTATAGGGCAAGGAACTGACTTGAGCAATGATTTGAAAGAGACTGGATTTTCCTGAACCACTGCTCCCAACTAACAAGATAAAAGCTTGCGCATGAAAAGTAAAATCAATCGGTTCAAAGAAGATTGGGGACTGAATCCCCCGTAGTTCCAGCCCCATCTACGCCTTGCCTCCAGCAGCAAACTGATGGTAGAGTTTTACAATGGCACGAACCAAGATGGTACAGAAGAAAAAGACGGAAATAAAACGCACCACCAGCAAGGAAAGGACAAAAGGAAGGGAGAAGGCATAGTAACCTAATTTAATGTATTCATAGACAAAGCTAAAAAGGGTAATTCCAATACTATTAGCAGTTAGAGAGAGCCAACTTTCATAACGATTTTTGGTTACAATAAAACCAAATTCACTTCCCAAGCCTTGAACCAAGCCGGACAAAAGAGCACCTAGACCGAATTGGCTACCATAAAGGACTTCAGCAAGCGCAGCGAGTACTTCTCCAATCGTTGCACTTCCGACTCTTGGAACAAAGATGGCCGCAATGGGCGCAGCCATACACCAGAGACCAAAGAGGATCTCATTGGCAAAGGCCTGCAAACCAAGAGGGGCCAAGATCAGGGTTAGGATATCAAACAGATAGCCTGAACCCACAAAAACACCACCAAAAAAGATAGATAAGAAAGCAAGTAAGATAACATCTTTTAACTGCCATTTTTTCAACATAAAAAACTCCTTTTTTAAAGAAAAGTGGGGCATTCAAGGAGAGATACCAAAAGGCTTGCGGTCAAGCCTATCCTCTTTTGATAAACAAAAAAACTCCAATTACAAACGAGAATTAGAGTTTACCTTACAAGATTAGACAGTTCTTTTCGACATACGAAAAAAAACCTTTTCACATTTCCCTTCGCCAGTATTAACTGTATCAGGTTCAATGGGTATCATCTCAGCCTAAAGCACCCCAAATGTCTTTATTATTTAATTACTGGACCAGTATAACAGAAATTGAAAGCCCTAGCAAGATATTTGACCGAAAAATATATTTATATAGTTTGTTTGTTCATTCTTTTAATCTACATCAAAGGATTGCATCTGTCCTATAATTCATAACCAATATCAAAAAAGGCTAATTCTAAAGCAACTGCTTGATTCCAGCGTTCCTGAAGTTCTGTCAAATCTTCTCGATTTTTCCCGACACGATTAAGTTCATCAACTAGAAATTGAACCCACTCTGTAAAGAAAGGACCTCTGTGGAGATTGATCCATTCCGAATGAATATAGGCTTCAGGTAGTGCCAAATCTTTAGAACCCCAGTCTAAATAGAGACCTTCTGCAATGACCAGCATGACCAAAAGATGAGCATAGTCTGATGAAGCCACAGCAGAATACATTAGCTCCTGAAACGCTTTTGTTACAGGGTGCAAGTTCACTTCTAGATAGTCATTCTCTGCTACCTTTAACTCTTTGAAAGCCTTTTGGAAATAACCATCTTCATCTGCTTCAAGAGAGCCTAGTTGCTTAGCAAAACGAAGCTTGGATTCAAGCTGGTCTGCGTGAGCTACACAAGCTCCCAGCATGGATAAGAAGGCATCAAAGAAATGATAATCTTGAATCAGGTAGTCTTTTAAGACCTTATTCTCAATTGTCCCCGCAAAAAGTTCCTTAACAAAACGATGATTGATTGCAGCCTGCCAATCCTTCTGACTGCTTTTTAATAATTCTCCAACGGTCAAACCTGGCTGAAATGCATAGTCTTGTGTTTCCATATTTACTTCTCCTCTCTTTACTCGTTCGTAATCAACAAAATACCAAGAAAATCCTAGTTTTACTTGACCTTTTTAAAGAAAAGTGGGGCATTCAAGGTGGAGAGCTACCGAAAGACTTGCCGTCAAGCCTGTCCTCTTTTGATAAACAAAAAAACTCCAATTACAATCGAGAATTAGAGTTTAGCTTACAAGATTAGACAGTTTCTTTCGACATACGAAAAAAACCTTTTCACATTTCCCTTCGCCAGTATTAACTGTATCAGGTTCAATGGGTATCATCTCAGCCTAAAGCATCCCAAATGTCTTTATTATTTAATTACTGGACCAGTATAACAGAATTTGAAAGCCCTAGCAAGATATTTGACCGAAAAATATATTTATATAGTTTTTGATAACGATTTAATCTTTTTATACACGGAGAAAAACCCCCACATCAGGTGTAGGCCGTCTTCTTTATCAATACAATTTTAAGTCACGAGGGTCAACTGGGAAGGTTGGGTTGTATGGGTTATGACGGAGCTTGAAGTGTTTGACATCTTCAATAGTCTGAGTTCCAGATAACTGCATGACTGTCTTCAATTCTGCATTTAAGTGCTCGAAGACTTGACGCACACCAACACTACCGCCGAGAGCCAAGCCATAGATCACAGGGCGGCCAATAGCTACCAAGTCTGCTCCTGAAGCCAAGGCTTTAAAGACGTGCTGACCACGACGAACACCAGAGTCAAAGACAATTGGCACACGTTTATCAACTGCTTCAGCGACTTCCTGAAGTGAGTCAAAGGATGCTGGTCCACCGTCGATTTGGCGGCCACCGTGGTTGGTTACCCAGATACCAGAAGCACCAGCGGCAAGCGAACGTTCAACGTCCTCACGGCATTGAGGCCCCTTGACATAGACAGGAAGACCTGAGTAAGCAGCGATAAATTCTACATCACGTGGAGACAAGCGTTGTTTGGCTGACTTGTAAACAAAGTCCATTGATTTACCAGCACCTTCTGGAAGGTATTCTTCAACAATCGGCATGCCAACTGGGAAGACGAATCCATTGCGTTTGTCGACCTCACGATTGCCCCCAACAGTTGCATCTGCCGTCAAGACAATCGCTTTGTAGCCTTCAGCCTTCACACGGTCCATGATGTGGCGGTTGATCCCATCATCTTTACTAAAGTAAAATTGGAACCAATGAGGTGTCCCTTGAAGAGCTTCCGTAATTTCTGGAAGGTCAACAGTAGAATAAGAGCTGGTTGTATAAAGAGAACCAAATTCATGCACACCACGCGCAGTAGCTACTTCCCCCTGCTCATTTGCCAATTTATGAGCCGCAACAGGCGCCATAATAATTGGTGAAGATAATTTTTCACCTGCAAATTCAATCTCTGTACTTGGATTTTCAACATCACAAAGCGTATGAGGAACAATAAGTTTGTGGTTAAAGGCACGGATGTTCTCGCGTAGAGTGAAAGTATCCTCTGCTCCACTAGCGATATAACCAAAGGCAGCTTTAGGAATGACTTGTTGCGCCATTGGCTCCAAATCATAAGTGTTAATAAAATCTACAGGTCCTTCTGCATTGCTTGTTTTATATGACATAAAGTGTCCTCCTTATTAAGTAAGCGTTTACTTTTTCTTACATAAACTATCTTACCTCTTTTTCAGAATCCTTTCAAAAATTTTGTCTGGAGATTTCAAATCACAGACATGATAAATATTTTCTATCATTGTGATAAAAAATTCATATTATCCAAATATGCCCTTTAGTGCTACAATAGCTATATTATTCCTAGATGGGAGGTTCTATTTTGGATTGGTCCATTGTTGAACAATATTTACCACTCTATCAAAAGGCTTTTTTTCTGACCCTGCATATCGCAGTTTGGGGAATTTTGGGTTCTTTTCTTGTTGGTCTAATCGTTAGTGTCATTCGGCATTATCGCGTTCCTATCTTTTCACAGCTAGCAACAGCCTACATCGAATTGTCGCGTAATACGCCCCTTTTGATTCAACTCTTCTTTCTCTACTTCGGTCTTCCCCGAATTGGGATTGTCCTATCTTCAGAAGTCTGTGCCACTTTAGGACTGGTCTTTTTAGGAGGCTCCTACATGGCAGAGTCTTTCCGAAGTGGGCTGGAAGCTGTCAGTCAAACCCAGCAGGAGATTGGATTTGCCATCGGTCTGACACCTCTACAGGTCTTTCGCTATGTGGTTCTGCCACAAGCAACAGCGATTGCTCTACCGTCTTTTAGTGCCAATGTCATTTTCCTCATCAAGGAAACCTCTGTTTTCTCAGCAGTGGCTTTGGCCGACCTCATGTACGTCGCCAAGGACTTGATTGGGCTCTACTATGAGACAGACATTGCGCTAGCTATGTTGGTAGTTGCTTATCTGATGATGCTTCTCCCCATCTCACTGGTCTTTAGCTGGATAGAAAGGAGGCTCCGCCATGCAGGATTCGGGAATACAAGTACTCTTTCAGGGAAATAATCTCTTGCGGATTTTACAAGGATTGGGAGTCACGATTGGGATTTCCATCCTCTCTGTCCTCTTATCCATGATTTTCGGTACGGTTATGGGAATCATCATGACCTCCCATTCTAGAGTCGTTCGTTTTTTAACACGTTTTTATCTAGAATTTATCCGTATCATGCCTCAACTGGTTCTGCTCTTCATTGTTTACTTTGGTTTGGCTCGAAATTTTAATATCAACATTTCTGGAGAGACTTCTGCCGTTATCGTTTTTACACTCTGGGGAACAGCTGAGATGGGGGACTTGGTACGTGGAGCCATCACTTCCCTTCCCAAACATCAGTTTGAAAGTGGACAGGCGCTGGGGTTGACGACCTTCCAACTTTACTACCACATCATCATCCCGCAGGTCTTGAGAAGACTGCTGCCACAAGCCATCAACCTTGTCACTCGGATGATCAAAACGACTTCCTTAGTTGTCTTGATTGGGGTCGTTGAAGTCACAAAAGTGGGACAGCAGATCATTGATAGCAATCGCTTGACCATCCCAACTACTTCCTTTTGGATCTACGGAACCATTCTGGTCTTGTATTTCGCAGTCTGTTTTCCTATTTCCAAACTATCCACTCACTTAGAAAAACATTGGAGGAACTAAATGTCTGAAACTATTTTAGAAATCAAGGATCTGAAAAAATCCTTCGGAGATAATCCCATCCTCCAAGGGCTTTCCCTGGATATCAAAAAGGGGGAAGTTGTCGTCATTCTAGGACCATCTGGTTGCGGGAAAAGTACCCTACTTCGCTGTCTCAATGGCTTAGAAACCATTCAAGGTGGAGATATTCTTCTGGATGGCCAGTCCATTATTGGAAACCAGAAAGACTTTCACTTGGTTCGCCAAAAGATTGGGATGGTCTTTCAAAGTTATGAACTCTTTCCCCATCTGGACGTTCTGCAGAACCTTATCTTAGGTCCTATCAAGGCACAAGGACGGGACAAGAAAGAAGTAACTGAAGAAGCACTGCAATTACTGGAACGTGTGGGTTTGCTTGATAAAAAACACGGTTTCGCTCGACAATTATCTGGTGGACAGAAACAACGAGTGGCGATTGTCCGTGCCCTTCTCATGCATCCAGAAATTATCCTCTTTGATGAAGTAACGGCTTCACTGGACCCAGAAATGGTGCGTGAGGTTCTGGAACTTATCAATGACTTGGCTCAAGAAGGGCGTACCATGATACTGGTAACCCATGAAATGCAGTTTGCCCAAGCCATTGCGGACCGCATTATCTTTCTTGACCAAGGGAAGATTGCTGAAGAAGGAACTGCTCAAGAATTCTTCACTAATCCTCAAACCAAACGAGCACAGGAATTTTTAAACGTATTTGACTTTAGCCAGTTCGGCTCATATCTATAAAGGAGATTTTTATGAAACTACTCAAACCAATTCTAACTGTTTTTGCTCTAGCATTTGCGCTTATCTTTGTCACAGCTTGTAGCTCAGGTGGAAGCTCTGATGCTTCATCAGGAAAAACAACCGCCAAAGCCCGCACTATCGACGAAATCAAAAAAAGCGGTGAGCTTCGAATCGCCGTATTTGGAGACAAAAAACCATTTGGTTATGTTGACAACGACGGTTCTTACCAAGGTTACGATATCGAATTGGGAAATCAACTAGCTCAAGACCTGGGTGTTAAGGTTAAATACGTTTCAGTCGATGCTGCCAACCGTGCTGAATATTTGATTTCAAACAAGGTTGATATCACCCTTGCCAACTTCACAGTTACCGACGAACGTAAGAAACAAGTCGATTTTGCCCTTCCTTACATGAAAGTATCACTCGGTGTTGTGTCACCAAAAGATAAAATCATCAAAGACGTTAAAGAATTAGAAGGCAAAACCTTGATTGTCACAAAAGGAACCACTGCTGAAACCTACTTTGAGAAAAATCACCCAGAAGTCAAACTTCAAAAATACGACCAATACAGTGATGCTTATCAAGCTCTTCTGGACGGACGTGGAGATGCCTTCTCGACTGACAATACGGAAGTCCTAGCGTGGGCTCTCGAAAATAAAGGATTTGAAGTAGGAATTACTTCCCTCGGTGATCCAGATACCATCGCATCAGCAGTTCAAAAGGGTAATCAAGAACTTCTTGACTACATCAACCAAGAAATTGAAAAATTAGGTAAAGAAAACTTCTTCCACAAGGCTTATGAAAAGACACTTCACCCAACCTACGGTAACGCTGCTAAGGCAGATGACCTTGTTGTTGAAGGCGGAAAAGTAGACTAATACTTTCCGAAAACAAAAAGAAATCAGGTAATCCTAGAAATTACCTGATTTTTTCTATATCTTAAACATTTTGCCAATTTTCTTGGTCTTCTTTAAATCGTTTTAAGAGATCCAATCCCTCTGGTGTGATGTAGCCTTCTTCCTGAGCTAGGTGGATGAGCTCGCTGTAGTTTGAGAGAGTCACCAGTTTCACGCCTGCGTTTGCAAAGTTCTTATCTGCTTTTGCTAATTGATAGCTAAAAATGGCTACTACACCGAGAACATCTGCTCCTTCACGCTTGGCAGCTGCTACCGCTTCGAGAACTGAACCACCAGTTGAGATCAGGTCTTCTACAATTACCATTTTTTGCCCCTGGGCTACACGGCCTTCGATTTGGTTTCCGGCTCCATGGTCTTTTGGCTTGCTACGGATATAAGCAAATGGTAGGTTCATCTTGTCCGCGATGATAGCTCCGTGTGGAATCCCTGCTGTCGCTGTACCAGCAATGACTTCTACTTCTGGAAAGGCTGTTTTGATAGCATCCACAAAACCATTTTCAATCAAAGTTCTAGTTTCCGGGTAAGCTAGGGTCACACGATTATCCGTATAGATCGGTGACTTGATCCCAGATGCCCAAGTGAAAGGCTCTTCTGGTTTGAGATAAACCGCTTGAATTTTCAATAGATGGCTAGCAATGTCTCTAGCAAGTGTCATGGTATACTCCTTCTTATCCTTAAATCTATAGTCAAATACGCTTTAGACCCAGTCGCGTGTCCATTCTTCCTTGATAGCATGGTAGGCTGCTACAGGGTCTGCTGCCTGTGTGATTGGACGGCCTACTACAATGTAGTCACTACCGATTTGGTAGGCTTGACCAGGGGTCACTACTCGTTTTTGATCCCCTGCTTCAGTACCTGCTGGTCGAATACCTGGTGTCAAGCAGATAAAATCTTCGTTTGTAGCTTCCTTGATGAGCTGTGCCTCTTGGGCTGAGCAAACCACTCCATCCAATCCAGCTTCAGCTGTTTTCTTAGCATAGTGAATCACTGATTCCTGCAGACTAGTTTGGATATTTTGACAGTCTTGCATCTGTTCTTCAGATGTTGAGGTTAATTGAGTCACCGCGATAAGAATCCCTTGATCACCAAGGCCTTCACGCGCAGCCTGCATCATTTCAAGTCCACCTGCAGCCTGAACATTAGTCATATCCACCCCAAGGCTTGACAAGATTTTCATAGTTGATTTAACCGTATTTGGAATATCATGCAACTTGAGATCCAAAAAAACACTATGTCCCAATGATTTCAAATAACTCACAACTTCGGGACCTACTGCATAGTAGATTTCCATTCCTACCTTGACATAGAGTTTTTCCTCTGCTGGAAAAAGGGCTAAAAATTCTTTGGCTTCCTCGAAACTTGGAAAATCCAGAGCAATGACCGGGCGACTCTCACGCATTCTTTTCTCCTATTCTTTGCTAACAGTCCATTGCTCAAAAAAAGGAACCTGCTAGCAGCTAGGTTCCACGAAAAACGGGTAGTCTCCACCCTTTCACTGTCTAACCTTAGCTGCCTCTCTGGACTGCTTTAAAAGTTTTCTACTATTCTATTATTTATAACGACACTTGTCAAGTAAAAACTGAAGATTCTTATTCTTGTTTCTTTTCTTCAGCTTTTTTTTCTTCCTGTTTTTTCTTCTCTGCTTCTTTAGCTTCTTGTTTATCCTTTTCCTCAGCTTCTTCTAAACGTTTATCAGCCAGGCTAGTGCTATAAATTCCTGCCTCCATATCGATGAAGCTCGGTTCTGTTAACTGTGGCTTGATTTTGCTGTAATAAGGCAATTTCTTGCTCAATTCTGATAGGGGAACCAAAATCTCATCTGTATCCAGCATGGTAATTTTTAAAAGATCTGCTGTTGCCTTGCTCGGCGCTAATTCGATTTTCTGGATTTGACTCTTGATATCCTCACTGATGGTAGACAATCCCGTTATCAAATCCTTCACCTGCTGCTCATCGTTAAAGGTGACTGTTAGGTAGGTCTCAGGCAGGTTCAAAAGGTTGACAGGGCTCGACTCTACTGTACCACTAGATAGGATTGGATAGTGGTCTTCACCTGTCACATAGTAGCCAACAATCTCAAACTCTTTGACTTCAATCGTAAAGTTTGTCGGAAATTTGTAGTCAATCTTTGCTGACTCTATCCAGTGATTAGACTTGATCTGCTCAGCGTGCTTCTCCTTGTTCAACAACAAAGACAAGGTATAGTCACTATCCTGAATGCCAGAAACTTGTTTAATGTCATCCGCTTGGGTCTGGACATTTCCCTTAACCTCGATATGCTTGATAGTCGAAAGAGGAGTCAAGAGATAGATAGAAAGGAGGAGAACCAGAACACTCGGCACCAAGATACTAACTGCCCGCCAAATATGAACAGGCGCAATTTTAGGTTTGGCAGGTTTTTCTAGTTTTTCTTTTTTCTTTTTTTCTTTCTCTTTTTTAACTTTTGTGTCTTCCTTTTGAGTTTTCTCAGCTTTCTCGGAAGGTTCCTTGCTTGGGCTTGTTGCTTCCTCGTCTGACTCACTCGAGGATTTCTTGGCCTCCTCTAACATCTTAGAGTTTTCCTCCATTCGAGCTTGTTTTTCCTTTTCCTTCTCCGCAGCTAGGGCAGCTTCTTCCTCAGCCTTCTTCTTCAGGTATTCCTGGTTTCGTTTCTGCCATTCAGACAATTCTTTCTTGGGGTTTGATTCTTTGTTCTTATCCTTTGACATTGATATTCCTTATGATAGGTCTTTTCTTAATAGATCGTAAAAATCCGCAAGAGATTTCAATTCAGTTGAAGCTTTCATGCTAGCTTGGTACTGATCCTTGTGACTAAGCAAGTGACTGAGTTTCTCCTCCAAGCTTTCCAAGGTCAAGTCGCTTTCTTGAAGTTCTTCTGCATAGCCTTTCTTAACAAAGTAGGCAGCATTTTCAATCTGGTCTCCTCGACTTGCTTCACGACCCAATGGTACGATGAGATGGAGTTTCGCCATGGCCAAGAGCTCGAAAATCGTATTGGCACCACCACGCGTCACCACCACATCTGCCATCTCCATCAAGGGTTGATAGAGATCCGTCACATAATCAACACGAAAGAGATTTTGACTCAACTCATTGAGGCTAGAATCTCCAGTGAGGTTGATAATATTATAGCGCTCGGTCAGTTCTTTTTTATGATCTGTCACCAATTGGTTAAAGACACGAGCTCCTGCAGAACCACCGACAAACAATACTGTAGGCAATTTTGGATCAAAGTGGGTTTGGATATCCACCAATTCATCTGGTTCTGAAGTTTTTTGGTCTGAAACCTTGGTCACTGCTCCAACATGCTCGACTTTTGCAAGACCAGCAGGCTGCTCAAATGTTGAATACATCTTGGTCGCAAATTTATAGGCAATTTTATTGGCCAAGCCCATAGATAGGTCCGATTCGTGGATAAAGACAGGAACTCTGGAAACTCGCGCTGCGATAACCGGCGGTACAGAGACAAAGCCACCCTTTGAAAAAAGGGCCTGTGGACGCAGTCGTAACATGATAAAGAGCGATTGGACAATTCCCCAACCAACCTTAAAGACATCCAGCATATTTTGCCAAGAGAAATAGCGACGCAACTTCCCAGTCGCAATGGAGTGGAAGGTCACATTCAAGCCTGACTTGAGGATTTCTTGGTGTTCGATTCCGTTTTTATCACCAATGTAGTGAACTTCCCAGCCGTCTTCGATGAACTTAGGCATTAACAAAAGGTTGAGGGTGACGTGTCCAACTGTCCCCCCACCTGTAAAGACAATTTTTTTCATATTATTCCTTTAACTCCGCTACTGTGTCGATAAAGAGGTCGCCACGTACTTCAAAGTTAGCATACATATCCCAGCTGGCATTGGCAGGACTGAGGAGAACCACGTCTCCTTGAGTCGCAAGCTCGTAGGCCTTGCGGGTCGCATCTGCAATATCTATCGCATCTACATAAGCCACACCAGCCTTATCTGCTGCCCGTTTGACACGTTCTGCAGACTGACCGAGGATGACCATCTTCTTGAGGCCAGTGATATCTGGCACCAATTCGTCAAACTCATTGCCGCGGTCCAAACCACCTGCAATTAAGATGACCTTGCTGTTGTCAAATCCTGACAAGGCTTTTTGAGTAGCCAAGATATTGGTTGATTTGCTATCATTATAGAATTTGACACCCTGAATTTCATCCACAAATTGGAGACGGTGTTTGACACCACCAAAGGCTGAAAGAGTTTCCTTGATGGTTTGGTTATCCACACCACGGAGCTTGGCTACTGCAATGGTCGCAAGGGCATTCTCCACATTGTGGCTACCTGGAACTCCGATTTCAGCAGCTGCCATGACCACTTCACCACGGAAGTAAAGTCGACCATCTTCCAGGTAAGCTCCATCAACCTTTGCAAGTGTTGAAAATGGTACAACAGTAGCTTGTGTTTTAGTGGCCAATTCTTTTGCCACGTCTTGGTTAAAGTTCAAGACAAGGAAATCAGCTGCTGTCATATTATTTTGGATATTCCACTTGGCTGCCACATAGGCCTCAAAAGAGCCATGGTAGTCGATATGAGTGGGCATGAGGTTGGTAATGACCGCAATCTCTGGATGGAATTCTTGAATGCCCATCAGTTGGAAAGAAGAAAGTTCCATGACAAGCGTGTCCTTGGCTGTCGCAGTTTGAGCCACTTGACTAGCAGGATAGCCGATGTTCCCTGACAATAGACCATGTTGACCGGCAGCAGTTAAAACTTCCCCAATCATGGTCGTTGTGGTTGTTTTCCCATTTGAACCAGTGATACCGATAATTGGCGCTTCTGAGATCAAGTAAGCCAACTCCACCTCAGTCAAGACTGGAATACCCTTTGCCAAAGCCTTTTCAATCATGGGATTGCTATAAGGGATACCTGGATTTTTCACCATCAGAGCAAAATCTTCATCCAAGAGCTCCAAAGGATGGCCACCAGTAACAACCTTGATTCCCTCTTCTAGCAAACTTTGCGCAGCAGGATTTTCCTCGAAAGGCTTGCCGTCATTAACAGTGACAATAGCACCCAGCTTGTCCAATAAACGAGCCGCAGACTCACCAGACTTGGCCAAACCTAAAACAAGGACTTTCTTATTTTTAAATTGATCGATTACTTTCATGTCTCAAACTCCATTTCTACTCCTACTATTTTACCATTTTTACGGAAATAAAAAAGCCACAAAGTGTATTTGTGACTCTTTCTTCTAACTTAATGTTCTCTTATCATCAATGAGATAAATCGGTAACTCGAATGACTTGATCCACTTGCTCCCAGATAAGAGGATTGTGGGTCGCAATAATAATGGTCCGATTCGGATTTTTTAAAGATTCCAGGATAGAAAGTAATTCCTCAGAGTTTTTGGGGTCTAGCGAAGCAGTTGGTTCATCTGCGAGAATCAAAACTAACCTGCACTCCAAAAGTTCGACAAAAATATTTAACCCTTAGAGTGCAGGTCAACTCTCAGTACTTTATATCCTTACCTGTCTTTCTTCTGACCTTTGTCCTGTGACAAACATGGTAAAAGTTGCTTTGCAGACATTTCTGCCCTCTTGATTGGTGATATCGACATCTACCACACAGGTTGTGCGACCTTGATGGACACATTCTCCTTTAATGGTCAGCACATCGTCGAGTTTTCCTGCCTTGAGGTAGTTGATAGAGGACTGAAGCGTCACTCCATCAAGCCCCAGCGAGATAACCACCAAACCACTGATTTGGTCACAAAGGGTAAAAAGATAGCCACCATGGGCATTGCCATAGTAGTTGAGCGACGAGTCCACCACTTTCGTCGTCACCACAACATGACCATCTCTCATTTTTTCTATTTCGTAATTTTCAAAGGCAGATATAGCGTCAAAATGAAAATCTTTCATCGTTTCCTCCTGATAGTTCAAACGACACTATGATACTACTTTTTATAGGACTGTGCAAGGAGAAAGCTCCTAGTCTGGCAAAATTCCGACCTGCTCTACAAAGCGCATAAAGGCTGCCTGTCCTTGTTCCGTCTGCTTGTAAACCCCTGCGTCCTCCAAAACACGTGCAAAAATAGCACCCACAGATTCCTTGACGATTTCAAGGGCTTTTTCTTTATCTGCTAGGTCCGGATGTTGGGCTTTGAGCTGGTCTGCCCATTCCTGATGATAGTCGGAAACTGAGACTTCTTCTCCCACGAGGTAGCTGGCGACTTGCTCCACTTCTGCTTTCAAACGAGGTGGCAAGATAGCCAAGCCCATGACCTCAATCAAGCCGATATTTTCCTTCTTGATATGTTGGACATCCTTGTGGGGATGATAAATGCCATCAGGATGCTCTGGCGATGTCTGATTGTCCCGCAAGACCAAGTCCAACTCAAACTGACCGTCGCGTTTACGAGCAATCGGTGTGATGGTGTGATGCGGTGTCCCGTCTGTCTCTGCCAAAATCTGCACTGCAGGATCTGAATACTGGCGCCATTCCTGTAAAATCTTGTCAGCCAAGTTGATCAAATCTTCTTTGAAATCCGAAGTCAAACGCAAAACTGACATAGGCCACTTGACAATCCCAGCCTTGACTTGTTCAAAACCAGTAAAAGAGAAAGTCTTTTGCAAGGGAGCCAATTCCATAGGAAATACATGACGGCCTCCCTGATAGTGATCATGAGTCAGAATAGAGCCTCCCACGATTGGAAGGTCGGCATTCGAACCTGCAAAATAGCCTGGAAATTGCTCTACAATCGCCAGCAGGCGCTCAAAACTCTGACGACTAATGGCCATGGGACGGTGCTGGCCGTCTAAGAAAATACAGTGCTCATTAAAATAAGCATAGGGCGAATACTGGAAGCCCCACTCCTGACCCGCCATTTCGAAACGGATAATGCGGTGATTGCTGCGAGCTGGGTGGTTAACTCGACCATGGTAACCTTCGTTCTCTAGACAAAGCTGACACTGGGGATAATTGCTAGCTTGCACCAACTTGGCCGCCGCAATCTCCTTTGGATCCTTTTCAGGTTTAGACAGATTGATAGTAATCTCCAGTTCACCGTAGTTAGATGGTACACGATAAGCAATATTTTTAGCAATAGCCTTGAGCTTGATGTAGTCGTTTTTCTGGCTAAGTTGATAGAAGTCCGCAATTGCCTGCTCAGGAGATTGGGCATAGGTTGCCCAGAAGTCACGATTGACCTGACTTGGACAAGGGGTTACCAAGTCCATCAGTTCAGCACCAAGGATTTCACGCGCAGTCTGACTATCCTCAATCGTCTCTAATCGAACGGCCTCCTCGACAAGCTGGTCCTTGAGGTCAATCAAGTCATCCTGATCCGTCTCAACTTCCAAAACACCTTCCCCCACTCGTGCCAAGACACGATTGGTTAGGTAGATTCGATCCATTTCCTCAAATGAACTTTCAGCAATGACTTCCGTGATGAATGCATCTAGAACTCCCTGACTCATTGATTCTCCTTCTTACTTTCTAAATAGTCTCTGACATCATCTAAATCCTGAAAAACTTGTTCTGTTTTATTTAAGAAAGACTGTGCTGGCATTTTCAAGTCTGGAATACAAATAACTGGTATCCCAGCTCTATACGCTGCTTCAATCCCTGCTTCACTATCCTCTAATACTAAGCAATTCTCTGGTAAAACATTCAAATCACTACAGGCCTTTAAAAATATATCAGGGTAAGGTTTGCTTCGCTTTACATCTTTTGCAAAAACTAGATGGTCAAATAGGGACAGTATCCCATTACTATCCAAAATCATTCTAGCTCTAGATTCAACACTTGAAGTTGCTAGAGCGATTGGAATACCTTCTCTTTGCAAAAAAGCAAGCAAATTTTTAGCACCTTTTTTTAAATTTACACCTTTGGTTAATATTCGAGCTTCCAGTTCATAAACTTTTTCCAAGGTTTGATCAAAGTTCCAAGGTAAATCATAGGTATCCAAAAATCGTTGAACATTCTCCTCTTCCCTATGTCCACTGTATTCTCTAGAATATGTTTCTTCTGTGAAAGGAATTCCAAAATCTTCAAGCAATTCTTGATAAACTTTTAGAGAAATGATCTCAGTATCAGCTAATAAGCCATCTAAATCAAATATTACAGCTTCCATTTACTTCTCTCCTAGTCTAAAACTCGAGTGCCGCCTGCAACTTCAGCGATATAGAAGCTTGGAGCATATCCAACGACTTCCTCGTAGTGTTTGCCAACAGCTGCTTTAAAGGTCTCAACAGCATCTTTTTGCACCAAGGCAATGGCACAGCCACCAAATCCTGCCCCTGTCATACGAGCACCCAGAACACCTGCTTGAGCCCAAGCTGTGTGAACTAGGGTATCCAATTCCAAGCCAGTTACTTCGTAGTCATGCTCTAGAGAAACGTGAGAAGCATTCATCAAACGACCAAAGGTTTCCAAATCACCTGCTTGAAGGGCTGCTTGAGCTTTAAGAGTACGTTGGTTTTCAAGCACAGCATGACGAGCACGTTTTAAACGATTTTCGTCTTTAATCAGATAGCTATATTGGTCAAAGGTCCACTCATCCAATTCACCCAAGGTCTGAATATCTATGGCAGCTTGCAATTCTTCCACAGCTTTCTCACACTCAGCACGGCGTTCATTGTACTTAGAGTCCGCAAGTTCACGGCGTTTGTTGGTGTTCATGATGACAACAACATTGTCCTTCAAGTCAAGTGGCACCAAGTCATACTCCAAGGTGTTGGTATCTAGGTAAATGGCCCGTTGGTCAGCTCCCATACCGATAGCAAACTGGTCCATAATACCAGAGTTGACTCCGATAAAGTTATTTTCTGTTTGTTTTCCGATTTTAACCAAATCCAAACGGTCTAGTTTTAAACCAAAGAGATGCTCTACCACAACCCCCGTCAAAAGTTCCAAGGATGCTGATGATGACAAGCCAGCACCATTTGGGATATTCCCATAAACATAAAAATCAAACCCTTTGTCAATCACATGTCCAGCTTCTTGCAAGAAATGAAGAACCCCTTTTGGATAGTTGGTCCAGCTGTGCTCTTTTTCAAATTTGAGGTCAGCAAGAGGCACTTCGATGATACCATTGTCCTCAAAGTTGGCTGAGTAGAAACGCAAGACTTGGTCGTCACGCTTGCGAGCTGCACCATAAGTTCCCAAAGAAATAGCAGCTGGAAAAACGTGCCCGCCATTGTAGTCCGTGTGTTCACCAATCAAATTGATGCGGCCTGGTGAAAAGAAAGTTTGGTCTGCTTCTTGACCAAAAACGGCAAGAAAGTCTTTGCGAAGGGCTTCAGTAGTAAGATCTTGTGTCATATAAATTCTCCTTTGACTGTCCGTTAAGTCACCTTAACGTGTAATCGTTTTCTTCTATTGTATCCAAGGGATTTACCAAGGTCAATCCTTTTTACTAAACTTTTACTAAACTATCAGTAAAAAACAGAAAAATATGATATACTAACCTAAAAGAAGGAGGATTTATGGCTACCTTAAAAGACATCGCACAGCTAGCCTCTGTCTCTATCGCGACCGTATCTCGTGTCCTCAATCGCGACCAGAGTCTATCTGTTACAGAAGAAACCAGACACCGTATATTAACCGTTGCTGAAGAGCTGGGCTATACTAAGCACCTCAAGACAGGCGAATCCCACAAACCCAAGCAAAAGATTGCCATTATCCAATGGGTCAGCGAACAAGGGGAGCTGGACGACCTCTACTACTATCAGATTCGTCTCGGTATTGAAAAAAGAGCCCAAGAGTTGGACTATGACATCTTGCGCTATTTTAATGACCATCCTTTTACACTGAGCGAGGAAGTGATTGGCATTCTCTGCATCGGAAAGTTCAGCCGAGCTCAGATTTCTGCCTTTGAAGAATACCAAAAACCTTTAGTCTTTATAGACAGTGACACCCTCTCACTAGGTCATACCTGTATTATCACTGACTTTTACACTGCTGTAAAACAAGTTGTAGACCATTTCCTCAGTCAAGGTATGAACCGTATCGGAATTCTCACAGGTCTTGAGGAAACAACCGACCAAGAAGAAATCATCCAGGATAAACGTCTAGAACATTTTAAAAACTACTCTCTATCAAAAGGTATCTACAATGATAAACTGGTCTTTCAAGGTAGTTTTACTGCCCAGTCTGGATATGACTTGATGAAGGAGTCTATTCACAAGTTGGGGGATCAGCTCCCTCCAGCATTTTTCGCAGCCAGCGATAGTTTAGCCATCGGTGCCCTCCGTGCCCTTCAAGAAGCTGGAATTAGCTTGCCAGACCGTGTTAGTCTCATTTCTTTTAACGATACTAGCCTGACCAAGCAGGTCTATCCTCCCCTATCTAGTATCACAGTCTATACTGAGGAGATGGGCCGAGTCGGTATGGATATTCTTAATAAGGAAGTTCTCCATGGTCGCAAGATCCCTAGCCTAACCATGCTGGGCACCAGACTGACTTTGAGAGAGAGTACGCTGCCATAACTCAACAAATATACCAACGCAAAAAATCCTAATAGAAATTCTCAAATCTCCATTAGGATTTTCATTGTTAATCCATCACAATCATAGACTTAATAGTTTTGCGATCATCCATGTCTTTGTATGCTTGGTCAATCTCTTCTAATTTATAACTTGAAGTAAAGACACGGCCTGGATTGATATCACCATCAAGGACAGCCTTCAGTAAGAACTGTTTGTTGTAAGTCGTTACAGAGGCTGCTCCGCCTGCTACCGTAATATTTTGAGCAAAAGTTGAACCAAGGGCACGGTTATTATAATGAGGAACACCAACGAAGCCTAAACGTCCACCATTGTGAAGCACCCCAAGGGCTTGATCAACCGCTGCCTCAGTACCGACACACTCAAGTGCTGCATCTGCTCCTCCACCAAGAATTTCTCGCACCTTGGCAATTCCTTCTTCGCCACGTTCAGCCACAACAGCTGTCGCCCCTGACTCCAAAGCCATTTGTTGACGGTCTTCGTGATGACTCATGAGAACAATTTGAGATGCCCCACGCATTTTAGCTGCGATAACAGCACATTGACCAACAGCCCCGTCACCGATAACGACAACCTTATCCCCTTTTTGAACATTAGCAACACGCGCAGCATGATAGCCGGTCGGCATGACATCAGCCAGTGTCAAGAGGGATTTGAGCATGCCTTCTGTATAATCAGAGGGCTGACCCGGAATTTTGACAAGAGCCCAGTTGGCATATTCGAAGCGAATGTACTCCGCTTGCACCCCATTAGACCAATTGGTGCCAATATGGCGGTCACAAGTCCCATCATAGCCAGCGCTACAGGCATCACACTCCCCACAGCCATGGGTGAAAGGTGCAATAACAAAATCGCCAGGTTTAACAGTCGTCACTGCATCACCAATTGCCTCAACGATACCAATCGCTTCGTGCCCGCTATTCTGATGGCCCGTTTCAATATCTGGATTGCGATAGCTCCACAGATCAGAGCCACAAACACAGGTCCGAACGATCCGAATAATGGCATCATCTGCCTCAATGATTTGCGGATGCTCCACTTCAATAAGACCAACCTGACCAGCTTTTATATAAACTGTTTTCTTCATAGAACCACTCCTTTTCTATTGGTTTCTTACTTTCATTATACACTTTTTGTCAAGCTTTCGCTCGTATCAATCATTATTAACGGCGATAAGGCACTAGTTTAGTCCAATATAGTCTTTTCTTCTTGAGATTTAAGTTTTATAAGGAGAGATTTTTCGATTACGTTTTTAATAGTTTCCAGCCAATAGAAAAAGTGAATAAAGAAATATTCCTTTATCCACCTTTTTGTGGTTTAGTTGTTATTCGCTACGAAGCGATTCGACTGGGTCTTTCTTAGCAGCGATGCGTGAAGGGATTAGACCAGCTAACATGGTAAGGACAATCGAAATACCGATAAGGATTAGAGCTACTTCTATTGGTAATTGCGCTACATTTCCCACATTTGTCATTTTCGCAACAATCGCATTGATTGGGAATGTCGCAAGAAAGGTAATCGTGATACCGAGCACCCCAGAGATCAATCCTTCAATGGCTGTTTCAGCAGTGAAGATACGACGAATATCTTTCTTCGAAGCCCCCATTGCACGTAGGATTCCGATTTCTTTTGTACGTTCGAGAACTGAAATGTACGTGATAATCGAAATCATTATAGAAGATACAATGAGTGAGATGGCCACAAAGCCAACGAGTACTGTTGTCACTACGCCAACCAATGTCGTAATTGAAGACATGATAGATTGGATATCATCTGAATAAGCGAGTACTTTATCGTCTTCTCCAGCTTCTTTTTTCGCTGTGTTATAGGCGTTTATGAACTCTTTTAAGTCTTGTTTTTGTTGGAACGAAGAGGTGTAGAGCTCAATGGCAGCTGGTTTGGATTTGTTGATGACGCCCATTTTTGCGAGGTTTTCCTCGTAAGTTGAAGCCGAATTGTCGTTATATTGTTGGACATACTGCGCCTGTTCTTCAGGCGTCATTTTAGCCAACTGAATTTTTTCTTCTTCGGTTAAATTCTCCGAACTGAATGGTTTAGGATCTTTGGCAAAGTCTTTACCCGTAAATACATTTAGATTTTGATTGGCTTCCTGTTCCTTAACGATATCACTATTTTGAATGTATTCGGAAGTGTAATCAATAAGGGCGCTTGTGTAGGCGATTCCTCCTGAAGGAGTATTCACGCCTGAACTTGTGCCGTCTTTTTGGCGAAGGACACCCACAATTTTAAGTTGGAGCCCATTCTCGATTTGAGTTTTCATATAAGAAGCATTATCAATCTTATTGAGCCATAAGTTATTTTCTTTCACAAAACGGTTTGTATTGACAACTGCTTTGAAAGTTTTTCCGATAAAATCACTATATTGATACGTTTGAGAAGAGAGTTCGTCGAGCTTCTTCGTATCGTTCAATTCACTGGGATCTTTGAAACGCAAACTATAGAGCAACAAATCGCTAATTTGATTGTTTTCATCTACGATAAGGACGAGCTCGGACTTATCTTGTGGGAAGCGTCCTTCCAACACGTCGTACTTGCTTTCTAGCATTGAAGAATCACTAGAAAGTTCACTCCAGTAGTTGAGGTTTTGTAAGTATCCCTTCATCGTTTGGTTCGCTGTTTCTACTTCATCAGCTAAGGTTGAAGGTAGAATACTTTTGGGTCCGTTGGAAGTATCACTTGCATAGATAAACGGTTGTAAATTGTATCGGTAACGAATGTCTTTTGTGAGAGATTCGACCTTCGAAGCGTGTTCCTCCAAGTAAGTCTTGAAGGAAGCTAGGTCGTTCTTTCCGATTTGTTTTTTCAATAAATTCGTTAAAACCGTATTGATACCGAGCTCATGATTATCCTTGTAAGGCTTCTCGCTCAAATCTGGAGAGGTCGCCAACAAGTTGCTCTGGTTCTGCTCGCTAATCGTCAGTGGAAGAGAGACGAGGGTATCTTCCTGCACCTTTTTAACGTAGTCACTCACACCATTGGAAAGGGCTAAGATAAGAGCAATCCCGATAATCCCGATAGAACCCGCAAAAGCTGTTAGTAAGGTACGACCTTTCTTTGTCAATAGGTTATTAAAGGAAAGTACAAGGGCGGTTATAAAGCTCATCTTCGTCTTCGTGAACTGGATGTCGACTTGCTTTGTCTCCTCTGTTGGTTCGCATGGGTTTGAGTCGCTCAAGATGTTTCCATCTAATACTTGTACGATACGTGTGGAGTACTTCTGTGCCAGCTCTGGGTTATGCGTCACCATGATAACCAAACGTTCCTTGGCAATGTCTTTTAATAAATTCATGATTTGAACAGAAGTCTCAGAATCGAGCGCTCCTGTCGGTTCGTCGGCTAAAACGACTTTTGGATCATTAACAAGAGCACGCGCAATCGCGATTCGTTGCATTTGTCCCCCAGACATTTGACTTGGTTTCTTATATAAATGGTCTTTTAGGCCTACGCGTTCGAGCACTTCGATAGCACGTTTCTTACGTTCTGCTTTTGAAACACCCGAAAGAGTCATTGCAATTTCTACGTTAGAGAGTGCAGTTTGGTGCCCGATGAGATTATAAGACTGAAAGATGAAACCGATGGTGTGGTTTCTGTAGCTATCCCAATCGCGGTCTTTAAATTGCTTTGTTGATTTTCCTTGGATGAGTAAATCACCAGATGTGTATTGGTCGAGTCCCCCGATGATATTTAATAGAGTGGTTTTCCCAGAACCCGATTGCCCAAGAATGGAGACAAACTCATTCTCACGGAAGCGAATCGAGATATCCTTTAGCGCGTGGAACTCTTGATCGCCCGTATGATAGACTTTTGAAATGTGTTGTAGCTGTAACATCGTCTATCTCCTTTCAGTGATATATGTAGTCTATCACAATTTCATAATGGAGTAAATATGTTACATTTACAATTCATCAAAAATAATCAACAAATAGAAAATCGACTTCTTATGAATGATAATGTCCATGACTTTGACCTACTTCCAACTCCTCAATTTTTCGCTTATGGGTTTGGTGACTTGCTAGGTTTGCATCAACTTCAATGGTAACATTTTGAAAACCATAATCTTTGAGTAAATTACGAATGGATTCTTTACAATACTCCATATGTTCAATCTCTTCTAGGCAAACATGAACAATGGCGTCATTTTCCAGACCATCCATGGACCAAATACTGAGTTGATTAACACTTTTAACATTATCTAGCGCTGCTAACTCTTTCTCTAGCTTAGCAGTCTCGATCCCTTCAGGCACAGCATCTAAGAAAATCTTGAGTGTTGACCAAAAACGAGGAATGGCTTTCCAGAGGATAAAACTAGAAATTAAAAGAGACAAGAGTGGATCGAGAAAGTACCAGTCAGTCACATACAAAACACCAGCAACCAGAATGACCGCTATCCAACCTAGAATATCTTCTAGAAAATGCAAGGTCAGGATAGCTTCGTTCTTGGTCTGACCCTTACGAACGATTAGACTAGCCAAGAGATTGATAAGAATCGCAATAACTCCCAACCACAGCATCCCTTGGTAGTTGACAGGCTGAGGGGATAGGAGACGAGGGATATTCTCCAAGAGCACCATGAAAGATCCTGTCAAAAGGATCAAAGCAGTCAGCATGGCACCTAGCAAACTGAAGCGTTTGTAGCCAAGAGTGTAACGTTTGTCTTCCTGACGATTGGAAATAGTTTCCAAACAAGCTGATAAGCCTATGGCAAGGGCATCGCCCAAATCATGAACCGCATCCGCTAATACAGCACTTGAATTGAAGATGCCTCCAAAAATAAATTCGACAACAGAAAATGATAGATTCAAGAAAAAGGCTAGCCAGATAGATGTTTTAGAACTCATTTCTCTCCCTCCTTTGGTATAATAGGTATATATACTTCTTTCATTTGTATTATCTAATAAAATCCAAAGAAAGGATAGAAGCAAACTGTCAGCCATGTTCAGTTCTGAACAGTTTGTCTCAAGTGTCTATATGCCAAAAAGAGACCGTCGAGTCAGTAAGACTAAAAGAGCCATCTATCAAGCTTTTCTACAAGTTTTGAACGACAAGGGCTATGATGCTACTACTGTCCAAGATATCATTGACTTGGCAGATGTTGGGCGTTCTACTTTTTACTGTCACTATGAAAGCAAGGAACTGCTTTTAGATGAACTCTGTCGCTACCTCTTTCATCATCTCTTTGAAAGGGAAGGACACTTTACTACCGAGGACTACCTCGCACATATTTTTTTGCATTTTCAAAAAAATCAAGACCATGTCACCAGTCTTCTTTTTTCCAAAAACGACTACTTCCTCCGCCAACTACACAAGGAGCTCGAACACCACGTCTATCCCATGGTGGCGGATGATTTGCAAGAGTCCTATCCAAACATTCCGGCTTCCTACCTCAAACATTTTGTAGTAACAAACTTTATCGAAACACTGACCTGGTGGCTAAAAAAAGGAAAATCTTATACTGAAGACCAAGTAGTGAAATTTTACTTAGATGTGATTGAGATGACTTCTACAAAATCACTCGAAATTTAATCCTATCACGAAGAAAGGAATCAACTATGTTAAATTCTATTATCCTAGGAATTCTAACGATTGTATTGGCTCTTATTTTCTCCCTCCTTCATCTCGCGGCAGCTTTCGCAGCCATGAAAGAAAAGAACTACAGTCTGGGAAACACGTGCATCTTGGTCGGCAGTTGTCTCACTTCACTAGCTCTTGCTATCTTTTTCTTCGTTCCACTAGCAACGATCATCTTATGGATAGTGGGCTCTAGCATCATCTGCTACGGTGCTTACTGGAATGGGCGACAGCAAGAAAGTCAACATATATCGCACCACATTATAAGGGGCACACTAGCAGCTTTGATTGCTCTCTTGTTTATCTTACTCTAACACTAAAAATCCCATCTCGAACTTTAGACGAGATGGGATTTTGTTTACTGAAGAAAGTGGCTCCTCCTGACTTTCCTCTCCATTTATTTCTTCAACAAACCTTGTTCTTGTAGAAACTCCTTGGCTACTTGTTCTGCTGACTTGCCTTCGACACCCACTTGGTAGTTGAGCTGGCTCATCTGGCTTTCCGTGATTTTACCAGCCAATTTATTGAGAACTGTCTCCAACTCAGGATGTTTCTTGAGAAGAGCTTCTTTCATAAGTGGTGCCCCTTGATAAGGGGGGAAGAGTTGCTTGTCATCTTCCAAGACCTGCAAATCATAACGCGCCAATTCTGCATCTGTCGAATAGGCATCCGTAATTTGAATATCGCCCGACTGAATCGCCTGATAGCGAAGGGCTGGCTCCATGGTTGCTACATTAAGCTTGAGACCATACATTGATTGCAAGCCCTTATTTCCATCCTCTCGGTCATTAAATTCAAGAGTAAAGCCGGCCTTCAACTGTCCTTCCACTTTTTTCAAGTCCGAAATGGTCTTCAAGCCATATTCTTGAGCAATCCTTTTCGGAACAGCTACAGCGTAGGTATTTTGATAAGACATAGGTTTGAGATAAGCCAGATGATCCTGTTTGGCAATGCCATCACGCGCCACTTGATAAACCTGATCTGGCTCATGACCTACTTTAGGTGATGGTTGAAGTAAACTTTCAGTCACCGTACCAGTAAATTCAGGATAGATGTCAATATCCCCTTTTTTCAGAGCTTCATAGAGGAAGCTTGTTTTCCCAAAATTCGGCTTAACAGTCGCAGTCATACTGGTATTTTCTTCAATCAACAATTTATACATATTAGCTAAGATTTCTGGTTCAGGCCCCAATTTCCCAGCAATCACCAAGTTTTCTTTCTCTTTTTGAGCTAAGAGGGCTGGACTATAAGACAGACCGAGCAATATGGTCACCAAGGCAAAACCAGAGAAAATCGTTCTCAATTTTGCTTTTTCCATCACTTTTAGTAGGAAGTTAAAGGCAATAGCCAGCACTGCAGAAGAAAGTGCCCCAATCAAAATCAGACTGGTATTATTACGGTCGATTCCTAGAAGAATAAAGGAACCCAGCCCCCCTGCACCAATCAAGGCCGCCAAGGTCGCCGTACCGATAATCAAGACCGCTGCCGTCCGAATCCCAGACATCATAACAGGCATGGCAAGGGGAATTTCGAATTTCTTGAGACGTTCCCATCTGGTCATCCCAAAGGCAATCCCAGCCTCTTGCAGACTCGGATCAATTCCCTTCAGCCCAGTGATGGTATTTTGCAAAATCGGGAAAATCGCATAAATCACTAGAGCTGTCAAGGCCGGTAAGGTCCCAATTCCCATCAAGGGGATAAAAAGTCCCAATAAAGCCAGAGACGGAATGGTCTGGAAAATTCCAGCAATCTGCAAGACCCAATCCGCCAACTTTTCATGATAGCGAAGATAAACAGCCAAGGGAATCGCAATAAAAATAGCTAGTAACAAGGTCAAAAGTGATAACTGCAAATGTTGAGATAGGGCTGTCAACCAATCACCAAAACGCTCCTGAAAAGTAGAAAACAAATTAGCCATGTTGAACGCCTCCAAATAAATCTGCTACGAAGTCTGTGGCAGGCGCATTCAGTATCATTTCAGGAACTGCCACCTGACGAATCTCTCCGTCCTGCAGAACAGCAATACGGTCCGCCAATTTCAAAGCTTCATCCGTATCATGGGTCACAAAAATCGTTGTCATCCCAAACTCTTTATGCAATTCTTTAGTCAAAACCTGCAACTGTTTTCTCGAAATAGCATCCAAGGCTGAAAAAGGCTCATCCATGAGTAGAATCTTAGGTTGACCAATCATAGCTCGGACAATGCCCACCCGTTGCTGCTCCCCACCAGATAATTCACTTGGAAGTCGATGCCCATAGTCAGCTGCTGGCAAGCCAACTTTAGCCAAAAGCTCTTCTGTTTTCTGAGCAATTTCTTCCTTAGTCCAGCCCTTCATCTCAGGAATTAGGGCAATATTTTCCGCCACAGTTAGATTGGGAAAGAGGGCAATAGCTTGTAAGACATAGCCAGTAGAAAGGCGGAGTTGGCGTTCATCATAGTCCTTGATGCGCTTGCCATCCATATAAATATTTCCATCAGTTGGTTCCAAGAGACGGTTAATCATCTTAATCATGGTCGTCTTACCTGACCCAGAAGGCCCAACTAAAACCATAAATTCCCCATTCTCAATCCGTAAATTGACATCTCTCAAAACATCTTTATCTGTATAGCGTAGCGCCACATTTTTGTATTCAATCATTCTCAGTCCTCATTTTAAAACTTTCCTCGGTTTGGTCAAGTTACCAAACTTTTAATAACTAATTTACCCCATTCTAAGCCTCATTTCCATTCTCTTTCAGATTAGCCAAAATTCTTTCTTGAAAGGCTTCAAACTGCCGAATTTCTTCCTCTGAGAAGCCTTTATAGAAAATCGCATCTAATTTCTGACTGACACGATGGCCAACTTCTTTCTGAGACCAACCCTGCTCTGTCAACTTGACATATTTCTTTCTCTTATCTATTCCACATGGACTGATGATGATCAGGTTTTGCTCCTCAAGTTTCTTAATCATGGTTGTGAGCGTATTATTGGCCAAACCTGTCGCAAGTGCAATATCTGTTGCCGTAGCACATCCTGTCTCACTATTCCATAAAACAGTGAGAATCTTGCCCTGTTCACTCCGATAAAGAGCCTCAGGATCCTGATTCAGTAACTTTTGAAAAAGCCGCCCATTCAACAAACGAATATGATGGGCTACCAAATGACAATATTTCATGAAACCTCCAATTTATTTCTATATCGATACGAATAAAAAACATTATAATACTTATTATTCCAATTGTCAACTATTTCGATTTAGAACTAATTTTTCTCAGTAAAAAATCTCCTACTCAAGGTAGAAGATTTCAATCTTATAAACTTAATCCGTCATGTCTGATACCAAGGTTCGACGCTCCAATGGAATACTGCACATAACTAACAAGAAAATGAAACCTGACTGAATCCAGAAAAGGGCCAAGTCAAAGATTCCATGCACAGCAACCACTGTAAGGAAAGATAGATAAAGACCGATAATTGGACGTTTCCCCGACTCCTGACTCATATCCATCATCAAACGAACAGGAGCAACAGAAGACAAAGCTAATAAAATGGTTCCCACAATTCCGTAACTCAGAATCGTATCAATATAAAGGCTGTGAGCATGTTCATGATAAGGAGCATTTATCCGAGGATAAGAGTGCATATAGGTCAATGGCCCCTCCCCCCAAAAAGGATTTTGCTTAAACAAGGCCATCCCAGCATCCCAGATAGAAATGCGTTCTTCCATAGAGGAATCTAAAGTCCCCATCCGAACTCCCAAATCACTAGAAAAAAGGAAACTCAAGCCAATCGCAAAGACCCCGATACTAAGCCAAAAGGCCTTCCAGTTTTTAATGGTTGTAAAGAGATAAATGATGGCTCCAGCGATAATAGCAGGAAAGGCAGTTCGATTTTGAGTAAAGTTCAATCCAAAGAGATTAACAAAGCCTGCAATCACACAGAATACCTTCAACCAATTCAACTTGGTCGTTGTAAAGAGATAGAAGGCAATCATGATACAGAAACAACAAATAATTCCATAGTAATTAGGATTAAAAAAGGTCACTTCTGCCCGATTCTGATGCCATACCTGCATATTGGGCGAAAGAAAGGCATAGTTAAATTTCTTTACAATTTGGAAATGCTCCAAAGTAGCAAAAGCCGCAGAGAGCACACTACCAAACAAGATTGTCTGCAGTATCAGTCGAAAGAAAGCATGTGTCAGACGTTTCTGGTAGAAACTAAAGAAAATGAGGAAGAGAAACATCAGTAAAGATGCAACCAATCCAAGCCAGTTCTTAGCGACGATAGAGATGATACTACTGTAGGCAATAAAAAAGAGAAGTACAGGATGTTTGGCTAATCCTTTGATAATTCCCTTCATCTCCCCAGTAACAAGTAAACCTATCAAATATAAAGCAAAGAGGGCTAAGAACAAATAAAAAGGTAAAAAGATACTTATGATCATCAAATACAAAAAGAAATCTTTTTTCGAAAGCCCTCTTATCTTATCCAGTAATCCAATTGATTTCAAAACGGATCCTTTCTGTTCTGGATTTCTCCAGAAGATAAATGCTAAACTATCTTTATATTCTACCATTTTTTCCGTCATTTGGGAACAATGAACACGTTTTCACAACAAAAAAACTCTTTCATTAATATAGCACTAGAACTGAATTTTTCTGCCGTTTTCCACTACTTGATAGGTCTGACTTTGTAAATCAATTTCTGCTACTGCTGTTACGGACTTGTCTTTATTTTGACGTTTGATTACAATGCTGTGAGCTGTTGGTGTTTCAACGTCAATAGTCCCTTCTAGATCAAAGGCCTCTGACCGATTACGGAAAGAAAATAGATTGAGAAGGGCCTTCACCACAGGACGTTGAACTTCTTCTGCTATTTCCTCATTGCTATAGTAATGACGATTAATATTTCGACCTTCTTTGGTTTCTTCTAACAATTTCAAGTCATTTTTTCCTGCTAATAGACCCACATAGTAAACCTGAGGAATGCCTGGAGCAAAAGCTTGAATCAGACGAGCTAGGAAATACTTGACATCATCATCTCCAAGCGCAGAATAGTAGGTTGAATTGATTTGGTAGATATCTAAATTGTTATACTCGGCACTAGAGTACTTCCGTTTGACATTCGCTCCAACCTTATAGAGCTCATTTGAAGCATAGTCAATTTCCTCATCGGTCAGGATATCTTTGACATCCACCACTCCAATTCCATCATGGGTATCTAGTGTCGTAAATTGCTTCATCGGGCTCATCTTTAACCACTTAGCCAAACGCTCTGTTCTGGAACTGTAAAGAGTATAAAGGGTCACCATTGGAAGGGCAAAATCATAAACATAGTAATCATGGTCCGCTATTTTAAACTGAATCGAATAGTGTTCATGAATCTCAGGTAAGAGCTCTGTCCCATACTCAGCAGCGATATCTCGAACTTTGTCCAATAAATTCCAAATATCTGGTTCCACAAAGAAATCATTGGTATCCAATTTCTTCACTGCATAAGCAAAGGCATCTAGACGAATCAAATCACACCCGTTACTTGCTAGATGTTGAATCGTCTTACGGATGAATGCCATCGTTACTTCTTTGGTCACATCAAGATCAATCTGCTCCTCACCAAAAGTATTCCACAAATGTTCTACTGAACCATCTGCAAAAAGAATCTCTTGCTTTGGTGCACGATCCTTACGCTTGTAAATTAAATCTACATCAGCTTGTGTCGGACGATTTTCTGGCCAAAACTTATCCCAGTTTAAAAAGAGATCTTTAAATTCACTGGCTTCATGTTTTTCTTGATAGTCCTTATAGTACTTAGATTGACGAGAAATATGGTTAATCATAAAGTCAAACATAAGATAATATTTCTCGCCTAAACGCTTAACGTCCTCCCAATCACCAAAAGCTGAATCCACTTCATCATAGTCAACTGGCGCAAATCCACGATCACCTGTTGATGGGAAAAATGGTAGAAGGTGAACTCCCCCAATAGCATCTCCAAAATGTTCTTCCAAATTCTCATACAAGTCTTTAAGGTTATTTCCAAGACTATCTGAGTAAGTAATCAACATAGTTTTATTTTGAATGGTCATAAATGTTCTCCTTTTTCTGATGAAAGCCAAGTCTCATATGACCTGGCTTCGTAAATGAAAGATATTTTTAGATTTTTGTTCACATTGAACTCGTACTAAACTGCAAGCAACTAAGTACGACTTTCTTGTTTTCTACATAGAATTGTCAACAAGCTGAACCGTTCGTCTATGTATGGAATTATAGATTCCCTAAGCACTTTCTTACTTCACTGCTCCGTTACTCATTCCTGAAATGATATGTTTTTGGAAGATGAGGTAGACAATGGTTATCGTTACAATTCCCACAATATAAGATGCAAAACTTGGGCCATAGTCATTGAAGTACTGACCTTGGTAGTTGTATTGGAAGAGAGGCAAAGTCCACATCTTGGAATCCTTATTCAGAATCAACAGTGGCAACATAAAGTCATTCCAGAACCATAGTGCATTGATAATCAAGGTTGTCGCATGCATGGGTTTCAGCATTGGAAAAATGATTCGACGATAAATTGTAAAACGATCAGCCCCATCGATTTCCGCAGCTTCATCCAAACTATCTGGTACACTGATTTTTATATAACCAACATACAAGAAGAGAGTCTGTGGAATAGCATAAGTTAGGTAGAGTATTACTAGCCCCCACATATTTGCCAGGCCGAGCTTACTCATCATAACTGTGATAGGAATCATAATCACCTGAAATGGAACAAATATACCTAAAATCAAGAGCGAATACATAATTGCAAAGGCTTTTTTCTTGGACATATTTCGAGCAATGGAATAAGCTGCAGCTGGTATAAAGAAAGCTACTACAATCAATGATAACACCGTAATAACAGCTGAATTCCAGAAATAGCCTCCAATCCCATCCGAAACTAAGCGTTCGTAATTACTTAAGGTAAAAGGATTGGGCAAACTAAAGAAATGATTCATGATATCCTTAGTTGTTTTGAAAGAACTAAATACTGTTACCAATAAAGGAACAAGTATAAGAATACCACCGACTATCAAGAGGACATATTTCCAAAACTGATTCAATTTTTCTTCTTTTTTCATGTGTAGGACTCCTCTATTAGATTTCAAATTTCTTTGATAGCTTGATTTGGATAAGAGAAACAATTCCAATAATTAAGAATAAAATCAAGGCAATTGCATTCGCATATCCATATTGATTACTCTTGAAAGCATAGTTGTAGACTAAAAGTCCAAGAGACGTTGTAGCATTATTTGGACCACCACTCGTCAAGGCAAAAATTTGGTCAAAGGCTGTCAAACCGGACTTAAGAGCCAGAATAAAAACCATAGAAATCGTTGGTAGCAAATATGGTAATTCAATCTTCCAAAAGGTTTGTTTGCTTGTTGCACCATCAATTGATGCCGCCTCTAAAATATCAGTTGGGATACTCTGAAGACCCGCAAGAAAGAGAATGATTGGCATTGCTACTCCTTGCCATAGAAGAACAAAAATAGTTGCCACTACCGCTCCGACAGGTGTCCCCAATAGACTCTCTTGTAAAAAACCAATCCCTAAAATTCTTCCAATCGTTGGAAGACCATAGTTGAAGAATTGTTTAAAAATCAAGGAAACTGTCAAACCAGACAAAACAGCCGGGAAAAAGAACCAAGCTCTAAAGAAGGTCTGTCCCTTCATCTTAGAATTTAAGGCTCGTGCCACAACCATCCCAATCGTAATCTCTCCAATAATCAATGCCAGAGTTAAAATCAAAGTAAAAGCAATCGCTGTGAAGAATTTTCCATCAATCATAAGCAATTTGTAGTTATTCAAACCAACAAATTTATAATTATAGGTCAATCCAGTCCAGTTAGTCAAACTATAGAAAGCACCTTGCACCATCGGAAAGTAAAAGAAGACAGCTTGTAAAGCAAGCGGGATGAGCAAAAAAGTCCAACCCCAGTATTTATTTAAAAATTTTCGAATAGCCATATCATCTTAACTCCTATTCTAGTCCAAATCTGCCTTCATTGGATTAAAGAAAGCATTGAGATTGTTTGCCATATTTTTCAGATTTTTATCCATCAAGTAACCTGCACTTAGATTAAAAAAATCTTCTTCAGAATTCCAGTGTTGGCCCAACCAAACATAATGTTTGTCAGTAAAGGCCAGTTTAGAAATATCTGCAAGCGCTGAGTCTTCTTTTTCCTGTATGCCTTTTACAGCAACTGGTGATCCATCTACATCATAATATGACTGCATAGCTTTTGGACTAGTCATATAGCTGATAAATTCTTCGGTTTCTTTCGGATGTTTAGTAGTAGCCGAAGTTGATAATGCCATGTCCCCTGCACCAACAGTAACTTCTTTTCCTACTTCTTCTCCTGGGAAGGCAAACATCCCCACCTCAAATTTTGGATCCTGTTGATTAATTGCCGCTAATGCCCATGATCCTTGTGGCATCATCAAAGCTGTTTCACTCGAAAATGCTACCACCGCATCATTATAAGAAGCACCACGCCAACCATCTTGAGCATTATCTGCTAATAAATCGAGTCGTTCTGCATCGGCTTTTAAAATAGCATCATCTGCAGAGATAGCGTTTGGTTTTGAAAAGCGAAGATAGTTATTAGCCGCATCTCCACTACCTGTAATAGTAATGAGAGAAAGTTGGTGGTAACCATTTAATGTCCAGCCTTCATTGCCTGCAACTGCAAATGGAGAATTCCCCCTATCTTTTATCTTTTTAACAATCTCTTGAAACTCTTTAAAAGTCTTCGGTTCCTCAAGTCCTAATTCTTTAAACTTCGTTTTATTGTAATAGATTCCATAAAGGTTGGCTGTTAAGGGCACACTATAAACCTTGTTATTGATTGCATACTTTTCGGCATAGTCGTTCTTGATGTTCTCAAGATAAGATTTCCCTGTCATATCTGCAAAATAACCTGCTTTTGCCCACTCCTGAAAATCCATATTTTGAGGATAGATATTAATAATATCTGGAACATCTCCTGATAAAATCCGAGTCTTCAGAACAATTCCAGCTGCGGGAACAGTCGTCAGTTTTACATCAATAGTAGGGTGATCCTTTTCAAAATCATCCACTATCCTTTGCAAGGTATCCGCCATCTCGGTCTTCTGATTAAAAAACTCAATCGTTACCTTGCCATCAGTTGATTGATTGTTCTGACTACAAGCCACTAGGCCTAGTAAACTTGCCCCAGCTACTAAAAGAAAACCTGCTTTCTTATACCATTTCATTGGAATGCCTCCTTGATAAATTTATACGCTTTTATTATAGTCTCTTGAATTTATACTGTCTACTCAAAAAATCTCCTGGTGATAAGGTAACAGTTAAACCTGCATACATGAGCTCTGCACCCGAGTAAACAATGTTTGTCCCTTCCAGCTCATAAAGCCCTTCCACTTCTAAGTCTTTCAGTTTCAAGGTGGTTTCCATTGTTTCCACAACTGATAGGACTCGGACGTAGGTTACAATCGTTTGATTTCCATAGTTAAATTGCACAGTTGCTTCATTGGATTCAGCATCGGGATTGATTAACCTATACTGATTTCCCAACTGGACTACTGGTCGCAATTCTTTATACAAGTTCACCTGATTAGCAATCTCAGCTTTCTCATCATCTGATAAACTTGTCAAATCAAGCTCATAACCCAGATTTCCCATCATTGCTACATGACCACGAGTTTCCAATGGTGTCATTCGTCCCATCTGATGATTCGGTACAGCTGACACATGAGCTCCCATAGAAATGGTTGGATAGAGATAGGATGATCCATACTGTATAGGTAAACGTGCTATGGCATCAGTATTATCACTAGCCCAGACTTGTGGGAAATAACGCATCATACCAAGATCATTTCTGCCACCGCCACCAGAGCAGGACTCAAAGAGAATATGACTGTGTTTCTCTGTCAGATAAGAAACGAGTTCGTAAAGCCCCAGCATGTACTGATGAGATTGCATCTGGGTTTCCAGATAAACTGAACCATTCCCCAGATTAGTAATATTACGGTTCATATCCCATTTGATGTAGTCAATTTTATGATGAGAGAGGAGTTCATCTAAGACATTTTTCAAATATCCTACTACCTGGGGATTGGCAAGATTAAGTACTAATTGATTTCTAGAATAGGTATGCTCATAACCTGGAACCTGAATGGCCCAGTCAGGATGTTTACGATACAAGTCGCTATCAACAGAAATCATCTCCGGTTCTAACCAAAGCCCAAACTGCAAACCTCTTTCATGGATCGCTGAAATCAGACTTTCTAGACTTCCACCCAATTTTTCCTCATTCACAACCCAATCACCTAAAGCACGATTATCATCAAAGCGATTACCAAACCACCCATCATCTAATACAAAAACTTCAATACCAACTTTCTTAGCTTCATCAGCTAGTTCTAACAATTTTTCTCTCTGAAAGTCAAAGTAGGTAGCTTCCCAGTTATTAATTAGAATTGGACGCTCTTTTTTAGAAAATTTACTTGGCATAATGTACTTAAGTACAAAATTCTGACTTTCATGACTAATACCAGTTAATCCCTTATCTGAATAAGTCACTAAAGCTACCGGTGTTTCAAAATTTTCCTCAGGATCTAACTTCCAAGAAAAATTTTCTGGATTAATGCCAATAGCAACCCGAACTTCATTCAGTTGATTCTTTTGGACAAAAGCTTCGAAGTTTCCACTATACAGTAGTTGTAGAGCAAACACATTCCCAGCATCCTCTGTAACTCCTTGATCACATAATAGAAGAGCTGGTGTTTGAGCATGCCCAGAAGCTCCACGGTTCGAACTAATCGAAAAGATTCCTTGTTCTACCTGTTGACGTCGGACAGTCTTTTCACGAGCATAAGCTCCCTGTAAAGTCACTATTTCGTAAGCTGCAGCAGGAAAATCAGCCATAAAAGAAAAGGCCTTATGAATGACAACTTCCTGATTGCTATTATTCTCCAATTTGCTGTAACTAGCAATTGTCGCATCATTATCAAAAGCAGTATAATACAAAGTCAGACTAAGTTTAGCTTGAGGATCTTTTAAAATCAAGGCAAGCGTCTCTGTAGCATCCATGCTGTGAGGAGAAGGTAAGCCCTGTGGACCATTCTGACCTTTTAAAATCTTTGCTTCTACAAATCGAAAGTCTGTTACTTCAGTTGCATCATGTTGAATCTGTAAAGTTGGTTTTCTAAAGTCACCCAAACCATGTTGTCCAAAAATCTGACGTTGCGTATCCAAACTAAAGGTTCGATTAGTAGCTATAGGATTACCAGAAAAAGCATGATCGCGTTCGTAAACACTATTAGCCCCTCTATAGTTCTTAATAGTCTTTCCTAAATGTTTTAATAATAAGAACCCATCCCTATTTTCAATAATCAAACTTAAACCTTTACTCTCAACGTAAAATAGATTATTCTCTATTCGAACTCCCATAAATTGTACCTCATCCATTTCTTGATAAAATTTTATCACATAAAAGCGCTTTCTAAAATAGAGAAATGTATACAAAGTATGGTAAAATGTTAGGTAGGAGGTGGCCCATGCTCGTTTTTTCAGAATACCAGACTGGAACAATTGATCTTTCTCTTAGCTTCTACGGTTATGAAGAATGCACGCCTAATTACTCTTTTGGCCCAGCTATTCGAGATACCTATGTACTACATTACATTACTAAAGGAAAAGGGCAGTTCCATTATAAGGGGAAAATTGTTGATTTAAAGGCAGGAGATTTCTTTTTACTAAAACCAGATGAATTAACCTTTTATCAAGCAGATAGCCAGGATCCTTGGGCTTACTACTGGTTGGGGATCACTGGAGGGAGGGCACCTGACTACTTTGCTCTATCTCAAATTTCTGACCAATCCTACCTCATCCAGTCAAATAACTGTCATACACAGACAACTGCAAAACTCATCTCAGATATTGTCCGCTTCGCTCAGATTACAAAATCTAATGAATTGGCTCAACTCCACATCATGGGACAACTCCATGAACTAATGTTTCATCTAGGAACGATTGCTCCAAATCAGAAAAAAGAGAATATTTCATCAACTCACCAGCTCTATCTTGACTGCAAACGATTGATAGATAGTCACTATCCACGATCGCTCACCATTCAAGATTTAGCTAAAGAGCTATCGGTTCATAGAAGTTACTTAACTAGTGTGTTTAAAGAATTTCACCAACTCTCTCCAAAAGAGTATCTACTCTACGTTCGGATGCATCGTGCACAACAACTTCTGGAACATACTGAAGAATCTATTAAAGTCATTGCATACTCCGTCGGCTTTTCAGATCCTCTCCATTTCTCAAAAGCCTACAAGCAGTTTTTTCATAAAACACCGAGTCAAACTCGAAAAGAACTCTCTCACTCCCTCTTAGCTAGAAAGGAAAATCAATGAAATCACACCAACTAGTCTACCAAATATTAGCTAGAGAAAACGACTATGTTAGCGGAGAAAAAATTGCAGAAGAACTGTCGTTAAGTCGTACATCCATATGGAAGGCAATTCAACGCCTCCAACAAGAAGGGCTCGTGATTGACAGTATTAAAAATAAAGGTTACAAACTTATTCAAGGCGATTTGATCCTACCTGATTTGACTCAAGAGAAAACCAACTTAACTATTTTCTACAAACCTGAAACAAAATCAACACAAACAGATGCAAAAGAAGGAATTGAAGGAGGAAGTCAGGGAAATAGTCTCTATCTTTCCACATGTCAAACAGCAGGTCGTGGACGCTTTCAGCGTCCATACTACTCTCCTGCTCAGGGAGGTATTTATATGTCATTACATATTCAGCCAAATCTCACCTATGACCAGCTTCCTGCCTACACATTACTTACAGCAGGTGCCATTTACAAAGCCATTAAAAACCTCACCTTGATTGACGTGGGTATCAAATGGGTAAATGATATCTACTTTAAAAATAAAAAAATAGCAGGTATCCTCACCGAAGCTATGACGTCCGTGGAAACAGGCCTAGTAACAGACGTCATTATCGGCGTTGGAATCAACTTTGCCATCAGCGATTTTCCCAAAGAGATAAAAGAAAAAGCTGGAAGTCTCTTTACACCACCAGCTCCTATCACACGAAACGAACTAATCTCAGAAATTTGGCGTTGTTTCTACCAAACAGCACCCGAAGAACTACTCTATCTTTATAAAGAACACTCTCTTGTTCTAGGAAGAGAGGTCAGTTTTATCCAAGAACAGACTGAAAAAAAAGGAGTCGCCAAGGACATCTCCGACAAAGGACAACTCCTTATCCAGCTTGATGACCAGACAGAAATCTGGCTCAATAGTGGTGAAATCTCACTCACTAGCTGGACTTAACAACGGCACTATATGCAACTAGCAACATATAGTGCTTTTTGAATGTAGAAAGCAACAGATATATAAATAGCTGGCTTCCTGTCAACAATTTACAGGTGGATAGCTTTTGAGGCATGCTTTTTATATGCCGTGCTATGTGCCAAAGAAACCCCATAGCAGTGATTTTCGTGTCCAAGCATGACCAATGGAAGTGCAAAAACTTTAACAGCATACAAAAGCAGCCAAAACATAAAGACTTCAGCTTTTATATTCACCAAATTTTTACTAAACATCTCGTACAAGAACCATGCATTTAAAGCCATATTGAAAAGACTCGCCAACGTTGCTGAGACTATATTGGTTTTCAATTTTGGATGATAACATTTAGTCACATATAAGGCCAATATTGAAATATTATAAAGGCAAATCGGCTGATAATTTTCTCTATAAATAACCAGCGTCTTACGATTATAGAACAGGAAACCATGAGGTCCACGATGATATTCATTTATCCAGACATGGCTAAGACCTCTAATCTCATCCCAAGCTATAAATAAATCAATTTTTCTTAGATAAATCCCAGTTTTATGGATTAAACACTTCCATTTGAACATGAAAGATAAAAGAAAAGTAAGGAGCAAAACCGCAACTGTAACAATCTTCAACTCCTCTTGCCCGATAGTCAAAGATAGGTTAAAAAAGCGAATTTGCGCTTTTTTTGCATCTAAGATCATTGAAATCACAGTTAGAAATACTACAAAGATAAATAGTATAAATCTATAAAAAATACTACGAAATTTTACTCCATTTTTCATCTCGATTATCCCCAGCCACTTAAAGTCCCTAACCCTAGTATACCACTAAATCTAGTCTATTTATGATTTTTTCTAGTATGATAGTTAGTGAAACGGCATTAGATAATAGAGCTCTATAATTCTGTAGTGAGTAAAACCACTATGAGATTATGGAGCCTATTTTGTTGGCTTGAATTGTCAAATTAAGTGCACATTTTATCACAAACCTACTTGATATTAAAGACCCTAACATCAAGAGTGTAGATATTATCAATATGGATCCCCCAAAAGGAAATCACTGAAGAAATATGATTTTCAAAAAAAATCTAAAATCCCTTATCTAGAATGTGCGGGATACAAAATTCTAATTCGTCTAAGGAAACGGCGCTTCCGCTGTAAAGTCTGTAAAAAAATGGCTGTCGCAGAGACTCCCTTAGTCAAGAAAAACCACCAAATCGCTCAAAAATTAATCGAGAAAGTTCCTATGACGGTCATCGCTGAAAGCTTGGCTATCTCCACTTCCACCGTCATTCGTAAACTGAAAGAGTTTAAATTCAAGACAGATTTATCTTCCAACTCACATGTCTTGGGATAAATACAGCTTCAAGAAAGGTAAGATGAGCTTCATTGCACAAGATTTTGATTCAAATAAGATCCTAGTTATCTTAGACGGACGGACTCAAGCAACGATTCGCAATCATTTCCTTCGTTATTCTAGACAGGTCCGAAATGGAATGAAAGTCATTACAATGGACATGTTTAGCTCCTACTACGACATCGCTAAGAAACTCTTTCCTTCTGCTAAAATCATCCTCGATTGCTTTCACATTGTACAAAATCTCGGCCGTGCTATGAGCCGCCTTCGCATCCAACTCATGAATCAGTTTGATAGGAGATCGTACGAATATAAGGCAATCAAACTCTACTGGAAACTCATCCAACAGGAGAGTCGGAAACTAAGTCATAAACGCTTTTATCGCCAGACCTGAAAAAACACTATAATCTCTATCAGCTCTTGCTTTTTAACTTTCAGAACAAGGAGGCAGAAAATTCTTTCGAACTCGTTGAAAATAATCTCAAGCTGGTCCACCCTCACTTTCAGGCTGTCTTTCAAACCTTTCTCAAGGATAAAGAGCCAAAAAAAGAGAGTGCCAATGTGGCTCTCTCCAGAATATGACTTTTCACCAACCCACTAGAGTTAATAAAGATTCTCAAATCACATCACGGAGAATGGGGGATTCGAACCCCCGCGCCAGTTACCCGACCTAACGATTTAGCAAACCGTCCTCTTCAGCCTCTTGAGTAATTCTCCAAAATATTTAATTAATAGGTATAAGTTGATTTAAACTCTTACACTCGCTTTATAGCTCTCTGTATACGGAGAATGGGGGATTCGAACCCCCGCGCCAGTTACCCGACCTAACGATTTAGCAAACCGT
>NZ_MZNX01000005.1:0-4308 GCF_004353325.1 Streptococcus downii
CACCTTTATTGTATCGCGTTTGGAGTTTTTTTGGTATAACCTTCGATGCGCACCCGCATAGCAGGTGGTTTATTTGTCTCGCACCTGACGGAGCGAGACGGACTAATAGTCACATAATCACCAGCCAGCTTAGAGCTGGTTTTCTTTTGCAAAAAGCTTGGTAACATTGCCAAGCTTTTTCATTTTATTTCACAGCTTCTTTCAAAGCATCTACCTTATCCAAACGTTCCCACGGAAGGTCAATATCTGTACGTCCCATATGTCCATAAGCCGCTGTTTGACGGTAAATTGGACGTTTGAGATCCAGCATTTGAATAATTCCTGCAGGGCGAAGGTCAAAGATTTGACGCGCTGCTTTTTCAAGCTTGCTTTCAGCTACTGTTCCTGTACCGAAAGTATCGATACGAACAGAAACAGGCTGTGCCACCCCAATAGCATAGGCCAATTGCACTTCTGCCTTCTTAGCAAGGCCTGCTGCAACGATGTTCTTGGCAATGTAGCGAGCTGCATAAGAGGCTGAACGGTCCACCTTCGTCGCATCCTTACCAGAGAAGGCACCACCACCATGGCGAGAGTAGCCACCATAGGTATCCACGATAATCTTACGACCAGTCAAACCGGAGTCTCCTTGAGGTCCACCGATTACAAAACGACCAGTTGGATTGATGAAGAATTTGGTTTGCTCATCCAAGTAAGAAGCTGGGATAACCTCTTTGATGACCTTGTTAATCACATCATTGTGAATTTGTTCATTGCTAACTTCTGGGTCGTGCTGAGTTGAAATAACGACTGTGTCCACACGTACTGGGCGGTCATTTTCATCATACTCAACTGTTACTTGTGATTTAGCATCTGGACGCAGATAGCTGATTTCACCAGACTTACGAAGTTCTGCCAAACGACGAACCAGCTTGTGGCTGAGTGAAATTGGCAATGGCATGAGTTCTTCTGTTTCATCCACTGCAAATCCAAACATGAGACCCTGGTCACCTGCTCCAATCAAGTCAAGTGGATCTTGATCTGCATTTCCACGAACCTCCAAGGCTTCGTTGACCCCTTGGGCGATATCCGGTGACTGCTCAACAAGCGATGGATGAACTCCAACTGTTTCCGCAGAAAAACCATACTCTGTATTGGTGTAACCAATCTCTGCAATGGTATTACGAACCACACGGTTAATATCCACATAGGCATTTGTAGAAATTTCACCAAAAACATGGACTGAACCAGTATATACAGCAGTCTCAGCAGCAACGTGCGCTTCTGGATCCTCTGCTAAAATAGCATCCAAAATCGCATCTGAAATTTGGTCTGCAATCTTATCCGGATGCCCCTCAGATACAGATTCAGACGTGAATAATTTACGTTCTGACATAAAAATGTCCCCCCTTAAAAAATATTGTTATAGAGTTACAAAGTACTGATAGGTATTTCTATAGTCTAAGAGTTACGACACGAAAGAAATAAAAACGATACTTTTTTATTTCTGAAGCTAGTAAGGCGCATAGGGTGACCGCATTATAGCGGCAACCGTAGAAGGACGAGCGACTTTGGAGCCGTCATTCTTTGCGAGTTACAAAGTACTGATAGAAATTTCTACCATCTTATCGGGACTATATAACCTTATCATTATACCACTTTTTACTTTTTTTTGCAGTATTTTTGAAAAATCATAAAACAAAGTTAGAAAAAGGAGCCATTCAGCTCCAATTTTATCCTTAAAATGTTTGGCGTTTGGCTTTTCGCTCAGCACGCCCACGTGCGCGATTTTCAGCACGCTTGGTTTTGCGGCGTTTTTCATCCACCGCCCATTGAATCTTCTTCTTATAGCCTGGTTTGACTTTTTTCTTTTTCTTTTTAACCAAGCCAATCATTTCAATATCAAGCTTATCCTGCTTCTTTTCACGATTAGCACGACGATCACGGTCATATGTATCTTGAAACTCTCCGTCTTTGACCATCTTAGGAGTAAACTTGATACCTAATTTTTCCAACTCACGGATATCCGAGTCATCACTAGGCTGGTAAAGGGTAATAGCCGTACCAGGCAGTCCGTTGCGCCCAGTTCGTCCAACACGGTGAACAAAGAAGGACAAGTCTTGCGGAATGGCATCATTGATGACATGACTGACACCTTCAATGTCAATTCCACGCGCTGCCAAGTCCGTTGCGACAATGTACTCAAAATCAAGGTTCTTAACCTGGTTCATGATCCGCTTGCGTTCACGAGGTGCAATATCTCCATGAATCTTAGCTACCTTCAATCCTTGAGCAGTCAGGTAAGCATGCAATTCATCTGCGCGCGTTTTGGTATTCACAAAAATCATTGCCAAATAAGGTTGCATGACTTGAGTCAACTCATAAATCTGAGCATTCTTATCTCGGCCCTTGGTCGAAACCAACCAGTTTTCAATGGTATCAGAGATGACTGTTTTTGTTTTGATTTTCTCCATGACAGGATTTGACAAATATTTTTTCAAGAAGGGCTGCAACTTCTGTGGAATAGTTGCTGAAAAGACCATGAATTGCAAGTCTTTTGGAAGGCTTCCTGCAATCTTGTCAACTGTCTCCAAGAATCCCATATCCAAGGTCATATCGGCTTCGTCTACGACAAAAGTCTTAGCCTTGTGAATGGCTAAATCACCAGATTTGACCAAGTCATAGATACGCCCTGGAGTCCCGATGACAATATGGGGTTGGTTGCTGGCAAGTTTTTCAATCTGACGTGCCTTATCCGTACCGCCAACATAGTTAACCACACGGACTTCGACATCTGAGTGGGCCGCAATCTGACGAGCTGCTTGGTAAATCTGAGTAGCTAACTCACGACTTGGAGCCGTAATGACCGCTTGCACACTATCACTAGTTTCATCTAATTGCTGGAAAATGGGTAGCAAGAAAGTGTGGGTCTTTCCTGAACCTGTTTTTGACTCGCCCACCAAATCACGACCCGCCAAGACAATAGGAATCAACTTTTCCTGAACTTCGGTAGGAGTTGTAAACTTCAACTCCTCCAAAGCCTTTTCTATGTAGTTTTTAAACTGAAATTTCGTAAATGACATACTATCCTCGATTCTATTCATCTAACCATTATACCATATTTTGAACATTTTCAGTAGTCCAACTCATCTGACCTATCACAAGGCTCTCAATTTCTCCAAATACCAATCTTAGACTTGAGATCACACATTTGCTTTCTATCCAAAATGCAAAAAGAGAAGACCGAATTGGTCTTCTCTAAGCGTTAACTCTTTTGACTCAGATACACTTGGCAAAAAGTCAACTACTTGCTTAACAATCTTATAAAAGTCGAAAGCTGCTAGATAACATCAGTGCTTAATCACCTTTCCGCTTGCGACCAAGAAGCAACGCTCCTAGACCTGCAAGAAGAGAGCTAGTCATTAGACCAGTGAGTGAAAGCGGTGCAGTGCTACCTGTGTTTGGTAATGTATCTTGTTTTGCCTTTTCTCCTGCTGGACTTTGAGCTGGTGGATTCTCTTCAGGTTTTCTTGGTTGTTCTGGTTGAAGTCTATTTGCCTGATTATTATCAGCCCCCTGCTCTCCTCCTGGATTAACTGGTGGAATTGGATTTGGTTGAGGTGCTGGTTGCGGAACCGGTTGTGGTTGTGGCGTTGGTGCAGGCTGTGGTTGTGGACTAGGATCTTGCTTAGCTTCAAAGACCCACTTACCGACGAAGGTTAGATTTGCCCCCTCTTCCACTTCTTGGTAACCTAGGAATGTCCATGTACCATTTGCAACAGCTACCTCTACAGGCATCGGTGCTTCTGGAACAAAAGCAATCGCTGCAGAAGAACTTGTAGTATATGTTCCACTTTGTGGAAGTAAGCTCAATACTTCTGCTGGCAAGTTGTTGTCTGCGGTTGCACTCTCGAAGCGGTAAGTCACCTTATATGTTTCAGTCACCGGTGCAGGCAAAACATTAACTGGTACAGGAACTTCAGTAGAAGAACCATCTGGATAGTCAACTCGTACCTTACCTGTGTAAGTACCTGATTTTGTTGTGTCAATTTGACCTGCAGGTGTGATATCAACTACCTTAGTGCCAGCTGGAAGGCTTGGCAAGTTCGTCACATTATCGGTCAAGTCAGGTGTTTGTCCAACCTTGATAGTTTCTTCCGTTACTTGAGGCGTATAAGTTTCAGCATTTGTCGGATTCGCCTTGAATTCCCATTTCCCTACAAACTCTACATTTGCCTTGTTGACAACGGCGCTAGCTGCGTCGTAACCCTTGAAGGTCCAAGTGCCGTCGTTCACTGCGTCGGTGTAAGTGGTTTGGGATGGTTGTTG
>NZ_MZNX01000005.1:4358-4615 GCF_004353325.1 Streptococcus downii
TGAGCGGAAACAGAGGCACCATTCACATAAGTTGCACTGTCGCTTGGAGTCAAGGCTGCGATGGCTGCTGGAAGAGCTTGACCTGCTGTCTCACTCTCGAAGCGGTAACTTGCTTGATACTTCTTAGCTTCAAAGGACCATTTCCCTACAAACTCTACATCGGCCTTGTTGACAACGACGCTAGCTGCGTCATAGCCCTTGAAGGTCCAAGTGCCGTCGTTCACTGCGTCGGTGTAAGTGGTTTGGGATGGTTGTTG
>NZ_MZNX01000005.1:4665-54323 GCF_004353325.1 Streptococcus downii
TAAGTGGTTTGGGATGGTTGTTGAGCGGAAACAGAGGCACCATTCACATAAGTTGCACTGTCACTTGGAGTCAAGGCTGCGATGGCTGCTGGAAGAGCTTGACCTGCTGTCTCGCTCTCGAAGCGATAAGTAGCTTGGTACTTGTTAGCTTCAAAGGCCCATTTTCCTACAAACTCTACATTTGACTTGTTGACCACAGCGCTAACTGCGTCGTAACCCTTGAAGGTCCAAGTGCCATCGTTCACTGCATCGGTGTAAGTAGTTTGGGATGGTTGCTGAGCGGAAACAGAGGCACCATTCACATAAGTTGCACTGTCGCTTGGAGTCAAGGCTGCGATAGCTGCTGGAAGAGCTTGACCTGCTGTCTCACTCTTGAAGCGGTAACTTGCTTGATACTTCTTAGCTTCAAAGGACCATTTCCCTACAAACTCCACATTTGCCTTGTTGATAACGGCGCTAGCTGCGTCGTAACCCTTGAAGGTCCATGTGCCGTCATTCACACTATCTGTGTATGTGGTTTGGGATGGTTGTTGAGCGGAAACAGAGGCACCATTCTCATATGTTGCACTGTCGCTTGGTGTCAAGGCTGTAATAGCTGTTGGAAGTGCTTTATCTGCTGTTGCGCTTGCGAAACTGTAAGTAGCTTGGTACTTGTTAGCTTCAAAGGCCCATTTACCTACAAACTCCACATCGGACTTGTTGACAACGGCGCTAGCTGCATCATAGCCCTTGAAGGTCCATGTGCCGTCGTTCACTACGTCGGTGTAAGTGGTTTGGGATGGTTGTTGAGCGGAAACAGAGGCACCATTCACATATGTTGCACTGTCGCTTGGAATCAAAGCGGTGATTTCCGCTGGAAGAGCTTTTCCTGCTGTCTCACTCTCGAAGCGATAAGTAGCTTGATACTTATTAGCTTCAAAGGCCCACTTACCTACAAACTCTACATCAGCCTTGTTGACAACGGCGCTAGCTGCATCGTAGCCCTTGAAGGTCCATGTGCCATCGTTCACTGCGTCGGTGTATGTGGTTTGGGATGGTTGTTTAGCGGAAACAGAGTTACCATTCTCATAAGTTGCACTGTCGCTTGGGGTCAATGCTGCGATGGCTGCTGGAAGAGCTTTTCCTGCTGTCTCGCTCTCGAAGCGATAAGTAGCTTGATACTTGTTGGCTTCAAACTTCCACTTACCTGTGAAAGTCAAATCAGCTTTTTTCACAATCTTACTTTTGGCATCATAACCAGCGAAAGTCCAGTTACCATCATTCACATCATCTTTGTAAGTCGTTTTAGTCAACTCTTCTGGTACAACTTTTTGCATGTTGTAATAGCTTGAGCTATCTTTCGGTGCTTTCTTCTGGATAAATTCAGGCAAATTAACACCAGACGTAGCACTTACAAAAGTATAGCTTACATGATGCGGTCTAGGCGTTACTTCCCAGATACCCGTAAATGTCACGCGCTTGCCATTATAGGTCGCATTCTTCTGATCGTAACCTTTGAAGGTCCAGACATAGTCTTTTTCTTCTTCAGCTACTGATTCTTTAGCAGGTTGTTTGGCTACAATGGTGTCACCAACCTTATAAGAAGCCTCATCATTTGGAAGCATTCCCAAAATACTTTGTGGTAATGGAACACCCGCTTTAGATGATTTGAATACATATTCTGGGTTTGGAGTAGGTACCCAGCTTCCAAGGAAAGTCTGTCTGCCTTTTCCTACAACAATTTTTTCTTTATCGTATCCTGCAAATGTCCAAGTCACTTTATTCGCTGTATCAACATAAGTCGTTTCACTTGGTTGTTCAGCCAGAATTTCCTTAGGATATAACTTGTAATCATAAGGATTTTTCGGAGTCAACTTGGTGATATGATCTGGTAGTGCAAAAGCAGGATTGGTTGATTGGAACTGATAATCTATACCATTCGGCGTAAAGCTCCAAGCTCCTGTGATGGTCTTCACTTTCGTACCTGCAATAGCTTTTCCGTATTTATCCGCATCAAAACCATGGAAAGTCCAAGTACCAGTTGGAACAGTTACTGTGGTTGTGTCAAGTTTGCTGGCATCTTTGTAATCGTCAGCTCGTGCAACGAAATCAGTGCCAGCTGGAAGCATATCGCGAATCTTATTTGGAAGAGGGTAGGCAGGAGTCGAGTTAGTGAATTTATACTCCACTCTGTAGATCATATCAGACTGATTGGTGGGAACCAAGATCCATCTTCCTCTGAAGCGAACATCTTCTGTCCCTACTGTTTTCACACGTGAGGAAATAGTCGTGTTATCATCTTCATAGAAGTCATCAAATACCCAAGTCCCTCTGCCATCAGGATCCTCAAATCTTGTTTTAGACGGCATTTTAACGCGAGCTTTTTCACCCTTGACAAATTCTCTTTCATAAGTGATTAGATCATACAAAGTATGTGGTGGGTAGATTAAATTACCAGAAGAATCTTTTGAATCTGTATAGAAGTCATAGTAGACACTATGCTTAGTCGGTTCAAAGACCCAGTGGAAAGTGTAAGTAGAGTCCTCATCATCAGTTGGATTTTCTATCTTCTCAGGAGCAATAAACTTCCAAGTACCATCATTATCATCATCTGTGTATGTATAAAAACTTCCAATGACATATCTAACATTATCAGAATAATCTTTCGGAGATGTCGTGATAGGAGCTGGAATTTGTGCCTTCAGATCATCTGGAATAGTCTTCCCTGGGGTATCACTGACAAAGTCAAAGGAAACAGTCTTATCTCTGTGTGGTGTGAAAGACCAAGTACCTGTAAAGAGAACTTTATCTTGATTAACTACCTTGCTATTAGCGTCATAGCCATCAAATTTCCAAGTTCCCTCGTTATCAAAGTCCATGTAGGTCGTCTCACGTGGATATTCCGCATATACAGTATCGCCATTTTCGTAAGTATTTGTATTACTTGGCGTCAAGGCCTTAACTGCAGCTGGTAGAGATCGACTAGGATCTGAGCTGACAAACTCATAGTTTTCTGAGTACTTATCCGCTACAAAAGTCCAAGTACCTGTAAACTTAAGGTTCCATCCTTTGTGATCCCACTCGCTTACTGGTTTTTCAGTAAAATCGTAGCCTGTAAAGGTCCAGGTACCCTTGTTAACTGCATCATAGTAGGACTCTTGAGTCGGTCTAACAGACTGAACCATCTCACCTTTCGGGTATTTCTTTCTCTTTGCATACTCCCATTCAGGCATATCTACCGGCTTCAGATTATTGATCTCAGCAGGTAGTGCTTTGCCAGCAGTTCCACTAAGAAATTCGTAAGTCGGTTTCCGAGGAACCCCTTTAAATACAAACTCCAATGGTATTGTAACTTTTGGTATTTCTCCATAAGTAGCCGCCCGCTCTAGTTCACGACTGAAGGTTAAATCCACTATATCTTCCTCAAAGGTCCAATTTCCTTCATTTTCCGCATCATAGAAGGGTTTGTAGACACCTTGAGCTTCATCGTAGCGAAGCAAAGCTGCTACCGTATCCCGTATATCTTTAGGTAAATGCTCATGACGTTTATCAAACTGATTGAGAGAAAGCTTGTAATCGTATAGCTTACTTTCTAAATCCATTATCTCCTTAGGAAGAGGTAATTTATATTCGTCACGTGAAGTCTTAGGACTACTCGGTAAATTATAAAAATTCTCAAAATCATACTGGTTCATAGGCTTGTAGGATACAGTGACATCCTCAAAGTATTTCCAAGTTCCTACGAACTCTACATCGCCATTATTTACCACTTTACTTGGAGCATCAAAGCCAGTCAAAGCCCAATAACCTTTTCGGTTAGGATATTCTTCTGAAGTATAAAAAACCCAGTGAAATTCTTGTGCTTTTACTACTTCACCCTCAGCAAATCTTCTTCTATCTTCTGGACTCCAATTTGCAACATAAGGTGGCGGAGTTTTTCCAGGTGAACCATTAACTGCTCTATAGGTAGCCTTGTATGGTGTTGGTGTATATTCCCACTTACCTGTGAAGAAGACATCATCTTTGTCAATCACCTGACTATCATAGTCATAGCCTTTAAAGGTCCATCTACCACTTCCATCATTCTCTACATAAGTTGTTTCAGCTGGCTGGATGGCCTTTACTTTATCGCCCTTTTTGTAGATTTTTGTGTCTTCTGGCTTCAAGTAGTTCATTCCATACGGAGCTGATTTTCCTGGTGTAGCACTTTCAAACTCATAAAGTGCTGTGTGAGGAGTCTTATCCTTGTCTGGGATGACTTTCGGATTTTTATCACGAAGACCTGAATTGACAAAGTTCACGAGATTGCGATAAACTTTATCAATTTCTTCTTGCTTTGTCGCAGTTTGAAGTACGCTATCAGCCGCTGTCATCACACCATTCAAGATTTCTAGACTATCGTCTGTCTTACTTGAAAAATCCCTGCTGCGCAACTCTTTGAGGTAGTTTTCCAAAGTGCTCTTATTGAGACTAGCATTTGCTGGAGTTGCTTGGGCAGTGCCCGTAGCTGGCTGACTTGTACCTGTAGGTGGCTGAGCATTTTTAAAAGCAGTCGAATCTGTTGCTTGACTTGTCTCTGTCGCAGCAGGTGCAGCAGACTTCAAAGCAACTTGGCTTTCTTTCTGGGATTCTGCTCGCTCTGTTGCAGAAGAGCCCACCGAGACCTGATTCTCTGCTTTATTCTCCACTTGTTCAGTAGCCGTAAGCTCATCAGCTTGAGCTACTTGAGCGGCTCCAAGCGCCGCAGGCGCAAACAAAAATCCAATCGCAAGGGACACAGTAGCAACTGACAATTTGCGGATTGAATATTTTATCTTTCTATCCTGAAAAAACATTCCAGTCCTCCTTTTATTTCATAATTTCATTCTATCATAAATAGTTAATATTAGCGATTTTTTTTGACCGTAAATTTTTAAAAACTTATTTGTGGATATTTCCTCATAATATACAAATATACAAAAAACTTCTTCTCCAAAATAGTAATTATAGGAATTTTTGTAAAAAAATGAAAGGAATCGCTCCCTTTCATTTTTTGCTTTTATTTCCAATTTAATACCGCGTTCAAACCATAGTGGTCACTGACTTGCGGACTATTCTGACCATCAAAAACTACATGCAAGCTTTCTACTTCTAACTCTTTCGTTGTAAAGACATAGTCAATTCGAAGCGGTTCAGAGTTGCCTTTCCAACCATCAATTCCTGGTGGAACTGTATAGCTACCGCTTCTCTCTTTAGCAACTTCAAAAGCATCTTGTAACTCTAGAGGACTAGCTAGAATCGCTTGGTAGCCTTCCTGACCAGCTGGGTTATTGAAATCACCAGCTAAAATCAGAGGTTTGTTCAAACCTTTCAGAACAGCCTCAAATCGTGCCCATTCTTCCTGGAAACCTTTATTCCACCAAGAAAGATGGACACTTGCAAGAGCAAGCTCCTTCCCTTCAACTTCTGTTTCTGCCAAGGCGACACGGCGAGTATGGTAGTCAGTTGGATCATCCACATCTGAAACTAAAATCTCACGTGCTTGAATAGGTGTTTTAGATAAGATTGCCACACCTTCATGGTAGCGGTCATAGCCGATATGATTGTAAGCCCAAGTCCAGTAGTAGGTCCTCTCCTTCTCAGCCAACTTTTCAACCAAAAGTCTCACATAGTGGTCTTGATGAATGGGTTCTGCCGCTGGTAAAGCTTGATAAAGATGATCAACCTCCACTTCTGGAGAAGTAATTTCTTGATTGATTTCTTGGAAACAAATCAAATCATAGTCTTTTTCAAGAATATCCTGGAGCAAGAGCTGGAATTTTTCCTCTGCTTCCTTCTCCATCCAACTGTGGGTATTGAGTGTTAAAAATTTCATGCTTTTCTCCTAAAACAAGAGGTTGGAAAACAGCTTCCAACCTCAAGTATATTACAATTCTACTTTAGCAACTGCCGTTTTAGCTGCAAGAGAACCAGTTTGTTCTAATTTAACTGATTTGATAGCATCACCATTTGTGAAGACAACCACTGTTGAAGTTTCACGACCTGCTGCACGGATAGCATCCAAGTCAGCTGTGACAAGAAGATCACCAGCAGCAACCTTTTGTCCTTCAGTTACGTGAACTGTGAACGGTTTACCTTCAAGGCTTACAGTATCCAAACCGATGTGAACAAGTACTTCAAGACCTGCTTCAGTCACAAGACCAAGAGCATGTTTTGTAGGGAAGATACTTGATACAGTACCTGTAACTGGAGATACGATATTTCCATTGGCTGGTTCTACCGCAAATCCGTCACCCATCATTTTTTGAGCAAAAACTGGGTCTTTCACTTGTTCCAAGGCAATGACTTGACCATCAGCTACTGAGTAAACTTCCTCAGTTACACCCTTGAAATGTACAGTATTTTGTTGAGCTTCCGTCATTTGGCTTGGAAGAGTTTCAGGAATTACTTCACCTGAGTCAAGGATATCTTGGATATCAGATTTCAATACGTCAGCTTTTGGTCCGTAGATAGCTTGGACACCTTGTCCTTTCATGACAAGTCCCATAGCCCCTTCAGCTTTCCATTCTTCCTCAGTTCCAACACGATCTGCATCTTTAACAGTTACACGAAGACGAGTCATACATGCATCCACATCAACGATGTTTGCACGTCCACCAAGAAGGTTAATGATATTTACAGCTTGAGAAGCAGCTGCAACTTTTGTTTCACCTGAAGCAGCTCCTTCTGAAGCTCCTTCAGCAGTTTCATAGTTTCCGTTACGTCCTGGGGTTGCATAGTTGAATTTTTGAATCATGAAGTTTGCGATAAAGTACATGATTACAGCAAAGAGAACAGTTACCCAGATAAAGTTAACGATATCCATACCAATACCAGCATTAATTGCTAGTGGTGTACGAGTCAAGAATTCAATTGAACCGAATGAGTGGACACGAAGGTGAACAATATCTGCCATAGCAAAGGCAGCACCTTGAACTACTGCATAAACAAGGTAAAGCGGTGTTGCGATGAACATGAACATATACTCGATTGGTTCAGTAACCCCTGTCAAGAATGTTGCAAGAGCTGTCGCAATCATCATACCTTTATATTGATGTTTCTTATCAGCATCGACATTACGGTAGATAGCCACGATCACACCCATCAAAATACCGAATGAACCGATCATTTGTCCAACTTTGAAACGAGCTGGGTGAACAGTATCTAACAATTGTTGGTAGTGACTTGCATCTGTACCTTTAAGGTTAACAAGGTCTGTTACCCATGCAAGCCATAGTGGGTCTTGACCAAATACTTGAGTACCTTTAGCTGCACCAGTTAAAATGTCATAAGTACCACCAAGAGCTGTGTAGTTCATTGGGATAGTCAACATATGGTGAAGACCAAATGGCAAGAGCAAACGTTCCAAAGTACCATACAAGAATGGTGCGAGAACTGGCGCAGTTTCTTGAGAGTTGGCAATCCAAATACCAAAGTTATTGATACCTGTTTGAACTACTGGCCAGAAAGCTGCAAGTACAATTGCTGCAATAGCTGAACGAAGAATAACAACAAACGGTACAAAACGTTTCCCGTTGAAGAATGAAAGTGCGTCTGGAAGTTTACGGTAGTTGTAGTATTTGTTATAGGCAGTTGCCCCTACAAAACCTGAGATAATCCCTACGAATACACCCATGTTAAGGGCTGGTGCTTCAAGAACACTGATAAAGTAATCAGCAACTTTGATTGAACCACCAAAGAAAGTAGTTACCATAGCATCTGGATTTTTCAACATATCGCCTGTAACACCGAAGATAGTACCTGTAATACGGTTAATCAAGATAAAGGCAAGTCCAGCTGCAAATGCACCACCTGCACGTTCTTTTGCCCAGCTTCCCCCAATAGCAAGGGCAAACAAGATATGAAGGTTACCGATAACCCCCCAACCAATTTGCTCAAGGATTCCACCTGTAATCACTAGAGGAGCAAGATTTGGGTCAATCATCACGATTGATTTACCGATTGAGATCATCAATCCAGCAGCCGGCATAACCGCGATAACCACCATCAAAGCCTTACCGAATTTTTGCCAAAATTCGAAAGACAAGACATTTTTGAATGTAGCTTTCATCATTCAAATCTCCTTTATTTTATTTAGGCAAACGTTTTACGAAAACGTTTGCACTTGTTTATAATTTAATTATACCACTTTATTTTTTTTTGTAAAGGCTTTTATAAAAAAATTTTCCGTTTTTCTTAAATTTTTATACAAGCGCTAAAAGAAAAAAGAGAAGCTCAAGAAAACTTCTCTTTTAAAATTGTATTATTTCTGATTTAGTCTGCAAGTTGCATTTATATCCAACTAGATCTTCAAGAATCGACGCATAGAAATACCTGATCCGATTGCCCCAATGAAAATACCAATCACAAACAATAGGACTGTCATCAAAGGGATAAACACATCTGGTGTAATCATTGACAAGTTTTGCCCCACCAAGGATTTATTGACCGATTGATAAACGATATTGTAAACAAAGAATACAAGAACTGAAGGAATCGCTGCACCAAGCAAGCCAATAAAAGCACCTTCTAGCAAGAATGGGCCACGGATATAACCATTTCTCGCTCCTACAAGACGCATGATCTGAATCTCACGGCTCCGAGAAATAATGGTAATACGGATGGTATTGGAAATGAGGAAGACTGCGATGAAAATTAAGAGCCCTGCAATAACCAATCCCCAAACACGGATAAAGGAAGCCAGTTCAAAAAGTCGTTGAGTGTTGGCACCACCGTCTTGAACCTCAGATACCCCTTCAATTTTCTTGGCCTCTTCTGCTACTTTAGGAACATCACTCGGAGTATTGGTATCAACGATATAGGCATCATAGAGAGGATTAGCGTCTCCTTCAAAGACCTTCCAATCGTCTCCCATCGTTTCAGTCAATTTTTGATACTGCTCTTCCTTGCTTGAAAAAGTGACATTCTTAACACCTTGCATGGCTTTTAAGGCATCATAAACCTTGTGATAGTCATTATTGGTAACTGTCTGACCTTCTTTTTCAATCGTTTCACTATTATCCGCCACATCCTTACGAATGTAAACCATGACACGAACATTGTTTTCAATATCGGTAGCCAGTTTCGCTGTATTAAAAATTACGGATGCAAACAGGGCAACGAGCGTCAAGGTAATCATAACCGAACTTACCGCTGCTACTGTCATCCAGCCATTTCGTTTTAAACTTTTTAATGATTCAAATAAATGGCGAAAAAATCTACTAATCATCGTATCCATATTCTCCTTTAGCTTCGTCACGAACGACACGGCCATTTTCAATGGCAATGACACGGTGGCGCAAGGTATTTACAATCTGGCTATTGTGGGTCGCCATCAAGACAGTAGTACCTTGGAGATTGATGCGTTCCAACAGATTCATAATTTCCCAAGAATTATCTGGGTCCAAGTTTCCTGTCGGCTCATCGGCAATCAAGACCTTAGGATTGTTCACAATCGCACGAGCAATCGCAATCCGTTGCTGCTCTCCACCTGAGAGTTCGTTAGGGAAAGAGCGAACCTTGTGTTTCAAACCGACCAAGTCCAAGACTTCCATAACCCGTTTCTTAATATTGCGACGGTTCTCACCGATTACTTCCATTGCATAGGCAATATTTTCATAAACGGTTTTCTTTGGCAAGAGTTTGTAATCTTGAAAGACTACCCCAACACTGCGACGGAGCAGAGGGATATCTTTCTTCTTGATTTTAACCAAATTAAAGCCTGCAACTGTTAGGCTCCCTTTTTCAATCTTTACTTCTCGATATAAAGCTCGAATAAAGGTTGACTTCCCTGCTCCAGAAGGCCCAACGATATAGGCAAATTCTCCTGGTTCAATACTAAGAGAGACTCCACGAAGAGCAGTCGTTCCGTTATCATATTTTTTGACAACATCTCGCATTTCAATGATTGACATGTGAGTTCCTTTCTATTTTTAGCTGATTCGCCACTTGAGATAAGCATCGATGAAACCATCAAGATCTCCATCCATGACCTTATCTACCTGAGCGACTTCAAAGCTCGTACGGTGATCTTTTACCATGGTATAAGGTGTGAAGACATAAGAACGAATCTGACTTCCCCAAGTGATTTCCTTTTTCTCACCTTTAAGGGAATCGACTTCCGCAGCTTTCTTTTCTTGCTCCATTTGATAGAGCTTAGCTTGTAACATCTTCATAGCACGATCTCTATTTCCATACTGGGTACGATCAACCGTTGATTGGACAACAGTTCCCGTAGGAATGTGTGTCAAACGCACACCTGTTGAAACTTTATTGACGTTTTGTCCACCAGCACCACCTGAACGGAAGGTATCCATTTTGATATCATCTTCACGAATCTCCACTTCGATGGTATCATCCAACTCAGGCATAACCTCAACGGATGTAAATGAAGTATGGCGACGTTTGGCAGAGTCAAATGGCGAAATACGGACCAAACGGTGAACACCCATTTCTGATTTAAGTAGGCCATAAGCATTGGGTCCTTCAAAAGACAAGGTCACAGATTTGATGCCCGCTTCATCACCAGCTTGGTAATCCAAGACTTCGACCTTAAAGCCTTTGGCATTTCCATAACGAGTGTACATCCGGAGCAACATATCACCCCAGTCCTGAGCCTCTGTACCTCCAGAACCTGGATGGATTTCCAAGATTGCATTATTATGGTCATAAGGTTCTGACAAGAGAAGCGTCATTTCGTAACTGGTCATCATCTTATCCAATTCTGTCAACTGTTCAACCAGTTCATCATAGACTGACTCGTCTTCTGCTAAAAAGTCCAATAAAATTTCAACTTCATCCTGCAACTCTTCCATTTTACGGAAGGTGTTGTAGGTGTTTTTTAATTCATTTAATTCTTGCGACGTTTTTTGGGCCGCGATATTATCGTTCCAAAAATCAGGTTCCGTCATCTTGTTTTCCAAGATGGCGATCTCTTCCTCTAGTCCTTCGAGGTCAAAGAGACCCCCTGAAAGAAGCTAATTTTTCACGATTTGCGTCAATTTTTTGACGAATTTCTGAAATGTCCATAAATACTCCTTTATTCACATCGTTTCATTATACCACATTCTCTCATTTCTTTCCATATTTTGCTTGTTATTTCAAATTGTATACAAAAAAGAGGGCTTTCACCCTCCATTTTATAACTTTTTAGCAGATGTTCGAGCAATCTCCTCTACTTGGATACCTTGCGCTTCAAATTTCTCCTTCAGGAAGGTTAAATCAATCGTCCCATCAATTTGAACCTCAATCACGACCTTGCCATCCTTGCGCGGAATATTAACTGTGTGAGAAATATTTAGATTTTCCTCTGCAATCAAGGTCACAATCTTCCCCAAAACCCCAACTTCATTTTCCGTAATAAACCGAACACGAATCCCTTCTTCTCCATAACCAGCAATTTCCAAAAAGGCTTGGAAAACATCACGATCTGTAATCACACCATAAACCTGTTGATTGTCCACAACTGGAAGAATACCGATTTTATTCTTTAACATGAGATAAGTCGCATCCTCTAAACTAGCATAACCTGACACTGTGATAACATCGCGAATCATGACGTCTTTAACTTTGGTCTTATTGAGAAGATAATTCATCTCATAGATGGAGAGACTGGTTGCTTTAGACGGACTGGCTTCAGCAATGGTTCCTTCTGTTACAAGACCAACCAATTGATCATTTTCGATAACAGGTAAACGGTGCAAACCTTGCTCGCGCATCAAATCTGCTGCATGTGCTACAGTCGTATCTGGACTGATATAAACTACCTTGCGGGTCATAAAATCTTTAACTGCCATGAGACTTCTCCTTCTTTATTGCTACTATAATTATACACTTTCTTACAAAAACTATCAAACGCTTTCATCTCTTTTTCAAGACTTTGTAACATTCAATCACAAAAAAGAGAGAAATAGCCTTCTCTCTTAAACTTAAATCGTAACAGAATCTCTATCCTTAATCATATAGCGTTTTAAAGAAGTTAAGCTAGCTAGCCAGTACAATAGACCACCAAAGATCGCAGTAAAGCCACTACCAGTTGTGAGCAGGAACATAGGACTCTGGATATGCTTTGTTATAGGGTTGTAAACAAATAGTACTGCAACTAACAAGGAAATGATTACACAAGATAATCCCACCAGGTTAAAGCCATTTGTAAACTCATAGGCGTCATGTCCTTCGAGGAAATAGGCTGAATGCAAATCAAGTTTTCGTTTTCTTAAGATAAAGTAGTCTACAACGATCATTCCGATAATGGGACCTTGAATATAGGCAGCCAGCGAGATGAAGGAACCGAAGTATTCATCCACTCCTCCCCAAATCGTAAGTAGGCTCACATAAACCATCGCAATCCAAACCATTAGTTTATAGCTCACTTTGGGCATCCCGCTTTTTACAATCATACAGTTCACGTACGATCCTGTACCCTGGGTTCCAATATTAGCAAAAGCTACCAGTAGTAAACTTAAAAGGGCAAAGGCAGGAGTGCTTAGAGTGGAAAGCATCGTCGTTGGGTCACTTTCATAGACACCTGTTTTGACAAACATGGCTAGAGCCATAACCCCACCTGTCGCAGCGAAGAATGGCGCAACAACCCCATACGATAATGCTGTAGCCCAATAGCCACTGCGTTCTGATTTTGCCAAACGTGGCAAGACAAAGGCTTGTGTAGACCAAGAAAAGGCTACAGCCACATTTCCTTCCCCTGACATCATAAAACGTTCAATCGGTGTCAAATTTTCTTGGATGGCAGGCTGGACATTCATAATATCAGTTATAGGAACCGCAACAAAACAGATTCCAACAATGATTAGTCCGACCAATAACAAGGCTACCACCAGAAAGCGATTAGTACCTTTAATCACCTCTGGACCTCCAAGAGCAATCAGCGTTCCAAGGAGAACACAGAGGGTGCCTAGAATCGGTGCCCATACTCCCTTGTCTAAACCAAGTCCAAAATTATTTGCCAAATGAATCATGGAGCTGGCAAAAAGATTGGCGGTAACGGCATACCAACCAAAATTTGCCAGACTAATCACGGTTGATAGAATAGCCACCCCTTTTCTACCTAGAACGGCTCTCAACCAAATCCACAAATCAATTCCATATTTAACCGCAAACAAGATTGGGAGACATTCGATAAAAACCCAGATAATGTTGAAACTAAAAATATTAATCAACATTTGATTAAAGGTCAAATATTGAGCCACATAGGCTCCTTGGGTATAACACCAAGTTGCGATAGCAAAACCACTTGTTGATAGAAAGAGATCCCAGAAAGAATACTGACGATCCTTGTTGGTCATGGGAACGATTCCTGTTATGGTCTCCTGTTGAATAAAGTCATTCATCTTGGACATTTTATTGAATATCTCCTGTCATGGCTAAAATAATCAGAACATGATTGACTAGAATCATGCCAATTACTAATGTAAAGTTAACTTTCAAAAAAGAGGAAGCGAATAGATATAGATTAAGGTTTTCATTTATCCTTAAATCGTAACAGAGTCCCGATCCTTGATCATATAGCGTTTTAACGGAGTTAAGCTAGCTAACCAGTACAATAAACCTCCAAAAATCGCAGTAAAGCCACTACCCGTTGTGATTAAAAAGATTGGGCTTTGAATCTGTGCTGTTACAGGGTTATAAACAAATAGTACTGCAACCAACAAGGAGATAAATACGCAAGACAAGCCAACCAAGTTAAATCCTTTGGTAAACTCGTAAGCATCGTGTCCTTCAAGGAAATAAGCTGAACGCAAGTCGAGTTTTCGTTTTCTTAAGATAAAATAGTCAACAACAATCATTCCGATAATGGGACCTTGAATATAAGCGGCTAGTGAGATGAAGGAACCGAAGTACTCTTCTACCCCTCCCCAGATGGTGAGTAGGCTTACATAAATCATAGCAATCCAGACCATTAGTTTATAGCTTACTTTTGGCATCCCGCTTTTGACAATCATACAGTTCACGTACGATCCTGTCCCCTGGGTTCCAATATTGGCAAAGGCTACTAGTAGTAGACTTAAGAGGGCAAAGGCTGGTGTGCTTAGAGTTGATAGCATGGTTGTTGGATCACTTTCATAAACACCTGTTTTGACAAACATGGCTAGAGCCATGACTCCACCTGTCGCAACGAAGAATGGCGCAACAACTCCGTATGACAAGGCTGTAGCCCAATAACCACTGCGTTCTGATTTTGCCAAACGCGGTAAAACCAATGCTTGTGTAGACCAAGAGAAGGCAAAAGCAACATTTCCTTCCCCAGAAAGCATGAAGCGTTCCAAGGGCGTCAAATCTCCTTGGGTAGCTGGTTGAATGTTCATAATGTCAGTGATAGGCACAGCTACAAAACAGATTCCAACTATAATCAGACCGACAATCAACAAGGCGATAACCAAGAAGCGATTGGTCCATTTGATCACTTCTGGACCTCCAAGGGCAATCAGCGTTCCAAGGAGAACACAGAGGGTGCCTAGAATCGGTGCCCATACTCCCTTGTCCAAACCAAGACCAAAATTATTTCCCAAGTGGATCATAGAATTAGCAAAAAGATTAGCCGCAACGGCGTACCAGCCAAAGTTAGCCAAGCTAATAATGGTTGATAGCAAGGCCACCCCTTTTTTTCCTAGGACAGCCCTCAACCAAATCCACAAATCAATTCCATATTTAACCGCAAACAGAATTGGGAGACACTCAATAAAGACCCAGATAATATTAAAGCTAAAAATATTAATCAACATTTGATTAAAGGTCAAATATTGAGCCACATAAGCTCCTTGGGTATAACACCAAGTTGCAATGGCAAAGCCACTTGTCGACAGGAAGAGATCCCAGAAAGAATACTGACGATCCTTGTTGGTCATGGGAACAATTCCCGTTATCGTCTCCTGTTGAATAAAGTCATTCATCTTAGACATTTTATTGAATACCTCCTGTCATGGCTAGGATAATCAGAATAAGGTTAATTAGAACTAAGACGATGACTATAGTAAAATCACTTTTTAGAAATGGCTGAGCAAACACATAGTTTGGTGATTCCATTTCTTCTAGCCTTCTTTTCGTTTCATTTGCTACTAATTCTTCAATTTCAGATGTCGGTTTCATCTCAATTCTCCTCTAAGTATAAATCTAATGCAAGTTTTCCATACTGTTTGGTATAACGATACCAGATGTAGAGAAATTCACCTACTGGTTTTCCAACGCTTTCTTGGAACAGGGCCCATAAAAACCAATAATATGAAGTCACTGATACATAGGCAAAATAGTGACGTTTGGTTTTCTTGTCTGGAACTTCTTGTAGATAGATTTCAAGTACCTTTTCAGCTTCTTCTACTGTATAATTTGAACACCCGATAAAGGTTCCTAAATCTCCTGCTGGATCTCCCATACCAGAATATTCCCAATCAATCAAGCTCATTTCGCCAGCTTCATTCAACAAGAAATTTGGGCTATAAGAATCTCCATGGCAGAGAACCTTTTTCGCTTGGTCTTCTTGTAAAAGCTTCTCGAGAACTGAGACATTCTGATCCAACTCTTCAAGCCCATCAAATTCAAAACGATTGCTAGCCTTTAATTTTTGTCTAAAATCATCAATTCCCTCAAATTGGTCAAAGGAATGTCCCGTTTTTTCTCCAGATTGGTGCAAGCGTCTCAAGAGCTCCATTGCTTTTGCTACATCATCCCAATTATCATAATCTAGTTGCTTAGCATTAGGGATAAATTCTGAAATTTTCCAGCCCTCATCCTTGTTCATAGCGACAAAAGTACGGTCAATCTTCAATTTTGCAGCAATTTCCATGGAAGCTGCCTCGCTAGCACGATCGATATAATTCTCCGTTCCTCTACCTGGATGACGGTAAACATATTTCTTCCCTAGGCAGTCAAATGAAAACGAAGTGTTGGTTAAACCGTCTTTTAGGGGTTTAATATTGACAATATCTGAAGCTATACATCCTAATGTCTTACAGATGTTATCAATGATTTCCGAATTAGTATTCACCAAATAGTGTTCATCAAACTGACGCAACTCATCTAGTGAATCAAACTCCTTAACAATATCTGCTGAATAATGCCGAGCTTCTAAAGGAAGCTCCTTGACGTGACGACTATAATAATCTTCCCAGAGCTGTTCGCGATACGGCTCATGTTTAAATTCAGTTTCTAAAATATCTACGAATTTTTCACTAAATGCACGATCAAAATAAACATGCCCTACCATAGCCCAAGTATTCGTCCCACCGATTTGAATATCGATAATCGTGTGATTGGAATCTTCCTTAGAGCAGTATTCGTCTGTGTCCCCTTCTGCAAATATAGTCGAATAATAACCTCTGTAAATGTATCGTTCAAACGGATTTTCTACAAAATAATTATCCGAAGAGCAGATATAAGTGTTAGAAAGTTGATCTCTGACTAGCATGAGAGAAGAACAGTTGTTGTACTTGTAGTAATCATTATTCACAACGATTTTAACGCCAAACTTTTCTGCCAGATAGAACATTTTTTCTTGCAGATATCCTACGATAACTGTAATATCTTCTATTCCTGCTTCTTGCAATTGCTTGATTTCTCTCTCAATCAAACGCTCACCTTTAACTTGAAGCAATCCTTTAGGTAGCTCATAAGACAAAGGAGCAAAGCGGCTACTCATACCTGCAGCCATGATAATGGCATTCTTCACCTGATACGGAGCCAAAGCCTCCTCACCTAAGTCAGTTAAGTGATTTTCCTCACTGATCCACTTCTCTTCTTTACATTCCTTGAGAAGATTATTTACCGTCCCCAAAGCGATATCTAGCTGTTCAGCCAATTGTCTCTGCGTAAAGTTTTCGTCTTTGTGAGTCAACAAAAAACGTAAAAGTTTAAATTGTTTTTCTGATAGCATATCCTCAGCCTCTTTGTTCAATATTTTTGTTTATTTAATTATATGATGAACACGTGCTTTTGTCAAGTTAGATTCTATATCAAGAAAACGAGTGCTCAAATCAGGTCCATCAAAATAGTAAGCAAACGAAAAAAGAACCCCAAATTTGGAGCTCTTCAAATTCATCTATAAAATAATCCACTGGATTGGAGGATTGCTTATGCAATCCTTATCCGCCGACTAAAACAATCCACTGGATCTGATGATTGCTACGCAATCTCTATCTGCCGACTAAAAAGGTCCCCCGGACTATAGGGTATTGCTTGCGCAATCTCCATCCGCCGACTAAAACAATCCACTGGATTGGATGATTGCTTGCGCAATCTCCATCTGCAACCTAAACTAGTCTCCCAGACTAGTTTAGCCACCTAGATATGCTTTTCTGACTTCATCTGATGCCGCGAGTTCTTTTCCTGTTCCTGATAGGACAATCTTGCCTGTTTCAAGTACATAACCTCGGTCAGAGATAGCAAGAGCCTTGTTAGCGTTCTGCTCAATTAGGAGAACCGTTGTTCCTTGCTTCTGAATATCTTGGATGATATCAAAAATTTCTTGGATAAAGATAGGGGCAAGTCCCATAGACGGCTCATCCAAGAGGAGGAGCTTAGGCGTGGACATGAGAGCACGTCCCATAGCAAGCATCTGTTGCTCACCACCTGAAAGGGTAGCTGCATCTTGGTTTTTGCGTTCTTCTAAACGTGGAAAACGAGAGAAGACTTTCTTCAAGTTGGCTTGATTTTCTTCTCGGTTTTTCTTTAAAAAGGCTCCCATTTCTAAGTTTTCCATAACAGTCAAGCCTGGAAAAACATGGCGTCCTTCAGGAACTTGTGAAAGCCCACCTGCCACGATTTTTTGCGCTGGCATCTTTTGAATTTCTTTTCCTAAAAACTGAATTTTACCAGCACTTGGACGAACCAAACCTGAAAGGGTACGGAGAATGGTTGTTTTACCAGCACCATTGGCACCAATCAAGGAAACAACCTCACCTTCATTGACCTCGAAACTTACATCACGAACTGCTTGGATCATGCCGTAATGAACAGAAAGGTTTTCAACTTTTAACATAGACATTAGGCCTCACCTCCTAGATAAGCTTCGATAACACGTTTGTTGTTCTTGATCTCATCTGGAGTACCATGAGCAATCAAACGGCCATATTCAAGAACATAGATACGCTCAGTGACTTCCATAACCAAATTCATGTCGTGTTCGATGAGCATGATGGTAATTTTAAATTCATCTTTGATACGACGGATCAATTCTGTCAATTCAGCTGTTTCTTGTGGATTCATCCCAGCCGCAGGCTCATCCAAAAAGAGGATCTTAGGTTCTGTTGCCAGAGCACGAACAATTTCCAATCGACGTTGTTGACCATAGGCAAGATTTTTCGCAAGTGTATCTGCATCGCCATCCAAATCAAAGATTTTTAGCAAATCCAACGCTTTGCTTTTTAATTCTTCCTCATTCTTATAAAAAGCTGGCAGGCGTAAAAAGCTCGCAAGGACATGTTGTTTATGATGATTACTAAATGCAATCAAAACATTTTCCAAAACTGTCAAGTCCTTGAACAAACGAATATTCTGGAAAGTACGACTGAGACCAAGTGAAGCAATCTTGTAGGGAGTTTTTCCATTTAGGAGGTGACCATCTAGTGTGACAGTACCTTCGCTTGGTTCATAAACACCAGTCAAGAGATTGAAAAGGGTTGTTTTACCAGCCCCGTTTGGTCCAATCAGACCAACCAACTCTCCCTCGTTCAATTCAAGAGTGACATCTCCAACAGCTGTTAGACCGCCAAAATGTTTGGTTAACTGTTTAACTTCAAGTAATGCCATTAGTTTTGTCCCTCCTTCTTCGATTTTTTAAAGAAACGTGATAGACTCAATTCCCATGTCCCAAGAAGTCCACCTGGTCTGAAAATCATGACCAATACAAGAGCCAAAGCGTAGATGATCATACGTACGCTTGCTACATCCTGAAGGAGCATATTTAAAATTCCTAAAACAATCGCTGAAACGATGGTACCAGTAATCGATCCAAGTCCACCAAATACAACGATAATCAACACATTGATGGAATTAATAAAGGTGTAATCTTTTGGTACAACAGATCCGATAAAACCAGCCTGAAGTGAACCAGCAATACTTGCTGTAATAGCACCAAAGACAAAAGCGATAATTTTAATCTTTGTAGTGTTTACCCCAACTGACTCTGCAGCAATCTCATCCTCACGAACAGATAGAGTAGAGCGTCCAATTGGACTACGTAAGAAGTTGAGAGTTGCAATAGTTGTGATCACCACAAATAGATAAACCATTTGCCAGTTGGTAAAGTTTGGAATACCCAAGATACCAGCAGCACCGTTGGTCAAACTTCCACCATTAATGATAAAGATACGAATAATTTCTGAAACACCTAGTGTCGCAACAGCCAGGTAGTCACCCTTCAAACGGAGTGTTGGAATTCCAACGAGCAAAGCGACTGCACCAGAAATCAAGGCACCCAAGACCATTGCTCCAAAGAAGGCACCATAGGTTGGTGATTTTGAGCCAATAATCGCTGCTGCATAAGCCCCAATCGCCATAAAACCTGCATGACCGAGTGAGAATTGTCCTGAAAAACCAACGATTAGGTTCAAACCTACTGCAAGGATGATATTAATCCCAATTTGTTCTAAAATTTGGACATGGAATAGGTTGAGAACACCAGCAGAAACCAGTACACTAATCAATCCATAACCCGCTAACAGAAGGAATAACCAGAGAATATTTACTTTAAGATTTGTCTTCATTGTTTACACCTTCTCTTTCACATTCTTACCAAGGATACCTGCAGGACGAACAATCAGAATCAGAAGTAAGATTCCATATACAATGGCATCACGGAAATCAGACATACCAAAGGCAGTTGCAAAAGTTTCCAACAAACCAATAACAAATCCCCCTAGAGCTGCACCAGGAATAATCCCGATACCACCAAGAACGGCCGCAACGAATGATTTCAGACCTGGAGTCACGCCCATCAAAGGTTCAAGAGAGTTGTAGTAAAGGGCAATGAGGACACCTGCCGCACCAGCAAGAGCTGAACCCAAAGCAAAGGTAAAACTGATTGTACGATTTACATTAATTCCCATCAATTGCGCCGCATCACTATCAACTGATACCGCACGCATGGCTTTCCCCATTTTTGTTTTTTGAACAATCACTTGCAATAAAATCATCAGGAGTAAGGAAACTGCTAGAATCATCAACTGAACATTTGTCAAGCTGATTGGCCCCAAATCATAGCGAACTGTTTGAATGGCTTGAGGAAAGGCACGAGTATTGGCACCGACTAAGTAAACCATCCCGTATTCCAGTAGGAAAGACACCCCGATAGCTGTAATCAAAACAGCAATACGTGTAGAGTGTCGCAAAGGACGGTAGGCAAGAAATTCAATCGCAACACCAAGTAGTGCGGTTCCTGCCATTGAAATAATTAAAGCTAAAAAGAAATCCATTTGGAAAGAATTAATCAAAAAGTAACCAATAAAGGCACCCATCATATAAATATCACCGTGGGCGAAGTTGATGAGTTTGATAATTCCATAAACCATGGTATAACCCAGGGCCAAAAGTGCATAAACACTACCCAGAATTAGACCATTCACAAGTTGTTGGAGCATAGCATTCACTCTTTTCTATCGTTATTTTTTAGAAAATTTCTCAATTTTCACAAGTTCATAAACACCGAAACAGGGAGTGAGTCAAAGGCTCATTCCCTATTTCAGCTACTATTCTAATGTTATGGTTTTACAACTTCTGCTGCTTCCACTTTACCATTATTCATGGTCATCATGTAAGCAGTTTTCACTGTGTTGTGATCTGCATCAAAGCTCGTTTGACCAGTCACACCATCAAAGTCTTTGGTTTTAGCAAGGTTGTCCTTGATTTCACCTGAGTTTTTAGCACCTTTTGCAGCATTAGCTACTAGGTAAACTGAGTCATAAGCCAAAGCTGAGAATGTTGAAGGTTCTTCGTTGTATTTAGCACGGTAGGCTTCAAGGAAAGATTTAGCTTTTGCAGAAACATCAACTGTAGTTGAGAATCCTGAGATGAAGTAAATGTTTGATGCTCTTTCAGCAGTTGCTTGTTGAACAAATTCTTCACCGTTAAAGCCGTCACCACCAACGATTGGTTTATCAATTCCCATACCACGTGCTTGGTTTACGATTTTACCTGCTTCTGTGTAGTAACCTGGAACAACGATAGCGTCAAACTCTTTCCCTTTCATTTTAGTAAGGGCTGCTTGGAAGTCTGTATCACCTGCTACAAACGTTTCGTCTGCAACAATTTCACCTTTGTAGGCTTCACGGAAAGATTTAGCAATACCTTTAGCATAGTCACTTGCATTGTCCGTATAAAGAACAACCTTCTTAGCATTCAATTTGTTTGTCACATAGTTTGAAATAATCTTCCCTTGGAAGCTATCTTGGAAAGTTCCGATAAATAGATATTCTTGACCTTTGGTCAATCCATCTTGAGTCGCACTTGGTGAAATCAATGGAACTCCTGCTTGAGTAGCGTTAGCTACAGCTGCAGCAGTTGCACCAGATGTCGCAGGTCCTACGATAGCTGCAACTTTTGATTGAGTTACAAGGTTAGTTGTAACAGAGGCAGCCTCAGCAGTTTCAGATTTGTTATCTTTATCCACAACTTCGATTTGTTTTCCATCAATACCACCTGCAGCATTGATTTCATCAACAGCAAGTTGAGCACCTTTTTGTTCAGAAGTACCATAGGCAGCTACAGCACCTGTTTCTTCAAAGTTAAAACCGATTTTGATAGTCTTTTCGTCTACTGGGTTACCAGTTGTATTTGACGCTCCTGACTTGACCTCTCCACAGGCAGCGAGAAGAGCTACGCTAGCAAGAGCCACAAAAGATAGAGCAAATTTTTTCTTCATTTTTAATCTCCTTATAGTTGTTTCAAAAATAGTATGTTAAGAATATACCGAATTATCAGAAAATTGTCAACACATTTATCTCATTTTTTTAAATGATAACGTTTTCCTCAGTGCGATAGAGATTGCCAACAAAGGGAGTTTCTAACTCTTGAATGTGGCAAGGTCTTATTTTTTTGATAAATCTTTCCTTACCTAATCTCTCAACTAAGTCATCTAGCTCCTCAGTTGGAACATAGAGCTGCAAGTAACGATGCTTCTTAGAATGGTAACAGATGTCACCGTATTCCTGAAGTTTTTTTGCATCTCGATTATAGTAAAGATAGATGATTAATCCTGAACGATTGACCTTTTCAAACATGGTGAATCCTCTTTCTAAGAAATCTTCCCCTATTATACCAAAAAAAGCAAACTCCGTCGAGTTTGCTTTCTAGGTTGCTTAGCTCAAAGAATTGTTAGCCATGATTTCATCAATGAAGCCATATTCGAGCGTTTCTTGGGCACTCATCCAGTAATCACGTTCCGCATCTGCATGAATTTGCTCAACTGATTTACCAGAGTTATCTGCAAGGATTTGCTCCAAAGTCTTACGAGTTTTGAGCAAGTGTTCTGCAGCGATTGCCATATCTGTTTGTTGGGTACCACCACCTGTACCACCCATTGGTTGGTGAATCATGTACTCTGCATTTGGAAGCATGAAGCGTTTGCCTTTTGCTCCACTTGATGCAATAACAGTCCCCATGGATGCAGCCATCCCCATAACGATGGTTTGGACATCAGCCTTGATAAAGTTCATGGTATCAACGATTGCCAAACCAGCTGAAACAGATCCTCCAGGTGTATTGACATAAAGGTAAATATCTTTTGTGCTGTCTTGGGCATCCAAGAAGAGCAACTGGGCGATAACGGAGTTGGCCATATTGTCTTCGACTGGCCCAGTTAGCATGATGATGCGGTCTTTCAGAAGGCGAGAGTAAATGTCATAGGAACGTTCTCCACGGCTTGTTTGTTCAATAACTACAGGAATCATTCATTTCTCCTTTTATGTTGAATTTTCTTAGTCATGCGACTCAATACAGAACTATTATATCTTTTTGGTCAAAAAAGGTCAAATTTTTGCTCTATACTATCGACAGAATCAAAAATTCAACCTCCTCGCGAAATTAGAAACATCCTCCAATTTCATCTTTAAGACTCTATCTGAGTCTTATTTCGTACCGAACAAGCGGTCTCCAGCATCTCCGAGACCTGGAACAATATAGCCATGTTCATTCAAGTGTTCGTCCAGAGCTGCTGTAAAGATTTCGACATCTGGGTGAGCTGCTTGAAGAGCTTTCACTCCTTCTGGAGCAGCTACTAGGCAGACAAACTTGATATTTGATGCGCCACGTTTTTTAAGCGAGTCAACAGCCAAGATAGCTGATCCACCTGTTGCAAGCATTGGATCGACGACAAAGATTTGACGTTGGTCAATATCCTCAGGCAATTTCACCAAGTATTCAACTGGTTGAAGGGTTTCTTCATCACGGTACATACCGATGTGACCAACTTTGGCTGCTGGAACCAAGCTCAAGAGGCCATCTACCATCCCGATACCTGCACGCAAGATTGGGACAATCGCCAATTTTTTACCAGCCAATTGTTTTTGAACGGTCTTTGTGATAGGTGTTTCGATTTCCACGTCTTCAAGTGGAAGATCACGAAGTACTTCATACCCCATCAACATTGCAATCTCATCTACTAATTCGCGAAAGGCTTTTGTAGAAGTGTCTGTACGACGCAAGATTGATAATTTATGTTGAATGAGTGGATGATTAATGACTTCAATTTTTCCCATTTTCTGAGTTCCTTCTTTCAATTTATTCTTCTTATTATATCAAAAAACGGTTTAAAAAGCTGTCTAAACCATTTATTTTAATTAATTTCTAAATCAAATCTGCCTCTTGAAGAGCTGTCTGAACAGTCTCTAATGGTAAATGAGTCAACTCGGTGCCTTTTTCATGATAAAGGTACTGGGCATAGTCATCCATTCGGTACTGGTTGATATAGACTACACGTTTGCAACCAACTTGTAGCAGTTGTTTGGTGCAGTTCAGACAAGGGAAATGGGTCACATAGGCTGTAAAACCTCTGGGAACCCCTCGTTCAGCTCCTTGCAAGATGGCATTGACCTCGGCGTGAAGTGTTCGGACACAATGACCTTCAATGACTAAACAGTCGTGATCAATACAGTGCTCCGTTCCTGATACGGAACCATTGTAGCCTGTTGAAATGACCTTATTGTCCTTAACTAGGACAGCTCCCACTTTAGCACGTTTACAGGTCGAACGATTGGCAATCAGTAAAGCCTGGGCTGCAAAGTACTCATCCCAAGCCAGTCTTTTTTCTGTCATGACTCTTCTCCTTTTCCTCTATTTTTTGAAAAATGGCAAGCGTAAATCTGCAATCTTTTCAGCTGGAACCTTCATGCCATCCTTGATCCATTTAAGCAGAACCGATACGATGGCAGAGCTCCAAAACGAATGAAGGTAGCTGCTAACGCCTTTTGACTTTCCGTGGTATTTTTCTAGAAATTCCTGCATGGCTTGGACAAAAATCTTTTCCAAATGGTAGTCCAGAGCAAGTTGGATAATCTTGGCTTCTTTCTTTGCTGCGCGGAAAAGGTGAACCCAGACCAGATAAAGGTCTGTTTTGACATCGTAGTGGCTCAACTGTTCCATGATATTATGAACACTGCGTTTAAAGACGCTTTCCAAAATCTCTTCTTTGGAGTCATAGTTACGATAGAAGGCAGCACGAGAGACGCCCGCCCGTTTGACCAACTCTGAAATACTGATCTTAGCCAAGTCTTTTTTCTCTAGAAGTTGCAAAAGAGCCGTCTCGATTGCTTCTCTGGTTAAAAAATTGGATTCTTGATTTGATTTTCTGAGATTTTCAAGAGATTTTTCAGATATTTTACGTTCAGACATAACAATTTCTTTCTACTTGTGACAACAGAGAGGTGGTACTTTTGTTTCAAGGGCTTTCATGATATAATTGTAAAAAAAGACAGAACCTTTGTCAATGTATAAGTGACAAAGATGGAGAATTTCTATGACTTGGAAGATTGTGGCTGACTCGGGTTGTGATTATCGTCAATTGGTAACTCCCGCTATTGATACTGAATTTATCAGTGTTCCTTTAACCATTCAAGTAGCTGATCAGGTCTTTATCGATGATGCCAATCTTAACATTGACCACATGATGGAAACCATGTATGCGACTTCTGAGGCTTCAAAATCAGCTTGCCCTAGCCCTGATGATTACTTGCGTGCATTTGAAGGTGCTAAGCATATCTTTGTCGTTACCATCACTGGTACTCTTTCTGGTAGCCATAACAGTGCACAGCTCGCTAAAAACATCTACCTCGAAGAACACCCTGACACTCAGATTCATGTGATTGATAGTTTATCTGCAGGTGGGGAGGTTGACTTGATTGTCGAAAAAATCAATGACTTGATTGACCAAGGACTTTCTCATGAGGAAGTTGTTGAAGCTATTACAGCCTACCAAGAAAAAACGAAGTTGCTCTTTGTTCTTGCTAAGGTTGATAACTTGGTGAAAAATGGTCGTTTAAGTAAGCTTATCGGTACGGTCGTTGGCCTTCTCAACATCCGTATGGTTGGGGAAGCAAGTGAAACTGGAACCCTAGAGCTTCTTCAAAAGGCTCGTGGTGCTAAAAAGTCCCTTCAAGCAGCCTATGAAGAACTCATCAAGGCTGGCTATGCTGGTGGTCGTATCGTCATGGCTCATCGCAGTAATGAAAAATTCTGTCAGCAATTGTCAGAACGCTTGCTGGAAACATTCCCTCAAGCCAATATCAAAATCCTCCCAACATCTGGTCTCTGCAGTTTTTATGCAGAAGATGGCGGTTTGTTAATGGGATATGAAATTAACTAAAATTATGAGCAACAAGAGATGCCAAGCATCTCTTGTTTTTTGTGGTACAATAGAGCTATGAAACATTTTGATACTATTGTCATCGGTGGTGGACCTGCTGGCATGATGGCGACAATTTCCAGTAGCTTTTATGGTCAGAAAACTCTTCTCATCGAAAAAAATCGGAAACTTGGTAAAAAATTAGCTGGAACAGGCGGTGGTCGCTGCAATGTGACCAACAATGGAACTTTAGATGACCTATTGGCTGGCATCCCTGGAAATGGGCGCTTTCTATACAGTGTCTTCTCCCAGTTTGATAACCATGATATCATCAACTTTTTTACGGAAAATGGTGTTAAACTCAAGGTTGAGGACCATGGCCGCGTCTTTCCTGCTAGCGACAAGTCTCGAACCATTATTGAAGCTTTGGAGAAAAAAATCACTGAACTTGGTGGGCAAATTACCACTCAAACGGAGGTTGTTTCAGTTAAAAAAGTGGATAACCAGTTTGTCCTAAAATCTGCAGATCAAACCTTCACTTGTGATAAACTGATTGTCACAACTGGTGGTAAATCCTATCCTTCTACAGGCTCGACTGGTTTTGGTCATGAGATTGCCCGTCATTTTAAACATACCATTACCGAGCTTGAAGCCGCTGAAAGTCCATTGTTGACAGATTTTCCTCACAAAGCGCTTCAGGGGATTTCGCTGGACGATGTGGCCTTAAGTTATGGCAAGCATGTCATCACTCATGATCTGCTCTTTACCCACTTTGGTTTATCTGGCCCTGCTGCCCTACGCATGTCTAGTTTTGTCAAGGGCGGGGAGGTTCTCTCGCTAGATGTCTTGCCTCAACTTTCTGATAGCGATTTGATGACATTTTTAGAAGAAAACCGTGAAAAATTCTTGAAAAATGCTTTAAAAACTTTGCTTCCAGAACGCTTGGCAGAATTTCTTGTGCAAGGCTATCCTGACAAAGTCAAACAGCTGACTGAAAAGGAACGGGAACAACTTCTCCAGTCCATCAAAGCACTCAAAATCCCTGTGGTTGGAAAAATGTCCCTTGCCAAGTCCTTTGTTACTAAAGGTGGCGTCAGTCTCAAAGAAATCAATCCTAAAACTCTGGAAAGCAAACTCGTTCCCGGCCTCCACTTTGCTGGCGAGGTACTGGATATCAATGCCCACACGGGTGGGTTTAACATCACTTCTGCCCTCTGTACCGGCTGGGTGGCAGGCTCCAATCCAATAAATACCAAATAAGAAAGGAAGTCCTTTGGAACATATTATTTTACTAAGAGGCGTTACTCCTAATGGAAAAAATGCTATCCCAAAAATGTCTTATTTGGTAAATATTTTGACAGAAGCTGGTTTTCAACACGTTCGAACCTATATTCAAAGTGGGAATATCATTCTTGAAAGTGACTTAGATTTAGAAGAAATACGAGAACGCATTCATACTCTAATAAAGGAAAAAATTGGAGCTGACTTAAAAATGGTTATCAAGAATAAGGACGATTTTGAAAAGATTGTTCAAGAGAACTCATTTAGAGAAGACTATCTTCATGATCGTGTGCATGTGATCCTTTATCAAGGATTTATCCAAAGTCTGCCATTAGAAAAATTGAAAGCTGACTACGGTGAGGAAGAAATTTGTGTAGGCGATCACTGTCTCTACCTCTATCTCCCTAGAACTGCAAAACGAAAAAAGCTCAATACCAACTATCTTGAAAAACTTTTTGGCGTGGATTTGACCATGCGAAAGTTAAACGTCGTGGAAAAGTTACTAACAAAATAGGAAAAACAATATGAACAGACGAGAATTAGTTGAATTTGTCAACATGTGCATGATTAAAAACGGAAACAAAGTTCTAGTTCAAAATCGAGTTAGTCCCGACTGGCCCGGCATCACTTTTCCTGGTGGTCATGTAGAGCGTGGGGAATCTTTTACCGATGCAGTTATCAGAGAAGTCAAGGAAGAAACTGGACTAACCATATCCAAACCTCAACTTTGTGGTATCAAAGACTGGTACGATGACGAGGATTACCGCTATGTCGTCCTCTTTTACAAAACAGAACACTTTACTGGTGAACTCCAATCTTCAGACGAAGGTACTGTTTGGTGGGAAGAATTTGAAAATCTGTCTCATCTAAAACTTGCAACTGAGGATATGTCAGACATGCTGCGTGTTTTTTTAGAAGACGATTTAAGTGAATTCTTTTACTACAAAGACGGTGACGACTGGCTTTATGAGTTAAAATAAAAGAGCAGAAAAAAATGACCTGAGCTTCAAAAGTTAAATTTTGAAGCTCAGGTCATTTCTTAGTCCTTTTTAATCTGATAATAAATAAGGTCCGCAACGTAGTCTTTTCTTTCCACACCATTGGTAATGGTTTTTAGATAAGACATTCCCGCTTTTTCCATCACACGGCCTGAAGCTGGGTTGAGACTGGCGTAACGAGCTCTGACTTTTTGAAAGCCTGCTTGAGTAAAACAAAAGTCTAACACAGCTTTCAAGGTCTCCGTCATCATACCACAGCCCCAATATGCCTTGCCTAGCACATAGCCAATTTCACAACAAGAATCATTCTCATCCATTGCAACGATGCTGATATCTCCAATCACTTGCTCTGGGTTTTCCTTTAGACAAATGGCCCATTTGTAATAGTTGGGATTGGTATAGGAGGCAACCCAATTTCGAATCGAGTTTCGAGTCACCTCGACATCAGGATGGGGATCCCAGCTGACATAGGTCAGATTCTCAGCAGACGAAGCCCAATTTTGAAACATGGCTTCCGCATCACTCTCCACAAATCTTCTCAAAATCAAACGGTCTGTCTGTAATATTTGCTTACCGATTGCTTTCATAATGTTACCTCGCTTTCTCAGCTTAAGGCAAGGAGCTAAAAAAGTCCACTGGACCTTCTTCGCTTTCTCATTTCTAGGCTCGGGTAAAAAGACTAAACTCAGTAACAGCTAGGAAACAAGTGTTTTATTTAATCTCTTGACGCAGTCGCTGTCTGGTTTGAAATGCGCTTTACCAAGCTTTTTCAAACCTAGTCATCGTTGCGGGGGTGAGACAAGGAAAATCGAACTCTTCGAGTTACCGAATCTGCCTCGTTCTCCTGTTTCTAGACTCGGGGTAAAAAGGTCCCCCGGACCTTTTTACTCCCAGAAGTCATCAAATACGGTGATTGGTAGGTGGCGTTTGTGTTGTCCTTTATGCCACCAGTTTTCAATAATCGCTTGAGCTTCTGGGCTGATTGTTTTGCCTTCTAGGTAGTCGTCAATCTCTTCATAAGTGACTCCCAAGGCTACTTCATCAGCTATCCCTGGTTTTTCTTCTTCTAGGTCTGCTGTTGGGATTTTTTCATAAAGGGCTGGGTCTGCACCAAGCTCCTTCAAGAGTTGTTTTCCTTGACGTTTATTGAGGCGGTAAAGAGGGAGAATATCCGCACCACCGTCACCAAACTTGGTAAAGAAACCTGTGATATTTTCCGCAGCATGGTCTGTTCCAATAACCGCACCACTATGTGCCCCTGCAAGCGCATATTGAGCAATCATGCGACTACGAGCCTTGATATTTCCCTTATTAAAGTCTGAAACAGAGCTTCCTGTCGCTTCAACTGCTACTGTCATAGCATCAGCTGATTCCTTGATATTCACAACCAAGCTGACATCCGGCTGGATGAAAGCGAGGGCTTTTTGAGCATCTGCTTCATCAGCCTGCACTCCATATGGCAGGCGGACAGCGATAAATTTGTAGCTACCATCCCCTGTCTCTGCTCGCATTTCTTCCATCGCTAATTGTGCCAAGCGCCCTGCCAAGGTTGAGTCTTGTCCTCCAGAAATCCCTAGTACAAAGGTTTTAAGGAAGGGGTGTTTTTTCAAGTATCTCTTTAAGAAGTCAATTGAACGACGAATTTCTTCCTGAGCATCAATCACTGGTTTGACGCCCAGTTGCTGGATAATGGTCTCTTGCAAACTCATTCTTCTTCTCCTTCACCAAGGGCTTCTTTGCGCATCTTATCAATCAAGTCCATCTTGTCTTGCCAAATATCACGCGCCAAGTCCACTGGATAATGTTGCGGATTGAGTACCCGTTTATACTCATCCCAAAGCTTGTCAAATTCCTTACGGGCATAATCCTGAATCTCAGTCAAACTAGGCAAGCTATAAACTAATGTTCCTGCTTTGAAAATATCCACTAAGAGAGGAACGGCATCAAAATTACGAACGGTCTTTTTGATGTAGGTATAGGTCGGATGGAACATTTTGATTTCAGTCATATTGGAAACATCAACACCATCATAAGTGATGTAGTCGCCTTCTGACTTGCCTTTTTCACGACTGGTAATGCGCCACACCTGTTTCTTACCTGGCGTAGACACTTTTTCAGCATTATTAGACAATTTGATAGTATTGCGCATCTGACCATTCTCATCTTCGATAGCTACAATTTTATAAACTGCCCCAAGAGCTGGCTGATCATAGGCTGTAATCAGCTTGGTTCCCACACCCCAGACATCAATCTTGGCTTTTTGCATCTTGAGGTTGAGAATGGTATTTTCATCAAGGTCATTAGAAGCATAGATCTTAGCCTCTGTAAAGCCAGCCTCGTCCAGTTGCTGACGGACTTTCTTGGAAATGTAGGCGATATCCCCAGAGTCGATACGAACACCCTTAAAGTTAATCTTATCTCCCAGCTCACGCGCTACCTGAATAGCAGCTGGCATACCGATGCGAAGCGTATCATAAGTATCTACTAAAAAGACACAGTCACGATGGGTTGACGCATAGGCCTTGAAGGCTTCGTAGTCGTTTCCATAAACCTGTACCAAGGCATGGGCGTGGGTTCCTAAAACGGGAATTCCAAAGAGTTTCCCTGCACGCACATTGCTAGTTCCGTTGGCGCCACCAATCACGGCTGCGCGTGTTCCCCAGATAGCTGCATCCATTTCTTGCGCACGACGTGTCCCGAACTCCATCAAGGGTTCATCTTCGATAACCGAACGAATACGTGCTGCCTTGGTCGCTATCAAGGTTTGAAAGTTAACGATGTTTAAGAGAGCCGTTTCGACCAGCTGGCATTGGGCTAGGGGACCTTCAACTTGAACAATCGGTTCATTGGCAAAAACCAAGTCCCCTTCCTGGGCAGAACGAACCGTCAACTCCAACTTGAGATTGCGGAGGTAGTCTAAGAACGCCCCATGATAGCCTAGCGACTCTAAGTAGTCGATATCACTATCTGAAAAGCGCAAGTCTTTAAGATAATGTACAATTCTTTCCAAACCAGCGAAAACTGCATAGCCGTTCTGAAAAGGTTGCTGGCGGAAATAAACTTCAAAGACCGCCTTTTTATTGTGAATCCCTTGGTCAAAGTAAACTTGCATCATGTTAATCTGGTACAAGTCCGTGTGCAATGTCAAACTATCATCTGGATACATCTGTTTTCCTTCTTCCTTTTTTACAAAGGTATGAACGTATTCTACCACTTTCACACCATCCGATAAATTAGTACTATTATAACACATTTTGTCGGGATTGAGAAAAGAGTAACAAAGCTTTTATACTTCTTCAAGCTCATCCATATCTTGCTCAAACTTTTTTTGAGCCCATTCGCCATAACTTTTAAGGCCGAGATTGCCGATAAAAACCCAAGGAAGGTAAATCAAATAAGTAATGACCCAAGCAGATAAGTATTTAACGTTCAAAGGATTGTGCTGATAAATTTCAATATTGAATTGATAATTCTCCAACATCAAGAGAGTCGTAATAGCGAGAGTCACCAGCAAACACCCTACAATCGTAAAATGAAAACGACTATAGTAGGTCACTCCAAGTTGTCGTGCACGATTGAAAAAGAAGAAAATTCCTAAAAGAAGACTAACCAGAAGAATATTAGGATTAAAAAGGGCAGGTGCTAATACTGCCACCAAATAACTTAGCAGAGTGAGCCCGATAAACACATGGAAAGACTCTGTCCCAGCTTTGTTAATCAGTTGTTCTTCTCTTTCGTCTAATAATTGATAATAAAAAAATCTATTTTTCATCTTCTTCCTCCCAAACTTGCTGATTTCTGCGATTCAAGTATAGGATAACTCTATCCATAGAATAACTCCCAACGAGATAGATGATAACTGCTAGAACTACTTTTAGGGAGTACTTCCAAGTCAATAGACTAACCAGTTCCTCGCGATTGCCTACGATATCAATCAATAAAACCACTATAGAAAATCCCAAAGCAGATAAAACTCTTTCTTTTCCAGTATTCTCAACAATATCTCGAATATCAATTCCAACATACATGCGGCGAATAATGGCATACAAACCGACTCCAATCAATAAAAGTAATTCTGGTAAATAGGACAAAAGCGTTAAATTGAAAATATAAACTTTGGTAAAAATTTCCAGTGCCAAAAATAGGCACATTCCCAAGAGAATTTCTCCTGAAATCTTTCCATCCAATTTTTCCGTACGTTCATCTTTAATTACAAGTTTATTTCTATTTTTCATCTTCTTCCTCCCAAAATAATTGATCTAAAGTTTTGCCTAAGCATCTGCAAATGGACTGGCAAAGGGAGAGACTGGGATTGTATTTCCCAGCTTCAATCAGACCTATAGTCTGCCTAGTAACACCCACAGCCTCTGCCAAATCCCCTTGTGTCAAGTCAAGCTCCACCCGAGCTAATTTTAATTTTAAATTTTTAGCCACTAGCATCCTCCTTCACATTTTTAAAAAGTTGCGCTTCTTTTAAAAACATTATACCATATATCTAACTTAATGCAATATATAAATGTCATTTTATAATGTTTTATTAACAAAAAACTCTCTATCGTAAAAAATAGAGAGTGTTACCTTTAAATATAGGATTTCAAAATATCGACGACATCACTTCTTTTCTTGATCTGATAGGCCCTGATGCCCAATTTCTTAGCTGCGATTGTATTGTCCTCAATATCGTCTAGAAAGACACAATTTGTAGGATTTAGCTGGTATTTATCGAGAATCTCCTTAAACATTGCCAAATCAGGTTTTATAACTTTTATATCACAGGATAGGACAAAACCATCCAAAAGCTCCTTTAAGGGAGATAATTGCTCATCCAGCAAGTCATAAAATACCTTTGAGGTATTGGACAAGACAAAAATACGATGCCCCTTTTTCTTTAGTTCTGACAAAACAGGTAAGACTTCCGTATAAATGTCAATGTAGCTAGGCCAGTTCCAGATAACTTCTTCAATCTTCTTTTGATAGGTACTTCCAATCATGGACACAACTTTAAGCACTAATTCTTGTCTCGTCATGGTACCAAGATCTAATCTTTCCCAAAGCCCCGACTGAAAAATGGTCTTATCTAAAATCAGATAATCTTTCTTCGTATCCGAAACACCTTGCAAAATCTTATCCTTGTTCCATTCTAATAAGACGTTGCCCATATCTAGTATGATATCCATTAGCCCACCTCCATAGTGATGTGAGGATTTCCTCTTTGCTTTATACCTTCATATTTATCTTACAAATCCTTTTGGTAATAGTATCTTTGTCCTGTGTAGGGATAGTCTTGCAAGGTAAAGACCTCCTTGTAGCCATGCCTTTGGTAAAAATCTGGCGCTTGAAACTGGTAAGTATTGACAAAAGCAAAACGACAGTTTCGATTCTTAGCTTCCCTTTCGGCTTGCTGCAATAGTTTTGAACCGATTCCCTGTTCTCGCAATTCCTCTTTCACAAACAAATACTCGATTTCCAACCAATTTCCGAAAGTCTCTGCTACTAAGCCTGCCAAGAGATTACCCTTTTCATCTTCAACATAAAGGTTCAGTGGCTCGCTTTCAGCCTCTTCTCTTTTGGAGCGATTATAAGCACGAATCAAATCCCCTATTTCTTGCGCTTTCTGGGACGCTTTATTTTCCAATCTAAAGTGCATTCAAACCTCCTAATAAACTGCTACAGCTTGATTATAATCTTATTTCAATAGACTGTCAAACTAGAAAAAACTCATCAAACAGAGTTGATGAGTTCATGATTTATTTTCTAAATTTCCACTGACTATAAATCCCAAAAACAAGGATCCAGATGGCAGAACCAACTGCCCCCATGAAAGTGGACTCTTGCAAAAAGAGAGTCACAAAAACAAAGATAAAAAAGAGAATGGTTAGGGGATTAAGCAAGCGATACTGAGGCATGAGGTAGCCATCAGCCATGAAGTCTTGTGACTTGCGATATTTGAGATGGGCAACCATAATCAAGATATAAATCGCGATGTAAACACCTGATGAAGACGCCGTAATCAAAGCAAAAGCATCGGAAACACCTGGCAAAACATTGATAAAGGCAGCCAGAGCAATTAAGATTGCTGAAGCAATAATAGCATTTTGTGGAACATTATGGCGAGAGAGAGTATCTGCCTTGATCGCTTTTAAGAATCGATTGGGCGAGTCATGAGCAATCTGGTACAAATGCCGACCTGTTGAGTAGAGGGTTGAATTAAGAGCAGATGCTGCCGACGTCAAAACGACAAAGTTAATCAGAGCCGCCGCCCACTTGATACCTGCCAGCTCAAAAACCGTTACAAATGGTGAATCTGAAGAAGCAAGTTCTCTCCAGGGAATGATAGACATAATGGCTAATAGAGCTCCACCATAGAAAAAGACAATTCGGAGAGGAATTTCCTTAACTGCTTTTGGCAAAACCTGACGAGGATTTTTCGTTTCAGAAGTTGTCACTCCGATAAACTCAATCATCAGATAGGCAAAAAATACCATTTGAAAGGCCATGACAAAGTTCATGACTCCATTTGGAAAAAGGGAGAACTGGTCGCTGATGTTTGCCAAACTTGCAGCTCCATGCGGCGTCTCAAATCCAGTTAAAACCATAAAGGCTCCTGTTGCAATCATAGCTAAAATAGCCACAATCTTAACCATAGCAAACCAAAACTCGACTTCTCCAAAGAGCTTAACCGCAATCAGATTGACCAAGGCCAAAATCGTTAAAAAGACAATCTGAATCAGCCAACTAGGCCAGCTAGGAAACCAGAACTGAACATAATGCGAGATCGCAGTGATTTCTGCCATACCGATAAAGACGACAGACAACCAATAAGACCAAACTGAGAAATACCCCCAACCCTTTCCCAAATGTCGTGTGATAAAGTTGATAAAGGTATGTTGTTCTGGATCCTGATATAGCATCTCCCCAACAGCCCTCATCATCAAAAACATAAAGGCTCCTGTAATCATGTAAATCAGGATGATAGAAGGTCCAGTAAGGCTGATAGAACGACCAGCACCTAGGAAAAGTCCTGTTCCGATTGTCCCTGCAATGGCCATCACTTGAACGTGGCGATTGGTTAGACCACGTTCCATCTTATTTTTTTTCTTATTTTCACTCATATAGTCTCCTATTTTATTCAAAAAACCAAAAAGGAGTTGAGCAAGTCAAAGCCTCTACTACTCCTTTTTCATTCTATTTAGGCTGTTTTTTCAACCTTTAAGATTTTGACATCATAGCTACCAACTGGTGTCTCGATGGTCGCTGTATCACCAGTCTTCTTGCCGATCAAGGCTTGTCCAATCGGGCTCTCATTTGAAATCTTACCAGCAAAAGCATCTGCACCTGCAGAACCGACGATGATATAGACCTCTTCGTCATCTTCCCCGATTTCTTGGATCGTTACAGTCTTACCGATAGCCACTTCATCTTGGGCAACTGCATCGCTATTAACGATTTCAGCATAGCGGATTTTTGTTTCTAGACTTGAAATTTGTCCTTCAACAAAAGCTTGCTCATCCTTAGCTGCTTCGTACTCGCTGTTCTCTGAAAGGTCTCCATATGAACGAGCAATTTTGATACGTTCTACCACTTCAGGACGACGAACGAGTTTCAACTCCTCTAATTCTTTTTCTAGTTTTTCCTTTTCTTCAAGGGTCATTGGGTAAGTTTTTTCTGCCATTTTTCTCAACTTTCTTTTCTTAATTTGTTTTTAAAACAAAATTATGTGGAAAACCACATAATTTAGTTTGAACTACTTGATTGGGTTAGTTTGCTATTGATATGTTCTGCAACGTTTTGATCATGTTCTTCTTTGGTCGTTGCAAAGTACACTTTACCATCTTCGACATTGGCTACAAAGTATAAGTAGTCACTCTTTGTCTGATTTACACTTGCTTCGATGGCATCCAGACTTGGACTGTCTACCGGTCCAGGCATGAGGCCAAGGTGTGTATAAACATTGTAAGGTGAATCAATCGTTGTATCAATTCCAGCATCATCCGCTAGGCTAATCTTTTGACCAAGCTTGCCTTGAGCATACAGGATAGCGATATTACTTTGAAGTGGCATACCGACATTCAAGCGGTTATAGAAGACACCTGCGATTTTCTTGCGGTCTTCTGTCTTAGCACCTTCTTTTTCAACAAGAGAAGCGATACTGAGCAATTCATTGACTGTCAGGTTCTTTTCTTTGATCGTAGCGTAATATGGTGACATAGCCTTATCCATAGCAGCTAACATCTCATCAATCAAACTTTCAACTGTAGTGCTTTCTTTGATGGTATAAGTTGCTGGGAAAAGGTAACCTTCTAGGCGATAACGAACGCCACTGTCTTTTGTTGGGAGACTTCCAAGAAGGTTTGGATACTTGGCTACTAATTGTGAGATAAAGGTCTCATCTTGAGCTTTTGCTAAGAAGGCATCCGCTGTAAGCGGCTCTTTAAAGTCACCTTGAAGTTGACCTACCGTTTGAGCAATTTGCTCCAAAGTATATCCTTCTGGAATTGTCAAGCTTGCAAGAGCTGGTTCTTGTGGTTCAGGAGTTCCACCTTTCTGCAATTCTTGGATCAATTCATCTGTACTCATGCTCTTCTTCAAGTTGTAATAACCTGATTTTAAGTCTGCACTCTTATATTTAGCATATAAACTAAAGATAAGTCCATGTTTTACCAAACCAGATTTTTCCAAAGTGCTCCCAATTTCTTGAACATTTGAACCTTCTGGGATTTGAACCGTTACGTAGTCCTTAGAGCTCGCATCAACTGGTTTTAAGGATTCTTGAACGTATCCATAACCAAAGAATCCACCAATACCTACGAGCACTAGGAGAACTAGGAAAGTTAGCAAGCAACCTTTGGCTTTTGATTTCTTCTTTTTCTTAGCTGGTTTTACTCCTTCACGGCGACTACGACTTGGAGAATCTGTTAGGTTATCAACTTTCTCAACTGGAGCAGGGACTACATTCTCCACAACAGGAGGGACTGATTCTTCTTTATTGTCATCCATTTTATAGGAAACAGCCACTTTAGTTGGAGTAGTATTAAACTCTTTCTCTTCCTTTTTAGGCTCTACAGCATCAATCTTGGCTGGTGCAGGCTCTTCTAGTTTTGACTCTTCTGGTTCTGGTGCTGGTGCTGTCACTTCGCTTGATTCAAAACTTGGGCGTGGTGGCACACTTGGGGCATTTTTAAGGATTTCATCGACAGTTGACAGAGAGTCTACCATTAAATCTTCTGTGGCAAGATTTGATTCTTGTTCAGAAGGGGCAGGTGGAGTTACTTGAGAAGATGGAGTTGGTGGGGTAGTTGGACTTTCATCCTCTTTTCCTCTTCTTTCTCTCTCTCTGACTCTCTCTAAATCGCGTAAAATCTGTTCTTTAAAGCTTAATGTTTCTTCTTCTCTTGATTTCTCGCTCAAAAGCTTTACCTCCTTGTTGGCAATCCATAACATTATATCTTAAAAGTCGCAGAAAAGCAACAAAATATACCTTTCTCCAACTATATTTCTTGTTTTCAAGGCTTCCAAACCATGTTATACCAAGTCTCACCTGCATAGGTGGACTGGGATATTCCTTCATTAACAAATCCATGTTTTTCGTAATAGGAGATAAGGTAATCATGACAGGTCAGGTTAATGCCTTCTCGTTCATGTTCTAAAGCGACTTCCTTCAGAGCACTTAACAGTTTTTTCCCCACTCCCAAAGCTTGCGCTTCCTTAGCTATGGAGAGACAGGTCACAGAAATATAACCTCCAGGTTTATGGCTATAGTCTTTTATTTCTTCTGTAAAGGACTGATCTTGTAGATGACGATGTGGGACGACCGGACCTTCAATGTAGCCAAGGATACGTCCCTCTTTTTCAGCGACGAGAAAGCTGGTCTGAATTTCCCGCAAATGGGCCTCAAAGACCGAACGAGGAATGGCTTCTTCAAGGGAGAAATTCTCCAGCTCTATCTCTAAAATACGATCTAAATCCGAAAATCTTGCTTGTCTGATTTTCATATTTCCTCCTGATAAAAAGGATTAGCCCAAGTCAGATACCATTCAGAACCACTGCCATAATGACTCCCTGTCACTTCTTCCTCAACAAAGCCATTCATTTCAAAATATGATAGTAACTCATCAGGACTTTGCAAAAGAATACCTTGGTAATCTAGCTCGACAGTCACCTGTTTCAAGGCTGCAAGAAGAAGAGTTCCCAGTCCTTGTCCCCAATAGTCAGGATGAATGGTCAATGATTTTATTTCTATCCATTTGGGATGAATAGACTGTTCTTCTCCCAAAACATAGCCCACGAGCTGATTTTCATCCCCAGCTACAAGAAAGGTACCCGCAATCTTGCGGATACTCTCTTCTAAGGATTGGCGGCTAAGTGCCTCTTCTAACGAAGGATTGGCTTCTTCAATCGCCAACATTTCTTCTAAATCTGATAAGGTGGCTTGCCTTATAGTGATTGGAATTTCCATCTGTTTTCCTTATTGGACGTTGCTTGTCAAGTTTGACAAGAGACGTTCAAATGAGTACTCATAGGTTTGGATATCTCCTGCTCCCATAAAGACGTAAACAGCATTGTCATGGTCAAGGAGTGGAGATACATTTTCGACTGTGATGACTTGGTTTTTCTTCGTGATCTTGCTTGCTAGGTCTTCTACCTTAACGTCACCATGGTCCACCTCACGGGCTGATCCATAGATTTGAGCTAGGTAAACGGCATCTGCCTGATTCAAGGCTTGTGCAAAATCATCTAACAAGGCAATGGTTCTAGTAAAGGTATGGGGTTGGAAGATTGCCACGATTTCCTTGCTTGGGTATTTCTGACGAGCAGCATCCAAGGTCGCAATAATTTCTGTTGGATGGTGGGCAAAGTCATCGATGATTACCGTATCATTAACGATTTTCTCAGTGAAACGACGCTTAACACCGGCAAATGTTTTCAAGTGTTCACGCACTAAGTTCAAATCAAATCCTGCTGTGTAAAGCAATCCAATAACAGCTGTTGCATTCATGATATTGTGACGACCAAAGGTTGGAATGTGGAATTGTCCCAATTCTTGACCACGGAAGTGAACTGTAAAGGTCGAACCCGTTGTTGAGCGAAGGAGATCACTAGCTACAAAGTCATTGCCATCAGCTTCAAAACCATAGTAATAGATTGGAGCACTGGCTGTGATCTTACGCAACTCAGCATCCTCACCGTATACAAACAAACCTTTGGTAATTTGTTTGGCATAGTCGTTAAAGGCATTGAAAACATCCTCTAGACTTGTGAAGTAGTCTGGATGGTCAAAGTCAATGTTGGTGATGATAGAATATTCTGGGTGGTAAGGCATGAAATGTCGCTCATATTCGTCTGATTCAAAGACAAAATATTTGGCATTGGCTGAACCACGACCTGTCCCGTCACCAATCAAGAAGCTGGTGTCTGTGATGTGAGACAAGACATGTGACAACATACCTGTTGTTGAAGTTTTTCCATGAGCTCCTGCCACTCCCATGCTGACAAAGTCGCGCATAAAGCTACCGAGGAATTCATGATAACGTTTGTAGCTAATGCCATTTTGGTCTGCATAGGCGATTTCAACGTTGTTATCTGGACGGAAGGCATTTCCAGCGATAATCTCCACATCACCTTGTAGGTTCTTTTCATCAAAAGGAAGAATCGCAATCCCTGCCTGCTCTAGTCCACGTTGAGTAAAGTAATATTTTTCAACGTCTGAACCTTGAACCTTATGCCCCATTTGGTGCAACATCAAAGCCAAGGCACTCATCCCTGATCCCTTGATTCCAATAAAATGATATGTTTTTGACATGCTTTTCTCCCCTACTCAGTAATTCTTGTCAGATTCAACTCTTGGGCAACCTGACGTTCCTGTTCTGTTTGCTTATTCTTTTTATTATAGATTTGACTCTTCTTTAGGAAATCATAGTTGTTCTTTTTAGCTTTTCCCGTTTGAGTTTTCGGAGTTGGAGTCGCCACTTGGCCAACCTCTTCAGCTAGAATATAGTGAGACTGGATCAAGTTTTTGCTAAACTTGGCAAGCTCACCTGGATTTTCCTTTTGAAATGGTGCTGTTGGTTGATTTCCTTGACGAACAAGTGTTGAACCATTGTGTCGTCTGGTATGACTAACATCCTGAGTCAAATACTTGGCTGAACGTTTCTTTTTCAGATCCGCACGCGCCTCTTCTCGAGCCAATTCAGCATACGTTTTTTCAACTTTTTTAGGTTCTGGAGCTGATTCTGGCTTTTTGCTAACCACTGGAGAAACCACGGTTTCTTCCTCATTGATAGGAGACCATTCCAAATAGTTCTTATCGCGGTAATCACCTTTAATATTGCTAATAAAGTCTGACTCATCGTACAAGTCCATGACTGGCATTTCGGTCAGCATGATCTCATCATCTGACACCAATGGAAATCGATCTTGTTTCATTTTGTATTTCCTTTCAACACTTCATTATAGCGTATTGTCTTGATTTTTCAAGTGCCGGCTTCAGAAATTCCCAAAATTTCACGAATTTCTGCCAGACTGAGACTCGCACGCGACTCCGTACCATCTAAAACTTGGGAAACCAAATGTTTCTTTTGTTCTTGAAGTTCTTGGATCTTTTCTTCAATGGTTCCCTTGGTAATCAAACGATAGACCTCGACCATCTGCTCCTGCCCCATTCGGTGAGCGCGCCCGATAGCCTGGGCTTCGACAGCCGGATTCCACCAGAGGTCAACCAAAATAACCGTATCAGCTCCCGTTAGATTGAGACCAACACCACCCGCCTTAAGGGAGATGAGAAAGGCATCTCTCTCCCCTTGGTTAAAGGCCTTGGTCATCTCCTGTCTATCATGAGCAGGAGTTGAACCTGTGATTTTGAAGGAGGTCAAGCCCAAGTCTGGGAGTTCTTGCTCGATTTTTTCCAACATTCCTTTGAACTGGGAGAAAATCAAGACCCGATGCCCACCATCAGCCACTTGTAGCAATAAATCTCGGAGACTATCGAGTTTACCACTAGCTCCTTGATAATCGTCCATGAAGAGGGTTGGCGTATCGCAGATTTGACGCAAACGCATGAGGCCAGATAAGATTTCTACCCGACTTCTCTGGAATTCTTGATCTGTCACTTGCGCTAGGCGGTCTCGCATCTGTTGCAACTGGGCTAGATAGATGGCCTTCTGCTGGTCTTCCAGTTCATTTTTATAGACGACTTCGATCAGATCAGGCAGTTCTGTAAGAACTTCTTCTTTCTTACGCCTCATGACGAAGGGTTTGATAAACTGCGCTACGCGCTCAGCTGGTAATTTCATAAACTCCTTTTTACTTGGCAAGAGCCCCGGAAGTACAATTTGAAAGATAGACCACAACTCTCCTAAATGGTTTTCGATGGGCGTACCTGACAATGCAAAAACTGCTGGCACCACAAACTGGCGCAAACTCTGAGCAATCTTGGTTTGAGCATTTTTCATGACTTGGGCCTCATCTAAAAAGAGAAAATCAAAGGACATCTCTTGATAGAGGTCACTATCTTGACGAAAGCTCGCATAGCTGGTCACATAGATTTGATGATTTTCGGAAAGAATCACTTCTCGATTCGCTTTCAAACCATGAACTACAGTCAAATCCAACTGCGGCGCAAATCTTTTGAATTCATCTGCCCAATTGTAGATCAAACCTGACGGCGCCAAGATCAAGACCCGACTATCTTCTGTCACCTGACTGGTCAAAAAAGCGATGGTTTGCAATGTCTTCCCTAGCCCCATATCATCTGCCAGAATGCCACCAAAACCATAGTGATGAAGCATCTGGAGCCAACGGACACCCCTTTCCTGATAGTCTCTCAAACTCGCCTGAACCCGTATATCTCCCAAAGGAAAATCCTCTGGATGGGTCAAATCATGAGCTAAATGCTGAAATTCTTCCGAGAAGGAAATCCTGTCTCGACCTTCAAAAAGCTGAGAAAGGCTATAAGCCAGAGATTTTCGAGCTTGGAAAGAACCATCTTTTAGCTCAACCCCCAGTTCCTGCAAATTTTGACGAATCTGCTTGGTTTCCTCATCAAAAAAGTACACTTGGTCAGAGAAACTGATATAGAAATCCTGATTGCTGGTCAGGGCTTTAAGAGCTTGATCAATCTCTTCTTGGGCAATCCCTTGGAAATCAAATTGAATTTCCAACAGTCCTCCCTTGGACTCAATCTGAACCTGAGGAGCTTGGACGCTGTAGAGCTGATTCATCTCATCAGACAAGAAAACCTGACCCAATTTCTCAAAAGCTGGAATCGTATGGTGAAAGAAAAAATAAACCGCCTCTGGCTTCAAAGCCTGTCTCCAAGACTGAAAGTCAGCCTCAAACCCAGCCCCTAAACAGATTTGAAATAGCTGATTTTCCAAGACGGCATCGCTTGAAAATGGTAATTGTTCCAGCTGTTGACGACTAGTCACCTTAACATCTCCATAGTCAAACTGGATATCCAAGCGGATGCGGCCGTCATCCTCCCTATCAAAGTAAAAGATTGGTGAAAAGGGTCTGATTTGCAAGCGCTCAGGAGCAGAAACTATACCCAGCTGTCCAAACAAAGGCAGACAGGCGGCCAGACGGTCACGATCACTGTTGTCAAACTGGAGGCATTTTCTCCATCTCTCCTCCTGAGGAAGCTCCTTGATTTCCTTTAGGAGGCTGATTTGTTTAGGGTTTAAGAGATAAAGATTCCCCTTACGAAAGAGAACCGCTCCCCCATAGAATACGTTAACTCGCTCACTTTCAGAAATCTCCATTTCAAAATAATCGGGATACTCCTTCACTGAAAAAGAGAAAAGTCCTGCATCAGGATCTAAATCGTGAAAGAGGAGTTTCTCATAACTATCAAGCTGGTGGTCAAAATGAAAATCTTCCAAGTTCATCAATAACCCCACCCCCTGCTCAAAAAAGGTCAGAGGAAAAAAGAGGTGACGACCTTGATTTGGGAAAAAGAGTTCCTGACTGAGCCCCTCCTCAATCATGCCCCGTAAAAAAGTAAGAACTTCTTGACTCGATTCGTCAAAAGCTTCCAAAGACAAGTCATTTTCATAGTGTTTCCCAATCATGTAAGATTTACGTTGGGCCAAGACCTTCAAAAAGAGTGGAATATCACGGATGACATAATATTTTTTACTCTCAAGCAAACCGATTCGAAGAGTCCAAAGGAACCGATTGGTTCCAGCTTCCACCTGGCCTAGAGCCGACAAAGTGTAAGTCTCTTCTCGTTTTTGAGGTCGAAGGCGCTCCAAAAAACTTCCACCAAAACTAACCTTGGTTTCAACTTCTTCTTGCTCTTCATGTCCTTTTTCTAAGGTTTGTAAAATCACCTGACCTTCTTCATCATTTTTCAGATAATGCTCGAGCGCTGCGAGGTGAACACAGTAACCTCTTTTTTGGAAAAAATCACAAGCACAAAAAACAAGATCATCCTCTAAACTGTAGCGCAAGTCTTCTCCAGCTACACGTGTATAGAGGCGGTTTCCTTTCTCCTTGATAATCTCAATTTTGCCTGTCTCATAGAGGGAAACACCCTCCATGCGCAACTTTCCTGGAATCAATTTAGCCATAGTTACCCCTTTATCTTATCTCTTCATTATACCACATTTTCCCCTATGAAAATAGCCTTCCAGGAAGACTTTTCTCCTAGAAGGCTCGATTCTTAAAGTGTAGCAAAAGTAGTCACGATGCGTTGGCAAACCTCTTCCAGAATTGACTTAGGCATGGCCACATTGAGGCGGGCATGAAGGCTTCCCTCCTCCCCAAAGTCCAAACCTCGGTTCAAGATGACCTTGGCTTCATTTCTCAACAGCTCTTGCAATGTTTCATCAGTCAGGTCATAGGCCGAAAAATCCAACCAAATCAAGTAGGTCCCTTGCGGTTTCATGACCTTAATCTTGGTTTCTTTACCCAAGACCTCCACTACATACTTGATGTGGTCTTCGATGACTTCTTTTAACTCTCCTAGCCAGTCCTTCCCATAACGATAGGCAGCTTCTGTCGCCAAATAACCCAAGCCTGAAATTTCATGCTGGTTATTGGCCAACTGGCGTTTCTGAAAGGCAACTCGAAGTTTGGGATTTTCAATGACAGCATAGGAATTTTTCGTTCCAGCGATATTAAAGGTCTTGGTAGCACTGCTCAAAACAAGAGCAAAGTTTTTAAAGTCTGGATCAATGGTATTAAAAGACTGGTGCTTGTGACCAAAGAGGGCCAAATCTTGGTGAATCTCATCCGAAACCAACAAAACACTATGTTTTTGGCAGAGATGGCCTATCTTTTCTAACACTTCCTTTTCCCAAACACGGCCCCCAGGATTGTGTGGGTTACACAGGATATAGAGTTTGACATCCTCTTTCCCCAAATCCTTCTCCAACTGGTCAAAGTCAATCTCAAACAATCCATCCTTTTCCACCAAAGAATTGGTAATCAATCGGCGATTGTTGAGTTTGACACTGCGGGCAAAAGGCGGATAGACTGGTGTGTTGATTAGAACAGCCTCTCCTTCTTTTGTAAAGGCTTGAATGGCTGTTGAAATAGCTGGTACCACTCCCTCGATAAAGACGAGAGCATCTTTGTCAAAGTGATACCCGTGCTGACTGGCTTCCCAGTCCTGAACCGACTCAATCAAAGCATCACTAGCATAAGTATAGCCATAGACCAACTGATCTGCGTAGGCTTGTACAGCTTGTCGAACTTCAGGCAAAACCACAAAGTCCATATCTGCTATCCAGGCTGGTAGAACTTCTCGATCAGCTTCCGCTTCTTTCCATTTATAGGTATGGTGCCCAAAACGATTGGGCAGGCTTGTAAAATCATATTTCCCCATATCTGTCTTATCCTTCCAAAGCTTGGCGCAAGTCCGCAATCAAATCTCTAGCATCTTCAATCCCAATTGACAAGCGCAAGAGGTCATCTGTTAAGCCATAGGAATGGCGCACTTCTGCTGGAATATCCGCATGGGTTTGCGTCGTCGGATAGGTGATCAGACTCTCAACCCCACCCAAACTTTCCGCAAAAGAGAAGACCTTCAAGCTATTTAAAATATGAGGAATACGTTTTTCATCCACTACTTTAAAGGAAATCATACCCCCACGTCCAGTATAGAGCACTTCCTTGACAGCAGGTGAATCCTTCAAAAAGGCAACCACTTCTTGAGCATTGGCTGTAGAACGCTCCATACGAAGAGGTAGAGTTTTAAGACCACGAATCAACTGATAACTATCAAACGGTGACAAGACAGCACCTGTCGTATTGAGATTGTAGAACAGTTGTTCATATAGTTCTAAACTATTAGTCACAACTACCCCAGCCAAGACATCATTGTGCCCTGCTAAATACTTGGTGGCTGAATGAAGAACAATATCTGCACCATCTTCGATTGGTCGTTGGTAAATCGGACTGTAGAAGGTATTGTCTACGACTACTTTAGCCCCCTTGTCATGAGCTAGTTTTGCTAGTTTTGCAATATCAAATTCTAACATCAAAGGATTGGTTGGCGTTTCGATGTAGAGAACATCCACATGATTTTCCAGCTCAGCAATCAACTCTGCTTCAGTATTAGCATAGGTAAAATGGAAACGGCCTTCTTGCTCCACTTGGTTGAACCAACGGAAAGAACCCCCATACAGATCGCGCACAGCCAAGACTTTACTTCCCACTGGAAAAACACTAAAAGCCAGTACAATCGCAGCCATACCTGAGCTCGTCGCTAGGGCATAGTCTGCTGATTCGATTGCAGCCAAGACTTCCTCCGCCTTACTGCGAGTTGGGTTTTTAGTGCGGGTATAGTCAAATCCAGTAGACTGGCCAAACTCTGGATGCTGATAAGTTGTTGAAAAATGAAGTGGAGTCACCAAGGCACCTGTTGCCTTATCTGACTTGATTCCCGCCTGGGCCAAAATTGTGTTGATGTGTAGTTCTTTGCTCATACAATACCTCCAAATCTATAGTAACTATTGTACCACTTATTTTCGCCAACTCATTTTCTTCTTTTCAAGAGCTAGTTATAGTTTCAAACTATATAAAAGCGATAGTTCCTTGAGAAACTATCGCTTTTCCTGTTGAATAGACTGATTATTTAACGTGTTTTGCCAATTCTTCTTGGGCTTTTTTATTTGATTCTTCTTTTTCTTTCAGCCATTTTTCTTTAGCTTTTTCATACTCAGCAGTTGTCACCGTCTTATCTTGCAACTTAAGATACTTGTATGACTCTACACCTTTATTTCCAGCTTGTGAGAATGGTGCAGAGAATGGAACTGTCTTTCTCAAGCTAGGTGTTCCACCAAGGGAAACGTTTGGAATAGCAAGGGCACTATCAACGAGCCAAGCTTGAATTTCAGCATACTTTTCATAACGTTTTGCTGGATCTTGCTCTTTATTGGCTTCTTCCAACATTTGAGTATAGGTATCAAGTCCAACTGCCTTAGCCTTGTCATTGACCTCACCTGGTTCTAAACCAAAGTTTTGCAACATACCTCCGCTATTAACATTAAAAATATCAAGATAGCTTGACGGATCTAAGTAGTCAGCACTCCAACCACCATTGTAAAGGTCAAAATCCTTCTGGGCTGCTGTCTGAGCTAAATAACCAGAGCTATCATAATCCTCTGTTGACAGTTGTTGGATATCGATAACCACGTTCTCAGTTCCAAGAATAGATTCGATGGATTGTTTCATTGAACTAATCCCTTGAATTTCTGACTTATTGGTCATTTCAACAGTCTTATCCAAGTGAATTGGGAACTGAACACCCTTGGCTTCTAGTTCTTTCTTAGCTTCCGCAAACTTAGCTTTAGCCTTGTCAGGATTGTAGTAAGGATCCTGAGCATCAGCAAAGTTGATTCCTTGCCATTCTTGGCCATAGTTGACCATCTTTTCGGAAACAACATCACCAAAGTCTTTTCCGTTGATACTTACAAATGTAGGAGGTACAACTAGGTTACGAATAATCTTCGTTGCTCCGTCTTCCCCTTGAGATTGTGCCCCATAGGCCGTACGGTTGTAGGCAAAATTGATAGCTTGGCGGAAGTTTTTATTCAGAACTGCTTCTTGGGTAGATTTCTTTTCGATGTCAGTCGTTTTAGAAGTGAAATTATAAGATTTTCTATCTAGGTTAAAGTTCAAGTAGAAAGAAGTGGCATCTTGCATGCTGTAGATGATATTGTCCTTGTTTTTCTCTTTAATCCCTTCAAAGCTTGAGCTATTTGGATAGAGACGTGCGTAGCTGTATACTCCTTCTGTAAAGTTACGTGCTAGGGCATCTTGGTCACTTCCATCATAGTAGGTTAATTTCACATCGTCCACAAAGACATTTTTAGCATCCCAGTAGCTTGGATTTTTCTTGTATTCAATGACGGATTTTGAAACAAAGGATTTCATTAAGAAAGGTCCATTGTACAAAATGTTAGAAGGATCAACCTTACCAAAATCATCCCCTTTTGATTTCAAGAAATCAGCATTGACAGGGAAGAGAATGGTTGAAGTTGTTTTAGAATTCCAGTAAGGTTCTGGTCGAGTCAAAGTGTACTGAACTGTTTGGTCATCAATCGCCTTAACACCGACAGTTGAAAAGTCAGTTGTTTTTCCGTTGATATAGTCATCCAAACCTGCTACAGAATCTTGAACCAAGTACAAGGCTTCAGATTTTTTATCTGCCGCATATTTCAAACCTGTCACAAAGTCTTGAGCAGTTACAGGGGCGTATTCTTCACCTTCGTATGTATACCACTTGGCATCTTTACGAAGTTTGTAGGTATAAGTCAAACCGTCCTTAGAAACGGTCCAATCCTCTGCCAATGATGGAACATAGTTACCGTATTGGTCATTTTCCATCAAACCATCAACCAAATTGGTAACAATATCATTGGTTGTTGCACGGTTCTCTGCTAGATAGTTCAAACTAGATGGATCACTAGAATAGACATAGTTATATGTTTTAGATGAACTTGCTGAGTTCCCACATGCGCTCAATAGGATACCTGCGCTTAACACGACACCTGCCAGTGTCAGATACTTGGCCTTAGACTTTTTCATTTCCAGAACCTCCTGTTTTAGATATTTGCCTTATTATACAGCTTTGGTTTTATTTAGTCAAGCAATTCCTGTCACAAAAGGTCGAAATTATATTATTTTCTCTACAAATTTTAGATTTTTATCTATTTCGTTAGGGATATGCAATGCGTAGTGTAATATTTTTTCCCCTTATTCCTAAGTGCTTTAAAAGCTGTCTTTTAATTCGGATATTCTCTTTGGCGGTGATTAATAACTAGCGAGACATCATTAAGTTCTTTAGAGCGTTTAGAAATGGAAGTCCATCCCTTTTGATTCCAATATCAAGTTGGAGACAATCAGCAAGGATATAAGATGTATAGTATTTGATTTTCAAAATTTCAAAAATTTTAGAATGACGATTCTCGTTACTTTGAATGTTAGAAAAGAGAGAATCAATCTGATTCTCTCTCATGCTTAGTTCGATCTCACCCTCTACAGTTGACAAAGAGCCAAAAACCCCAGATAGCCTTAGGCCATCCGGGGTTCTTGTTTTCATCGCTAAAATGATATCAACAATTTCATTTTAGTCGATTTTTGGGACTTAGTCTTCTAAATCCATTTCAGAAGCTGCTGATTTCTTCTTCTTGCCAAGAAGAGAGGCAGTTGCCAAGGCAGCTACTCCTAATCCAAGACCAGCAAATTGGTTACTTGCAGTTCCTGTATTTGGAAGTTTTCTACCGTTTGAACGTCCTGGTCCAGCAGGTTGTTGTGCAGGAGCTTGTGAGTGGTTCAATGCACTTGAGATTGAAGCACTGTCAGACAAGCTAGCTGAGGTACTTGCACTATTGCTCAAGCTTGTGCTTGCTGATTGGCTCGCACTAGTTGATGCAGATACACTGTTGCTCAAGCTTGCTGAAGTACTTGCTGAAGTTGAGGCATCGCCTGAACCATTGCTTGTACTGATTGAAGCTGATTGGCTTGCAGATACTGATGCGCTAGTTGATTGACTTGCACTTACAGATGCTGAAGCTGATTGGCTAGCTGAGCCATTGCTTGTGCTTGTTGAACCTGAACCGCTACCTGAGTTGTTGCTTGCACTGATTGATGTAGACACGCTGTCACTCAAGCTTGCGCTTGTTGAGAATGACTCACTTACGCTGATTGAAGCTGAAGTACTATCGCTCAATGATACACTTACTGACTTGCTGAGTGAAACTGACTCACTTGCACTTACAGATTCAAGGTAGCTAGGAAGGTTAAACTCTGGCTTAGATTCGCTTGTTGGCTCACCCTTACTATAGCTGAATGAGTTAGATTGTTGTGACGCACTTGTACTCAAACTGCTTGAAACGCTATTGCTAAGTGATGTAGATGTGCTTACGCTGTTACTCAAGCTTACTGAAGTACTTGTTGAAACTGAAGTACTACTTGAGTTGTTGCTTGCTGATTCAGATGCACTGATTGAGGCTGATACGCTGTTGCTCATGCTTGTGCTTGCTGATTCAGATGCACTAATTGAAGCAGACACGCTGTTGCTCATGCTTGTGCTTGCTGATTGGCTCGCACTGATTGAAGCAGACACGCTGTTGCTCAAGCTTGTGCTTACTGATTGG
>NZ_MZNX01000005.1:54373-54574 GCF_004353325.1 Streptococcus downii
CTGATTGAAGCAGACACGCTGTTGCTCAAGCTTGTGCTTACTGATTGGCTCGCACTGATTGACGCTGATACGCTGTTGCTCAAGCTTGTGCTTGCTGATTGGCTCGCACTAATTGATGCAGACACACTGTTGCTCAAGCTTGTGCTTGCTGATTGGCTGGCACTAATTGAAGCAGATACGCTATTGCTCAAGCTTGTGCTT
>NZ_MZNX01000006.1:0-5184 GCF_004353325.1 Streptococcus downii
AGCTAAGCGACTTCCATATCTCACAGGGGGCAACCCCCAACTACTTCCGGCGTTCTAGGGCTTAACTGCTGTGTTCGGCATGGGTACAGGTGTATCTCCTAGGCTATCGTCACTTAATTCTGAGTAATACCTACTCAAAATTGAATATCTATCAAATAATTAGAAAAACCATACGCTAAGTTTTCTCAGTTACTTTGGATAAGTCCTCGAGCTATTAGTATTAGTCCGCTACATGTGTCACCACACTTCCACTTCTAACCTATCTACCTGATCATCTCTCAGGGCTCTTACTGATATAAAATCATGGGAAATCTCATCTTGAGGTGGGTTTCACACTTAGATGCTTTCAGCGTTTATCCCTTCCCTACATAGCTACCCAGCGATGCCTTTGGCAAGACAACTGGTACACCAGCGGTAAGTCCACTCTGGTCCTCTCGTACTAGGAGCAGATCCTCTCAAATTTCCTACGCCCGCGACGGATAGGGACCGAACTGTCTCACGACGTTCTGAACCCAGCTCGCGTGCCGCTTTAATGGGCGAACAGCCCAACCCTTGGGACCGACTACAGCCCCAGGATGCGACGAGCCGACATCGAGGTGCCAAACCTCCCCGTCGATGTGAACTCTTGGGGGAGATAAGCCTGTTATCCCCAGGGTAGCTTTTATCCGTTGAGCGATGGCCCTTCCATGCGGAACCACCGGATCACTAAGCCCGACTTTCGTCCCTGCTCGAGTTGTAGCTCTCGCAGTCAAGCTCCCTTATACCTTTACACTCTGCGAATGATTTCCAACCATTCTGAGGGAACCTTTGGGCGCCTCCGTTACCTTTTAGGAGGCGACCGCCCCAGTCAAACTGCCCGTCAGACACTGTCTCCGATAGGGATAACCTATCCGGGTTAGAGTGGCCATAACACAAGGGTAGTATCCCAACAACGTCTCCTTCGAAACTGGCGTCCCGATCTCATAGACTCCTACCTATCCTGTACATGTGGTACAGACACTCAATATCAAACTGCAGTAAAGCTCCATGGGGTCTTTCCGTCCTGTCGCGGGTAACCTGCATCTTCACAGGTACTAAAATTTCACCGAGTCTCTCGTTGAGACAGTGCCCAAATCATTACGCCTTTCGTGCGGGTCGGAACTTACCCGACAAGGAATTTCGCTACCTTAGGACCGTTATAGTTACGGCCGCCGTTTACTGGGGCTTCAATTCATACCTTCGGATTACTCCTAAGCACTCCTCTTAACCTTCCAGCACCGGGCAGGCGTCACCCCCTATACATCATCTTACGATTTAGCAGAGAGCTGTGTTTTTGATAAACAGTTGCTTGGGCCTATTCACTGCGGCTGACGTAAAGTCAGCACCCCTTCTCCCGAAGTTACGGGGTCATTTTGCCGAGTTCCTTAACGAGAGTTCTCTCGCTCACCTGAGGCTACTCGCCTCGACTACCTGTGTCGGTTTGCGGTACGGGTAGAGTATGTTTAAACGCTAGAAGCTTTTCTTGGCAGTGTGACGTCACTAACTTCGCTACTAAACTTCGCTCCCCATCACAGCTCAATGTTATAGATATAAGCATTTGACTCATATCACACCTCACTGCTTAGACAGACACTTCCAATCGTCTGCTTTAGTTAGCCTACTGCGTCCCTCCATCACTACATACTCTAGTACAGGAATATCAACCTGTTGTCCATCGGATACACCTTTCGGTCTCTCCTTAGGTCCCGACTAACCCAGGGCGGACGAGCCTTCCCCTGGAAACCTTAGTCTTACGGTGGACAGGATTCTCACCTGTCTTTCGCTACTCATACCGGCATTCTCACTTCTATGCGTTCCAGCACTCCTCACGGTATACCTTCATCACACATAGAACGCTCTCCTACCATACCTATAAAGGTATCCACAGCTTCGGTAAATTGTTTTAGCCCCGGTACATTTTCGGCGCAGGGTCACTCGACTAGTGAGCTATTACGCACTCTTTGAATGAATAGCTGCTTCTAAGCTAACATCCTAGTTGTCTGTGCAACCCCACATCCTTTTCCACTTAACAATTATTTTGGGACCTTAGCTGGTGGTCTGGGCTGTTTCCCTTTCGACTACGGATCTTAGCACTCGCAGTCTGACTGCCGACCATAATTCTTTGGCATTCGGAGTTTATCTGAGATTGGTAATCCGGGATGGACCCCTCACCCAAACAGTGCTCTACCTCCAAGAATCTCTAATGTCGACGCTAGCCCTAAAGCTATTTCGGAGAGAACCAGCTATCTCCAAGTTCGTTTGGAATTTCTCCGCTACCCACAAGTCATCCAAGCACTTTTCAACGTGCCCTGGTTCGGTCCTCCAGTGCGTCTTACCGCACCTTCAACCTGCTCATGGGTAGGTCACATGGTTTCGGGTCTACGACATGATACTAATGCGCCCTATTCAGACTCGGTTTCCCTGCGGCTCCGTCTCTTCAACTTAACCTCGCATCATATCGTAACTCGCCGGTTCATTCTACAAAAGGCACGCTCTCACCCATTAACGGGCTCGAACTTGTTGTAGGCACACGGTTTCAGGTTCTATTTCACTCCCCTCCCGGGGTGCTTTTCACCTTTCCCTCACGGTACTGGTTCACTATCGGTCACTAGGGAGTATTTAGGGTTGGGAGATGGTCCTCCCAGATTCCGACGGGATTTCTCGTGTCCCGCCGTACTCAGGATACTGCTAGGTACAAAGACTATTTTAAATACGAGGCTGTTACTCTCTTTGGCTGATCTTCCCAAATCATTCTTCTATAATCTTTGAGTCCACATTGCAGTCCTACAACCCCGAAGAGTAAACTCTTCGGTTTGCCCTTCTGCCGTTTCGCTCGCCGCTACTAAGGCAATCGCTTTTGCTTTCTCTTCCTGCAGCTACTTAGATGTTTCAGTTCACTGCGTCTTCCTCCTCACATCCTTAACAGATATGGGTAACAGGTAGTACCTGTTGGGTTCCCCCATTCGGAAATCCCTGGATCATCGCTTACTTACAGCTACCCAAGGCATATCGTCGTTTGTCACGTCCTTCTTCGGCTCCTAGTGCCAAGGCATCCACCGTGCGCCCTTATTAACTTAACCTTATTTTCTGACCTTTCAGTCAGTAACTCTTTTAATACTACAGCGTTTCGGTTTATTTTCTTGTTACTATTTGATATAGATATTCAATTTTCAATGTGCATTACTTGGTGATCTCTCACCAATGGAGCCTAGCGGGATCGAACCGCTGACCTCCTGCGTGCAAAGCAGGCGCTCTCCCAGCTGAGCTAAGGCCCCACAAGACCTCTCAAGACTAAACAAGACCAATGCGCAGTTCCTTATCCTTAGAAAGGAGGTGATCCAGCCGCACCTTCCGATACGGCTACCTTGTTACGACTTCACCCCAATCATCTATCCCACCTTAGGCGGCTGGCTCCTAAAAGGTTACCTCACCGACTTCGGGTGTTACAAACTCTCGTGGTGTGACGGGCGGTGTGTACAAGGCCCGGGAACGTATTCACCGCGGCGTGCTGATCCGCGATTACTAGCGATTCCGACTTCATGTAGGCGAGTTGCAGCCTACAATCCGAACTGAGACTGGCTTTAAGAGATTAGCTTGCCGTCACCGGCTTGCGACTCGTTGTACCAGCCATTGTAGCACGTGTGTAGCCCAGGTCATAAGGGGCATGATGATTTGACGTCATCCCCACCTTCCTCCGGTTTATTACCGGCAGTCTCGCTAGAGTGCCCAACTGAATGATGGCAACTAACAATAGGGGTTGCGCTCGTTGCGGGACTTAACCCAACATCTCACGACACGAGCTGACGACAACCATGCACCACCTGTCACCTCTGTCCCGAAGGAAAGCTCTATCTCTAGAGCGGTCAGAGGGATGTCAAGACCTGGTAAGGTTCTTCGCGTTGCTTCGAATTAAACCACATGCTCCACCGCTTGTGCGGGCCCCCGTCAATTCCTTTGAGTTTCAACCTTGCGGTCGTACTCCCCAGGCGGAGTGCTTAATGCGTTAGCTGCGGCACTAAACCCCGGAAAGGGTCTAACACCTAGCACTCATCGTTTACGGCGTGGACTACCAGGGTATCTAATCCTGTTTGCTCCCCACGCTTTCGAGCCTCAGCGTCAGTTACAAGCCAGAGAGCCGCTTTCGCCACCGGTGTTCCTCCATATATCTACGCATTTCACCGCTACACATGGAATTCCACTCTCCCCTCTTGCACTCAAGTTAAACAGTTTCCAAAGCGTACTATGGTTAAGCCACAGCCTTTAACTTCAGACTTATCTAACCGCCTGCGCTCGCTTTACGCCCAATAAATCCGGACAACGCTCGGGACCTACGTATTACCGCGGCTGCTGGCACGTAGTTAGCCGTCCCTTTCTGGTAAGATACCGTCACAGTGTGAACTTTCCACTCTCACACTCGTTCTTCTCTTACAACAGAGCTTTACGATCCGAAAACCTTCTTCACTCACGCGGCGTTGCTCGGTCAGACTTCCGTCCATTGCCGAAGATTCCCTACTGCTGCCTCCCGTAGGAGTCTGGGCCGTGTCTCAGTCCCAGTGTGGCCGATCACCCTCTCAGGTCGGCTATGTATCGTCGCCTTGGTGAGCCGTTACCCCACCAACTAGCTAATACAACGCAGGTCCATCTGGTAGTGGTGCAATTGCACCTTTCAAACAGTTATCATGCAACAACTGCTATTATGCGGTATTAGCTATCGTTTCCAATAGTTATCCCCCGCTACCAGGCAGGTTACCTACGCGTTACTCACCCGTTCGCAACTCATCCAGAGAAGCAAGCTCCTCCTTCAGCGTTCTACTTGCATGTATTAGGCACGCCGCCAGCGTTCGTCCTGAGCCAGGATCAAACTCTCATTAAAAGTTTGAGTTCTCACTCATTTCTGTCACTGACAGATTTATTGTTTTTTTTCATTGTTCAGTACTATAACCTTAGTTATAGTGCCCTGCACATTGGTTCGTCTTGTTCAGTTTTCAAAGGTCTTTGTCACTCAATCTCTCAAGCGACAACTATATTAGTATATCACAGCTGCTAACCTATGTCAACACTTTTTTGAAACTTTTTTTACTTTTTTCGTCCCTGCGATACACACATAGTCCGTACGGGATTCGAACCCGTGTTACCGCCGTGAAAAGGCGGTGTCTTAACCCCTTG
>NZ_MZNX01000006.1:5234-87850 GCF_004353325.1 Streptococcus downii
ACCTTGAGCTTTTCAACTCTTTCTATTATACCTACTTTTCCTACTTTGTCAAGGACTTTTTTCAGTGAAGTTGATTTTTCTTTTCTTCACTAACTTAACCACTGCTTCTGTCCGTGCAGTGTGGGGAAACATATCGACCGACTGGATATACTGGAGATCATAGACTTTTACTAGTTTAACCAAATCTCGCGCCAAGGTCGAAACATTGCAGGATACATAGACCATTTTGTCTGGAACATAGGTCAGAATGGTTTCCAACAGCTTATCATCTAAGCCTGTACGAGGAGGGTCAACTATCAAGGCATCTGCTCGGTAGCCTTCTTTATACCAGCGTGGAATAATCTCTTCAGCTGTTCCCGCTTCGTAATGGGTATTGTCAAATCCCATTTTTTTAGCATTTTGCTTGGCATCTTCAATGGCTTCTGGAATAATATCCATTCCTCTGAGACTCTTGACCTTCTTTGCGAAGGCAAATCCGATCGTCCCAACACCGCAATAGGCATCGATTAGATGGTCTTCTTTGCTGACATCCAGAGCCTTAACTACTTCACTATAGAGAATTTCTGTCTGCTCAGGATTAAGCTGATAGAAAGCTCGAGGGGAGAGAGAAAACTCATAGTCGAGTACTCCTTCTTGAATACTCTCTTGGCCCCAGATAATTTCCGTCTTTTCACCATAGATTTCACTTGTTTTCGCTGTATTTGTATTGACTGCAACTGTGACGACTTCTGGAAAATCTTTAACTAAGTCTTTTACTAGCTGGGTTAAATTAAGCTGACGATTTGTGACGATGATTATCTGGACTTGTCCCGTCTTCCTTGCTCGACGTACCATGATGGTGCGAACGCCTAGCGTTTTTCTCTCATCGGTGATGGGGATTTGATGGTAAGTAAGAAGTTCAGCTAGGCGATTCGCAATCACTTGGGTTTCCTTATCTTGTACCAAGCAGTCTTTTAACTCTACGAGATAATGAGAGTTTTGTGCATACAAACCTGCCTTGACCTGATTGTTAAATTTCCGAGTTTGAAATTGCAACTTAGCACGGTAGTACTTCGGTTCCTGCATTCCGATAGTTGGACGGATTTCATAGCTTTCATATCCTGCAGGAGCAAATTTTTTCAGAGCTTGGTGGAGCAAGTTCGTTTTGAACTCTAACTGTTTATCATAGTGAAGGTGCATGATCTGGCATCCACCACATTCATTATAAATCGTACAAGCCGGTACGACTCGAAATTTCGACTTCTTATTAACCTTTAGTAATTTTGCTTCAACAAAGTTGCGTTTAATAGAAGTAATCTGACAATAGATATCTTCTCCTTTGAGGGCACCTGGCACAAAAACGAGGGTTTTCTGGTAGAAACCGATTCCCTCACCATTGATACCCATCCGCTTGATTTTTAAAGGTATTTTTTGTTTGACTTTCAGATTCATACCCCTATCTTATCACATTTTACGGTATAATAGAACTATGAAAATCACAAAACTTGAAAAGAAAAAACGCCTCTACTTAATGGAGCTAGATAATCAACAAACCTCTTATATCACGGAAGATACCATTGTCCGTTTTATGTTGTCTAAAGATAAGGTTGTTAGCAAAGAAGAATTAACCGAGATACAGGCCTTTGCCCAGTTTTCTTATGGTAAGAATCTCGCACTCTACCATCTATCATTTAAAGCTCGAACCGAAAAGGAAGTTCGTGAGTATCTGAAAAAGTATGAACTTGATGAAAAAATCACTAGTCAAGTTATCGCTAACCTTAAAGAAGATAACTGGATTAATGATCGTCAGTATGCCTACTCTGTCATCAATGCAAATCAACTTTCTGGAGATAAGGGACCTTATGTGCTAATTCAAAAACTGTCTCAAAAAGGGATTGCCAAATCAACTATTGAAGATGTTTTAATGGATTTTGATTTTTCAGAGGTTGCTCAACGTGTTGCAGAGAAACTGCTTAAAAAATACACGGGAAAGCTTCCCGCTCGTGCCTTGCAGGATAAGATTATTCAAAATTTGACGAACAAAGGTTTCTCATATTCTGATGCTAAAAAAGCCTTTGATGATTTGGATAGTCAAGTCGACCAAGAAACGACTCAAGAACTCATTTTCAAAGAGTTAGACAAACAATATACTAAATACGCTCGCAAATATGAAGGTTACGAACTAAAGCAACGTTTGACCCAAGTTTTAGCTAGAAAAGGCTATGATTTTTCGGATATAGCAAGCGCTCTCAGAGAATATCTTTAACATTTTCAGGTAAAATTCAAAAAAATTAGACCAATTTATGATATAATAGTAAGCGATAAACTTATAAATTGTAGAAAGTTGGTTAGTTATGAAACTTCCAAAAGAAGGCGACTTTATTACAATTCAAAGTTATAAGCATGATGGGAGTCTCCACCGTACTTGGCGGGACACCATGGTACTAAAAACAACAGAGAACGCTATTATCGGCGTCAACGACCACACACTTGTTACCGAAAGTGACGGTCGTCGTTGGGTGACTCGAGAACCGGCTATTGTTTACTTTCACAAAAAATATTGGTTTAATATCATTGCCATGATTCGCGATAATGGGATTTCCTACTATTGCAATATGGCCAGCCCCTACTATCTAGATGAGGAAGCCCTGAAATACATTGATTATGATTTGGATGTCAAGGTTTTCACTGATGGTGAAAAGCGTCTCTTGGACGTTGAAGAATATGAACGCCATAAACGCAAAATGAAGTATTCGGATGATTTAGACTATATTTTGAAAGAGCATGTTAAAATCCTTGTTGATTGGATCAACAATGGACGCGGTCCTTTCTCAGAGGCCTATGTCAACATTTGGTACAAACGCTACATAGAACTAAAGAATCGGTAAAGTTGTCAAACTGGGGTGAGAGCCCTGGTTTTTTATTTGAAAAACCCAGCCTGGAAGCTGGGTTAATTGCTATATATCTAATTTAGTGACAGTAAACTTGATATGAGAATAGTCTTTTTCAACATCCTTATCCAACAAGAAAGCCGTGGCATCCTTCTTAATCTGAACAAGATCAATATTCTGGGCTTGAGCTGCATAGACGCATCCACAATAACATTGACGATAGATATCATACTCCTCGCACATCTCCACTGAACGTTTATAGCCTTGATTTTTCTTGAAATCACTTGGAAGATAGTGGGTTGTGTAAATCTTTTGCACATCGATTCCGATGCTGTTGATGGTTTGAGAATTCTTATGGGGACTGATGGTCAAAGCTGAACCAAAGTAGTCAAAGCCCAAGTCCATAGCTACCTGTGCTGTTTTATCCAGACGATAGTCAAAACAAACCTTGCAACGGTCGCCACCTTCAGGCTCTTCTTCCAGTCCTCTGACTAACTTCCGGTATTCATTTGGTTCGTAAGGCGCTTCTAGGTACTGAACCGTATTTCCTGTTCGCTCATTGAAATCACTGACAAATTTCTTGGTGACGTAAGCTCGCTTGTGGTATTCTGCCTTGGGATGGATATTGGAATTGGCAAAATAGATAGTCACATCCGCGTACTTGGTCAGGTATTCTAGGGTATAGGTACTACAAGGAGCACAGCAAACATGCATGAGAATGGTGGGACGTTGCTCATTTTTCTCCCAAACCTGAACCATTTTCTGCATAACACGGTCATAATTAATCTTCTGATTAGGGTTCATCTTGCTCAGAATTTCTTCTACATCAATCATGTTCTTCTCCTTCTTCTAGTCTTATTTTATCATATAAGTTAGGAGAGCTCAAATCAATTTTAGAAGAGAAAACCGTAAAAGGAGGGAATACGCATCCCTCCTTTTATAGTTTTTACATCATGCCGCCCATCATGCTTGGATCCATTGCTGGAGCTGGGGCTGCTGGTTCTGGTTTATTAGCTACGACTGCTTCTGTTGTCAAAATCAAGCTGGCTACAGATGCAGCGTTTTGAAGAGCTGAACGGCTCACTTTAACTGGGTCGATGATTCCCTCTTCAATCATGTTGACCCACTCGCCAGTTGCTGCGTTGAAACCTGTGCCAACTTCCGCATTTTTCAAACGATCAATAACGATAGAACCTTCGAATCCTGCATTGTGGGCGATTTGACGAACAGGTTCTTCCAAGGCACGGAGAACAATATTGCGTCCTGTTGCTTCATCTCCTGTCAATTCCAAATCAGCTACGGCTGGAATGACATTAGCAAGTGCAGTTCCACCACCTGCAACGATGCCTTCTTCAACAGCTGCACGAGTAGCGTTGAGGGCATCTTCAATGCGAAGTTTCATTTCTTTCAACTCAGTTTCAGTTGCAGCTCCGACCTTGATGACTGCGACACCACCCGACAATTTTGCCAAGCGTTCTTGCAATTTTTCACGGTCAAATTCAGAAGTTGTAGTTTCAATTTGAGACTTGATAACTGCAACACGGTGAGAAATAGCTTCAGGATTTCCAGCACCTTCTACAATAACAGTGCTATCTTTGTCCACAGTTACTCTCGCTGCTTGACCTAGCGCTTCAATAGTAGCGTCTTTCAACTCAAGACCAAGATCTTCTGTGATGACTGTTCCGCCTGTCAAGATAGCGATATCTTCTAACATAGCCTTACGACGATCACCAAAGCCAGGAGCTTTGACAGCAACAACATTGAAAGTACCACGAATCTTGTTCAATACAAGGGTTGGAAGAGCTTCGCCATCTACATCATCTGCAATAATCAAGAGTGGACGATTGCTTTGGAGAATGCTTTCTAGAAGTGGCAAGATTTCTTGGATATTTGAAATCTTCTTATCAGTAATCAAAATGTATGGATTTTCAAGGTCGGCCACCATCTTTTCACTATCTGTCACCATGTACTGTGATAGGTAACCGCGGTCAAACTGCATTCCTTCCACGACTTCAAGCTCTGTTTCCATACCACGTGACTCTTCGATAGTGATGACACCGTCTTTACCAACTTTTTCCATAGCTTCAGAAATGTATTCACCGACTTTCTCAGAACGAGAAGATACGGCAGCAACCTGAGCGATGGCTTCTTTATTAGCAACTGGAATGGCATTGTTTTTCAAGGCTTCTACAGCTGCGGCAACTGCAGCTTCAATCCCCCGACGAATACCGATTGGGTTGGCACCCGCAGTAACGTTTTTGATTCCTTCGCGGACGATAGCTTGAGTCAAGACTGTTGCAGTTGTCGTTCCGTCACCTGCGATATCATTGGTCTTTGAAGCGACTTCTGATACCAACTTGGCACCCATATTTTCAAAATGGTCTTCCAACTCGATTTCTTTGGCAATGGTCACACCGTCATTGGTGATGAGTGGTGAGCCAAATGATTTTTCCAACACAACGTTACGACCTTTTGGTCCCAAGGTTACTTTAACAGTATCTGCAAGGATATCGACACCACGGACCATAGCTGAACGAGCATCAGATGAAAATTTAATTTCTTTTGACATACTTACTTTCTCCTTCTATTCTTCCACAATTGCCAAGATATTGGCTTCGCCTACAATGATGTATTTTTCATCGCCATCTTTGACATCAAGACCTGCGTGGGCTTCAACTAAGACACGGTCTCCAGCCTTAACGCTTGGAGCAACCAAGTCACCGTTCAAGGTACGAACCCCTTGTCCAGTAGCTACAACTTGGGCTGTTTTTGTTTTTTCTTGGGCTGAGCCCGCAAGGACAAAGCCTCCAACAGTTTGTTCTTTTTCTTCGATTTTCAAGACCACACGGTCTCCTAATGGTTTCAACATCTGTTTTCCTCCATGATGAAATACATATTATTAGCACTCTTTATATCTGAGTGCTAATTCATAGTTCTATTGTATCACTTGGTCAGAAATAGTCAAGAAAAAAGTCTGACTTTGGCAATATAAAAAAGCCTGAGACCAAGTCAGACTTTTCAATGTTTAAAATGGCAATTCTTCCTCTTCCAAGACCAAATCTGCCAAATCCTGTCCTGCGTTATTTTCACGCATAGCCCGTTGGGCGCGGCTTTCCAAAAGTTGGAATCCTGTGGCAAGGACTTCAGTCACATAGTTCATCTGGCCCTTTTTCTCAAAGCGACGGGTACGAAGTTCTCCATCCACAGAGATAAGACTACCTTTAGTTGCGTAGCTTGCCAAGGTTTCAGCCAATTTCCCCCAAAGAACAAGATTGACAAAATCAGCTCCACGTTCCCCGTTTTGGTCTTTGTAACGACGGTTCACAGCGATAGTTGCTCGCGCCACTGACTTGTCGTTGTTTGTTTTGTGCAATTCTGGTGTAGACGTTAAACGTCCAATAAGAATAACTTTATTATACATATTTTCTTCCTCCTACTTATCTATTCGTAAGGAATCAAAAAAAGTTACAAAAATTTGTAACTTTTCGAAGAAATTTTTTATTTTTTATGAACCATGAAACCTGTAGCCTGTTGATTGGCCATAATAGTCATATCTGTAATCTGCACACGGCGAGGCTGACTGGTCACATAGACAACCGTATCTGCGATATCTTGTGCTTGCAGGGCTTCTATTCCCTGATAGACGGTCGCAGCCCGCTCTTTATCACCGTGAAAACGAACTGTAGAGAAATCTGTTTCGACAATCCCTGGCTGAATGGTGGTCACCTTGATATCCGTTGCGATGGTATCAATTCGCAGGCCATCTGAAAAAGTCTTAACTGCTGCCTTGGTGGCTGAGTAAACAGCTGCACCCGCATAGGCATAGATTCCTGCGGTCGATCCCATATTGATAATATGTCCCTGATTGGCTTTTACCATTGCTGGCAAGAAACAGCGAGTGACTGCCATCAACCCCTTGACATTGGTATCTAACATGGTCAGCATATCCAACTCTTCATAGTCTTGATAGGGAGCCAAGCCAAGAGCTAGTCCCGCATTATTGACCAAGATATCAATCTGCCCTATCGTTTCCAAAATATCGGAGCAGACAGTCTTGACCATGGTCATATCCGTGACATCCAGTGGAAAGGTCCAAACTGTTTGATTTGGAAAAGTTTCTGCAAACTCTGACTTGAAGGCCTCTAGTCTGTCTGTCCGTCGCCCTGTTAGAACGACATTCTCTCCCTGCTCCAGATAAGCACGCGCAATCGCTTCACCGATTCCTGAGGTCGTTCCTGTAATCACTACATTTTTCGCCATCTTATCCCCCTATCTGGTCTATCAAACACTGACAATTTCCTAGGCAGTCCAGTGTTTGGCTGGGTCAAATGGAGTTCCAATAACTTGGTCTTCTGATAATTCAATAACCCCACGTTTTTGTGGAGCATTTGGCAAATGCAATTCACGAGGACTGCACATCATGCCAAAACTCTTTTCACCACGAAGTTCGCCTGGGAAAATGAGATTGCCTTTTGGCATCATAGCTCCAGGAAGAGCGACAATGGTTTTCAGACCGACACGCGCATTAGGAGCCCCTGCAACGATTTGCACTGTCTTATCACTTGCGACTGCAACTTGGCAGATGTTAAGGTGGTCACTATCTGGGTGAGTTACCATCTCGACAATCTCACCGACAACAAACTTTGGTTCCTTATCATTAACAATTTCTTCTGTAAAGCCTTCCGCCTGCAATTCTTGGTTCAAACGAGCGACTTGCTCATCTGTCAAAAAGACTTGACCGCGCTCTACAATTTCAAATAAACTTGAAACTTCGAAAATATTCCAAGCCACTGTTTCTCCATTTTCTTTGAGGAAAACACGGGCAACCTTGCCTTTGCGCTCCACGTCCAGTTTGGCATCGCCGCTATTTTTCACGATGACCATAAGGACATCGCCGACATGTTCTTTGTTATATGTAAAAATCATTCTTTCCTTTTTCTCCTATTTCAGTCCTGCTAAAAAGTCGTTAATTTCTTCCTTACTTTTACGGTCGCGATTGACAAATCGGCCGATTTCCTTGTCCTTTTCTAAAACAACAAGACTAGGAATGCCGTACACATCCCAGAGTTTAGCCAGATCCAGATACTGGTCTCGGTCCACTCGAATAAAGGTGAACTCTGGATTGGTCTCCTCAATCTCTGGCAAGGATGGATAGATATAACGACAATCGCCACACCAGTCCGCCACAAAAAGGAAGACCTTCTTGCCATCTTGCTCGACAAAACCTGCTAGTTCTTCTATACTATCGGGAGTAATCATAAGGCTTCCTCCTCATAGACCAGGTCTTCATTTTCATAGACAAAGGTATAGTGACGACCATCCTCGAAAACGACTCCTCCGACGAGTCGCTCTAGGCTACTTTCGTAGACTTGAACATAGATAGTCGCAATCTCACCCATATCTGAGAAAAGTTCGCGCACGATAGCGGTCAACTCTTCTTGCGTCTTCATCAGTTTGTGGTTATCTGCTGCTTTTTTGGCACCCAAAGCGAGGGCACTTAGACCAGCCACAGTCAAGCCAGTCATCCATAATTTCTTAGCTTTCATACCATTCATTGTAACACAAAAAGGGCTCTAGGACAAATAGGGAAGCCGTATACGAGCAAGGAAAATCACTTCCCTCAGTGAGAAAAGAAAACTTCGGATTCTTATCGCCAAGCGCCTGAGTTAACAAGAATTTCCTGAATGGATTTAAAAACCTCTGAGATTGCTCTCAGAGATTAGAAGATAACTAGTTACTATTTTCAACTGCTGCTGTAACAAAGGCGGTGTAGAGTTCTTCTGGACGGTTTGGACGGCTGGAAAGTTCAGGGTGATACTGACAAGCCACAAAAAATTTATTCTCAGGAATCTCCACAATTTCTACCAAACGATTGTCTGGAGAAACTCCTGAAAAGACAAAGCCTGCTGCTTCAAACTGTTCACGAAAGGCGTTGTTAAACTCATAACGGTGACGGTGACGGCGTTGCACCACTTCTTGATTATGGTAAGCAGCTGCTGCCTTAGAACCACGTTTTAACTTAGATGGATAAAGTCCCAAACGAAGGGTCCCCCCCATATCCTCCACATCAATCTGATCACGCATGATATCAATGATAGGGTATTTTGTATCTGGTGCAAGTTCTGCAGAATTGGCACCTTCAAGACCTAAAACGTGACGAGCAAACTCGATACAAGTCAACTGCATTCCCAAGCAGACACCCAACATTGGAACATCATTCTCACGCGCATAACGGATGGCTTGAATTTTTCCTTCCGTACCACGTTGGCCAAAACCTCCTGGCACAATGATTCCGTCCGCATCAGACAAAAGCTCTGCCACATTCTCTGCTGTCACATCATTGGCATTGACCCAATTGATTTTAACTTCTGCGTCGTTGGCATAACCAGAGTGTTTCAAGGCTTCAACCACTGAGATGTAGGCATCTTGCAACTCCACATACTTACCGACAAGGGAAATTTTAACTTGTTTTTTCAGGTTCATGACCTTGTCCACCATAGCTGACCATTCTGTCATATCCGCTGCTGGTGCGTCTAATTTCAAATGGTCACAAACAATTTGGTCCATGCCTTGCGCCTGCAAATTCAATGGAATTTGGTAAAGGTGTTCGACATCCAAAGACTCGATAACGGCTTCTGGAGCTACGTCACAAAACTGAGCTAGTTTATTTTTAATGCCCTGACCAGCTGGTTTCTCCGTACGAATGACCAACATATTTGGCTGGATTCCCAAACCACGCAATTCTTTTACAGAATGTTGAGTTGGCTTGGTCTTCATCTCACCAGCAGCCTTGAGATAAGGAAGCAAGGTTGTATGGATGTACATGACATTATCTGCCCCCACATCTGCCTTCATCTGACGAAGGGCCTCTAGAAATGGCAAGGACTCGATATCTCCAACGGTTCCACCAACCTCTGTGATAATGACATCAGAGTCGGTCGTTACAGCAGCACGCTTGATTTTTTCTTTCAAAGCATCTGTGATATGAGGAATGACCTGAACAGTTGCCCCAAGGTACTCACCACGGCGTTCCTTGCGAAGAACTTCACTGTAAATTTTCCCAGTTGTCACGTTGGAATATTTGTTAAGATTGATATCGATGAAACGTTCATAGTGACCCAAGTCCAAATCGGTCTCAGCCCCATCATCTGTCACAAAGACTTCTCCGTGCTGGTAAGGGCTCATGGTTCCCGGATCGATATTGATATAAGGGTCAAACTTCTGAATAGTTACTTTTAGACCACGATTTTTCAAGAGACGGCCTAGACTTGCTGCGACAATCCCTTTCCCAATAGACGACACCACACCACCAGTTACAAAAATATATTTCGTAGACATAGATTCCTCTTTCTAAAATGCTCAAGGTCTTGTTAACTACGAGGGGAAATCGAAAACAAGACCCTTATGAATAACGACTTTTCAAGAAAACTTCCTGAAAAACAAAAATAGCTCCCTAGTAACTAGGGAGCCCCGACCTCTAAAAGAGGTGCCCGAACAATATAATACCTTAAAGCAGAACATTTGTCAACCCGAATTGGTAAAAGATGAAAAAAGGAGATTGTTTTCAGAAAACAAATTAAAGATCCGCATCCCAACGGATGACCTGCTCAAGGAACAAAAAAGGAGATCAGGCGATCTCCTTTGTGAAGTCTTTTACTCTTCTTCACTCGTTTCAGCGTCATCGTCAGAAAACTCATCGTCTTCTTCGTTGAGATCCACGTCTTCACCCAAGTCATCAGGGGCGATTTCATTGATTTCTGCATCGTAAGCTTCCACTTCATTTTTCTCATCATCTGGATTTTCATCATCGTATGAAAGAGCTGGATCTGCTTCGTATGCATCTTCGTCTTCTGGATCATCCGCATTGTAGTCAATGGCATCTGAATCACCATCCATAAAGGCATTGACACGTTTTTTCTTAGCTTTTGGTGCCACTTCATCGTCGTCACTTTCTTCAAGAGCGATGATTTCTTCGTCGATTTCGTCCACACCATACCATGAACGAAGACCCCATTTGTTGTCCCCAAGTGAGATGAAGCTACCGTCAAAGTTCAACTCCGTGTAGAACAAAGGCAAGGCTTCGCGGATATCGCTGTTTGATGTTCCAAGGTAGTTTTGAATTTCGTTTACAAGATCGCTAAAATGCATCTCATGATCGCGACCACGAATTTCCAAGATAGCACGCGCTACCTCAATCATAGATAGTTCACTTTTTTCTTGCCCAGCAAATACTTCTAATTCCAAAGCGTTTCTCCTCATTTTTACTACTATCGCCAGAGCGAACAGACTCTGACCTCATTTTATCATGTACTCTTTATTGTACGATAATTTTGCGGAATAGTCAAAGGTTAAATGGGAGAAAGTGGCAGGACTTTTTATTTCTTTGATACCCAGCCGATAGCATCGCTTGGTGGGTTTTCTGTATCAATCCAGATGAATTCAATACCAATTTCACCATTTTTAAACTTGGTCAATCGAATACCGTTGATTTCTAGTTCATTGAGTCGTTGACCTGTCAAGACTTCTCGTTCCTTCAACTGGAAAACACCACGCAAAATCCAATTCCCAAGGATTTCTTGCTTATCAGTTGACTGGATTGCCTTACCAGCTTCTTGGTTGATATAGGCATTGATGACATCTCCAGAAGGCAAAAATCGTAATTTAAAGGTTCTTTCTTCTTTGGATAGAGCTAGTTTTTTAGTGCCAGGTTCAAAGGTCCCGAAACCTGGACCAAAGAAATCTGGTCTTTCATCGTGAAAGTTTTTCGAGTCAGGCAGAGGAATGTAAACTTCACTAACTGGCCGATAGACGAGTTGTTCGATTTCTTTAATGAGTTTTTCATTGCTAGTATTGTGAACAAAGTTAATTAAGTCCTCACGAATAGCCTTCATCTGAACTTTTTCTTCCTTGCTGGTCCATTTCTTCAAGAGTATTTCTTCCAGAGAGAAGGTCACAAAAGCTAGTTCTTCTGGAGCTAAACTGTCCTTAAATTTATCCTGAATCTTTAAAATCCGTGGCAAACGGTCTTTTTTGGCTAATTTTGAACCACCGTTAAAGGCGTTGAAACCAGAGTTTTCTTCTACATTTCCATGTTTGTCTGTGATTACCCAAGACACCGTTTCTAAGATATCGGATTGTTCCTTTTCAGCTGTCAGTAAATGAAGATTTTCAAAAAGAGAAAAAGGATCTTCGATGTAATGGACGTCCCAAGTGTCTACCACAATATCTTTATTGTTAAAAGTCATGTGAAGCTGGCTGTCAGCTGCTGTATACTTGTAGTGGTGTTGTCCATCTGTAAAACGAAAGTTAGTTGGATTGTTTTTGGTGGTAGAGCCTTCAATAACCAGATTATCAATATCGACTGGTAAATATGAAGTTTCGCCGACAAAAATCCTAGGATTTTCTCCTTTTGGTGTTGGCATCAAAACATGATAAACAGCTTCAACATTGACCGAATCCGAGCTAAAACCCTTGATTTGTGCCTTAGAGGACTCAATTCTCTGATTTCTCAAAGTCGCAATCTTTCGCGCCAACTCTTCATAGCGTTGGTAGTTTTCCTTGTCTGCTGTTTCTTTATCAGCAGCAATATCTGCATAAAACTTGATATCACCCAACAAGTCCGTCCAAGATTGAGAATCCTTCTTAAACTGGGCAATTTTTTGGTCTCCCGAATTAATCCCAAAAGACTTGATCCCCACTAGGTATTTATGATTTTCATCTACAACAACAGAAGCATCATAGGAAGTATTGGCGATATCTTCCCCTACGGCATTAAAAGCCTTCTGGAAAACAGTCTCCTGAAATTTGGAGTTAACAATCGGAGCCACATAATTCTCTGTTTGTCCCTCATCTTCAGATTCTGCCTTTTGAGAGAAAGCTTGGCTCAAACTAGCGAAGTTGGTAATTAAGGTTTTGTATTTGTCTTTTTGTTCAGACTTTAGATGTTCCCACATAAGCGCCCTCTTTTCTATTTTCAGTATATCAAAAGAAGATTAGTTTTTCACTAATCCTCTTATATATTCGTTAATTAATACTGTAAAATTCGAGTTTGCCTTGTTTTTTGACAAGTCTCAAATACTCTTCATCTGACAGAACAGCTAAACCATCATCATAAGCCTTGATTTTTTCAAGAGCCTGATCATAGCTATCCACAAAATCCTTGACATAGGATTGCCCTTCAAACTGCCCGTTCATCTTGGTATAGATAATGGCGAATTTTCCTGAGCGGTCAAGTTGAGATTGACCTTGGCTTTCATTTAAGGCCTTGGCAACATTCTCCGCGATGCGTTTAATAACAGGAACAACCACACTGTTTCCAGCCTGCTTGTATAGCTGACCGTTAGAAACCCCTTCTGGGATTTTAAAGGATTTAGGGTATCCCTGAACGTTAAAAGTTTCTTTCGGTGTCAGCTTACGAATCTCACCGCTGTCTGTCAAAATCAATGGAACGTTGTGTCCACCTGTTCCCATATTTGCTGTTAGGGTAGGTACGACGCCATTTTTATTTTCACGGACATACTGACGGCGCCACTGGTAGACCGTATCTTGACTGGTAACTTCAAATTTCAACTGGTCGTAGAAATTTTGCTTGCCTTCACGGTAGTAGTAGACCTCGTCTAGCTTATCACCAAAGTTAATCACATTCTGAAGACTCGTAGTCAGCTTGATTTCCTCTGGGAATTCAAACAAGTCATAAGCTTCCTTGGTATCAAAACCAACAATGTAGATCCGTTCACGATTTTGAGGGATATTTCCGTAGTCTTTCCCGTTGAGAACCTTCCACTTGATGAAGTAGTTGTTTTCGGTTAAGGCTTCACGAATAACCTTGAAGGTATTGCCATGGTCATGACCGACCATGTTCTTGACATTTTCGATAAAAATAGCCCGAGGTTTGCATCCCTCAATCATGCGTAGCAATTCGAAGAAAAGATCGCCACGATCATCATCAAAGCCCTTGCGATAGCCCGCAATACTAAAGGCCTGACAAGGGAAACCTCCCATAATCACATCCACGCGCTCAGCTGGGATATCCTCTGGCTGAACATCGTGAATATCACTACCATCCAAATAGGTATCTGGATGGTTTAACTGATAAGTTTGACGCGCATACTTATCAAATTCATTGGCATACACCACTCTGAACTCGTTGGTCTGTTCAAATCCCAACTCAATTCCCCCAACACCTGAGAAGAAAGCAGCAATGTTGTACTTCTCAGGTCGGTTCGAACTTACAGAATTTGTCATGTAGTAACCTGCTTTCTAAAAATTTATCTTTTGTCATATTAAAGACATATCTTGTGAAACGATATATTTAAATGATAAACTGGCAATTATATGTCGTAATTATAAATAATTAATTCGCTCGCTGGAACTCGGCAAGATCCATTTCTATTAATTTTTCTAGGGACATTAATTTTTTTTATTTTAAATATACTATCATCACTATATAAATCCAAAATTTCATCAGTAAATGAGTTAGATACTAAAAATCTAATTCCTCTTTTATGAAGCTTAATACAAATATCTCTTAACTCTCTTTGTTTTTCGATCGGAAATCCTAGTTCTGTGTATCCAGTGAATGACGAGGAATTGAGCGGTAAATAAGGAGGGTCAAAATACACAAAACTCCCTTTCCTTAAATACTTTAATGCTAACTTGTAATCTCCTGTCATCATTTTCAAATTAGCTGTATTAAAGTAATAAGAAATATCACTAATCATTTCCTCATTTATTATTTGCGGATTCTTATGTCTGCCATATGGGGTATTGAATTGACCCAGTTGATTCACTCTAAATAGACCATTATAGCATGTCTTGTTTAGGTAAATGATTCGAGAAGCTCTTTCGACAGCCGTTAAGTTACTAAAAGATTCCAATCTATCTAATTCTCGAATATTGTAAAAATAGTCTTGCGAATTATTAATTTTGTGATTATGAAGAGAATCAATGAGAGCTTGAGGATCTTCTTTTACAACTTTATAAACATTCATTAATTCTGAATTGTAATCATTGATAATTGCACGCTGAGGCTGTAAGTCAAATAGAACAGCACCGCCGCCCAGAAAAGGCTCAACATAGACAGTAATATCAGTAGGTAAATGTTCTCTAATTATATCTAGTAACTGTCTTTTGCCTCCTGCCCATTTTAAAATTGGTTTTAAACGGACTTTTTCCATTATTAAAACACCTCATCAGAATAGAAAAATGAATTAACTTTTTCTAAAAGCCACTCTTTATTCATTCTGTTTCGATCTATATTTTGAGACAGTTCACTTTTCATTTCCCCTTCTGGATAATGTATATTGTGATAGGAGATAAATTCTTTAGTTAAATCTATCAAATTTCCCTTTTCACGTTTACTAGATAAAAACTGAACAAATTCTTGCTCTCTTTCAAGAAAATCTCTGGAAGTTTTTTTTAATGTTTCAATCAGAAGACTTTCATCAAATACCATATCTTCAATTTCTTTATTGTTGTCAAGAATATAAACTTCTATTTCAAAATTTTTAAATTTCCCTTTATCTTTATTTATCTTTTTTTTCGCCTTTTTGCCCGCTTCATCACCATCTAGTAAAATAAAAATTTTTCTATGAACCTGACTTACTTTATCCAGATATAACAAGATTGGTAAGACTGACTCTGTTCCTTTTGCAATAAAATCAAAACTTAAATCAGCTTCATCATTCTGATACTTCTCATATCTTATTTGCGGTCTGTAAGGTTTCGAATCTAATATATATTCAATATAATTTTTATCTGTCTTCCCTTCACATATTATAATTTCGCTATGATCATCGACTTCATCTAATAAACCATAATTTTTTAACACTTGATTTTTTATCTCATTAGTGAACTTACTAACTACAGAATTTTTCACAATATCAAATTCATTCTTACTTCGTTGATAAGATTGTTCTCTTTTACTCTGACTAATGTTATAAAATCTAAAGATAGGATTATTCACTTCCTTTAAAAATTCTCTTGAGTGAGTAGTTATGAATAACTGAGATTTATTATTTTCATTATTCACTAGTTCTAAAATTGAATCTTTTAAACCCGTTGTCAAAAGTGGATATAAAAAAGCTTCAGGTTCATCTAATAAAATTATTTTATTATGTTTTTGAAAAATCTCGTTTAATAAAAAGAATGTTAATAAAATAACAGATGTCCGTTGTACCCCTGCTCCTTTAGCATCAATAATTTGAGCATAATCATCATCTAGCTTCAAAGAAATATTCTTCAATAAAAATTCCGTAATCTTTGCTTTATCATCAATTACTAACTTTGGCTTTATTTCAATATGATTTTCTCTAAATAATTCAAACTCATTATCTAAATCCGATTCGATATCATTAATATGTTCTTTAAAAGTCCCCAATAACAAATCATATTGTCTTTCAAACTCTTCTACAGTTTGTTTAATTTTTTTATGTTTTTTCTTAAAATACTCTAGTACCATATCATTTAGCAAAGAAAATGCCTGACTAGACAAGTCTTGGTCTGTTGTACTTAGATACACACATTTAAATTTAGCATTTAGATATTTTTTTATTTTGCTACTCGAGTTTAATTTTGCATGTTTTGAATTAGTCTTGTAGATTTCAGCCTCTTCTTTATTTAGATTACAATAAATCTGATACTTACTTTCTATACCAATTTCTAATTCATCATCAATAAAGTCTACTGTAATAACAGGATCTTTACTTGCCCCTTTAGTAATTTCCTTAATAGCATTTCTATCAATACTTGGATTGTAAGATTTTGGGTTAAAAAACAAATTAATAGCTCTTAAAACATTTGTTTTTCCAACATTATTGCGACCCGCAAAAATATTTAAAACATCAAGTTCCTTAATAATATTTTCTTCATTAGTAAATGATCTAAAATTACTAATTTTTATTTGAGAAATTTTTATCATATCTTATTTTCCTATATACCCTAACTAATGTCAATTACGATGCCCTAGATCAACTTCTTCATCTCATCAATACGTGCGACGGTCGCATCATATTTCGCTTGGTAGTCGGCTTGTTTGTCGCGTTCTTTTTGGACGACTTCTGGTTTGGCATTGGCTACGAAGCGTTCGTTAGAGAGTTTCTTACCGACCATATCCAGTTCTTTTTGCCATTTAGCCAGTTCCTTGTTGAGACGAGCGAGTTCTTCTTCGATATTGAGAAGGTCTGCCAGTGGCAAGTAGATTTCTGCTCCTGTGATGACGCTTGACATGGCGAGTTCAGGTGCAGGGATAGTTGATGCGATTTCCAAGTGCTCTGGATTTGTGAAGCGTTTGATGTAGTTGACATTGCTGTTAAAGAAGGCTTCCAAGTTGCTATCGCTTGTCTTAACAAGGATGGTGATTGGCTTGCTTGGTGCTACGTTTACTTCCGCACGCGCATTCCGAACAGCACGGATCAAGTCTTTGAGGCTTTCGACACCAGTGTGAGCCGCAAAGTCTTCAAATGCTGGGTTAACAGTAGGGTAAGCAGCTGTGACGATAGAGCCTTCTGAGATTTGTCCAAAGATTTCCTCTGTCACGAATGGCATGATTGGGTGAAGGAGTCGAAGAATCTTGTCCAAAGTGTAAAGGAGAACAGAACGTGTGATAACTTTCTCTTCTTCGTTGTCGCTATAAAGGACTTCCTTGGTCAACTCAACATACCAGTCCGCAAACTCGTCCCAGATAAAGTTATAGAGGATGTGGCCAGCCACACCAAATTCAAACTTATCAAAGTTTTCAGTGACTTTGCCGATCGTTTCATTGAGATTGTGGAGAATCCAGCGGTCAGTAACATTTCCAGCTTCCTTGTTGGCAACTTTTTCCACATTGGCCGTTGCTTGCTCAAGTGTCAAACCTTCATTGTTCATGAGGATGTAGCGAGAGATGTTCCAGATCTTGTTAATGAAGTTCCATGAAGCATCCATTTTCTCGTAAGAGAAGCGCACGTCTTGACCAGGTGCAGAACCGTTTGAAAGGAACCAACGAAGGGCATCGGCACCATATTTCTCGATAACATCCATCGGGTCAATCCCGTTACCGAGAGATTTAGACATCTTACGTCCTTGCTCGTCACGAATGAGACCGTGAATCAGGACGTTTTGAAATGGCTGACGACCAGTGAATTCCAAGGATTGGAAGATCATACGAGACACCCAGAAGAAGATGATGTCGTAACCTGTTACCAAGGTTGAAGTCGGGAAGTAACGTTTGAAGTCTTCTGAGTCGACATCCGGCCAGCCCATGGTAGAGAATGGCCAAAGGGCAGAACTGAACCACGTATCCAATACGTCCTCATCCTGAGTCCATCCGTCGCCTTCTGGAGCTTCTTCACCAACGTATATTTCACCCTCAGCATTGTACCAAGCAGGGATTTGGTGACCCCACCAGAGCTGACGAGAGATTACCCAGTCATGGACATTTTCCATCCATTGGAGGAAGGTATCATTGAAACGAGGTGGGTAGAATTCTACCTTGTCGTCTGTGTCTTGGTTGGCAATGGCATTCTTCGCCAATTGGTCCATCTTAACGAACCATTGCGTAGACAAGCGTGGCTCAACTACAACACCTGTACGCTCTGAATGACCAACACTGTGGACACGTTTTTCGATTTTAACAAGAGCACCAATTTCTTCCAACTTGGCAACAACTGCCTTACGAGCTTCAAAGCGATCCATACCTGCGAATTCAAAGGCCAAGTCGTTCATAGTTCCGTCGTCGTTCATGACATTGACTTGTGGCAAGTTGTGGCGTTGACCAACTAAGAAGTCGTTTGGATCGTGGGCAGGTGTGATTTTCACGACACCAGTACCAAATTCAGGATCTGCGTGCTCATCTCCAACGATTGGAATCAATTTATTAGCGATTGGAAGGATAACATTTTTACCGATCAAGTCCTTGTAGCGTGGGTCTTCTGGATTGACCGCAACGGCAACGTCCCCAAACATGGTCTCAGGACGAGTGGTCGCTACTTCAAGGGCGCGTGAACCGTCTTCCAGCATGTAGTTCATGTGGTAGAAGGCACCTTCGACATCCTTGTGAATCACCTCAATATCAGAAAGGGCTGTGCGAGCTGCTGGGTCCCAGTTGATGATAAACTCACCACGGTAGATCCAGCCTTTTTTGTAAAGGTCCACAAAGACCTTGCGAACGGCTTTTGACAAACCTTCGTCAAGGGTGAAACGCTCACGAGAGTAGTCTACAGAGAGTCCCATCTTGCCCCATTGTTCCTTGATGGTAGTGGCATACTCGTCTTTCCATTCCCAAACCTTGTCGAGGAATTTTTCACGACCGAGGTCGTAACGACTAATGCCCTCACCACGCAAGCGCTCCTCAACCTTAGCTTGGGTCGCAATCCCCGCGTGGTCCATCCCTGGAAGCCAAAGCGTATCAAAGCCTTGCATGCGTTTTTGACGGATGATAATATCCTGTAAAGTCGTGTCCCAAGCGTGACCAAGGTGGAGTTTACCAGTTACGTTTGGTGGTGGAATGACGATAGAATAAGGCTTAGCCTTTTTATCGCCAGAAGGCTTGAAAACATCGGCATCAAGCCATTTTTGGTAACGACCAGCCTCAACCTCGGCTGGATTGTATTTAGGTGAAAGTTCTTTAGACATGTGTGTTCTCCTTTTTTGATGTGATTGATTCAAGTAATTTTAATTTATGTTCCTTGTTTTTTTCAGTATATCGTATATCGGTTTCTATTCTTTTTTTAATAAATTCTTTTTTAACTCTTTGTTTCCTCTCATGTAATTTTTTAAACTCTTTCTCACTTATACTACTTTTAAGTCTTTCTATTTTGCTTTCAAAATAAGAAATTTCGTCATATAATTGGTTTGACATTTGTATATCTTTTAATTGTCCAAATTCGACTAATTTAATTTTTGCAATGTACCATTCTTCTATGCTATCGTGCTGGGGAACAAAAATGAAACTTAAAATAACGATTAAAAAGATAACAATCACGAAAATAAAAATAAGCTCACTCAAAGATATAAAATTTTGATTAGCAAAAAAATATAGCAACTTACCTAAAAAATATGCATATGGAATTACATATGAGATAATAATCCATGAAACCTGCTTTTTCGTCGAAGTAACAGAGCTATAATTCCAAGAATCAATTATCCAATTTTGTATGAATAAAAGAGCGATTGACAGTAAATCAAAAAACATAATTAAAGATTGCCAATCTTTCCCCATCTTAATCGTATATGAAAATAAAGACGCAAAAAGTAAAATAACTACAATATATTTAATAAAATTGTAAATTAAATTAAGAGGTCTATAGCTGATTTCTTTTTTACTATGTTCCCAATTATATTTTATAGATAACTCTAAATACTCAACAAGTTTGTGTATCTGCTTTTCCGAATAATCAAAATCATCAATTAAGTACCAGATATGGGCATCCCTCAAATAATATTCTTTTGAATACTTAAAAGTCATTCTATGTCCATAAGGATTTAATTGAGTTCTTAATTTACTAATCGCAGAATGTCGATTTCTTCCATCTAATAAATCAACTATGATTGCTTTCATGGAATTCCTCCACTCAGACCGCTCTTTGGTAATATAATCAAGCCGATTCCTCTTGTTGTTATTCACAAATACCAAAATTGCACTCAAGATCGCACCAATACCTGCGCCGCTCAGCAGAGTAATTATCTGACTTATATCCAATTTTTCTTACCTCGCTTCCAAATGCTCATAAACCTCAACTGTTCGATTTTTCCGAACAGTTCAACTTGTAAAATACTCTTACAAGTTTGTTTTACATTTGCTCTTCCCACTCACTCCTCAGCAAGCCGTATCTCAAATCATCACAACGATTGCCTTGGGCATCTTTGCGGTCTCTTATGCGAGCTTCTAAGGTAAAGCCAAGTTTCTCAGCGACTCGTTGACTTTGGACATTATAACCAAAACAAGACAATTCTACCTTGTGGAGCCCCAAATCCTTAAAACCTAGCTCAATCAAGGCACGCGCAGCTTCTGGCACATAACCACGGCCCCAATAGTTCGGGTGCAAGGTATAACCAATTTCCAGTACATCGTCTTCATGTCGATGGTTGAAATCAACAGACCCGATGATGGTATCAGTCCCTTTGACCACAATTCCATAGCCTGCTGGGAGATTGTCCTTTTCATTGCGCTCGGGCAGAATGTGCTCCAGATAATAAATCTCATCTTCCAAGGTCTTGACGGGCGGAAAGCCTGCTGGATAGGAAACTTCTGGCCTACTGGCATAGTCAAAGATATCCACAACATCAGCCACGGTACGGACTCGTAAGACTAGCCGTTCGGTTTCTAAACGTTCTGGTAACTCTGCTCTTGTCATCCTTCTACCTCGCTTCCTACAAAAAAATCGTCCCTGCCATATCCATGACAGGGACGAATGTGTTATCCGCGGTACCACCCAATTTCGGGCAGAGATGCCCGCAACTCTTGTCTTTGAAGGATATACAAAGACACTTTTATTTCATTTTCATCCATCAGCAACCAGTTTTGACACATTTGTGGACTTCTCAGCACCGCCACTTTCTGTAAAATGCGGGACTCAAAACACCTCTGATGGCTTTATTGTAGCAAGTTTTTGACGGAAATGCAAGGATCAAGAAAGATTACTTGAAACTGATTCCGTGTTCTTTTAATTTCTTAATCGTAGCTGGGCCAATTCCTTTCAAGGCAAGGAGTTCTTTTTCTGTCCAGTTTTTGAAGTCAGAAGTTGACTTGATGCCTTCATCATAGAAAGTCTTAGCGCGATCTACTGAGAGGCCACCCAAAGTAGCTGCGAAATCTTCTACTGAATTCGCCACTTTTTGAGCTTGTTCCTTGGTCACTTCTACTGCTTGTTCCACTTTTTTAGAGACAACTTTTCCTGCTTGGCTGGCAGATTTTTCTGCATGTTTCACGACTTTCTTGGTCTCTTCGACAACCTTGGTCACTGTAGTTGAAAATGCACCTGAACGACGAAGGCTATTTCGCAATTGTTTTTTACGTTGAAGTTTCTTTGACATGATAAAATCCTTTCAATAAAAAATCCCTGCTCTGACAAGGATTTAATAAAGATATTCTATCAAGATTTTGGCAAAAAATCAAGAAAGTATCACTATTTTAATAGTTTCTTTCGCCAAATAATCCCTCTGGCAAATCATGGAAACCCTTGCCTGCTTTGAAGTTTTCAAACTTACCCAGCAAGAACTGATAAGCATCCAACCGACTCTCGTAGCGAATCATGGCATCTTTGGCACGCTCGTCTTGATCTTCTTCGTAGACTTTTTGACTTTCCTTGTGCGCCATGTCGTTGATCATGATTTGGGTATTAACCCAGGCTTCAAATTCCTTCATAAATTCTTGTTCGTAACTCATTGGTTCTCCTTATTCTAATCCACGGAAGTAGTCCGTATCAATCTCACGGTAGGGCTGGATATCCTGAACGTACTCTAGCACGCCTTGGAATTCCCCGTTCTCATCGTGTACTGCAGCGTAGGTGATGTGGACAAACTTGCCTCGCGACTCCGACTTGAACCACATCTCATACTTGTCCTTGGTTCCTTCACGAAGTCCCTTCATGATGGTCTTGACCTTGTCTAGGTACTTAGGCGGATGACAGAGTTCAACATTTCGTCCGACTTGGGACGGCGTCCGTTTGAAAATCATCTCATCAGCTGGCGCATTGTCATTGTAATACTGAAAAATATCGTCTTTATTGACAAAGGTAATCTCCATGGGGAGGTGATTGAGGATGAGGTTGGCCTGCTCAACTGAGAGATAGCCATTGCCAAAAGCCTGTTGACTATGACGGTCCAGCACCGCTTCCTTTTCCTTAGGGGGAAAGGTAATGGTGAACTGTCCTTCCGGCGTATCGATAACTTGCTGAACTTGACCTTCAGCAGTGTCTAGTTGTACTGTCTCCTCGGCACTCTTTTCTTCAACGAAATTTTGACGTTCTGGCACCCATTTTTCAGACGGACGGATGATAGCATAGCCATAGGCATCGCTCTCCTCCGCAATCTGAATCCAGTCATCCTGAGTGAAAGACTCAAGGAGAATCATGAGGAGGATGGACTCTTCCTTGAAAATCATACTTTCAAACTCTGTCGCAAAAGCTTCAAAATCTTCTTTTACAGCGCTAATCGGCACTTCTGGTAGTGACTTGGCTGTAGATAGAGCTGTCTGAAAGAGTTCTCTGATCTGATCATCCACTCCCCACATGACTTTTGGAGGTGAATCGTGACCATAGCGCTCCATGATGGGGAAAAAGAGCTCTTCCTTGCGCTGATAGTGAATGTCAAATTGCCCCAAAAGCCCCATTTGACGGACCAAACCCTTACGCATCTCTGCCAGCATTTCCTCGTCTTCCATAGACTCATAGGTATCTAACAATCTCCGAATGCGAATCAGAGCAGCACGGAGAGCCAGATTTTCATCCTTGAAGACGCGAACTGGGTGACCAGGGTGTTCGGTATCCTCCACTTCGACACCCTTAACAGCGTTTTTAAAAAGATTGGCATGGACATCACAGAGTTCCATGACATCTTCAAAGGTGACACCTGAGTCTGAGTTCATCAGCTCGTGCTCCATGAGGGAAATCTCAATAGCTGAGACACCTGTAAAGGTCGCATCAAAACGCTCCTGAACCGACTCAGGAGAGGCACCATTATGCAATTCTAACAAAATATCCCGTAGGATATGAATCCGTTCATCTGCCATTAGTCTAATCCAATCACTTCATAGCCATTCGCTTCCAGTGTGCGGACAATCTTGTCCATAGGCGTTCCTTCAAGCTTAGAACCCTGTTTGAGCGATACTTTGCGACCGACTGTGTTGCGCATCAAGGGATTGGCAAGTGGTTTAAAACCTAGCTCAACTAGGATTTCCAAGACTTCTGGATGCTTGTCCACCACTTCTGCAACGGGTATTGACACATCTATGATATTATCCATGACAACCTCCATGTATGTTATAAAATGATTTTACTGCTTATATTATACCATAAGGACGATTAGCATACACCAAAAAAGAGGGTTTCCCCTCCTTCTTAGTTCTTATCCAGATTGCGTAGCATCTCGTCAATCTTGTTTCCATATTCGATGGATTCGTCTTTGACGAAGGTTAAATCTGGGATTTTGTACAATTTCAAATTGCGACCAAGTTCACGTTTAATCGTACCAGTTGCTTTTTCAAGCCCGATTTGAGCCTTTTGGTTATCCGAAGCAAGGTTACTCAAAATGGTGTAGTAAACCTTGGCAACAGACAAGTCACCTAGCATCTGAACATCTGTAATGGTCACACCTTGGACACGTGGATCACGAACTTTCTTTTGCAAAATCTCATTGACTTCACGCTTGATTTCCATGCCCACACGATCCGTACGGAAATGATTTGCCATGATATTCCTTTCTCTACTTTGAACCAAAAGCTAGGCCAGCAGACCTAGCTATTTCTATTAGATAGAGGAACTAGAGCCATTTGAATCTAGGAAACAAGCCTTAGATAGAACTGAGGTTCATCAAGGCGCTGTTGACGATGAGTCAAATCGGCTATCGTTTCTCTATTATCGTTTGATTTCTTCCATGACATAAGCCTCAATCACATCATCCATCTTGATATCATTGTAGCCGTCAATCATCAATCCACCTTCACGACCGTTTGTAACTTCTTTGACGTCGTCTTTGTAGTGTTTCAGGCTTGCAAGTTCGCCGTCATAGATAACGACACCGTCACGGATGACACGGACTTTAGAATCACGGGTAACCTTACCACTCATAACCATAAATCCACCGATGGTTCCCACTTTAGATACCTTGAAGGTTTCACGGATAACTGCTTCACCGATAACCTTTTCTTCGAATTCTGGATCAAGCATCCCTTTCATAGCTTCTTCCATCTCTTCGATAACCTTGTAGATAATGCTGTGGAGACGGATTTCTACATCGTCAGCTTCGGCTTGTTGGCGAGCTTGTGGTGTAGGGCGTACGTTGAAACCAACGATAAAGGCATTGGAAGCTTCTGCAAGCGTCACGTCAGATTCATTGATGGCACCGACCGCTGAGTGAACGATAGTAACTTTCACACCTTCCACATCAATTTTTTGAAGTGAGGCAGAAAGAGCTTCAACAGAACCTTGGACGTCGGCCTTGATGATAACATTAACTGATTTGAGTTCACCGGCTTTAAGCGTATCAAAGAGGTTTTCAAGGCTAACACGTTGGGTAGCTTGACGTTGTTTCATGAGCGCGCGTTTGGCACGCTCCTCACCTGCTGCACGCGCAGATTTTTCATCTTCGTAAACGGCAAAGTGGTCACCCGCCATTGGTGCTTCGTTCAAACCTGTGATAGAAACTGGTGTTGATGGTCCTGCAACCTTAACACGACGACCAAGGTCATTGGTCATAGCACGGACACGACCAAAGGTATTTCCGACAACAATAGGGTCTTGTACATTCAAGGTACCTTGTTGGACAAGAAGGGTTGCGACCGCACCTTTCCCTTTATCCAAACGAGCTTCGATAACCGTACCGATAGCACGCACTGTTGGGTCTGCCTTGAGTTCTTGGATTTCAGCCACAAGAAGGACTGTTTCCAAGAGTTCATCGATGTTTTGGTTGAATTTGGCTGAGATTTCAACAAATTCAGAATCTCCACCCCAAGCTGTTGACATAACCCCATGCTCTGCCAATTCACCGATAACACGTTCTGGGTTGGCACCTGGTTTATCAATCTTATTGATGGCTACAATGATTGGAACATTCGCTGCTTTTGAGTGGTTGATGGCTTCGATAGTCTGAGGCATAACACCGTCGTCTGCCGCTACAACCAAGATAGTAATATCGGTAACAGATGCACCACGCGCACGCATAGATGTAAAGGCCGCGTGTCCTGGTGTATCAAGGAAAGTAATCTTCTTGCCGTTTTCAACGATTTGGTAGGCACCGATATGCTGAGTGATACCACCCGCTTCACCTGTTGCAACACGAGAGTTACGAAGGGTATCCAAGAGAGTTGTTTTACCATGGTCAACGTGTCCCATGATGGTCACAACTGGTGGACGCTCAACCAGTTCATCTTCATTGAGATAACCATCTTCGACGAAGAAACGTTCGATGTCCGCATTGTCCACTTCTACCTTTTGTTTGGCTTCGATACCATAATCTACCAATAGAAGTTCAATGGTTTCTCCATCCAAAGATTGGTTTTGTGTGGCCATAACACCCATCATAAAGAGTTTCTTAACGATTTCAGCTGGTTCACGTTTGATACGTTTTGCGATTTCCGCAACAGTCATACCATCTGTATATTCAAATTCGCTTGGCAATTCATGGAACTTACGCTCTGTAACAGGTTTTGGAGTCTGGTTACGGTTGTTTTGCTTGTTCCCTTTTTTATTTTTCTTATTGTTATTCCAGTTACTATTTCTTTGATTTCTCACTTGATTCTGACTACTTCGATTCTTTTGTTGTTTTCTAGGACCATCTTCTTCGTGATCATAATCGTCACGTTCTTTGTCTGGTCGAGCTTGTTTTTTACGACGTGTATCCACTGGCGCTTCTTTCGCTACAGGAGCTACTGTTACGGCTGGCTGAGTTTGTTCAGCTAACTTAGCAGCTTCCTCAAAGATTTCCTCAGGCTCCTTGCGTTTATTAGCTTGAGCCAAGGCTTCTTTGGCAGCTTGCGATTGTTTGAAGCGCTCCTCGCTTGAGCGTGCGTACTCTGCATTTTGCTCTGCTTTTAGGGCTGCTGCACGGGCTTTAAAGTCAACACGTGGTCCAGCTTGTTTTGGCTGGAAGTCTTGTTGCTGACGGCGATCATTGCCACGATTTCCTTGACCTTGTGGTTTCTTCCCTTGGTCATTAAATCGGCCATTGTCGCGGTTTCCTTGACCTGGTTTGCCACCATTACGGCCGTCGCCTTTCGGACGGTTACCGTTTTGTTGTTGGTCACGGTTATTGCCCTTGTTTTGTTTGCGTCGCTCTGCCTGCTCTTTTGCACGTGCCTCACGCTCCGCCTTGAAATTTCGGCTCTGCGGTCTTGCAGCCACCACTTTTTCTTCCTTAGGAGCTACAGGTGTAGCTGGTTTACTTTCTTCCTTAGTGACAACTGGTTTAGTTGAAACAGGTTTTTCTTCTTTCTTTTCTACACTTGCTTTTGGTGCTGCAGGTTTTGCTTCTGTTTTAGGAGCACATGCAGACTTAAAGCTGGCAGCAATTTGCTCAGCAGCAGCGGTTTCCACGCTCGATGAGTGGCTTTTTACATCCAAGCCCAACTCTTTTGCACGCGCTACAACTTCTTTACTTTCTTTTCCAAGTTCTTTTGCGATTTCGTACAATCTTTTCTTAGACAAATCATGTCCTCCTCTTCTATTCCATAAGAGACCTCATTTTCTTTGTAAATCCAGCATCTGTCACAGCCAAAACCTTTCTCGATTTTCCGACTGCTATGCTTAATTCCAGTGTTGAAAACACGGTTATAACTTCTACTTGATAATAGTCACTTTTATCTTGAATCTTCTTGGTCAGATTGGGTCCAGCATCATGGGCTAGAAAGACTAGTTTGGCTTTCTGGTCTTGGATGGCCTTGACCACCAATTCCTCACCCGATATGATCCGACCTGCTCGTTGAGCAAGTCCCAAGAGATTGCTTATCTTTTGCTTATTCAAGTCCTAACTCTCTTCTTTTTACTTTGTGATCCACATAAGCAATCAACTCGTCATAAAAGCTTTCTTCCACTTCCATGTTAAAGCTGCGGTTAAAGACTTTCTTCTTTTTTGCCTCTAGGGCTTCTGCATTGTCTAGCTTGATATAAGCGCCACGACCATTGGCCTTGCCTGTCGGATCGATAAAGACCTCTCCTTCCTTGTTCTTGACAATGCGGAGCAAATCACGCTTATCAATCACTTCGTTGGATACAACAGACTTGCGCAAAGGGATTTTTCTTGTTTTCATCTTTCCCTCCTCTAGCAGCTTTTATTCTTCTGTCAATTCGTCCGCAGCTGCGTAATCCACTTGACCTGCTTCTTCCATAGCTTCAAACTCGCTGGCAGACTTGATATCGATACGGTAACCCGTCAAATGAGCTGCCAAGCGAACGTTTTGTCCACGACGACCGATCGCAAGAGAAAGCTTGTTATCAGGTACAACGACCAAGGCACGTTTGCTGTCATTTTCATCAAAGATAACTTGGTCAACCTCTGCCGGTGCGATGGCATTGTAGATAAACTCAGCTGGATCTGCTACCCACTCGATAACGTCGATGTTTTCTTCGACAGGAATCATGCGGTCGCTCTTAGCATCGTAACGAGCTGGGTGGAATTTGCTGGTGATTTTCTTGATATTAGCACCACCACGTCCAACGATTGTACCGATAGCGTCCACGTTTGGATTGTGGCTACGAACGGCAACTTTCGTACGGTCACCAGCTTCGCGGGCTACGCTCATGATTTCGACAGTTCCATCGTACACTTCTGGAATTTCTTGCTCCATCAAACGTTTGATCATTTCTGGATGGCTACGGCTAACAAAGACGTTGACGCCGCGAGGATTGTCTTCGACCTTATAAACATAGACTTCGATACGGTCGTGAGAAGCAAAGACTTCTCCAGGGATTTGGTCTTGTTTGGACAATTGGGCTTCAATGCTGCCAAGGTTGACATAGATAAAGCGGTTATCAAAACGTTCTACTGTGCCTGACATGATTTCTTGCTCATGTTCTTTATAAGTATTGTAGGTAATAGCACGTGTTTGCTTGCGCATTTTTTCCATGATGGTTTGTTTGGCAGATTGGGCAGCTACACGGCCAAACTCAGCAGGTGCTTCTTCAAACTTGATTTTGTCACCAAGCTCATAGGCTGAATTAATGGCAAGAGCATCTTTCAAGCTGATTTCCAAACGACTATCAAATACTTCATCAACAACTTCACGAACAGTATAGACAGTAAAGTCACCTGTTTTTTCGTTGAAGTCAATAGCTACGCTATCAGACTGACCATAGCGTCTGCGATAAGCGGAACGAAGCGACTCTACTACTGCGTCGATGATGTCTTCTTTTTTGATTCCCTTGTCTTCTTCCAAAATGCGGAAGGCCTCTAGCATTTCTTTACTCATGTTTTCTTCACTTTTGAATCCTCAAAAGCTATCCTTTCTTTTCTATAGTTTTACTGCTAAACGTGCTTTTGATACTAAACTGTATGGAATTTGGACAGTTTTCTTACGTGTTTTGTCCATGTACTCCATGGTCAACTCATCCTCTTCAAAGGATAGCAAGGTTCCCTCAAAGACTTTTTGCTTATCGATGGCCTGGTAGAGCCCGACATGGATGTATTTACCAACTGCTCCAGCGATAGCATCCTTGGTTTTCAAAGGACGTTCCAAGCCTGGACTGGTAATTTCTAGGAAATATTGTTCTGGGAAGGGATCAGGCTTGATAGTATCAAGAACAGGACTGATGATTTCTGTCAGGTCTGCCGTGTCGTTCAAGGTAATTCCTTCAGGTTTATCTACAAAAATACTGAGAATCATGTCACTGCCAATCTTTCCATACTCGATATCCACGAGTTCGAAAGGTGCTTGAATGACAGGTTCTACAACTTCTCTGACTAATTCTACGATTGTTGCGATTGCGTCCACCTCCTCATAAGCAAGAGGCGAAGATATTTCCCCGCCTCTCTTTCTCATATTCTTACTATCAGTATAGCACGTTTGTCAATTTATGTAAAGCATAAGCACTCAAACGGCTGGTTTTCAAGCTATTTCTTAAAATTCTGCCTCAACTCGGTAGATCACTTGACCTTTGCTGGAGAATTTTTGCTCATATTCCGTCATGACATTGCCTTCAAAATCACTGGCATGTAAGTCTAGCCAGACACCATTGAGCTTCATCCCATACTGAGAAAAGCTCACCAGGCTGTACTCAAATAAGCCACGGTTGTCTGTCTTGAAATGGATTTCCCCATTCTCAGGCAAGATACGCTTGAAGGTATCCAAGAAACTCTTGTAAGTCAAACGACGTTTTTCATGGCGTTTTTTAGGCCAGGGATCTGAAAAGTTTAGGTAGAGACGATCAATTTCACCGTCTTCGAAATAGTCAGTCAGATCTGAACCATCTACCCACAGCAATTTGATGTTGGGAACTCCAACTTCAAGCACCTTGTCCAAGGCATAACTCAATACCGACTTTTGGATATCAATCCCAATGTAGTTGATGTCAGGATTTTGTTTGGCCATTCCAGATACGAAGGCTCCTTTTCCACTTCCAACTTCAACATGAATAGGATGATCATTTCCAAACAAGTCTCGCCATTTCCCTTTAGCCTCCAAGGGATTGAGGACCACATACTGGGGATTAGCCTCTAGTAACTCTGTCGCCCCTTTACGATTTCTAACTCTCATCTCTTCTTTCCATACTTGTCACGAAAGATACGCAAGGCATAAATCTCCCGGTTTACATTATCTAAATCTTGATTTACAAAGTATTTGGCAATCTGGCTCAAGTAAGAATACTGACCATACCAATACAATTTATCTAACACTGTCTGATTGTACTTATAACCGTAATAAGTTAGCCAATCATGCCAATGTTGCTCTGGAATATAATGACACAGCATATGCGCCACATCAAACATGCGATCCGTCAGGCGAACCGAATCCCAATCCACTAAATAAACAAGCCCACTCTCTGTCTCAATCCAATTACTATGGCGAAGATCCCCATGCACAATCGTTGCATGGTCTTCCCTAAATCCTGGAACCGTCCTGCGCAAATCATCGATCACCGAGTTTAAGTACTGATGTCGTTTCAAGACTTCAGGCGCTTCTTGCCTCCAAGACTGCAACAAGTCTACTGGCGTCTCCATGGTATATCCCAAACGGCTCAACTGCTTCATCAAGGGACGTGAGCGGTGAAGACGTGTCAAGATATTGATGATCTGCTTGCGGTTCATATCGTGCGGTGTCAAGATTTTACCCGTCAACCATTCTTGGGCACACATATCACGACCATCTGGCAAACGACGAGTCCATAGTAATTGAGGAGCGATTTGTTCTCTGGCTAGGCCAGGTAGGATTGGAGAGGTGTTCATTTTTACAAAGACGCGCTTCCCATCAGGGTAGCTTCCCATATAAGCTTTGCCGCTCTTCCCAGGTATAGGGGTCAGCGTTAGCTCATTATCACCCAAGTCCATTTCTTTCCTCCGTATAAAGTTTCCTTACTATTCTACTAGTTTTTGGTCTATTCGTCAACCAGTCTTTTCAGTTGGTAAGGTAAATAAAACAATTGTAGGAAGAGACTAGCTCCTACAAGAACCAACAAGGATATTTTTTCTTGAAAAACCACTGCTCCGACCAGCAATTCTAACAAAAGAACTGCACTTCCCACACCGACTACAATCTGTTTCAGACCCTTTTCTTTCTCCCCTTTTTCTAGTGGAAAGAGCTGGGTCAAGTACTGGTAGTCAAAAGCGTGATAGAGGCCCAGCAACTGAAAGAGCAAGAGGTAGTTAAACAGCACTACCACCGCTGTCGCTATCCAAGCTTGCTCGATAAAGATCACAGCTAATAAGGATAGGAGCAAGAGACGCAAACTGAGGGCAAAGAGGTCTCCATTTCGCAGGTAAGAACGAAGATAGAGATTTTGCCAGATCTTCCCTGGAACCTTTTGAACCGTCTTTAGGATAAAATCCAGATAAGCTCGGCGCTTGACGCTGTTAGAAATCCCCTTGACCTGAGTAAAGAGAGCAAAGAAACGAAGCAAGATTTGCTTGCGTTTGCTTTCTTGGGCGATCACATAGTCCCAATCCAATCCAGTCTCAGTAAGAAATTTACTGGCTTTTTGGCGAAAGAGGAAGTATTTCCCAGTCCCCAATAAAAACACATAGACGAGAAAGACTGGCAAGCCATAACCCATGGCTAAAAACAAGGGTGCAAATAAGGATAAACAGAGAGTCTGCACCAAAAGCCAAAAGACCAGTGAGCGCACTGTCTGCCCTTTGAGGTAGGACTTGACCTCCTCTTCACTGACTAAGAGAAAGAGTTTATCCGGTCCTTCCATATAGGTCGCGATTCCTCCCCAAGCTAAAAGCAAGGCAGAGACAATCCCCAAAAACAAGAGAATAGGCCAATGATTTTCAGGAAAATTTTGCAAAAGTTGACTATACTGGTAGGCTAGAAAACCGATGAGAACCAGCAGGAACAAGACAAAGTGGTCATTGAGAACATAGCGCAGATAACCGACACACTCCTTGCGAAAGGCCTGCTTTCTCTTTAAAAACAAGTCTTTCATAGCTCCTCCTCTTTGGTCAGAGCCAAGTAAATATCATTCAAACTAGCATCAGGCATTGCAAAAGCACCCCGGAGTTGCTGGAGGTTCCCCTGAGCCCGAACCTCTCCCTTGTGGAGAATGACAAAGGCATCACACATCTTTTCTGCTGAGTCTAGCACGTGGGTACTCATGAGAATGGACTTGCCTTTTTGCTTTTCCACTTCTAGAAGCTGAATCAAGTCAGAAATGGCCAGCGGATCGAGGCCAAGAAAAGGTTCATCAACGATGAAAAGACTCGGATCTACGACAAAGGCACAGATAATCATGACCTTCTGCTTCATCCCTTTGGAAAAATGCACTGGGAACCAGTCTAATTTTTGGTCCAGACGGAACATTTTTAACAAAGGTTCTACTCGATCAAAAGCCACTTTCTGATCGATACCATGAGCCATGGCAACCGTTTCGATATGCTCTCTGAGAGTCAATTCCTCGTACAAGCTAGGCGTTTCTGGGATGTAGCCAATCTGCTTGCGATAGTTGGTCGCATCTTCTCGCAGGGTGAGACCATTAATCTTGATTTCCCCACTGTAAGGTGTCAACAGACCAATAATCTCATTGATAGTCGTTGATTTCCCAGCACCGTTGAGACCAATCAAACCGACCAACTGCCCACTTTCAACTGTAAAGGACACATCTTTCAAGACAGGAACGTGAACATAGCCTCCTGTCAGGTTTTTAATTTCTAACATATTTTCTCCGAATCTGGTATAATGTAGCTATATTATATCAAAATTCAATACAGTAGAGGTGGATTTTATGTCAGATTGCATTTTTTGTAAGATCATCGCAGGGGATATTCCTGCTTCAAAAGTATACGAGGATGAGCAGGTTCTTGCCTTTCTTGATATCTCTCAAGTAACGCCTGGACACACCCTCATTGTACCAAAAGGGCACTATCGCAATCTTTTGGAGATGGATGCTGCGAGCGCCAGCCAACTCTTTGCCCAAGTGCCAACAGTGGCTCAAAAAGTCATGAAGGCTACTAAAGCTGTTGGCATGAATATCATTACCAACTGTGAGGAAGTCGCTGGTCAAACGGTCTTTCATACCCATGTGCATCTCGTACCTCGCTACGGTGCAGAAGATGACCTCAAGATTGACTTTATTGCCCACGAACCTGACTTTGACAAACTTGCCCAAGTCGCTGAAACTATTAGAAATGCCTAAGGAGTTGCCATGAAACTATCAAATCTACTGCTATTCGTAGGAGCTGCAGCTGGAAGTTATTTTGTCGTAAAAAATCGCCAAGCCATCACAGAGGAATTTGTGGATACTAGCGACCGTGTCGAGGCTATGAAGGAGGATTTGGATATCATTCAAAACAGCCTGCAAATCATCGACCAACAAAAAGCCCTTATCAAGGAATACCAAAAAGACCTAACCTACAAGTTCAAAGTCTTAGAAAAGGATTTCCAAACCAGAATGGCAGTCCTCCAAGAAGAAAAACAAGGATAAGAGAGTCTCTAACTTTCCTTAAACTCTTTTTGGGACACTGAGCCCGAACAGAAAAAGGAGGGAATGAAAGTGAAACAGTTTTTAAAAGTTCTAGCGAAGGTCATCGCGATCCCTTGTGGTTGCCTCTGCCTGCTTGCAGCCTTGGCATTTCTACTACTGATGAATCTTTTCAAGGCCTCACCGAGTGACATCCAAAAAGGGAATGATGACTTAAAACAAACCTTTATCTCTCTTGACATGCCTCCTGAAAAAGTAGAATCAAATGGAAGGTATCAATTTGAGGGTGGAGGCTTACATTTTTATGTTACTTTCTCAGATGAGGTCATCAATAGCCACCCCGTCCTAAAAGAAAGTCCAAAACTCTCCAAAAACCGACTCGAAGTCTATGTCCTCCAGACAGGAGAGATTTCCTACTATAAAGTAGGGGATAACTTGTTCAATCATGGCTTATTCCAATTTTTAGAGAAGGAGGGCGAGAAGTATTTCCAAGAAAAAGGAAAGAAATTTAACCCTAATTACTCACTTCTCTTTTGGAATAATCAGGAAAGTTTTAAAAAGGGAATCGCATTCTATGAAAAAGCTTTGACCTTAGTAGATATTCAGGATAATTCGGCGATTAAGCGCATTGATACCGTCACCGTTAAGCCTGGAAAGGAAGAGGAATTCAAGCAACTCATCCAGGAGATGGATGTGGCTGGCTTGCTCACTCAAAAGTATAAATAGTAGACCAGCTGGAAAATGATTTCCCCAATGATAAATTTTTAAAGATAACAAAAAAAGAGCCAATCGACTCTTTTTGTTTTATTCTCCTTCAAAGGCATCTTTTATATGGTCAAAGAAGCCTTTTTTCTTTGGATTGACTTTCAAGTCACCTGCAGCTGCGAATTCCTTCAAAGCTGCTTTTTGGCGGTCGTTTAAGCCTGTCGGAGTCACGACATTGACTGTAACGTATTGATCACCAACGGCACCTCCACGAAGGCTTGGCGCTCCCTTGCCACGTAGACGGAATTTCTTACCTGTCTGAGTTCCTTCTGGGATGACCAATTCAACATCACCATGTACAGTTGGAATTTCCACAGTATCTCCAAGGGCTGCTTGGACAAAGTTGAGGTTCAGATTGTAGAAGATAGTCGTTCCTTCACGTTCAAACTTATCACTAGCTTCAACTGAAACCACCACGTACAAGTCTCCGTAAGGTCCACCGTTAAAGCCGGCTTCACCTTGACCCGCTAAGCGGATTTGTTGGCCTGTTTCCACACCAGCAGGAATCTTCACATGTACGCTATGAGCTTGTTTTTCATGACCTGTTCCGTGACAAGTTGTACATGGATCTTTAATTTCCTTTCCGCGACCATGACAGACATCACAGGTTACTTGGCGGCGCATCATACCAAGCGGAGTTTGCGTATCAACGTTAATGACACCAGCGCCATGACAGCGTCCACAAGTGACTGGACTTGTCCCTGGCTTAGCACCAGAGCCATTACATGTACGACAGCTGGCTTCACGATTGTATTTAACTTCTTTTTCCGTTCCAAAGATAGCTTCTTCAAAGGTCAAGTTCACACGATACTGGAGATCATCACCTTGACGAGGAGCGTTTGGATTGCGCGAAGCCCCGCCTCCACCAAAGAAACTTGAGAAAATATCCTCAAAACCACCGAAGCCACTTGCTCCGTCAAAGCCACCGAAACCGCCAGTACCACCAAAGCCACCGTTGGCACCTGTAGCACCATACTGGTCGTAGGCTGCACGTTTTTGGTCGTCACTCAAAGTCTCATAGGCTTCTTGAACTTCCTTGTACTTTTCCTCAGCACCAGGTTCCTTATTGATATCTGGGTGATATTTTTTTGAAAGCTTACGATAAGCCTTTTTGATCTCGTCTGCCGAAGCGTTTTTTGACACCCCCAGACGATCATAAAATTCAGTATTGTTCATACAAGATACTAAGAGCGAACAGAAAGCGACTGAAATTTAGGAAACCGACAAGAAATCCTGATTTCTTAGGAGGTTTATCTAATTCCCAAGCTTTCCGCTCGAGTTCAATTACGAACACCCTTATTCCTTTCTATAATTTATAAGCAAATCATTAGAGGGTATTTTCTATACTCTGCTTCACTTCATCAAACTCTTTGTCCGATAGAGTAAAAATCAAGTCCTCTTCTGAATATTCGTTCTGTTCTTTAAAATAGTTGTCAGTATTTTCTGCCAAACCTAGACCAAGAATCACTTTTCTTGCAAACTCTTGATGTGCAAAGCCAATAGCAGTAATGATATTTTTATCTTGCAGGACAGCTTTTGCTTTGAAATTTTCCCGAGGAAGAAATTCAAAATAATCAAAGAAGTTTTGCCAAATCCCACCAGTAAATTCCGTGTCATTCAACAAGCCAGCTTTCGCTAACAAAATGGGCGCAGAAGAAATTGCTGTAATTAAGATATCCTGCTCACCGAGTTCTCTCAAAAATGAGGCTAATTTTTCATCCTGTAGAACAGGCCCTATATTTACCATTCCTGGCAAAATCACACAAGAATACTCTTCTATACGTACTTGATCCAATGTTTTTGTAGGTAAACAAGGCAAGCCATCTTCAGAGACCACCATCGAATGATCTGAAGCTACATAATCAATCGTGATGTCAAAAGACAGAGCCAAAGTACTCGTTAAAGAGGATATCTCATAAAGAGAAAAATTAGGATAAAGGATACAAAGTACTTTTTTCATAAGCAACACCCTCTATTTTACCGAAAAACAGAGGCTGGGTTGCAACCTCTGCGAATAAGTAAATTAACTTTATTTTGATTTTAAATATCCTATAAGTACAGAAACATTTATATATTTTTGTCGCTTCTTAGTATTGGCTATAAAATTCCAATAGATTAGAAGGAATACACAGACAACCCAAACCATGCCAATTATAAACGATATTATAAATTCTGGTTTTTGTATGGTTGCTGATACTAGTGCTGATACTAGCGCCGACAACAATACTGAAGTAACAAAATTCCTTACCGCTTCATCATTTTTGACACAACTATCATGTTCAGCTAATATAATTTCTCTATATCTAGCTAAATATTCTATTGGAATATTGTCAATAAAATCTTTTGATGTTCTATAGTTGTCAGCTCGACTACAAAAATCATTATAAACCTTTCGTGTATTTTTTAGATACTCTTCATCCGATACACTCATCTTATTTCTCCGTAAACTCTCCGTCTACGACGTCATCGCCTGCATTTCCTGTTGCTTGTGCGCCTTCTGCCCCTGCTTGAGCTTGTTGAGCTGCTGCGGCTTGTTCGTAGAGTTTAACAGCAAGTCCTTGAGCTTTTTCGTTCAACGCTTCAAGTTTTGCTTTCATTTCATCCAAGTTATTATCTTCTTGGGCTTTCTTAAGGTCATCAAGGGCAGCTTGAGCAGCATCACGTTCTGCATCGAAGCCTTTACCTTCAGTTTCCTTGATTGTCTTTTCAGTCGCAAAGATTGCTTGGTCTACTTCGTTACGAAGGTCAACTTCTTCTTTACGTTTCTTATCTGCTTCAGCGTTAGCTTCTGCATCTTTCATCATGCGGTCGATTTCTTCGTCAGTCAAGCCAGAGTTAGATTGGATAACGATTGTTTGCTCTTTTTGAGTTCCAAGGTCTTTAGCCTTAACAGACACGATACCGTTCTTGTCGATGTCGAAAGTTACTTCGATTTGAGGAATTCCACGAGGTGCAGCTGGGATATCTGTCAATTGGAAACGTCCAAGAGTCTTGTTATCTGCTGCCATTGGGCGTTCACCTTGAAGAACGTGGATATCAACGGCTGGTTGGTTGTCTGCCGCAGTTGAGAAGACTTGTGATTTAGATGTTGGAATAGTAGTGTTGCGGTCGATAAGTTTTGTGAAGACACCACCCATTGTTTCGATACCAAGTGACAATGGAGTTACGTCAAGAAGGACAACGTCTTTAACATCACCAGTGATCACACCACCTTGGATCGCAGCACCCATAGCAACAACTTCATCAGGGTTTACTGATTTGTTTGGTTCTTTACCAGTTTCAGCCTTAACAGCTTCTACAACGGCTGGGATACGAGTTGAACCACCAACAAGGATAACTTCATCGATTTCTGACAAGCTCAAACCTGCATCTGAAAGGGCTTGACGAACTGGGACTTTTGTACGTTCTACAAGGTCACGAGTCAAATCGTCAAATTTCGCACGAGTCAAGGTCATTTCCAAGTGAAGAGGTCCAGCTTCACCCGCAGTGATGAATGGCAAGCTGATTTGTGTTGAAGTTACACCTGAAAGGTCTTTCTTAGCCTTTTCAGCTGCATCTTTCAAACGTTGCATTGCCATCTTGTCAGTAGACAAGTCAATACCATTTTCTTTCTTGAATTCTGCTACCAAGTGGTCGATGATTTTTTGGTCAAAGTCGTCACCACCGAGTTTGTTGTCCCCTGCAGTTGACAATACATCGAAGACACCGTCACCCAATTCAAGGATAGATACGTCAAACGTACCACCACCAAGGTCGAATACCAAGATTTTTTCTTCTTTGTCAGTCTTATCCAAACCGTAAGCAAGTGCTGCTGCAGTTGGCTCGTTAACGATACGTTCTACTTCAAGACCAGCAATTTTACCAGCGTCTTTTGTTGCTTGGCGTTGAGCATCGTTAAAGTAAGCTGGAACTGTAATAACTGCTTTAGTTACTTTTTCACCAAGGTAATCTTCAGCGTAACCTTTCAAGTATTGAAGGATCATAGCTGAGATTTCTTGTGGAGTGTATTCTTTTCCGTTAGCAGAAACTTTTTCAGAAGTTCCCATCTTAGATTTGATAGAGATAACTGTATCTGGGTTTGTAACTGCTTGACGTTTCGCAGCGTCACCAACGATGATTTCACCGTTTTTGAATGATACTACAGATGGAGTTGTACGGTTACCTTCTGGGTTTGCGATGATTTTGCTTTCAGTTCCTTCAAGAACTGCAACTGCTGAGTTTGTTGTACCTAAGTCAATACCGATAATTTTAGACATGTGTTTTTCTCCTTGTTAGTTAATTTTCTATTTTTGATATTTCCCTTAAGTGGTGGGGACGTGAGCAACTCCCTTCGGGATTTCATCACTTATTTTTGAGCCTATTGTCTCAAAAATCCCCTGTTTCAGTAGCTTATGCTACTGAAACTTTCACCACAGTGGGCAATATCTTCCTTGCAAGCCTCCGGCTTGCTTTTTATCTTTCTTCATAGTTTTTTGTCGTTTCGGACAAGTTTTCAATGTATTTATGTTGCGACACGAGAAGTCGAAATCGATTTTATTTCGACGACGAGTTAGTAAGGAGGCTAGGCAAACGCCATAGCGATTGACGTTTTCTGACGAGTTGCTTCAGCAACCGTCAGAATTGCCTAGTTATAGACCACTACCATGGCTGGGCGTAAGATGCGGTCATGGAGTTTGTAGCCTTTTTGGAAGACTTGGGCGATGGTATCTGCTGGATGTTCATCGTCTGCTGGGAGAGTTTGGATGGCCATATGATAGTTATGGTCAAATTCTCCATCCGCTGCGATTTCTTCGATTCCCTCTTCTTTCAAAGCGTGAATCAAGCTTTCTTGCACCATCTCCAATCCTTTTTTGACATCATCTGTCAATCCTTCAACTGCGAGTGCACGTTCTAGGTTGTCGAGCGATGGTAAGATTGCTTTTGCTAAGTCCTGGCTACGATAACGTTGCAAGTTTTGACGCTCTTCATTGGCACGGCGTTGGATATTTTGCATTTCTGCATGAGCACGAAGGTATTTATTCTCAAACTCATCCGCACGTTCATTTGCCAAGTCTAGCTCTGACTTTTCAGGAGTTGTTTCCTCAGTCGTTTCCACCACTTCCTCTTCTTTTACTTCTTCGTTTTTTATTTCCTCAGACATTTTTCGCCTCCTTTTTAGGAATTTATGTAATTTCATGTTCAACTCACCTCATAATGATTACTACTCAAATAGCGATAGAAATCTGTGAGTTTCATAGTTAGTACTCGATTGACAACATTGAGTTGATTGACCAATTGCTGGTAATCCAGATTGACCGGACCGATAATCGCCAGAATTCCAAATCCTCGATAAGGGATGAGGAATTTACTGCTAATCACTGCTAGGTCTGCCAGACAAGACTCTTGACTGTCTGCAACACGAACATTTTGCATCTGATCTTCATGCAGACCCTCACGAATCTCCAGAGCCACTTTCTGTGGTTGGTCAAAGAACTGATAGGCTGCTAGATTGGCAAAATTCAAAAGATTGACCTTGCCCGCCACCACAATGTTTTCGTTGAACATTTCCTTAAAGATGTGTTCAAAGAGATCGATGACATTGTCCGTCGTTGTAAAGTAACGCTGGATAATCTGTGGAATCTCCGTCCGAATCTTGTAGTGAATATCTAGAACGGTGTGACCGAGGAAACGTTCCTGAATAATGCTCTTCAGTTTCAGCAAATCCTCCTGCAAGAAGTTCCTTGGAATCAGAAACTGACTGGTAACCGTTCGAGACTCATCAAGTGTAAAAACTGCAAGAGCGGTATGTTGTCCCAAAACAACGATATCAAAAGCTGTCAACCGTTGCCTGCTCGGCTCAACATCTAGCGCTACAACTGTGCAGCCACTTAAGTCTGTCAAGACATTAGCTGCCTCTTGTAGAATATCCTCCAGTTTGAAGAATTCCTGATCAAAGGCTTTGACAATCTCATAGACCTCATTTTCAGCCAATCGGTCAAAATCCAGTGAGTGTTTCACATAGTACTGAAAACCAGCAACACTTGGCATCCGACCGCTTGAAGTATGCGCCTTCTCAAGCAAACCTTGCTTTTCTAGAGCCGCCATATCATTACGAATGGTTGCACTGCTAGAGTTGATAGACTCTTGCAAAGCTTTGGATCCGACAGGTTCGTGCGTTTTGGTAAAGATGTCAATAATCAGATTTAAAATATTCTGCTGACGCTCTGTAACCATCTCATCACTCCTCTCTGTCCAATCGATTAGCACTCGATCCACCTAAGTGCTAACTCATGATTCTATTATACACCCTTAGAAGAGAATGTCAAGACAAAAACTCAAAAAATTAGCACTCTTTTGCCAAGAGTGCTAAAAATCAGTCTGAAGACCTAGAAACTTACTTTTCATCAATTTGGTATTTCCTTTTAAGTCTGAAAAAACCATAGATTAGATAAGAAATTAAGCAAGCATATAACAAGAAAATAATAAAGAAAGACTGAGACAAGTTTTCTCGATACAAACTCATGCAAACAACAAAACCACCCGAGAAAGCAGCTATACAAGAACGAAGTCTGGACCACATAACTTCCCATCCAAGACCATTAGTCATATAGACTTGATCCTCTGGAAGTATATCTGAAGATAATTTACGAAGAATCGAACAAAAACCTGTTTCTATCAATTCCCAATCTCTATTCCTAAAATCTTGCAGTTCATGCTTATACTTTTTAAGAAATCTAGAATCATAGATACAGTATATGACATCGTCCGGTTGACATTGGTCAAAATAGAAAAAGCCCAAACGACTAGTTCTATATCTCCAACCTTTCAAGTGCATCTCATGCAAATAATCTTCTTCCTTGTCCAAATCAACAATGGTGAAAATCCGAAATTGTACTTTGCTATTCATTGCCTGACCTCCAAATCAGAAAACAAGTATTGTTTCAGCTATCAGATAATTCTTTCCACTTTTGGAACAATCTCCAAAAAATATAAAAAATCTGAATTGCAAAAACTATCAATAAAACACAATCCATAATAACAATCAAAAACATTACCCAACTGAAATTACTACCTCCACTGAGAAACTTTGAGAAAATCGGTATTAGAGCTAAAAAGAGAAGCAAAATAGGAAGCATCCGCATTATTAAAATCCGTTTGACCATGGCTAACTTCCCAGTAGCGTCATTATAGATTTCAAACTCAGTATCCAACTCAATTCCAGAATGAAGCTTTCTAAAGTAGGAAAAACCATTAAAATCTATAATATGCTCCCATCCACAGTCTTTAAATAGTTGTAAATAGGAGGCTCTCTCTGATTTTTCCATTGGGTGAAAATCCAACTGATAAGACACCTGCTCCGGTTGGCACTTTTCAAAAGTATACTTAACCGCAACTACTAAGTTAGAGTAACTCACTTCCTCAAGTTTCCAACCCTTAGCATGCATTTCCCCAAGGTATAAAGCCTCTCTATCATAATCCGCAATGGTAGTAATTCTATAAACAACCTTCTTTTCCATCAACCTTCCTCCCGACTATTTCTGTAAAGTCGTTCAATACGTTTGAGTTCGATTTCTAAAACTTTCTGACCCAAGTCTGTAATCTGATAGATTTTCCGTTTTTCCTCTTCTCGGACAAAGGAAATCAGGCCATCCTTTTCCATTTTTGACAAGGTTCCATACATAGTTCCAGGACTAATAGAAACTTGCGAATCTGTCATTTCCTTGACCTTTTGCGTAATACTATAACCATGACGTTCCCTTTGCAGACAGAACAAGATATAAAATCCCGTTTCCGTCATTGGAAGATAAACTCGACGAATCTTATCCGTTAATTCCATTTATAAGCGCCTCCCATTTAGTTCGATATATCGCATTTCGTTATATAAAATATATCACACCTCGATATAAAATACAATAAAAAAGACTGCCCTCAGGCAATCTTTCTTCATTAATAAAGGTCTAAATAATTATCAATTTCCCATTGTGAAACGAAGGTTGCATAACTTGCCCATTCGATTCGTTTAGCTTCAAGGAAACTAGTATAGATATGTTCTCCAAGAGCCGCTCTGACAACCTCATCCTCTGTCAAAGCTTTCAAAGCGTTGTGAAGGGTTGATGGAAGGTCTGTAATACCAGCCTCCTTACGTTCTTCTGCTGTCATGATATAGATATTTTCTTCGATAGGAGCTGGTGCTTCAATTTTGTTTTCAATACCATGCAAACCAACTTCTAACAGAACTGCCATAGCGATGTATGGGTTTGCCATTGGGTCCACTGAACGCAACTCAAGACGAGTTCCCATACCACGTGAAGCAGGCACGCGCACAAGTGGCGAACGGTTACGACCAGCCCAAGCAATGTAAACAGGCGCTTCATAACCTGGAACCAAACGTTTGTATGAGTTAACTGTTGGGTTCATGATGGCAGTATAGTTATAAGCATGCTTGATCAAACCACCAAGGAAATGGTAGGCCGTTTCAGACAACTGCATTCCTTTTGGATCATTCGGATCAAAGAAGGCATTATTTCCTTCTGCATCAAACAAGGACATATTACAGTGCATACCTGACCCAGCGATACCAAATTTTGGTTTTGCCATAAAGGTTGCGTAAAGACCATGTTTACGAGCAATAGTTTTTACTACGAGCTTAAAGATTTGAATCTTGTCACAGGCACGGAGGACTTCATCATACTTGAAGTCAATCTCATGTTGTCCAACCGCAACCTCGTGGTGACTTGCTTCTACTTCAAATCCCATTTTGGTCAAGACATTAACGATTTCACGACGCGTATTGTCCGCAAGATCTGTAGGTGCCAAATCAAAGTAGCCACCCTTGTCATTTACCTCAAGAGTCGGATCCCCATTTTCATCCAGCTTAAATAGGAAGAATTCTGGTTCTGGACCAAGGTTGAAAGATTTGAATCCTACTTCTTCCATATGACGAAGTGCACGCTTCAGATTACCACGTGGGTCACCTGCAAATGGCTCACCCTCTGTTGTATAGACATCACAGATCAAACCTGCAACACTTCCATTTTCATCTCCCCAAGGGAAGACTGTCCATGTATCCAAGTCTGGGTACAAGTACATATCTGACTCATTGATACGTACAAAACCTTCAATAGAAGATCCATCAAACATGGCTTTGTTTGACAAGACCTTGTCTAACTGTTCATCTGTAGCAGGAATTTCGACGTTTTTCATAGTTCCCAGAATATCTGAAAACATGAGACGAATAAAGGTAACATTTTTTTCCTTGACTTCACGACGAATATCTGCAGCTGTGATTGGCATGAGTTTTCTCCTTAATTTTTGACTACTTGCGATTGCCTAACCGCGACCAAAAGGCGACTGTGCTGAAGCAAAGCGTCCCTGTTGAAGGAGCTCATTATGAAGCGCACGACGCACCTCCGTTGGGCTCACTGCTTTCTTGGATTTCGCCTCACGTTCAGCATATTTTTTCTTAATGGCAGCGATATTATATCCTTCAGAGATATAATCTTTGATTTCAAGCAAACGATCCATGTCATTCAAAGAATACATGCGACGGTTCCCTTCGTTTCGATCAGGCTTTATCAACTCTTGATCTTCATAATAACGAATCTGACGCGCCGAGAGATCGGTCAATTTCATCACACTGCCGATAGGAAAAACAGCCATATTTCGGCGAAATTCTCTTTCCTTCATTTACAATTTCCTTCTTTCTATCTATTATAATCTAAAAAAACACATACGTCAATTGATAATGTCATAAAATGTAACATTATTTTCTTTTTTTCTCCAGGAGATTTCTGAAACGATCAATATCATAATTTACGAGTATGGCCACAAAAACACCCATAAAAGTTTCAAATACACGCGCAAACACGTACAAAAATGTTTCTCCGCTTGGTATTGATAGGGTAATAATCAACATAGCTGCTACACCACCGATAACTCCTGCCTTGTTGTTCATGGCAACATTTGTCATAATGGTTAACATGGTGCAAATCGGAACAACTAGTAAGGTTACCCAAAAGGCTTCTTGAAATAAGGTATTTAAGAGAAAAAAGACAAGAGCATAAAAACCTCCGATGCTATTTCCTAAGATACGTGAAGTTCCAAAATGAACACTCTTATCAAAGCTTTCTCTCAAACTAAAGACTGCTGTCAAAGCCCCAATTTGAAGCCCCTTCCAACCAAAGAATCCAAAAATCAAGAGAACTAAAAAAACAGCAATTCCGGTTTTAAAGGTTCGTAGACCAAGCTTGAACTGTGACTTATCAAATTTATATTTTTTAAAATAACCCATAATCTCAACTTTCTATTTCCATTTTATCATAATTTAGTTGATTTTATGAGCCAAAATCAATCGGAAACGTTTTTAATTCAAGCTACAAGAAAAAGAGGAAACAAAGTTCCTCTTTTCATCGTTTCATTTACGAAAGATTATTTTTCTGTAAGTGCAGCCAATCCTGGCAATACTTTACCTTCAAGGAGTTCCATTGATGCTCCACCACCAGTAGAGATCCATGAGAACTTGTCTGCACGACCAAGGTTGATGGCTGCGGCAGCTGAGTCACCACCACCGATGATTGATTTCACACCTGGTTGTTTCACGATAGCATCCATGACACCGATTGTACCAGCTTGGAAGTCAGGGTTTTCAAAGACACCCATTGGTCCGTTCCATACAACTGTTTTGGCACCAGTCAAAGCTTCATCGAATTTAGCGATAGATTTTGGACCGATATCCAAACCAAGGAAACCTGGGTCTACTGCTTCACCCTCAGTGTCTTTCACTTCAGTGTAGTCAGCAAATGCGTTTGCTTCTTTTGAGTCAACTGGCAAGATCAATTTGCCGTTTGCTTTTTCAAGAAGAGCTTTGGCGACATCCAATTTGTCTTCTTCTACAAGTGAGTTACCGATTTCGATACCTTGTGCTTTGTAGAATGTGTAAGTCATCCCACCACCGATAAGAACTTTATCAGCTTTTTCAAGCAAGTTTTCGATAACACCGATCTTGTCTGAAACTTTTGAACCACCAAGGATAGCAACGAATGGGCGTTCTGGAGCTTCAACTGCTTCTTGGATGTAGGCAATTTCGTTTTCAAGAAGGAATCCAGCAACTGCTTTTTCAACGTTTGCTGAGATACCAACGTTAGATGCGTGTGCACGGTGAGCTGTACCGAATGCATCGTTTACGAAGATACCATCTCCAAGTGATGCCCAGTATTTACCAAGTTCAGGATCGTTTTTAGATTCTTTCTTGCCGTCAACATCTTCAAAACGAGTGTTTTCAACCAAGAGAACTTGTCCATCTTCAAGAGCGTTGATTGCTGCTTCCAATTCAGCACCACGAGTGACACCTGGAAGGAAAGCAACGTCTTGACCCAATTTAGCAGCCAAGTCAGCAGCTACAGGAGCAAGTGATTTACCAGCTTTGTCTGCTTCTTCTTTTACACGGCCAAGGTGAGAGAAGAGGATAGCACGTCCACCTTGTTCAAGGATGTACTTGATAGTTGGAAGAGCTGCAGTGATACGGTTGTCGTTGGTAATCACGCCATCTTTAACAGGTACGTTGAAGTCAACACGAACGAGAACTTTTTTCCCTTTCAATTCAACGTCTTTAACAGTCAATTTTGCCATTAGATATGACTCCTTCTTTTTTTATACGTGTTAATTATATCACAAAATGAGTAAAAGAGATAGCAAAAGCCTGCACTTTTCCAGTTCTTTCTTGCAACTGAAACTAGCATTTCTTAAAATCAAAACTAGAAAAACCTTATCAAATAAGTAATGAATGCGAGATAAAATCATTAAAACAAGGCCTGACTAATCTACAGTCAAACCTTGTTTTTAGTTGTTAAGAGGAAATCCAAGATTCGTAAATCCGATTAGTCTTCTCTCCTCTTTCTAGCAAGCAAGCCATAGCCACTCATCACTCCGAGAAGCCCCAGAGCTACTAGACTGGCATCTGTTTCTACACCAGTATTTGGCAGTTGTTTGCTTGCTGCTTCACCTTTGATAGACACTTCTGCAGTTGGAGCATTTGTACTTGGTGTAGCTGGAAGTCCCTTTTGCTCTTTAGAGAGGGTATCAGCATGAGGTTTATCTGGACTTAGCGCCACTTCTTTTGTACCAACTTCGGTAATTTCTGGGATAGCTTCCTTGAGAACTTCTGTTGAACGAAGGGTGCGTTTGCCTTGGGCATCTACTTCTACTAGACGACGAATTTGCCCTTCTTCTCCTTTTTGAACAAGCTGACGTTGACCTTTTAGAAGGCTTGCATTTGGTCGCTCTTGACGTTCGAAGGCAACTGTATCCTCTTCAATTTCTAGTTTCGGAATTTCTAAAACTAGGTCTTTTACTCCTTCAGCCGGTTGGTTGCTTGACAGAACTTTTGTTCCAACTTCGGTAATTTCTGGGATAGCTTCCTTAAGAACTTCAGTTGAACGAAGGGTACGTTTTCCTTGGGCATCTACTTCTACTAGACGACGAATTTGTCCTTCCTCTCCTTTTTGGACAAGTTGACGTTGACCTTTCAGAAGTTCTGGAGTCTCACGTTCTTGGCGTTCAAAGGCCGTTGTTTCTGTTTCAATAACCAGTTCAGGCAATGCCTCTACTGTTGGCGCAACTTCATTAGGATCCATGCTACCAACGTGGTGACTTTCTTCTGCAGGAGCTAGTTTCTTATTCAGCTTTTCTTTCATGTCCGCAAAAGCTTGTGGAGTTGGTGTTTGTGAAGATAATAAAGCTTCAGCTTGGGCAATCAATTCAGCTTGAGAATCTTTTTCACGGACAGATTCGAGCAAGCCTTCCAATTCTTCTCTAGCAGTTTGATACCGTTGATTGCCATCCAAGTCCGCACCTGCTTGTTTCAACTCATTCAAAGCCCGGTTGACTTCTTCTTGGCTAGCATTGTGGTTTTCTGCTACAGCTTTCGCAGCATTGAGCTTCTCTACTAACGCTCCTTGTTTGTCCTCACTTGAGAAGGTATAGGCAAGGGTTGACTGACGACCTTGGGCAGCAGTAATTTCTTGTTTGAGGTACTCATCATTGACTGCAGCCTTTGGAGAAACAAAGACATCGAACTCAGCTGTGTGCCCTTTGTAATGCAGAGTCAAGGTCTGGCGTCCAGTCTTCTGAGCATCGTAGCCTGTAATTTCAACACCTTTATCAGTAAAGCTGTGAGCCTCTTCTGTCTCATCATCATAGAGAACTCCAAAGCGACCTTCTGCAAGATCCAGTTGATCTCCAACTAGATAGTCTGTTTTTGGTTTCTTAGTAATATACAAGCCTGCTACTTCTTTTGGTTTTCCTTCATCTTGGCCAGTCACTTGTACGTTTAAATCACCAGTAACTGGAAGTCCAAGGTAGCTGACTGTGAGCTTCTGTTCCCCTTTTTGATGAGCGTCGTATCCAGATACAGTCACACCTGAGTGGGTGAGGTTAATCAGCTCGTCGGCTTGTCCCCCTTCATATTGAACACGGAGTGTTCCGCCTCTGAGGTCGAGTTTTTCTCCCTCTTTATAAACCGCCTTCTTAGGTCCTTTTTCAAGGCTGACAGATTTAATTTTTCTTTCATCCTGTGGAATCGCTACAGCCAAAGTGTTACTGATTTCTTTGCCAGGTAGTTGGGTACGATAGTAGAGGAGATTTGGTTGCTTGTTAAAGGCTAATGGTGCTGTTGCCAGGTCCCCACCAGTTTCAGACTTCAAGGTCGCAATCGGTGTTTGTGAATCCGCCTTGTCGTAAACGGTGATGGTTGCGCCTGCCGGAACATCAGAGAAGCCTAGTTGAACTTGATGGTTTCCAAGTGAACGAGCCGCTACCTTAGCCATTGGAATATTTTGACTTTCTGTGTCCAAGGTTTCGTACATCTTCCAGTTGTAGATACGAATGGCCTTCCAAGGTGTTCCGTTATCAGATGTAATGACATGCAAACGCCAGTCTTGGGCGGTGATTGGTTTATCAAGAGTGATATCCGTAACGTGCGCTTTATTACCACGGACTTCCTTAGCTAGTTTCCACTCGCCATCAGTATCCTTGTAATAAAGATCAAAGTCCTTGGTGTTCATCAAACCATCGTTAACAGACTCACCGCCAGCTCCCGCATGATCCATGACCCATCTAACAACACGACGTGGTTGGGTCAAACGAATATCGACACTACCGCTCAATTGTCCTGAAGACCACTTGTCTGATAGACTGGTAATGGTACCGTTCAACATGCCTTCGATACCTTCTCCACCTTCAGTATTTGGGAAAGTGCTACCGATTACCTTTGCACCTGGAACAATATTTTCAGCCAAAGGTCTTGGGAGAGTTGTATCCTGAACAGTCATCCCCCAGTTAAAAAATGTCGTCGCAGCTTCAGAACGAAGTCCATTTTTACCAACTGCAACGACTTTCAATTCTTGAGTCGTACCAGTCGCATTAGCAGAACGGCTAACTTTTGGCAAGTAGATGGTGGAAGCAGATGATCCTGTCAACAAACGCCAGTTATCTCCATCTTTTTCGTAGACTTCATAGAAATCTGCATCTTGGTTACCCGCAAACTGGACCACTGCTTCAGCTTCTTGGGCGTTCTTAAGAGATTGTTTCACTACAGAGAGTCCTGTCGGTGCTTGTGGTGCTTGGTCATTGTCTGAAATTGTTAATTGACCTAGGTTGAACTGATAATCTTTTACAGCACCTTCATGTTCGAAGAAGAGTTTAACCGCATAGATAGTTTTACCTGCTAGTGAGCTAAGGTCAAATTCTTCATTTGTCCAGTTGTCAGAAAGGGTCAGTTCTTTCCATGCATCTGCATCCTCAAATTTGTAGTCTGGAGTCGTAGAGAAGGCCATATAAACTTTCGAGCCTTTTCCTCCCTTATGGGCAACCCGAAGTTTGGTCTTCTCCGTTACTTCTAGTTTAGTAGAATACAAATTCACATCTTGGTCTGTCTTACCAGCTACATCACCTGAGAATTTAAGGGAATTTCCGCCATTGTAGGCATCTGTAAAGTCATATTCTGCACGAAGTTTTTCCCCCGTTGAAGTCTGCCACCAGCGCCATGTTGGCAAGACTCCTGAAACAGAACGGTAGTTCCACTCAGAATCCTTAGAAACTTTGCCGTCTACAAACCACTTTCTACCATGGCCTGTATTGAAAGAGGTAGTGAAGGTGCGTCCTACTGCTGGTGTGCGGTCCGCAACTAAATTAGCAATCCCATACCACTCTTTGTCCGCTGGTTTTTGAGCCGTTGGATCTCCTTGGTAGCCTGTGAAGAAGATATCTTCGTTCTTATGGTAGTCTTCGCCTGTTTTTCCTAGACTGGTAATCGTATCTGGTGCAAAGAGTCCAAGTGACAAACGCAACTTGCCTTTTTCATCTAAGAGGGCATCCCATTTGACTTTGGTTTTATAAGAACCACCTTGTTGCAATTCCAAGCCTGCAAAGACATCATATTGACTACGTTCTAGCCATTTGGCCATCTCTACGGAGTGGTCATTCTTTTCCTTGTTCCAGTTGAAATTGGCAAAAAATTGGTCTGCAGGGACCTTGTCACCTTCTTTTTGCATAAACTGGTAGTTGTAATCACCAAGACCATCTTCGTGGTAACGACCATATTTGTAGGTCATGGCATCATACCAAGCATACTTGATTGGGTGGTTGACCTTAGCCGCGTATTCTTTTGTATAGAGCATGAATTGGCGCATTTTTTCACCAAGAGGTTCTACCAATTCCCCCGTTGTTTCTTGGTTGATGAAATAGCCATCAAATCCATAGTATTTAGCGAGATCAACGAGTTTACGTGCTATAGGGAAGGTGCCATCCTCATCTTGCTTCAAAGCCTCAGCAAACTTCTCTTGGTCGGCAATGCTGTTTGACCAGTTGAAGAAAAGTGTTCCATAAACGGGAACTCCGTTGCGGTGCCCTGCATCAATGACATCTGGAGTAGGGACTAGGCCTTCCCAGAAGACCATTGAATCCAAGTATTGCCAGTAGTCAAAAGCATAGGCCTTGAATTCTTCTCCACCAACAGAAGCGTGGTCTTTAGCCTTTGAGTTGGTATTTGCTAGCGCCTGAACTTTAGCTCTTCTGCTTGCTTTTTCGTTAACCAACTGACCTCTATGGCGCTTGGCGAGTTCAACTGAGGAACGATTGATGGGATCATCCTCACGCGCACCCGGTTCCCATTTCAACAAATCTTCCCAAGTATCAAACTTGATTTCTTTTGGTTGGAGACTCTTCTCTTCATTTTTAGGAACGTCTGCTAAACTTGGTTTGTCGGCTTTATTGTCAACCACTTGAGGAGCTTCCTCAGGCTTGACTCCTTCTTTATCAGTTGGTTTTTCAGCTGTTTCTGTCGGAGCTGGTTTCGCTTCTTCTTTTTCATTAACTAGATTAGTTATTGCTGGAGTGTTTTCTGAAATTGGTTGCTCAGCTACTTTGTTTTCAGTTTCCGATAATTGTTTTTCGATAGCTGTGGTGTCTGGATCAGTTGTTTCACTCGCACTTGTCGCGTGAGCACTTGTATTGGCAACTGTCTCAGGGACAACAACCTGTTCGGCAAGAGCTGGGCTCGCAAATAGAGCTGATCCAATCATCAAGGAACAAGCCCCGATTGACAGCTTACGAATACTGTAACGGCAACGTTTTTCAAAAAATAGATCTTTCATCTTATCCTCCTAATATAATAAAAAGTAAACGCTTTACTTTTTAGATAAAAAGCAACTGTTCTTAGTGGACACCACCCGAACAGGATTATCCTCATTCTATCTTATATGAAAACGTTGTCAATCTATTTCACGCATAAACTATAACTAGGATAAAAAACAGTTAAATTTGGATATAATCCTTGCAGACATTTATACTTGAGGTAAGAATACTATTTAAGGAAGAAATTTAAAAAAGTTAGCGATTTCTTACTAAAATATCAAGAAAACACTTGTGAGATTTACTTTTATCCTTTAAAATAGAATAGGAGAAATTCCGTTATTATTTTTCGGAGGAAAAAGAAATGTCCATTAATTGGCAGGAAATTTTATTTCACTTTTTAGGAGGTCTAGGACTGTTTTTATATAGTATCAAGACCATGGGAGACGGTTTGCAACAAGCTGCTGGAGATCGCCTTCGTTTTTACATTGACAAGTACACCAGCAATCCCTTTTTAGGTGTTCTAGTCGGGATTGTCGTAACTGCCCTGATTCAATCAAGTACAGGGGTTACAGTTATCACGGTTGGTCTAGTCAGCGCTAGCCTTCTAACTCTTAGACAGGCTATCGGAATTATCATGGGAGCCAATATTGGAACCACCGTTACTTCCTTTATCATCGGTTTCAAACTTGGTGAATACGCTTTGCCCTTGATTTTCCTTGGAACCATGTTCCTCTTCTTTACAAAAAATAGAACAGCAAACAATATCGGACGCATCCTGTTTGGTGTCGGGGGAATCTTCTACGCCCTCAACCTCATCAGTGCCGGTATGAGTCCACTTAAAGATTTACCACAATTCAAGGAATATATGGTAACCTTGGGACAAAATCCTATTTTAGGAGTGGTAGCCGGTGCAGTGATTACCGTCCTCATCCAAGCTTCTTCTGCGACAATTGGGATTTTGCAAGGTCTCTATGCAGGTGGATTCCTTGATCTTAAAGGTTCTCTACCCGTTCTCTTTGGGGATAATATCGGGACAACCTTAACTGTTATCCTAGCAGCAGCTGGAGCCAATGTCTCTGCAAAGCGCGTTGCAGCAACCCACGTTACCTTTAACGTTTTGGGAACTATTCTTTGCTTAATCTTATTAGGTCCATTTACGTCTATGATCGAGTATTTCCAGGCACTCCTTCATCTCTCACCTGAGATGACCATTGCCTTCTCTCACGGTGCCTTTAACGTAAGTAATACTATTGTACAATTTCCATTCATCGGAGCTTTGGCCTACTTTGTAACCAAGCTCATCCCTGGTGAAGATGAAGTTGTCAAGTACGAGCCTCTTTATCTTGACGAACAACTTATCCAGCAATCTCCTTCTATCGCACTAGGAAATGCAAAAAAAGAACTCTTGCACTTAGGGAACTATGCAGCTAAAGCTTTTGACCTTTCTTATAACTATATCATCGGTTTGGATGAAAAGGTAGCTGAAAAAGGGCACAAGACAGAGGAGGCCATCAATACCATCGATGAAAAACTCACTCGTTACCTCATCAGGCTCTCTAGCGAATCCTTGAGTCAAAAGGAAAGCGAAGTGTTGACTAACATTCTGGATTCATCCCGTGATTTAGAACGGATTGGGGACCACGCAGAAGGGTTGCTCAACCTAACAGACTATCTCCAACGCAAAGATGTTCATTTTTCTGAAGCTGCTCTAGAGGAATTAGCTGAGATTTATCAAGCAACAACTGCATTTATCAAGGATGCCCTTGATAGTGTCGAAAACAATGATATTGAAAAAGCTCAAAGTCTGATTGAACGCCATAAAGAGATTAACAATATGGAACGCGTTCTCAGAAAGACCCACATTAAGCGCCTCAACAAGGGCGAGTGTTCAACGCAAGCTGGTGTCAACTTTATCGACATTATTTCCCATTACACTCGTGTGTCTGACCATGCTATGAACCTAGCTGAAAAGGTCATTGCTGAACAAATCTAATAAACTAAAAGCTATCCTGAATGGGGTAGCTTTTTCGTCTCCTCATCAAGAATGTCTTTTCTGACATATAAAAAAATGCTTTGATTCACAGTGGAATCAAAGCATTTTAAAGAGTTCTCCAAACATGATAGCAGAAACTGCTGTGCCTCTGTACTTGGCTTCTTCTCTTTTGATAAAGCGAGCCAAGTTGATCAATTCAGGTGCTGGGTGTTTGGGATTTCTGAACAATTCAAGATTGACCAGGCCTGAGAGACGGACTGCTAGTAATTGCTCGTTTGTAGTAGGTAGTTTTTTAGCAGTCTCTAGGAGAGCGGCGACTAACTCATCACTCAAGCTTTGACGGGCATGATTATAGAGATCTTTTATAAGGCTTTCTAGGTTTGGTTCTGTCATTTCGCTCACCTCTCTTATTCTTTAATAATTTTTAATCAAATCAACTGTTGAACGATCCAATTTTTTCACTAAGGCTTGCAAGAAAGCTTGAGCTTCTAAAAAGTCATCCATAGCGTAGAGAGTTTGGTGAGAGTGGATATAACGAGCACAGACACCGATAGTTGTAGATGGGACACCACCATTTTTCAGATGAGCTGCTCCAGCGTCCGTTCCGCCTTTTCCACAGTAGTATTGGTACTTAATGCCAGCTTCTTCAGCTGTTGTCAAAAGGAAATCCTTCATACCCGGGAGGAGCAAGTGACCTGGATCGTAGAAGCGAATCAAAGTTCCGTCCCCAATTTTGCCTTGACCACCATAAACATCACCAGCAGGTGAACAGTCAACAGCTAGGAAAACTTCTGGATCAAACTTAGTTGTAGAAGTATGAGCGCCACGAAGACCAACTTCTTCTTGGACGTTCGAGCCAAGGTAGAGTTCATTTCCGAGTTTTTGACCTGACAAAGCTTCTGCTAGCTCACTAACCATAAGAACACCGTAGCGGTTGTCCCAAGCTTTTGAAATGATATTTTTTTCATTGGCTGTTAAGATCGCTGAGCTATCTGGCACGATGGTATCACCAGGACGGATACCAAAGCTTTCTGCTTCAGCCTTATTTGCAAACCCACCATCAAAAATGATATCTGAAATAGCTGGCATGGTTGGTCCACCTGTTCCACGAGTCAAATGTGGAGGAACAGAACCTGAGATCACAGGAATTTCACGACCATCACAAGTAAAGAGTTTAAAGCGTTGGCTGCTGACCACCATAGGATTCCAGCCACCGATTTCAACCACACGGAAGGTTCCGTCTGGCTTAATCTCGCTGACCATAAAACCAACTTCGTCCATATGAGATGCGACCAAAACACGCGGTGCATCGGCTGCTTCTGAATGTTTGATACCAAAAATACCGCCCAAGCCATCTGTCACTACTTCATCCACGTGCGGTGTCAACTTTTCACGAAGATAAGTCCGGACAGGCGCTTCATGACCTGAGATCGCAGCAAGCTCTGTTACTTCTTTGATTTTTGAAAATAATGTTGTCATATCAGTTCCTTCTTTCTGTCCTCCATTTTACCACTTTTTATAGGAGAAGGATAGTGGGAAGGTGGATTGGTTTTGACTCAGTTTTCCAATAAAAGAGAGTGTCAGATATTATTTCAGGAATTTTTCTTTCTTTTTACATTAAATTGTCAGAAAATTTATTGACAGATTAAAAAATCGTGTTACATTATCTCCAAGGGTATTTTTATACCAAATCTACATGAAAGGACGGGGCATGAAACTCTCTCATATTTTAACAGGCTTACTTCTACTCCTGGTCTTTCTCTCCATTAGTATTGGAACCAGTGATTTTTCTTGGGAAAAATTCTTTGCTTTTGACCAACAGACTTGGCTTCTCTTTCAAGAGTCGCGTCTTCCAAGAACCATCAGCATTCTCCTTGCAGCCTCCAGTATGAGCATGGCAGGACTCCTCATGCAGACCATTACCCAAAATCAATTTGCTGCTCCGAGTACAGTCGGAACGACTGAAGCCGCTAAACTGGGAATGGTGTTGAGCCTCTTTGTCTTTCCGTCTGCGAGTCTGACCCAAAAGATGCTCTTTGCTTTTGGCTCATCCATTTTATTTACCCTCTTCTTCCTAGCCTTTATGACTATTTTTTCTGTAAAGGAAAGGTGGATGTTGCCCTTAATCGGGATCATCTATAGTGGAATTATCGGTTCTATCACAGAAGTTATCGCCTATCGTTTCAATCTGGTTCAGAGTATGACGGCTTGGACCCAGGGTTCCTTCTCCATGATTCAGACCCATCAGTATGAGTGGCTCTTCTTAGGCCTCATTATCCTGATAGCCGTTTGGAAATTATCCCAAACCTTTACCATCATGAATCTGGGCAAGGAAACCAGTGAGAGTTTGGGGATTTCTTACTCCCTACTGGAAAAACTGGCCCTCTTTCTGGTGGCGCTAACGACAAGCGTCACCATGATTACCGTTGGTGCCTTGCCTTTTCTCGGGGTCATCGTTCCCAATCTGGTCCGCAAGCGCTATGGAGATAATTTGAGTCAAACCAAACTCATCGTCGCACTGGTCGGAGCCAATCTGGTTCTGGCCTGCGATATCCTCTCTCGAGTTCTCATTCGGCCCTATGAGCTGTCTGTCAGTCTCTTGCTAGGAATCATCGGTAGCCTCGTCTTTATCCTACTTCTATGGAGAGGGGGACGAAAAGATGCCGTTTAAAAGCAAACATACCAGACTCTTCTGCCTTCTCATTATTCTGGCCATCGGAGCTTGTCTCCTCTACTTTTGGCCTATTAGTCACCTATCTGTCTTTGCTTGGAAACTTCGTTCTCAAAAGATTGTCGTTTATCTCTTGGTAGCTATCGCGACAGGGATTTCGACTATTAGTTTTCAAACTCTGACGGAAAATCGCTTCCTAACGCCAAGTATTTTGGGAATCGAATCCTTCTATGTCTTGCTACAGACCCTGCTACTGGTTTTTGAGAGCAAATTTCTTCAGCTTGAAAAGTCTTCTATCTTAGAATTTCTAGTCTTGCTTCTGCTTCAATCCCTCTTCTTTCTCGCCTTACAAGGCTACTTGAAAAAGCTGATGAAGCAAGATCTGGTCTTCATCCTGCTAATCTGTATAGCCCTCGGAAGTCTCTTTCGAAATATCAGCACCTTCCTCCAAGTCCTGATGGATCCAAATGAATATGATAAATTGCAGAACAGTCTCTTTGCCTCCTTTCAGCATCTCAACACTTCCATCCTAGTCATCGGTTCTCTGATTATCCTCGCTTTGACCATCTTTTTCTTTCGAAAAGCAGTCGTTCTGGATGTCTTGCACCTGCAAAGAGAAACGGCTCAGATACTGGGACTCGATATTGAAAAAGAACAGAGAGAACTCCTCTGGGGCATCGTGCTTTTGACCTCAACAGCCACTGCCTTGGTAGGGCCTATGGCCTTCTTCGGCTTTATGCTTGCCAATCTCACCTATCTAATCCTCAAAGATTATCGGCACAAGTTGCTCTTTATCGTAGCCATTCTGATTGGATTTATTAGTTTGACCTTGGGACAAGCCCTCATTGAACGAGTCTTTGCGCTGGAAATTCGCATCAGTATGATCATCGAGAGTGTGGGTGGCTTCTTATTCTTTATCTTACTTTATAGGAGGGCACGTCAGTGAAACTGGAAAACATTGACAAATCCATTCAAAAACAGGATATTTTGCAAGACATTTCGCTTGAAGTCAGTCCTCAGAAACTGACAGCCTTCATTGGTCCAAATGGTGCTGGAAAGTCAACTCTCCTCTCCATCATGAGCAGACTGACCAAGAAGGATCAAGGAATTCTCAGTATCAAAGGGCGTGAAATCGAGAGTTGGAATTCGCAAGAACTAGCCAAAGAGCTCACCATCCTAAAGCAGAAGATCAATTACCAAGCCAAATTGACTGTAGAAGAACTGGTCAGCTTTGGACGTTTTCCCTACAGCCGTGGTCGACTGAGAGCAGAAGACTGGGAAAAAATCCGAGAAACTCTGGACTATCTGGAACTGACAAACTTAAAAGACCGCTACATCGATAGCCTGTCTGGTGGACAGCTCCAACGTGTTTTTATCGCTATGGTACTAGCCCAGGATACAGACTTTATCTTGCTAGACGAGCCGCTCAACAATCTCGATATCAAGCAAAGTGTCAGCATGATGCAGATCCTTCGGCGACTGGTGGAGGAACTAGGTAAGACCATTATCATCGTCCTCCACGATATCAACATAGCCAGTCAGTATGCGGATGAAATTGTCGCCTTTAAAGACGGTCAAGTCTTTTGCAAGGGAACGACTGCTCAAATCATGCAGGCTGACCTGCTCAGTCAACTCTATGAGATTCCCATCACGCTGGCTGATATCAACGGCAAAAAGATCTGTATCTATAGCTAGCTATTCCGAACTCATGTTAGAGTACCCTCTGTCTCTTAGCTAACAAGCCTATCTAAGAGCCCCCCTACATCGTTATCACATTTTAAAAAGGAGAAATCATGAAAACATCCCTTAAACTTTATCTCACTGCCCTAGTGGCCGGCTTCTTGCTCTTACTTGGTGCATGTAGTACAAATACAAACTCAAGCACTAGCCAGACAGAGACAAGTAGCTCTGCTCCAACAGAGATAACCATTAAAAGTTCACTAGATGAGGTCAAACTTTCAAAGGTTCCTGAAAAGATTGTGACCTTTGACCTCGGTGCTGCGGATACTATTCGCGCTTTAGGATTTGAAAAGAATATCGTCGGAATGCCTACAAAAACTGTTCCAACCTATCTCAAAAGCCTAGCTGAAAAAGTTAAAAATGTTGGTTCTATGGTCGAGCCAGATCTAGAAGCCATTGCCGCTCTTGAACCAGATTTGATCATTGCTTCTCCACGTACCCAAAAATTCGTAGACAAGTTCAAAGAAATCGCCCCAACCGTGCTCTTCCAAGCAAGCAAGGACGACTACTGGACTTCTACCAAGGCCAACATCGAATCCCTAGCAAGTGCCTTCGGTGAAACTGGTACACAGAAAGCCAAGGAAGAATTGGCTAACCTGGATAAGAGCATCCAAGAAGTCGCAACTAAAAACGAAAGTTCTGATAAAAAAGCCCTTGCCATCCTTCTAAACGAAGGAAAAATGGCTGCCTTTGGTGCCCAATCTCGTTTCTCTTTCTTGTACCAAACCTTGAAATTCAAGCCAACTGATACTCAATTTGAAGACTCTCGCCACGGACAGGAAGTCAGCTTTGAAAGTGTGAAAGAAATCAATCCCGACATCCTCTTTGTCATCAACCGTACCCTTGCCATCGGTGGGGACAACTCAAGCAACGACGGCGTCCTAGAAAATGCCCTCATCGCTGAAACTCCTGCCGCTAAAAATGGTAAAATCATCCAACTAACACCAGACCTCTGGTACCTAAGCGGAGGCGGACTTGAATCAACTAAACTCATGATCGAAGACGCTCAAAAAGCTTTGAAATAAGCAAGAAAACCCAACATCAGGTGATGTTGGGTTATTTTTTTTCTTGATTTCGTTTGAGGGAAAAGTGGTCTGGCACAGGATCCTTGCCTATTTTCGACCAGGGATGGCATCGGAAAATTCGAGCCAAGCCCATCAAAACACCCTTGAAGCCATGTTTTTCAATAGCCTGAATCATGTAGTTGGAACAAGTCGGCTCAAAGCGACAAGAAGGTGGAAAGGCTGGGGAGATAAAACGTTGGTAAAAGCGTACTGGCGCTATTAAGATTCGTTTCATTATTTCTTGGTTACAGCCATGGTGTGTAGTTGGCTGATTTCTTTTTTATTAAGGCGACGGGATTCTCCTGGACGAAGACCTGTCAAGTCTAAGTGTCCAAAACGTGTCCGAGACAACTTATCTACTTGAAGACCAACAGCTTCAAACATCTTTTTAACCTGGTGGTTACGCCCTTCATGGATAGTCAACTGCACTACAGAGCGATTTTTAACTGGATCTACTTTGAGAATTTCATAGACAGCTGGCTTGGTTTTCTTGCCATCAATCTCAAGACCACGAGTTAAGGGACGGAGATTTTCTTTGTTGGCCACACCTTTAACACGCGCGACATAGACCTTGTCAATCTCATTACGGGGGTGAATCATCTCATCCGTAAAGTCACCATCATTGGTCAAAATCAAAACCCCTGACGTATCCCAGTCCAAACGACCTACTGGGTAGATTCGCTCTTTGACATTGGGCAAGAGGTCGACAACAGTCTTGCGGCCCTTGTCATCTGTCACACTGGAAATCACTCCACGTGGTTTATTAAGCAGATAGTAGACCTTTTCTTCGTTGTAGATAGGTTGGCCTTCTACTTCAACCTTGTCACCTGCCTTGATGGTCGTTGCTAGTTCACGCACCACTTGGCCATTGACCGTCACCAAGCCTTGTTTGATCAGCTCTTCTGCTTTTCTCCTACTGGCCACACCTGCGTGGGCAATATATTTATTGATTCTCATCTTCTTCTATCCTTTCACCAAATAATTGGCTTTCTTGCGCTTGAATCTCAAGCTCATCAATCACTGGCAGTTCTTCCAAATGATTGATCCCCATGTAATCTAGGAAATAATCCGTAGTCACATAGAGGTTGGGGCGACCCAACACTTCTTTTTTCCCGTCTTCCTTTATCAAGTCAAAAGCCTGCAACTTTGCCAAGGCTCCACTCGAGTTAACCCCACGGATGGCATCAATCTCTATCCGCGTGATAGGCTGCTTGTAGGCAATGATGGACAAGGTCTCAAGAGCGGCCCGAGACAAACTCTGATTGATGGGCGCCTTGGAGTATTCCTTCAAAATCGCTGCAAATTGAGGCTTGGTCACCAATCTGTAAGCACCTCCTGTCTCAATCAGGGACAAACTCGACTCTTGGTCTTTTTCATACTTCTGGGCTAATTTTTCTAAACTCTGTTGGATGCCTGTCGGTGGAAGCGAGAGGAGTTCAGCCAACTGGCGGACTCGAATCCCATCTTCACCTGCTACAAACAAGAGCGCTTCTATTTCTGCTAAAGTACTCATCTTTCCTCGCTATCAAGTCAAACCTTGCTCCGCTTGACTTTTTTCCTTCTTTTCCATGAGATAGATATCTCCGAAACTCTCCTCTTGCACGAGGATCAGTTCCTGGGTTTTGATTAACTCTAAGGTCGCCAAAAAGAGGGTAATGACCTCTTGGACATTCTGGGCTTCCTTGAACAAATCCTGCAAACGCAACTGGTCTCGTCCAGACAAGGACTCTTTTACGATAACCATCATGTCCTCAATCTTATACTCATCCCGCAAAATGGTCGTATGGTTCTGAGCGAACTCCTCTTTTTTCTTGGCTAGGATATTTGAAAAAGCCAAAAAGAGGTCAATGGTCGTCTTATCATGTACAAGCTCTGCATCTTCGTAAATCAACTCTGTCGGCGCTTTGGAATAGTACTGAGCCCGATCTTGGTGCTTAGCCTCCAAGTGCTCGCCCAGGAGTTTGAACTTGCGGTATTCTTCGATTTGGGAGAGAAGGTCCTGCTCCAGGTCATCTTCCAAGTCTGTCACTTCTGCTACCTTTGGCAAGAGCTTGCGGCTCTTGATCAGCATGAGCTGACTGGCCATAACCATATACTCGCCCGTCACTTCCAGACGCATTGCCTGCAAGGTTGAGACATAGGCTAGATACTGTTCGATGACTTCTGTGATAGGCACATCGTAGATATCCATCTGGTACTTAGAAACCAGGTGCAAAAGCAAGTCCAGCGGCCCTTCAAAATCTTTTAATTTAATATCCATTATCTATATTTTTCTAAGGTCAGGACTGTTTTTAATCCTAGTTTTTTTGCAATTTCGTACAAATCGACCTTGTTTTCTATCTGTCTTAGAATGAACTGTTCCCGCAAGGCTTGGGCTGATAAGGCTGGAAAACCTTTCTCCTTGACAAAGGACTCCAGCTGACGAAAGGCCCACTGACGAGAATAGGTTTTCCCACTCCTTTCAAAGAGATAGGTCTGCCCCATCAAGGGTTCCAATTCTGGAGTCAAGGTCGTGGGTATGGTGACAATCCTCTGTTGGGAAGCCTTGCTGATTCTCAACACTTGAAAATCCAGATTGATATCTGCAACCTTAAGGGCTAAAATCTCACTTGGCAAGAGCCCTATTTCCAAGATAAGAAGCGCCAGCAAGCGTCCTTCTGGATAATTACTTTCCTGCCAAAAAGAGTCTAAATTTAGAATCTCTGGCTTTTCAGTCTTCTTTTCAGCTTGTTTGGCTAATTCCAGACGGTAAAAGCTGTCCACTTCTCCGTTTCGATAGAGAAAGTAGAGAAATTGGTTACAGGCCGAAAGTTTTCGCTTCTGGGCGCTGATTTTTAGATTGGCTAGCTGGGCTTGGTAAATCTTAAGACTGGTCTCAGAAATCCGCTCACCCACAATGTCTAAAAATTGCTCCAGATCATACTTATAGGACTGCTTGGAATTGGTAGACAAGCCCTGTTTTTCCTCTAAAAAGGCTGAAATGCTATCTCTCATTTGCATCGAATCTCATATTCCTTACTAAAGTCATGTAAGAGAGCATTGACGGCCTTGAGGATGGACTTGCGCGTGATGATTCCTTGAAAAATCCCTTCATCATCTACCACTGGCAAGAAGGGTTCATCCACCAGTTTATGGAGGACCTCTGTGATGTTATAGTCTGGAGCGACAACTGCCACATCCGTCTTGGTCATATTGACGATGTCTGTCGTTGCCATCTGTTCATCCGTCAAACCTTGCTCCATTTGATAAGCCAAAATATCTCTCAGACCAATGGTTCCAACAAAGCGTTTGTCAAAGGTCACAACAGGGATACGGGTGTAGGTAATTTGACTCAGCACCAAAATTGCATGATCAGCGTTATGGGTATCAATCAAAGCTGCTAGATTCTCAGCAGGGGTAAGAAAAGTTTCTTCCTGCTCCAGTAAAAATGCTTCAAATTCCTTGGCAATCATCGAGCAAACTCCTTGGACAAGCCTGGATAAACCTCATGATCACGTGTCAAAAAGTCTACTTTGAAATAGCTGTCATCAATCTCTACACGGGCATAGAGGCATTCTCTGATGGTTCCTCGCGGCTGGCTGATGGAGCCTGGATTTAAAAAGAGTGTTTTGCCTTCCATCCAAGCATTTGGCACATGCAAGTGACCATAGAGACAGATATCGGCATCTTCTTCCTGAGCCCAGTAGTCTAACTTTTGAAAGTTGAAATTGATATCAAACAAATGTCCATGGGTCTGGATGATCTTTGTAGGACCAAGTTGAGTCACCAAACGTTCTGGGTAGCCAGCATAAAAGTCCATATTTCCTTTGACGACATGGATGCCTTCCCAAAGAGGAGAATCGGGACGGAGTTCAGAGTCACCATCGTGAAAAATGGCATCGACTTTCCCCAGATAGCGGTCACGAATTTCTTCGACAATCAAGCTATCGCCATGGGAGTCACTCATTACAATGATGGTTTGCTTTGCCATGATGGAAATACCTCCAAAAGTTTCTTAACGGCTAAGGCACGGTGAGATTGACTATTTTTTTCTTCAAGGGTTAATTCAGCTGCTGACTTGCCTGTCTCTCCCACAAGGAAAAGGGGATCATAGCCAAAACCATTTTCACCCTTGGGTTCAAAATTGATATAACCTGGCCAGTCAGCTTCAACCACCAAGCTTTCCTTGTTTGGACTAGCTACAACTAGGGTCGTATGGAACTGAGCCGAACGGTCCTTGAGATCAAAGACCATGGCCAATTCGTGCAAGAGTTTGGCATTGTTTTCTCGGTCAGTAGCTCCCACACCTGCGAAACGGGCTGACCAGACTCCTGGCAAACCGCCGAGGACATCGACTTTGAGACCTGAGTCATCTGCTAGCACCATCTTGCCTGTTAATTGGGAAATGGTTTCTGCTTTCAGGCGAGCATTTTCTTCAAAGGTCATACCTGTTTCAGCTACTTCAGGTAGGTCAGGGTAGTCATTGAGATTTTCCACATCGTAGCCTAACTTGTCAAAGATAGCTCGGAATTCCTTGGTCTTACCTTCGTTTCGGGTCGCAATCAACAAGGTTTCTCTAACCTTGCTAGTTTCAAAAAAGGCTTCTACATCAACACCTTCTTTAGGCAATTCTACATGCAGGAGTTGCCCATTTTCAACCAAGAGCAGAGCCCCCTGACGTTGGATGACTTCTAGATTGCGGCCTGCTTCGGCATTTAAAATCTCAACGATAAAGGAGAGCAGACGGTAGTTAGAAGACCAGCGCATCACCGTTATCGTAATTGGAAAGCCATTTTCCTCATCACGAAAAATCCGCGCCAAATCCATAAAATCAAGATTAAGCGGATCTTTGATAAGGCTATAGATGCCTCCATAGACATCCCAGACACCGACATACCAGTCCTGGTCATCCTTGTATTCATAAATTTTGTTTGTCATAAAGTTACATGCTCCACATGAATCTCTTTTTCCAGCCATTCTTCCCCAATTTGGGCAAAACTTTGGCTATTGGCTGTTGTGTAAAAACGATGTTGAAGAGGTCCCGCATCTCGGCTACGATTGATTTCAAAATAGTTAAGCAAAACCGAGATATCTCGTACGCACTCTGCCCCACTATCAATGAGCTGAACCTTTGGTCCCATGACATTTTGGATGATAGGGCGAAGGAGCGGGTAATGGGTACAACCCAAAATCAGGCTATCCACCTTGCCGACCAAGGGACGCAGGGTTTCATAAACCACTTTCTTGGTTACACTGGTTGATAAGGCACCAGATTCGACCAAGGGGGCAAACTTGGGACAGGCCAAACTTTCCACCTGTAAGTCTGGATCCAAATCATGGATTTTCTGACGGTAGATGTCTGATTTTACCGTCATGGGAGTTCCAATCACTCCGATTTTCCCGCCTTGACTGGACTTGATAGCTGCCGAAGCTCCTGGCAAAATCACACCTAGGACTGGAATGTTTAGTTTCGCCTTGATTTCTTCCCAGACGACCGCAGTCGCAGTATTACAAGCAATGACAATCATTTTGACATCCTTGGTCAAGAGAAAGTTGACCAACTGCCAAGTATATTCACGAATTTGCTCAGCAGGACGGGGACCATAGGGCGCCCGTGCCGAATCTCCAATATAAACGATTTCTTCATGGGGAAGCTGGCGCATGAGCTCACGAACAACGGTCAAGCCCCCGACACCCGAATCCAAAAAACCAATTGGTCTATTATCCATATAGTCTTCTTTCTAGTCTATTTTCTGATTGATAGTTCATTATGATTCCTTGTCCTAAATGAACGGATAGACAGCTTGATAGAATTGCAACTGCCTCTCTCTTAATCATAATCAAATATCAATAGAATGCAAGGAAAAAGTCTTATCCTTGAAAACTATTGAACATAGTGAGAAGTCTGGAACTTTCATCCCAGACTTTTCCTATTTATTTCTTTTTATTGTTAGCAAGAGCTGCTTTTTGTTGGCGGATGATTTGGTGGTAAACTTGTTGTACCTTGGCTTCGCTTGGTTTTTGACCATTTGCACTCAAGAGAGCACGAACTGCCTCAGCGTTCAAACGTGGGTTGTCAGCAAATTCTTTTTCGATTTGCTTACGAACCAAGTACATACCTCCAAGAGCTCCTCCTAGAAAAGCTAGCACAATCAAGATAATTGCTAAAAGTAAATCCATTCTTCTTCTCCTGTTTCTTTTTGAGTCTTCTATATTATACCACAAAGTGACTTTCCTGACTAGTTTGTTTTACGCTTTCAGGGAAGGGGTTAAGCTAATTCTAAGCTAGTCTTACAATCAGATGAACTATGAAATTACGAATAATTCCACCCTTTCCTCTCTTTCTTCTACTTTTTTAAGAAAAAGCAATATCAAATATGTTTTTCACCAAAAAGCTATTGACAAATGCTAATCGACCATTAGAATGAGAGGTGAGGAGATAAATAGAAACAAATTAAACAAAACTGCTTCATGAAATGTAAGCGGTTTCGGATAAACAAAGGAGGGTTTTATGAAAAAACACTTTTGGGACAAATCCTGTCGCTATAGCATCCGCAAGCTGACGGTTGGGACTGCTTCTGTTTTACTGGGGGCTGTTTTTCTAGTCAACCATACTGTAGCCGCAGACAGTGTTGAGGTCAAGCAAACTGAACCAACCTCTGTCGAAGCTATCACTAAGCCTGATAGTGAACCCAAAGCTGCTGAAGCTACTGAAACTACAAAACCATCTCTAGCCGAGAGTCCAGTAGTTTCCAAAAGCAAGTCAGCTGAGGAGACTAAGACGACAAATAGTCAAGCTAGTGAAGAAGCCATTGTAGAAGCTAAAGAAAATAAGGAACCTGAAAAAGCAGATCAGCCTGTGACAAAGCAAGAAAACTATCAACTCAACTACGATCAACCAACAGCTCCCTCCTATGATGGATGGGAAAAACAAGCCCTTCCTGTCGGAAATGGAGAGATGGGAGCCAAGGTTTTCGGACTCATTGGCGAAGAGAGAATCCAGTACAACGAAAAGACCCTCTGGTCAGGAGGACCACAACCTGATAGCACCGACTATAACGGAGGAAACTACAAGGATCGCTACAAGGTCTTAGCAGAGATACGTAAAGCCCTCGAAGCTGGTGACCGCCAAAAAGCCAAACAGCTAGCTGAACAAAATCTAGTTGGACCAAACAACGCCCAGTATGGACGTTACCTAGCCTTTGGAGATATCTTCATGGTCTTTAATAACCAGAAGAAAGGACTAGATACTGTAACTGATTATCATCGTAATCTAGACATCACCGAAGCCACTACGACCACTTCTTACACCCAAGATGGGACGACCTTCAAACGCGAAACCTTCTCCAGTTATCCTGATGATGTCACTGTAACCCACTTGACCAAAAAAGGAAACAAGACACTTGACTTTACCCTTTGGAACAGCTTGACAGAAGACTTGCTTGCTAATGGCAACTACTCTTGGGAATATTCCAACTATAAGAATGGTCATGTCACTACAGATGCAAACGGAATCCTTCTAAAGGGAACTGTCAAAGATAACGGCCTCCAATTTGCATCCTATCTAGGAATTAAAACGGACGGAAAGGTGACTGTTCAGGACGAAACTCTGACCGTTACAGGCGCAAGTTATGCGACCCTCTATCTCAGTGCCAAGACCAACTTTGCTCAGAATCCAAAAAACAACTATCGAAAAGACATTGACCTCGAAAAAACAGTTAAAGGGATTGTCGAAGTAGCTAAGGCCAAAGACTACGAGACACTTAAAAAGGCCCATATCAAGGACTATCAAAGTCTCTTTAACCGCGTTAAACTAAATCTAGGCGGAACCAAGACTACTCAAACGACAAAAGAGGCCCTTCAAGGCTATAACCCAGAAAAAGGGCAAAAATTGGAAGAACTCTTCTTCCAATTTGGCCGATATCTACTCATCAGTTCGTCTCGTGATCGGACAGATGCTCTTCCTGCCAACCTCCAAGGAGTCTGGAACGCTGTAGACAATCCACCTTGGAACGCTGACTACCACCTCAATGTCAATTTGCAAATGAACTATTGGCCAGCTTACATGAGCAACCTTGCTGAAACTACCAAGCCAATGATCAATTACATTGATGACATGCGCTATTATGGCCGTATCGCTGCCAAGGAATACGCAGGTATCGAATCCAAAGACGGACAAGAAAATGGTTGGCTGGTCCACACTCAGGCGACACCATTTGGCTGGACTACTCCAGGCTGGAATTACTATTGGGGTTGGTCTCCGGCTGCTAACGCTTGGATGATGCAGAATGTCTATGACTATTATAAATTTACCAAGGATGAGACTTATCTCAAAGAAAAGATTTATCCAATGCTCAAGGAAACCGCTAAGTTCTGGAACTCCTTCTTGCACTATGACAAGGCCAGCGACCGTTGGGTGTCTTCTCCATCCTACTCACCAGAACACGGGACCATTACCATCGGAAATACCTTTGACCAATCGCTAGTCTGGCAGCTATTCCACGACTACATGGAAGTCGCCAACCATCTGAATGTCGACCAAGACTTAGTCACAGAGGTCAAGGCTAAATTTGACAAACTGAAACCACTTCACATCAACAAAGAGGGACGCATTAAGGAATGGTACGAGGAGGACAGTCCGCAATTCACAAATGAAGGGATTGAAAATCACCACCGTCACGTTTCCCATCTAGTTGGTCTCTTCCCAGGTACGCTCTTTAGCAAGGATCAGGCTGAATACCTAGAAGCTGCGCGTGCAACCCTCAATCACCGTGGAGATGGTGGTACTGGTTGGTCTAAGGCCAATAAAATCAACCTCTGGGCTCGTCTGCTGGACGGTAACCGTGCCCATCGCTTGCTCGCTGAACAGCTCAAGTATTCAACCCTAGAAAACCTTTGGGATACCCACGCGCCTTTCCAAATCGATGGAAACTTTGGGGCAACCAGTGGGATGGCAGAAATGCTCCTCCAATCTCATACTGGTTATATTGCTCCATTGCCAGCCCTTCCAGATGCTTGGAAAGACGGTCAGGTTTCTGGCTTGATTGCCCGTGGTAACTTTGAAGTCAGCATGAAGTGGAAAGATAAAAACCTTCAAAGCTTGTCCTTCCTGTCAAATGTCGGTGGAGATCTAGTTGTAGACTATCCAAATATCGAAGCCAGTCAAGTTAAGGTCAATGGCAAAGCAGTCAAGGCAACTACCCTCAAAGATGGCCGCATCCAACTAGCAACACAAAAAGGTGATGTCATTACCTTTGAACATTTCCCTGGCCGTGTAACCAGTCTGACAGCCGTTCGACAAAATGAAGTCACTGCCGAACTCACCTTTAACCAAGTAGAAGGCGCTACCCACTATGTCATCCAAAGACAAGTGAAAGACGAAACTGGCCAAACCTCTGCGACCAAAGAATTTGTAACCAATCAAACCCACTTTATTGACCGATCACTCAATCCTCAACTCTCCTATACCTATACTGTCAAGGCTATGCTGGGCGAGCTTGCCACACAAGTTTCTGAACAGGCCACTGTCGAAACCTATAGCGAGTTGATGGACGACCGAGATAGCCGCATCCAGTACGGAGCTGCCTTTGGAAACTGGGCAGACTCAGAATTATTTGGAGGAACAGAGAAATTTGCTGACCTTTCAAAAGGAGACTACACAGACGAAGATCTCACTGCTACCATTCCTTTCACTGGCGTTGGTATCGAAATCTATGGACTGAAATCGTCTGAACTAGGTCTTGCCACTGCTAAAATTGATGGCAAAGAAGTCGGGGAGCTTGACTTCCATACTGCTGGAGCAACTGAAAAAGGTAGTCTCATTGGTCGCTTCGCAGGACTATCTGACGGACCTCACACATTGACTCTTAGTGTTAAACGTGAGCACAAAGGACGTGGTAGTGAGCGCTCGAAAATTTCATTAGACTACTTCAAGATCCTAGCAGGAACAGGCAATACGATTGAAAAAATAGATGATCGCGATTCGCGCATCCAGTATGGTGCCCAGTTTAAGGACTGGTCTGACCCTGAACTCTACGGAGGTACGGAAAAATACGCTGATATTAACAACAGCGACTCTAGTGCAGCTTCAGAAGCTCAGGCAACTATTTCCTTTACAGGGACGGGTATTCGTATCTTTGGCTTAAAGAGCCTCGCTCTTGGACGAGCACGTGTTACACTAGATGGCAAAGAAATGCCAAGTCTAGACTTCTACACTTCAGGTGCAACTGAAAAGAGAGCTTTTATTGGTGAATTTACAAACCTTACTGACGGTCCGCACACCCTGACACTACAAGTTGACCCAGATTCGCCAGAAGGTCGCAAGAAAATCTCTCTAGACTCCTTTGATATCATCAAAGCTCCTGCTGTTGGTATAGATAGCCCGAGCATTGCGCCTCTTAAGGAAAATGACAAAACCATTTCCTTAAGCCTACCAGCTGGAGATTGGGAAGCCATCGCAGTGACCTTCCCAGGTGTCAAAAATCCTCTAGTTTTGCGTAAGGTGGATGAAACACATCTAGTTACAAGTGGAGATCAGACTATCCTATCAATCCAAGACAATCAAGTTCAAATCCCAATCCCTGAAGAAACCGATCGCAAAGCTGGAAATGCCATTGAAGCTTATACCATTCAAGGAAATACCACAAGCAGCCCTATCGTAGCCGTCTTTACTAAAAAGGATGAGAAAAAGGTTGACGAGAGTCAGCCAACTACAAGAAAGGGGGACGAACCAGCTCCTACTGTTGAAATTCCGGAATACACCGATCCTATCGGAACGGCAGGGCAAGAGGAACCTCCTACAGTGACAATACCTGAATACACTGATTCTATCGGAACTGCGGGAGAACAAGAAGCTCCAACAGTTGAAATTCCTGAATACACCGAACCTATCGGAACGGCAGGAGAACAAGAAGCTCCAACAGTTGAAATTCCTGAATACACCGAACCTATCGGAACAGCAGGGCAAGAAGATGCGCCTACTGTTGAAAAACCTGAGTACACCGAGCCTATCGGAACGGCAGGACAAGAGGAAGCTCCTACTGTTGAAAAACCTGAGTACACTGATCCTATCGGAACTAGTGGGGATCAGGCTGCTCCAAGCCTTAGCCTTCCTGACTATCCAGTTCGAGTCTTAAAAGATAAGGAAACTGGAGTGGAAATCATTGGTGGAGTCACTGACTTAGAAGGAATTTCTCATATCTCTAGCCGACGTGTCCTAGCTCAAGAACTCTTTGGCAAGACCTATGATGCTTACGACCTACAACTTAAAAATCCAACAGATCATAGCGTACAGCCAAAAGGCTCTGTCTTGGTTCGCTTGCCTATTTCAGCTAACGTAGAAAAGGTCTACTATATTACTCCGACCAAGGAGTTGCAATCCCTTGATTTCACCGTTCGAGACGGAAAGGTAGAATTCATCACTAATCATTTCAGTACCTATGCTGTCGTCTATCAAGCTACTGGAACAAGCTCTAACACTGAGGAAAAACCAAGTGCTTCAGATGAAGAAACCTTGGCACACGAGGCTGAACAACTTTCAGCTAGTTCTAGCCTTGCGAAAACTGGAAATCATTCTCCTAAAGAACAACTTCCAGCAACAGGAGAAGCGTCCAACCCACTCCTCTTCTTAGCAGGCCTCAGCCTAGCCCTCACAGCCACTTTTATGTTAAAAGGAAGAAAGGATAACTCCAACTAACCTTTAAGCACACAAAAACAGGATGAAGATCACCTTCATCCTGTTTTATTTTGTAATCAGAAATTATTTTACAGTAGGTATAAAAAGACTAAGGTCAAGAGACTTGCTAGAAGCCCAACTCCCCAAAAGAAGAAGTCAACCTTCCACTCGCTCCAAGGATTGCCCTTGCCTGAGAATCCTCCAAGCTCAAAATGGTGGTGGACAGGTGTCATACGGAAAATACGCTTTCCACCACTAAGTTTGAAGTAGGTAACCTGCATCATAACAGAGCTTGTCTCAAAGACATAGATAATCCCAATCAGCAAAAGGGTCCATTCTTGATGGAGGGCCATAGAGATTGCTGCCAGCATCCCACCTAGAGCCAAACTTCCCACATCTCCCATGAAAACCTTGGCAGGCTTATGGTTAAAGACGAAGAAACCTAGCAAACCACCAATCATGGCAAGAATCACAAGAAGGATATCCAGTTGATTTTGCATATAAGCAATCACACCGTAGGCCGACAAGCTAATCACCACGGAAATACTTGCTAAGCCGTCGATCCCGTCAGTCAGATTCACCGCATTTGAAAAGCCAACTAGCCAGAAAAGGGCAAAGAAAATATAGAAAATGCCTAGATGTACTTGGTAGCCAAAGACTGAAAGCATGTCGCCACCACGCTCATAAAAGAGGTAGAAAATCACTCCTCCAAGGAGCTGGAGAGCAAGCTTTTGCTTGGGATTTAAGCCTTCGTTAATCTTACGAAAGACCTTGAGGAAATCATCCAAAAAACCTACCAAACCATACAAAACCAAGATAAACAAAATCATGCCTACATTGTTGGTCAATTGTTGGGTAAAGAGAGCGACAAGGAAGCTCACAACAACTGCAACGATCAGGAAGACAAGACCTCCCATGGTTGGAGTTCCAGCTTTTGCTTGGTGTTGTTTGACATCCTCGTGCATCTGCTGACCTGTAATCTGTGCTTTTCGATAAAATCGGATAAAGGCTGGAATACCTATCAAGGTCAATAGAAAGGCTAGAACTCCAGCACTAATGGAACTAATCATCTTAATCTCCTAAAGTTATTTTCATTTTTTTAATGTCTTTGAGGGCTGTATTGGCACGGACACTTTGTTTCTTGACCGTTTTGCCACTACCTTCCCACTCGACTTCTATATTCAGCCATTTGGCAAATGTTTGCACATTTTCATCTGTCCAGCCGTACATATCAGGCATTTCTTCGACCTTATCAGACAGGATCAAGATCTGCTGATTGGCTTCCAAATTATCTCCTTCAGAAACCGAGAGTTCCTTGATCTTGGTTCCTGTTCCGATAACGATTGGTTGGACAAGGTTACGGCGTAATTCCTCTGCTAGGTCACCCGGAGTAAAGTCCTTGGTAGCTGGCATGGCATAACTTGTCGTCTTGCTGACCTGATCTAAGCTCTTGGCAGTTGACTGAAGATTGAGGGATTCTTTCATAGCAGAAGCTCGCTCAAGGATTGGATTAGCAAACTCTCCCAGCTGAACACCCGAATAATGCTCTGGCTGTTGCACCGTCACATAGAGGATAAAGTCAGGATTTTCTGCAGGATGCATCGACACAACAGAGAAGATATAGTTGGTTTCACCCGTTAGGTAACCCCCATTCTTCTCATCGGCAATCTGAGCAGTCCCTGATTTCAGGGCAACATTTTGCCCCGGAACATTGACATTTGGTTTTCCTGTACTGTGGTTGTACATGGTACCATAGACAGGATCTGTTCCGACCATGATCATGTGCTCCCGAGTAGAGGACGCTGCTGCTTTTGACACAGGATTTCCGACAATTTCCTTTTGAGACTTACGAACAGACTGGTCATTTGGATCATAGAGGGCACTGATAAATTTCGGCTCCAACATAACCCCATCGTTAGCAATGGCTGTAAAAGCACGTAGCATCTGGGTCTGCGTTACAGAAATCCCCTGACCAAATGCACTCATGGCAATATTGACAATATTATCTGCAGGCAATTGACCTGTGTACTCATCAGTCAGACCAAAACGCGTCGGCACTCCAAACTTAAAGCGGTTTAGATAATCCAACCAAGTAGCATCTCCCATTTTTTGTTCAAGTAGACTCATTCCAACATTACTGGAGTGAGCGAAACCTTGTGAGAAAGTCATCATCCCACCAGTAGTCAAACCATCATTAACATCCCAATCTCGAATCGTCGCATCCGCTATTTTTAATTCACTGCTATTGAAGTATTCTCCACTTGGGAAGGTATTATTATCAATAGAAGAAGCTAACGTCATCACCTTCATGGCTGATCCTGGTTCATAGTTACTTTGATAAAGAATGTCACGCCAAACAAAGTCCTCAGTGATTCCTTCTTTAGTATCTGCATTAAAGGTAGGTCGTTGGGTGGTAGCGAGAATTTCACCGGTCTTTGCACTGACCAAGGTCGCGGTCATATACTTACCTTTTACTTTTTCTAGAAAGGCATCCATCTGAGTTTCCATAAAGGATTGCAAGGGACTAGAAAGGGTTGTGTACACATCCTTTCCATCTACCGTTTGTTGAGAAGCTTGATCTGTACCCGGAACAATATTTCCCAGACGATCCTTCTCATAGGTGATGATCCCATCTGTACCCGCCAGAATGTTATTTAAAGAACTCTCCAATCCAGATGTCCCAATCAAACGTTTGGTGCCATCCTCATTTTCATGGAGTTGCGCTAAACCGATAAAGGAAGAAGCAAACTGTCCATTGGGATAACTGCGGTTAGGGCTAGTTGTAAAGTCAACTCCCTCAACACCAGCAGTTTTGAGGTCATTTTTAATGGCCATCATATTGGCATAGGTGATCCCATTTCCCTTGGTACCAAAGGATACCTGTTTTAGATCTGGCTGAGAAAGCTGTTCCTTGACATAAGACTCTTCCATATCTAGGTATTTATGGAAAATCTCAGCTACCTTATTAAATTGAGAATCCTCTACATAGAGAATTTTGCCTGTTGCTGACTTATAGGTCTTGTCAATAACGGCGTAGATATTATAAGATGTCGCATCCTCAGCAATAGGCGTTCCATTACGATCGTAAATGGTTCCCCGTTTTGCAGGAATCGTCTTGGTTGTTTGATGGACCTTGTTTGCTTCTTGAACCAAGTCCTTACCAAATTTTTTACCCGTTCCGATAATGACCGCAAAGTTAACCAAAAAGACAGCGAAGAGTATGACAGCCAATAAACTCAGGCTTTTCCCTACTCTTCGACGGTTTTCTTCTGGAGATTTACGGTTACGAACGGCATAACGGATGATTTTTTCTTTCCACTGTTTCATTTCTTACTCCGCTGCTCGGATATTTTCGTTATTCAGCTGCAAATCCTTAGAGTTTGCAATTTCTTTCAAACGTTCTGAACGAATCAATTCATTGACCTCTTGCTTGGCATCGTCTAGCTCTGTTTTCTTTTCTTCGATTTGAGCATTGACCTTGGTCAATTCATTCTGAACTTGTAATAGCTTGGTCTGCATAAACACAACGCTAACTGCCAGGATAATCATTGTTGCAGCAATCGAAACATAGAAGGCCTTTTCCACACGTGAAAAACCTTTAAACTTCGTTTGCAATAACTGGCTTGTTTTTTCGATTCTTTCTGCCATGTTTTTCCTCTTACTTGTGAATTTTTCTAGCCACGCGCAACTTGGCTGAATGCGAACGATTGTTGGCTTCTAGCTCTTCAGCACTTGGCAAGATTGGCTTGCGGGATACCAATTCCATCTTGGGCTTAAGGTCATCTGGAATGAAGGGCAAGCCTTTGGGAACTTCCACTGTTGAAGCTTCCTTGAATAATTGCTTGGTCAAGCGATCTTCCAGAGAATGGAAGGTAATAACCGAGATTCTCCCATCCAGAGCCAGCATGTTCATGGCCTGCTGGATGGATTCATCTGCAGCGCCCAGCTCATCATTGACTTCGATTCGGATAGCCTGGAAAATCTGCTTGGCAGGGTGCCCCTTTTTCTTGAGCTCCTTGGCAGGCTTGGCCGACTTGATAATCTCTGCCAACTCCGTCGTTGTCTCAATTGGTTTCACCTCACGCGCTTGCTCAATCTTACGGGCAATCTGTTTAGAAAATTTATCCTCACCATACTTGAAAAAGATCCGAACCAGGTCATGATAGTCATAATGATTGACCACCTCATAGGCCGTCAGACTAGCTTCCTGATTCATCCGCATATCCAGTGGCGCATCCTTTTTATAAGAAAAACCACGTTCACGCTGATCCAGCTGAGGACTGGACACTCCCAAGTCATAACAAATTCCATCAATTTCCTGGACACCAGCCTCCTGCAAACGTGCCTGCAAATGACGGAAGTTATCCTTGATAAAGGTTACCATCCCCTTTTCGATATAGGGTGCCAACCGTTTTTGCGCATTGTCAATGGCATTCTGGTCCTGGTCAAAGGCATAGAGATGCCCTTTTTCGCTCAATTTACTTAATAAATATTCGCTATGGCCTGCTCCGCCCAAAGTCGCATCAACGTAGATACCGTCAGGTTTTACGTCAAGCATATCAATCGTTTCATGAAGCAAGACCGTTACATGATGAAATTCTTTTGTCATATCTTATCTATTTTACCACAAATCTGACCAGCTTGCACTTGTCAGACAAGGCTAAGTTTCTTCGAAAAAAAATCTCAAAAATATGTCATATATACTTGACATCTCATCCCCAAAAGAATATAATATAGTCAAATATATACGACATATCAGAAAGGAGACCCTATGAATCGTGTGAAAGAATTCCGCAAGGAACTGGGCATTTCCCAGCTCGAGCTCGCCAAAGATATCGGTGTCTCGAGACAGACCATCAACATGATTGAAAACGACAAGTACAATCCAACCTTGGAACTCTGTCTCAACCTCGCCCGCAGCCTCCAAACTGACCTCAACAGCCTCTTTTGGGAAGACGATTTTTAAAAAAGGAGCAAACAAATGAAAAAAGAAACTCTCACTGAAAAACTTATCAAACGTACATACGGCATTTCTGGCCCCCTTGACGAACACAAACGGCGCGAGGCCGATCGTATCGGGAATCAGGTCTTTATCGTTCTCTTTTATCTCATGATATTTGGCAACCTCATCCCCTTTGTCCTTGCTTATAAATACCCACAAATTGTCGCTATCGGCTATCCTCTCGTGGTGTTTGGCATTTCGATGATGGCTGCCCTCTATGTGGTCTCTCAAACCAAGAAAACGGGCATCACAGCTATTGATCCCGAAATGTTGAGTCAGAAAGAAAGCAAACAGCTATATTTTCCTGGTCTAAAAGCCGGTCTGATCTATGGCATGGGCATGTTCTTTGGAATACCGCTTCTGAATGTCCTAACCGATGATAGCAAGGATTATCTTGGTTCTCTTTTAAATACAGGGCATTTTGTATCAACTATCCTAGCTACCTTCTTCTTCGGAGTGACCATACAAATTATCGTCTCTCTTCGCATTCAAAAAGCCAAGAAAGACCAAGAAGACGACTAGGGGGTGCCTTATGAAATCACTAGCTAGACTACTGATCAGTCATGTTTTTATCAGTATCTTTGTTACCTTTTTCCTACTTTCTGGACATATTGAGCATCCTTTCTTGATTATCTTTCTTTTATTTCTTCCTGTATTGAACAAGGGACAGAGATTCCAGAAAATCCAATCAAAAAAAATACGTCTTCTAAACGCATCTCTCTGTTTTATCCTCGTATCCTTTCCACAACTTTTAACAAATCCTATGGATTGGAGATACCTGGTATTTCTAATAATCTGTATCATTTTTAGTTTGGTTTACTTCTATACTCTCTATCAACTCTTTAAAGAAGTCAATCAAAAATCGCTCATTTAGGAGGTTACTCCCATGAAAAAAGAAGATTTCACCACTCGCTTACTCAAATTATTCTTTCACATACAAGGCCCCTTTGATGAATGCCGCCAAGAGATAATCTACAAGGCAGGTGCCCGTGCCTTGATCCAAATCGTTTACTCCTCTCTCCTACTCTTCCTGTTCTATCTCCTATTTGGACGCTTCATAGAGTTGGTTCGAGATGCCATGCCCTACCTCTATTTTGGACTTATCTTCGTCCTCGCATCTAGGGCGAGACTAGCAGTTCGCAACTTACATTTAGACAAGGATGACCCGTCCGAAATCCATCACAAAAGCTATAGCAAAAGCCAGATCAACCTTCGTAGTTGGGGTGTATTCATCAGTATTCCAATTGGCTTGTTTGTCTTATCAGCCTTTCACAAACTCTTTGTTCAGCATCTTCCTCTCGACACATTTTGGGACAATCTCTCCCAGTTCGATAAAACGCTCCCTTTACTAGTCTTAGGTTTGGGAATTGGTGCCATCTTTGGAACCATGACCTATGCCTTTTTATCGGAACACGAGATGAAACACTCTGAATCAGGAATGCATAAGGAGAATATAGAAAAATGACCAGTATATATGATTTTTACGTTTTGAACCAAAACAACCAAGCAACTCCCCTGGAGAGCTATCGTGGCAAGGTTCTCTTGATTGTCAACACTGCTACTGGATGTGGTTTAACGCCCCAGTACCAGGGACTTCAAGACCTCTATGACCGCTATCACGATCAGGGTTTTGAAATCTTGGATTTTCCTTGCAATCAGTTTATGGGACAAGCACCCGGCAGCGCAGAGGAAATCAATAGCTTCTGCAGCCTACACTATCAGACCACTTTCCCTCGCTTTGCAAAGATCAAGGTCAACGGCAAGGAGGCAGATCCTCTTTATGTTTGGCTAAAAGACCAGAAATCTGGCCCGCTAGGAAAACGAATCGAATGGAATTTTGCTAAGTTTCTCATTGGTCGAGATGGGCAAGTCCTTGAGAGCTTCTCTTCCAAAACAGACCCCCAAACCATCCAAGATTCTCTCCAAAAAATACTTTAATTTCTTTTTAAAACGTATCCTTTCATTTAGTTTGAGCCCTGAAAGGATGCGTTTTTTCTTTAAAAAGTAACTGATTTTCTTTAATTTATATTTATTTTTTTGCTTTTTGCTATTGCAATTCTTTCATTAATTTAGTATATTTGTTATATTAAAAGTTTTCAGTCATTTTAAGGGAGAAATGACCTTTTAAATTTTTTTATCTTAAAATGAAAGCGCTTTATAAACAGGAGGTAAGGTGGCTTACAAATTATCAGAGAGTTGTTTTCCTTAAATCAAGTTGTAACCAAGTCAGACTTGGGCTCGGGCAGTAGCTGACTGCCTTTCTAAAAACTAGGAGTATATTATGAATCGATACCTTTTTGAAAAAGGGCAAACATTTAGCATTCGAAAGTTGACTGTAGGTGTGGCCTCTGTCATCGTGGGACTGGCATTTTTTGCTTCTGGAACCGTGCGTGCAGACGAAACGTCTCCTATCACGACATCCAATTTAGATCAGCAAATTGAACAAGTCGCAGGTATAGAAGAGACTAAGGCTGAACCAGTCAAAGAAGAAGGCCGTGTAGAAGCTGAAAAACAAGAAACGCCTGCTGCCGATACCAGCAGTGCCGATTTGCTCCCTGAAGAAATTCAGGATCGTGCTTATCCAGACACACCTGTCAAAGAACTCGATACGACTACTATCGTTGACCAGAAAGCTAGTCCAAGAGTAGAAACTAAGAGCATTATAAAGGACAAGGAAGAAGCTCCAAAAGAAGCTGAAAACGGAAACCGTGCTATTATTAACGGTGGACAAGACCTCAAACACATCGACTACGAGGGACAACCTGCTACTGCTGCCACTATGGTTTACAGCACATACAATGCAGGGGAGCAACGCTACCTCGTTTCAGGATCTGGTATCTTTGTAGCCCCTAACCTGATTCTTACCGTTGCTCATAACTTCCTAGAAGCCAATAAAGAAACTGGCGAAGGTCACATTCGTGGTGGAAAATCTGCCCAGTTCTACTATAACGTTGGTTCAAACAGCGAAAAGAAAAACTCACTGCCATCTTCTGGAACGACGGTTTTATTCAGAGAAAAGGACATCCATTTCTGGAACAAGAAGGAGTTTGGAAAAGGCTATAAGAACGACCTTGCTCTTGTAGAAGCTCCTATTCCTCTTCCGATTGCTAGTCCAAACAAAGCAGCAACCTTTGCGCCTTTAGCGGAGCACAAGACGCATCAGCCGGGAGAAGCTATCAGTACGATTGGCTACCCAACTGACTCGAGCTCAAAAGAATTGAAACAGCCTATCCTAGCTGGTCAGCTTTACAAGGCAGATGGAACTATCCGATCTGTTGAGTCCTATGATGATAAGGGAACGACCGGTATCACCTACCAAACCACTTCTGTATCTGGTTTGTCTGGTGGTGGGATTGTGGATAGCCAAGGAAAAGTTCTCGGTGTTCACCAACACGGAACCGTTGACAATGGTGTTCCTGAAAAGGATCGCTTTGGTGGCGGACTCGTCCTTTCACCTGAACAACTGAAATGGGTGAAGGACATGATTGCCAAATATGGTGTGAAAGGCTGGTACCAGGGAGACAACGGAAATCGTTACTACTTTACTGATGAAGGGCGTATGCTTCGGAACGAAACAGCTGTTATCGGAAGCAACGAATATTCCTTCAACCAAGATGGGATTGCTACCTTGACCAAGGGAGTTGAATACGGTCGTGTCCTTATCCAACACGAAGACGAGGGAGGAAATCCTGTCAAAGATAATGATACCTTTATCGAACAGACAGCTGTTGATGCTCCATTTGATTACAATTTCAAAAAAGAAATCGAGAAAACGGACTTCTATCAAAAAAATAAAGACAAGTACGAAATTGTATCCATTGATGGCGTAGCAGTCAATAAACAGCTAAAAGATACATGGGCTGAAGATCACAATGTTGTCAGCAAAGCGCCTGCCGGTACACGTGTCATCAAGGTGGTCTATAAAGTCAACAAAGGCTCTTTTAAAGTTTACTACCGTCAAAAAGGAACAAGTACTGAACTAGCTGAGGCGACAGTTGATAACAATGACGGTCAAGAGTACGACGTTTCCTTTGTCAACACCTTCCATGCAAAAGACATTACTGGCTACCGTCCAGTTAAGGCTAGCTTGGAAGCAAGGATCCAGCAAAAAGGTGTGAATGAAGTCGTCTTTGAATACGAGCCGGTCGCTGATACAGCTAATCCAACGACTCCGACTCCTCCAGTTGCTCATCCTGAAGATAAGGAAACCGAGATTGGCAATCATGGACCTCTTCCAAGCAAGGCTCAACTCGATTACCACAAGGAAGAATTGGCAGCCTTCATCCACTACGGAATGAACACCTATACCAATTCTGAATGGGGAAATGGAAAAGAAGACCCTCGATACTTCAATCCAACCAACTTGGATACAGACCAATGGATTCGCACCCTGAAGGAAACGGGCTTCAAACGAACCATTATGGTTGTTAAGCATCACGACGGTTTCGTTGCTTATCCATCTAAGTACACCAACCATACCGTAGCTGCTAGCCCATGGAAAGATGGAAAGGGTGACCTTCTCGAAGAAGTTTCCAAGTCTGCTAGCAAGTACGACATGAATATGGGTGTTTACTTGTCACCATGGGATGCCAATCATCCAAAATACCATGTTGCAACCGAAAAAGAATACAATCAATACTATCTCAACCAACTAAAAGAAATCCTTGGAAATCCAAAATACGGAAATAAAGGCAAATTCATCGAAGTTTGGATGGACGGTGCGCGTGGTAGCGGTGCTCAAAAAGTAACCTATACCTTTGATGAATGGTTCAAATACATCAAAGAAGCTGAAGGAGATATCGCCATCTTCTCTGCTCAACCGACAAGCGTTCGCTGGATTGGCAATGAACGTGGTATCGCAGGTGACCCTGTCTGGCATAAAGTCAAAAAGGCCAATATTACAGACGATGTGAAAAACGAATACCTCAACCACGGTGACCCTGACGGTGATATGTACTCTGTAGGGGAAGCTGACGTTTCGATCCGTTCGGGTTGGTTCTACCATGACAATCAACAGCCGAAATCACTCAAAGAGTTGATGGACATCTACTTCAAGTCTGTTGGTCGTGGAACCCCACTCCTTCTCAATATTCCACCAAATAAAGAAGGAAAATTCGCAGATGCAGATGTGGCTCGCTTGAAGGAGTTCAAAGCAACCCTAGACCAAATGTATGCCACTGACTTTGCCAAAGGTGCCACTGTAACAGCAAGTTCGACTCGTCAAAACCACCTTTACAAAGAAAGCCACCTCACAGACGGTAAAGATGACACCAGCTGGGCGCTCTCAAATGATGCCACAACCGGTAGCTTTACAGTCGATTTAGGACAAAAGAGACGTTTTGATGTCGTTGAACTCAAGGAAGACATCGCCAAAGGTCAACGTATCTCTGGTTTCAAGATTGAAGTTGAAATCAACGGACGCTGGGTGACATACGGGGAAGGTTCAACTGTTGGTTACCGTCGCTTGATTCAAGGTAAACCTGTGGAGGCACAAAGAATTCGTGTGACCATCACAGGAGCACAAGCTACACCAATCTTGAACAACTTCTCTGTCTACAAAACGCCAAGTAGTATCGAAAAGACAGACGGCTATCCTCTTGGACTTGAATACCACTCAAACACAACAGCGGATACAGCCGGTACAACTTGGTACCATGAATCTGAAGGTGTTCGTGGCACTTCTATGTGGACCAACAAAAAAGATGCCAAAGTAAGCTATACCTTCACAGGAACCAAGGCCTATGTCGTCTCTACAGTCGACCCAGGTCATGGAGAAATGTCTGTCTACGTTGATGGCCAAAAAGTTGCGGATGTGCAAACTAAGAATGCTAGCCGTAAACGCAGCCAAAAAGTCTTTGAAACAGGCGATTTAGCACCTGGTCAACACACCATTACCCTCGTGAACAAAACAGGTGAACCAATTGCTACAGAAGGAATCTACACCCTAAACAATGATAGTAAAGGAATGTTTGAACTCGAGTCTACTAACTACGAAGTCGAAAAAGGAAAACCAGTCACTGTTAAGATTAAACGTGTTGGTGGAAGCAAGGGGACTGCTACTGTTCGCTTTATCACAGAACCTGGAACTGGGGTTCACGGTAAAGTTTACCAAGATACAACTCAAGATGTGACTTTTGAAGATGGAGAAACAGAAAAGACTGTGACCATCCCAACGATTGACTTTACAGAACAAGCCGACTCTGTCTTTGACTTCAAAGCCAAACTCACTTCTGTCACTGACGGTGCCCTGCTCGGTTTTGCTACCGATGCAACCATCCAAGTGATGAAAGCTGAATTGCTAATCAAGGATCAAACAAGCTATGATGACCAAGCTAGTCAGTTGGATTACAGTCCTGGCTGGCACCATGAAACCAATTCCGCAGATAAGTACCAAAAGACAGAGTCTTGGGCTTCCTTTGGTCGCTTAACTGATGAGCAAAAGAAAAAGACAACCGTAACAGCTTACTTCTACGGTACTGGTCTTGATATCAAGGGCTATGTCGATCCAAATCATGGTATCTACAAAGTCTTTCTAGACGGCAAAGAAGTTCCTTACCAAGATGGCATGGGAAATGCTTCAACCATTGATGGTAAGAAATACTTTAGCGGTCATGCAGCCCAACGCCAAGGCAATCAAACTCTGGTTAGCCTAAAAGGTCTGGACGAAAACTTGCACGCAGTCACCCTTCAACTAGATCCTGATCGAAACGATTTGTCTCAAAATATCGGTATCCAGGTAGACCAATTTATCACTCGTGGCGAAGGCAGCGAACTCTACAGCAAAGCAGATATCATCCAGTCTATCTCGAAATGGAAAGATGATCTGTCCAATTTTGATCCAGCAGGCTTGAAAAATACGGCTACTGCACGCCAAGCTTTCCAAGCAAATCTAGAAAAATTGAGAAACCAACTCAGTGCTGATGCAGTGGATGTTCAAGAAGTCATGTTGACAGTCAGTGCCCTACAAGATATCCTATCCAAGGATGAGAACTATCAAAGAGGCCAAGAGGAGCCTAGTCCAGAGCAACCGGAACAGCCAGAAGAGCCTGAGAAACCTGACCAGCCTGAGCAACCAGCCGAACCAAAACAACCGGAAATTGAGTACGATAAGGCTATGGACAGCTTGACAAAAGCTATCGAGAAAAAAGTCGCTGAGCTTGGATCCAACAAGGAAGCTAAGAAGAAATTGTTAGAAATTGCTGACCAAGCCATTGCTGCAATCCAAGAAGCTAAGACTCAGGAGGCAGTCAATAAAGCGCTAGAAACTGCTCTCGAACAAATCAACAAGCTCGAAGCAGCTCAGCCTGAGAAACCTGCTGAACCTGAAAAACCAGTTCAACCGGAAAAACCTACTCAACCGGAAAAACCGGCGCAACCTGAACAACCGGCGCAACCGGAAACTCCAGTTCAACCGGAAAAACCGGCTCAACCTGAGAAGCCAGCTGAGCCTGAGAAACCAGCTGAGCCTGAGAAACCGGCTGAACCTGAG
>NZ_MZNX01000006.1:87900-88444 GCF_004353325.1 Streptococcus downii
AGAAACCGGCTGAACCTGAGAAGCCAGCTGAGCCTGAGAAACCAGCTGAGCCTGAGAAACCGATGACTTCTTCAATTCCTGCAGAAGGAGTGACGAACCTTATCTTTGAACTTCCAAGTTTAGAAGTTGTCAATAAGGTGATACCATTCAAGACTATCCGTCGCGAAAATGCCCTACTAGACAAAGGAAAAGAGCAAGTTCTATCAGAAGGTAAGGACGGTCTGCTAGTCGAGTATGTTGAAGTGGACGGTGATAAGCGCAAGGTTGTCCAAACGGAAACAACCCCAGCTCAAGAGCGAGTGATTGAGGTTGGTACTAAACAAAGTTCAGTAGGAACAGAGGCGCCACCTGTTGTGACTCTTCCTGAGCACCCTCTACCAGCTCAACCTGAGAAACCGATGACTTCTTCAATTCCTGCAGAAGGAGTTAAGAACCTTGTCTTTACACTTCCAAGTTTAGAAATTGTCAATAAGGCAGTCCCGTTCAAGACTATCCGTCGCGAAAATGCCCTACTAGACAAAGGAAAAGAGCAAGTTCTATCAGA
>NZ_MZNX01000006.1:88494-189187 GCF_004353325.1 Streptococcus downii
GAGCAAGTTCTATCAGAAGGTAAGGACGGTCTGCTAGTCGAGTATGTTGAAGTGGACGGTGACAATCGCAAGGTTCTCCAAACAGAAGCAACACCAGCTCAAGATCGAGTGATTGAGGTAGGTAGCAAACAAAGCTCAGTTGGAACAGAGGCGCCACCAGTTGTGACTCTTCCTGAGTATGTTCTACCAAGAGAGACTGAAAAACCTGCGCCAGTCGTAACAGATAATTCATCATCAAAAGATGAAAAAGCTCCTGTTACAGCTACAGTCAAAGAAGACAAGGAAAGACTACTCCCTGCAACTGGGGAACAAGAAGCAAGTGCCTTCCTCTTCTTGGCAGCCATTACTTCTATCTTGTCTCTCCTCATCTTCCAAAAGAATTTCAAAGACTAATAACCCTCTTTGATTGATTCTTTTCCATTATTTCAGTTCCCCCGTTGAGAAGACCATTTGGTCTTCTCTTTTTCTATCTGTAAAATTAAAAAACATCCACAAATATACATGGATATTTTGGTATGACTCTGTAAAGTAAGATGATCATTGAAGATAGCTGTTCTCAAATCCAACCACGTTTTCAAATAAACGCTCATCTAAAAAAGAGAGTGCCCCTTGCCTTATCTCATCAGAACATCCATCATAAGTTTCTGCAAGAACTCCACAGACAAAAGATGGTGTTTCGAATTCCAATACCATGAAATCTTCTGACGTTCACAAGCTATCTCCCCTAGATCAGACTTCCCTCTCCCACACCTAGTCACTGACTACTATTTTTGAGTCCAGCATATGCATAGGTTCGATTTCTGGGACACTCTTTTTCCGTCACCACCCTAAAATAAAAGCGATGCTCCCGCCCATCCTTGGCGTTTTCCTTGTTTAAAACAAAGTAGTTTTTCTGATTCATCGCCATAGTGCGTAGGATGTCATCGATCAAAAAAGTCAGTGGTACATTCATAGCAGAGTATTTTTGAAAATCCTCTTCAAAGCGGATATAACTATCTGAAAAATAATCCATCTGCAGTTTGTTTTCATACAAGTCTTTTCTAGTCATACACTCCCCCCTCCCACAGTCGAATTTCTAGGACATCTACTACCTCTACCAGCCTATAGCCCTCATTGGTCCTAATAGATAGAGTTTGAGGTGATAATTCGCTTACCTCACCAATGATCGTGGTTTTCTGCTTCTTTTCCTTGACCACAAAGCATCCCTTCAGTTGCCCGACATAAAGTTGCGAAAGCAAGAGTAACTTCTCAACGGGATTCAGACTCGTCGAGAAAGCTACCCGATTTTTCTCTTCACCGAGTGAACTAGTATGCTCTGAGAGGAAAAAGCCCATCCACTTCTGCATCCCTGGATCTTGATAGTCACGCGCAGATTGAAAGGGTAAATAAGAACGATCAATCATTTTAAACCATCTAATCCTCCAGCAGAATGCCCCCCAATCAGCTTGCTTCTGGCAAGACTCCTAGAGGCTTCTTCCAGTGCATTGGCCTTTAAGAGGGAGGTAAAACCAAATTGTTCCCGAATGGCATCAATAGCCGTCTGGAGCCTTTCTTCTTTTTCTAACTTGTCAACATCATCAAAGAGGGAGATCAAGCCAAAGGACTCGTCCACAAATCCTGAATAGTTGACTCCGACACTTCTGACCGCTCCAGAAGTGTATTTGTTATGAAATAGCTTCAAAACGTGGTCTGTTAAAATAGCTGTATTATTGGTCGGTTCGACCTTCATTTGTGTGTGAATAGACGGCCTGACCTCCTGCTTAGAGAAACCAACATAGATAGAGACAAGGGTTGTTTTCTTGCCCGCCCTTCTCAGCCTAATAGCCACCTGCTCCGCCATTTCTCGGAGAATAATTTCAATATCCCGTAGCTTCACGTAGTCTCTCGGCAAGATTTGAGAATTTCCTAACCCTTGGGACTTGGCTTTATAGGGCCTGTGAACATTGCTCTCATCAATCCCGTTAGCATGAAACCACAAACGCAGGCCAGCCTGACCAAGTGTTTTCTGTAGCTGGTCTGGATTACTGGTGGCCAATTCTCTGATGGAAAAAATCCCCAGAGCATGCAAGCGTTTCTCCATCCGCCTGCCAATCCCCCAAAAGTCCGTCATCTTGGGAATAGCCCAGACCTTCTCTTCCACATCCTTGTAAGACCAGTTGGCCCTCATGGTCGGAGTGTGCTTGGCCTCATTATCCAGAGCCAACTTGGCCAGTAAGGGATTGGCATTGGACATACCCACCGTAGAGTAGATCCCTGTCTGCCTCCAAATATCCCTCTGGATACGAGCAGAAAGCAGATCCAGCTTGTCTTTGCGAGAGAGACTCTTGTCTGGGATAAAATAGTTGAGCGAACTAGTCAGATCGATAAAGCCCTCATCGATAGAGTAGGGATAAATATCATCTGGACTACCATAGTTTTGAAAGATTCGCTGGATTTCCATATTGACCGCTATGTACTCATCCATCCTAGGTGGCACAATCAAAGTCACTTGAGCCCAATCTTCGATGTAGCGAACATAGTCTGAGTCAGTAGGCAAGCCTTGCTTTCGAGCATTGTAATAGGAAAATTTGCGCGTTTTGATATCAAAAGACAGATCATAGGCCCGGCCAACATTAGACTTACCAAAAATCTTCTTAAACATGGGAGAGGAAGCTAAGATAAGACCAGTAGAATTATCCGCGCGACTCATGACACAAAGCGAGGTCTTCAGCGGATGCAAGCCCCGTTTCACACACTCAACGCTGGCATAAAAGGATTTCATATCGACAAAGGCAATGTCACTTTTGGGCTCTCTGGAATAATCAAAGTAGCCCATAGGCTAACCCTCCATCGGCACAAAGTTCCCAACGATAATCCCCACAATCCGAGGATCTTCCTCATAGGAGATGAAAATGTCCTTGTATTTAGGATTGATAGAAACCAGACGCAAACCATCTTCCTCCCGATAGACCCGTTTGATATAGGTCTGGTTGTTACAGACCACTGCATAAACTGCCCCATCATAGTCAAATCCTGTCTCCCGAATCAGAGCCACCGAACCATTTTGATATTTAGGTTCCATAGAGTCCCCAGCCACCCAAGATGCAAAATCATGGGCCAACTCCTCGTTAAAGTAGATCGTATCAAAATTCTGATCATCATAGACCGAAGCCCCGATCCCTGCTGACATGCGTTCATAGACACGGTACTCGTAGAGGCGCTCTGGCATGGTCGTCACCTTCTGTGTTTGTTCCTCTTGAGCTAGGTTGCGAGCATAGAGCACAACCTTGTCCTTCCCTTGCTTGGAGAGGCTATTGTAGAGACGAACAATCTCGATCTGAGTGAAATATCCCTTTGCCACCTTTAAAATATTTTCTAGCTGAGCAACCTTCTCCTTGGATGGTTCCTTAATTCCCCGTTCCCAAGCCGAGTAAGCCTGAAAACTAATCCCTAATTCCTCTGCAATTTCCTTCTGTGTCAATTTTAACTCTTTTCTCCGAGCCTTGAGTTTTTCTGGTTGGTACATGATTCACCCCCTAGTGTGATGTTTTATTGAGAATATCTCTCTTAGAAAAACAAATCGACGGTTGAGCTTACATCTCTAAAATTCAACCAATTCGGTTTAGTTTTATTATATAAAAAAAGTGGACGATTGTCCACTGGGAAAATCAAATTTTAACAGGCACAACTGGAAATTATGAACAAAAAAACATCCAAGAAAACATTCTTGAATGTCTGGACAGATTATAACTCCATTAACCTTGTCAGTAGACTGGAAATGATGATATTATGACCTCCTTATCTCAAATATTGCTGTATGAACCCACTCATTATGAATGTATAAGTCATTTTCTATCATTCTACTAAAGGTGAAACCATTTTTTAAAAGCACCCTCTGAGAGGCTAGATTACCCGTTGCCGTTCCTGCAATGATTCTATTGAAACCATAAGTATGAAACGCCTTGTCTAAAACAAGTCTAACCGCTTCGCTAGCATAGCCTAAGTTGCTAACATTTTCCCCAATCCTATACCCAAGCTCTGCTGTTGTTCGATCATTCTCTAAAACACTTAAATTGATTCTTCCGATCATAACACCTTGTGAATCTCTGATAAGATGCATGTAGATATCCCGATTCGTTTGTTCCGTTAACAATTCCCTCGTGATTTCTTTGAAACCTTCTAAATCAAAATAGTTAGCTGGTCTAGGAGGTAGATTTCGTTCAAAATACTCCCGATTTTCTTTTTCAAAAGAATAAACGTCTAGACTATTTTCCTCAGACAACAGCTCTAAACTAATCATTACAAAACTTCCCTTCTCTTCTTAGTAAAAATATTGTGAGACTTACCTAGCCCTAACAACTCCTACTCTAATTTTTGCAACAGCTTTACAACTTGACGATTTTCAATCCTCACATAGTATACACCACTATCACTGACAAGTTTATCCTCTTTATATTTAGCAATTTTGACAGCATAAAGACCGCGTGGTAGGGGTTGGTTGGCAAAAAATTCCTTCATGAGCGCTTCAAGCTCTTTTAGATAGTCATCATACAAGAGATCTCTTTTTTCTTTTGGAACGAAATACTGAAATTCAAATGTTGGTATAAAAATCTCTTTTTGGAACAGATATTGAGCATCCATTGGATACATTCCTTGCAGAGCTTGGCCCTTGCTTTGATTTTCCTCTAATATTTCATTATAAAGATAGATATTATCAGATTGGTTATTAAATTCAAAATCAATACCTTGATACTTCAAATCAGGAAGTTTAGGATCTTTGATTGAACTGTCCAGTGTTTTTAAAAACTCGCTGGTGCCTGGACTAACCTCAATCCCTAAATAGGCTAATTCTGGGAAAACATCATAAATTTTTTTACCATTTTTGTAATCAACCTCTGCATCTGTCTTTCCATATGTTTCACTTTTTGAAAAGCGAGTATAGTATTTAAATCGAGTTTTAACCTGATAGGTTTTTCCAGCTATATTTTCACTATAGGTACCATGGATTATAAATCCTCCCACACTTGTATAGTTTTTCTCGTATTTTTCTAACTCAAACTGTCCTGTAAGACCGTAATCTTGATAAGAACGATGCACAGCTTGCTCAATCTCAGTTCGACTTGCATGGGCAAACAGCCCCCACATATCCATTAGAGAAAAAATCGGACTGAACACTGTGAAGATTACCATTGGGATCACTATGGATAAGCAACCTATTAATAGCCAATTTCTTTTCTTGGCATTTCCTTCAGATTTTTTAGCAGTTTTCTGTTTCCTTTTTAAGATTAGAATGAGCAAAACCAAAATCCCTAATACTAATAAAACCAATCTACAATCTCCTTTTATCGTGGATAGCTGTTAACAGGTGTATAGGAGGCTGACAGAAATACTCTTCTCACCTGCTAACTTATCCTGAAATCCATAAACTCGTCTGAAACGAGGAACAATCCTTATCCCATTATACCACATGGGCAATGCCGTGAGAAGATGAGAAAAGAAAAAAACACCCCATGGTGTGAACCATGAAGTGCTTTGAAACGTTGATGTAATCGTATTGATTAACGTTTTGAGAATTGTGATGCTTTACGAGCTTTTTTCAAGCCTGGTTGGGGCACCACTTATTTCATCTAATTTCAAAGTTCTTTAAAATCAACGTTTTCATAAGTTTTTAAAAAATAAAATTTCAACTAATTTCAATCAGTTTGATTAAAATAAGGTAAACTTTCATTAAAAATAAGATAAAATCGAACCAGAATATCAAAAGTTTACCCTGTACAAAATTTATATATACCAGAACAACAACATAGAAAAGAGAGCTAGGCACTCTCTTTTTTTATCTATATTTTCGTTTTCCTGCCAATGCAAGGAGGCCAGTGCTTGCTCCAATTAGAGCTAGGAGGCCTGATTCTTTCTCTCCTGTATTTTGATAGTTATTTCTTAGATTCAGCTTTTGCGTTGGTAACTTTTGCAGGCACTTGATATACTTTATCAATTTTAATCATTATAAATATCATGTCGTGTTAGTCTATCTTCATAAATTACTTCTGCCATTAATTCACCAGATAAGTTCTTTTTTGCGTTAGAAACTAGCCAATCAAGAAGATATTCTTTGGTATAATTTCTACCAAACGCTTTGTTATACATATACATTGCATGTAAATTGTCTGAAGATTTTTCAATACAATCAAGCAATCCAAGTTCATTTAGATTTTGTGCTAAAATAATTGAATCTTTTTTTAGTAAATCCATGTAGACTTTTTTTCTATATATCTCATTGGTAATTGATTCCATTTTTTCTAAAACAATATCCAATACTATACTATTTTTCTTAGGTATTGTATTTATTTGATTATTTTTGAATTCTTTTTCATATCGTTTTAATTGTGATAATGATAACGAACCTGTCTTCTTTGTGTAAATATTATAATCGAAATATCTTTTCAAAAATTCTTCCATGCTAATTTTATCTTTTTTTCTCTGTTCATATAGAATTTCTGCCAAATTTTTTGAAATAAACTCTCGTTGCTTTTCTTCCTTTAAATCTCGAAAATAAAAATACATTAGCTTATCCTCTTATTCTTTTATATATTTCTAGTATAAAACATTTTTAAAAAAGTGTCAAAAGTTTCTAATTAAATGAACCTGGATTATGAATAAATGCCGTTTACAAAAGTATTCACTTATGGAATAATAGGCTCATAAGTTGGCCGACTTATAAATTAGTAGTTGCTGTCACTATTGCACTATCAACAGACAGTTTAGGCTTATCTGCCTATGTTGATGCTTATAGAAGCCATGGAGGTAATAATATGGCAATTCCAAGTTGGAAAAGAACTCTTGAAGAAGTTCTAAAACATAAAACACAAGCTACAATAATGAGTAGCGAGAAAACTGGAAACAAATATACAGTTGATGTAATTCCAGTTCTACAAGTAGTTTCAACTGGCTCCGTTGCAAACGTTGATGGAAAATTTAAATATTCAATCGTTGATACCAAAAACAATCTAGAATATACTATTAAAACAACAAATGCAGTTGATGTTAAATTTGGTACCATTCTTCATTTTAGAAATGTTCGAGGCGGTACTACATCAGGCGAACATGGTTGGTATGCTGCTGATTCCGTCACAATTGTTGAAAAATAAAGGGGAAATTAATATGGAAATTCACGAACTTATGAGAGCATTATTGCTACATAATCTTCATGCAAATGGTGTCTTACCCACCCTGGATATTTCACACAGAGAATACGACTTAAATTCTAATTCGTTTTTGCATATATTTACTGGGGAAGTTCTTGTTAGCGGAAGTAACCTACTTGAAATTTTGTCATCTAGCTGGTTTGATACCCACAAATTAACGGAAGCAATTTTACGGGATTTCGAAAAATATGAACCAGCTAAAAACCTACAAGTAAGTGCTGAACTCAATGATTCTCAGGTAGTTATCAGTTACTACATTACTGTGAGCATTTAATTTTTTGAGCAGCTGGTGTATATTTCAGCTGCTCTTCACTTTGAGGAGGAAAAATGTTTTACTTTTTATTCAATATTTTATTAGTATTTTTTCTTTGGTATGCTCTGATTTATTCATTTATTTTCTTAAAAAGACGAGCTGATTTTTTTACTGGTAAAGTAGTAAAAACAAAAAATTTAAAGGTAGTTTCTTTACAAATCTTACTATACCAGGTTGAAACGATTTTTCACTTGGCTAAATCTATATTTAATAAATTCCAAATCTACTTCGAAGAAAAAAATACTCATAAGAGAAAAATAATAGTTCTCCAAAATGTAGTGTACCATTTAAACCAGAATTTAAACAGAGATCTTGAAATCAAGACTGTTTCTCCTTCAACTAGTAACGGAGTCGGTGTTTGGATTTATCTAGTGAACAATTTAAATGATGATGAAAAATTCTCACTAGAAAACTACTTCATAGGAGTTATTTCTAAATACACTAGTGAGTTTGCATTGGATGTATTAACTGTTGAACAGGTCATAGGCGCTGGTTGGGTTGCTATATTCGATGTCAAAACAATCGAAGAGGCAACATACAATCGTATGGCAAGACAGACTGAAATCAATCAAGAAGAAGACTTCTAAGATGATTAAAAACGTTTTTGAAGTCAACAACAGAGGTCAACCCACTCCTGTTTCTATTGATATAGACAGACACTATGCCTGGGTCGTTGCTGGACCATCAGGAGTAGGCAAGTCTACGTTTTTACGCAGGCTCATAGGATTGATTTCCTTTTATGACGAAACTGCTGAAGCATATTTCATGGATTTTAAAGCTGATGAAGATATGTTTTCAATGACTGGAAATCATGTTGCTAGAAGTTTTGAATGCCTCGACTTGTTTGAGACTGTTTATAATCGTTTTAAAGCCAGACTTAATAAGCAAGAAGAAAACTCTCATAATCTTTACCTGATTTTCGATGAGTGGCAAGCTTTCCTAGCTTATCTAGAACAGACTGATAAGAAGAAACATAAAGATATTTTATCAAAAATGTTGATGATGAATAGCATGGGTAGAAGTCTAGGTTTACGAATTATTCTGTCTAGTCAGCGGTTCTTAATGGTAGATTTACCAGGTCGGTATAACTTCAACTGTATAATTTCATTATCTACTAGTTTTCTCATGTCTACGAATAACAGGCAACTCCTTTTTCCTGATATGGAAAAAGATGAAGTTGTAGTAAAACCTAGAGGATATGGCTATTTTCAGCTAGAAGGGGAACCTGTTAAGATGTTTCGCACTATTCAAGTAAGAGACGAAGAACGGTTAAACCAGCGGATACAAGAGCTATTTTCAAGATATAGCTAGCGATTTTTCTGCTACACTTGTTTGATGCGACACTGCCCTTGCAAATGGTTTCATCGGTATAGGTGTCGGCACGACCTCATTAGCAGAAAAATGCCTATTTGCAAGGGCTTGAGGGGTGGAGATTTTTTAAGCGCAACGATGCCAAAGGCAGGGAGTGAAGCGCCAAAAAATACTACCCCGTCCCTTGTTGAATTGGCAAGCGTTCTCGGTTCGATGGGGTTTCATCGGGCAGGAGAGGCTGGGGGTTGGGCAAAGCCCCTAGATAAGATTTATTGGGGTTACTACGACCCCCAATAAATCAATATTCAATAATCATAGAAAGAAGAAAAAATGGCAAAAAAACAACGTTCTAATAAATGGGCTTTTCTCATCTATAAAGAAAGTGCTCCAGAAAATTATTTAGATATTTTCGAAGAGTTACACATTCCATTTATTCTTAGTCCTTGGCACGACAAGGATATAAACAAAGAAACGGGAGAATTTAAGAAAGCACATAAGCATGGAGCATTCTACTTTGATTCTCTCAAAAGCTACTCTCAGGTGTCAGAGTTTATCCAAGATAAACTAAACGGTCCTAGCCATGTGGAACCTGTCATGTCACCAAAAGGTATGTACGATTATTTCATACATGCAGAGAACCCTGAAAAAACTTTATACAGCATAGAGGATATTGAATCAGGTTGTGGATTCGAACTTGATAAGTTCTTGATAGAGCAAAATTCAAATTTATTTTTGGAAACTGTTATCGATGTAATTACCGATAACAATTTTACCGAGTTCGAAGACTTAGTTCACTACGCTAGGAACAAAGATATTTCACTACTGGGATTAATAATTGAACGAACCTACTTTTTTACAAAATTTTTAGATTCTAGACGTTATAATCCCCAAAACAATAAAAAAACCTCATCAGAAGATACTTTGGCGAGCAATTCTGATGAAGTAGGTACAGAAGATTATAAATCTCCTGATACTTCAATTGTAGCACAATAGGGAGGATATTATGCAAGTTATTTTACCAGATGAGCAAATTAATCAGATTCAGCACCTAATTTCTGAACTAATCAAGAAAGAAATTGAAATTAGGTTAAACAATAATAATCTTAACAGTCCGTTTTTAAATAAACAACAGGCTTGCCAATATTTGGGTATCTCAAACAATACTCTTGATAGTTGGATTAAACAAGGACTGCCTACAATAAAAATAGGCAAGACTATACGATTTAATAAAGAGGCCATTAATTCATGGCTTTACTCACAAAACTAGAAATATCTATATTTTTGTTTTATAATAGTCATGATATTTTCTGGTTCGATACACAACAAGGAGAATATCATGACTATCAGTAAGACAAAAAACGGAACTTATCGCTTAAAAGTCTATATCCCAATTGAAGCACGAATGCCACTTGGAATTGTCAATAGCAATTATTACGATAAGAGATTCAAAACGAGAAAGGAGGCAAGGCAAGCTGAGATAGACTTGCTTACCAAGTTAAATCAAATAGAGGATAATGAGTTTTCAGGACTAGCAAAAGGAGATATTCTTTTCTCAAACTTCTATAACAATATCTGGTGGGACTCTTATAAAGCAGGACAAACTACATCCACTTCTAAGCCACCAAGCAAGTCAACAATTGCTAATACCAAAACATGTTTTGAAAAGCATATACTACCACTTCTTGGCAACTATACGATTCAATTTTTAAACCAAAATAAACAGGTTATTCTAAATTTGATGACGGCAAAAGCTAACGAATATGCAAACTTCAAAACTTTACGAAGTTACGTTATTTCTATTTTTGATTGGGCGGAAGAACTTGAGTATATTGAATCAAATAGAGTTGCAAAAACTTTAAGACGAATTAAGGCTGTAAAAAAAATTCAACTTGCAGAATCAAAACGTGATGAAGATTTATATTTAACTCATGAGCAACTCCAAGAGTGGTTTTCAGCCTTTAAAGAGGATTTAGAGAATGATAAAATATCACTCAAAGATTACGTCCTTTTCTATCTCACTTTTTTCCTCGGAGATAGAAAATCAGAAACATATGCTCTCCAGTGGAAACATATCGACTTTTCAAAATCTCAGATTCAGTTAATTCAGGCTTTAGATAGATACGGACAAGTAAAATCTACCAAAGGAAATAAAAAAACAATCTTTTCTATTTCTAGTGACTTACTTCAACTTCTGACTTCATGGAAAAAACAACAAAAATATGAACTGGCAAAGTTTGGTATCATCAGTAATCCAGAACAATTCATCTTTACTTACATAGATACCAAAGGTAATATCAATAAACCTTTACATTCTGACTATCTCAATAATAAGATGAAAACTATCAGAAAGCGACACCCAGAGCTTACACACGCTACGCCACACAAACTACGTCATACGGGAGCAACGCTCGCTAAACAAGCAGGAATGAGCTTAGAAGCCATTTCTGAAGCTCTAACTCATAGCGACACAGGTACAACACAGATTTATGTCAATACTTCTAATGTAGTCCCTATGGCCGTCGGTGAATTTGCCTTACAGTCTCTAAAATAATAAGGTGAAAATAAGGTAAACTTTGAGGTGAACTTTTTCAAAAAACATAAAAAAAGCACCCATGAGGTAAACTCTTGAGTGCTTTGAAACGTTGATATAATCGTATTGATTAACGTTTTGAGAATTGTGATGCTTTACGAGCTTTCTTAAGACCTGGTTTCTTACGTTCAACTTTACGTGAGTCACGTGTAAGAAGTCCTGCGCGTTTCAATGAATCGCGGAAGTCTGGGTCTACTTGAAGAAGGGCACGAGCGATACCGTGACGGATAGCTCCTGCTTGACCAGCGTATCCACCACCTACAACGTTAACGAAAACGTCGTATGAACCTACAGTTGAAGTAACTGCGAATGGTTGGTTGATAACAAGACGAAGGTCAGCGTGTGGGATGTACTCTTCAACATCTTTTTTATTAACAGTGATTTTACCAGTTCCTGGAACAAGGCGAACGCGTGCAACAGCGTTTTTACGACGTCCAGTACCTGCATATTGTGCTTGTGACATACTTTATTGTTCCTTTCCTTAGATAAGTCCTGAAATATCAAGAACTTCTGGTTGTTGTGCAGTGTGAGTGTGCTCAGCTCCAACAAATACTTTCAACTTCATACCTTGAGCGCGGCCAAGAGTATTGTGTGGAAGCATACCTTTAACTGATTTCTCGATCAAACGTACTGCATTTTTAGAACGAAGTTCACCAGCAGAGATTTGTTTCAATCCACCTGGGTGGTTTGAGTGAGTGTAATAGATCTTATCAGTTGCTTTTTTACCAGTCAATTTAACTTTTTCAGCATTGATAACGATTACGAAGTCACCTGTATCAGTGTGTGGTGTGAATGTTGGTTTGTTTTTTCCGCGAAGTACGCTAGCAACAACTGCTGAAAGGCGTCCAAGAGGTACATCAGTTGCGTCAACAACGTACCATTTGCGTTCTACTTGGCCTGGTTTAGCCATGAATGTAGTTTTGTTCATGATTTCTCCTATATGAATATCGTTTTTGTTTACAGGGCGGATGTTCCGGTCCGCAGGGTATTTGAAAGGTTCCGGGGCCTTACAAATGGGGTAAACAATACCGTCTACTATCATACCAAATTTTACTACTAAAAGTCAATAGATATGAAAAATATTTTTACCGATTTCGGTGTTTAACATCTAGAAAAACCTCGCTTTTGCGAGGCTCTCCTATTTGTAAGCTAAGGCACGTTTAAAGGTTTTCCAGATTCCCAAATCATCTGTCTGAAGGACTAGGCTGGCATACATACGTCCGATAAAGGCTGTTGCAGTTACTGCAAAAACAACCGTTATGGCAAGTGAAATCCAAGCTTCTAGACCACTTGCATACCCATTAATAGCTCTAAATGGCATAAAGAAGGTCGAGATGAAAGGAATATAGGAACCAATTTTCAGAACTAAATTGTCTCCTGCAGCACCTAGAGCGGTCACTCCAACGAATCCTGCGATAATCAAGATCATCAGTGGCGACAAGGCCTTTCCTGAATCCTCAGGGCGAGAAACCATAGAACCTAGGAAGGCTGCCAAAACAACGTACATAAAGAGACTAACCAATACAAACAATAAGGTATTGAGCGAGAAGGCATCTCCTAGATGATTTAAAATACCAGATTGAGCCAAGATTGGTAGGTCTTTAAAGAGAAGAATGGCAGCCAGCCCACCCACGACGTAAATGCCAATATGGGTCAAAATCACAAGAAGCAGAGCTAGCATGCGAGCATAGAAATAATGACTAGCTCGGATACTAGAGAAGACCACCTCCATAATTTTGGTTCCTTTCTCGCTAGCCACTTCCTGAGCAGTGACACTAGCATAGGTAATCAAAATCATATAAAGGAAGAAACCGAGACCTGCAGCCGCAATGGTTTGAACAATTTTTTTGTTTTCCTTAGATTCATCAATCTTCTCAGTAAAGTCAACAGTCTGAGCCAGGAGTTTTTCCTGCTCTTGGGACAAATTAGCCGCCGAGCGATTGAGTTGGTATTGAAGTTCATTTAACTTGTTGGTCACCGCTAACTTGATACCTGTTTCAAGCGAAGTTTCACCATGATAGACGGCCTTGATGACGCTGTCCTCTTGAACAATAGTTAGATAACCCTTGATTTTTTCATCCTTGATGGCGGCTTGGGCACTGGCTTCATCCTGATAGTCAAAGTTAATCCCATTGGTACCCTTGAGCCCTCCTGTTACAGATGGTACAGTTGTCACCACTGCTACCTTGCTATTTTTAGCCATCGAAGAATTTTGGAGATATCCGATTCCTACAGACAAACCTAAAAAGAGGAACGGCGAAATCACCATAAAGAAGAAACTCCAGGACTTGACATGTCGCAGATAAGTTTCTTTAATAACTACCCACATATTTCTCATACTTCCACCCCTGATTCTAGTTTAAAGATTTCATCGATTGTTGGAGCTTGTTGGTCAAAGGTCGCGATGTATTGACCTTGAGTGAGGATTGGGAAGAGTTCCCTTCCAGCGCTCTCATCATCGAGGATCAATTTCCAACTGCCTTGCTTGGTCAAGCTCACCTGTTTGACATGAGGAAGACTTTCCAGTTCTTCCTTGCTTCGTTCACTTGAAACAAAGAGACGCGTTTTACCGTATTGATTGCGAACTTCTTGGACTGGTCCATGCAAGACCACACGCCCATCTCGAATCATGAGAATATCATCGCAAAGCTCCTCGACATTGGTCATGACATGGTCAGAAAAGATAATGGTCGCCCCACGCTCTTTTTCTTTTAAGATAACCTGCTTGAGCAACTCGGTATTGACTGGATCCAGACCACTAAAGGGCTCATCCAGGATAATCAAGTCTGGCTCATGGATGAGGGTGATAATCAACTGGATTTTCTGCTGATTTCCTTTTGAGAGGCTCTTGATTTTGTCAGTCAATTTCCCCTTCACTTCCAGTTTTTCCATCCATTGAGGGAGTTTTTCCTTGACTTCCTTAGCATCCATACCTTTTAGAGTCGCCAAGTAGCGAACTTGTTCAAGGACTGTCAACTTGGGCATAAGACTGCGTTCCTCAGGCAGATAACCAATCCGTGCATAGGTTTCCTGACGAATCTCCTGCCCATCCAGACTGATCTCTCCTTGATATTCTAAAAATTTCAACATACTGTGGAAAATCGTTGTTTTCCCAGCACCATTCTTCCCGACCAAGCCCAGAATCCTTCCTGGACTTGCCTGAAAATCGACACCAAACAAGACTTGCTTGGGACCGAAACTTTTCTCTAGATTTCTTACTTCTAACATTTTCCACCTCCGAGATATGTTGCACTTATTATACTCCTTTTTGATAGCCTTTACAAGGATTTATGTCCATTTTATCGGATTATAAGTAGCAAAAGTATCCTATCTCTAATAAATTTTAAGTGCTTCAGTGATAGCTTTAGTATAACTCATTAAAGACTTTCTGAGATGGCTTCCTCCTCAACTATCGCTTTTCTCTTCTGAACTGTCCTTTTGAAACTAAAAATCCACCCCGAAGGATGGATTGATGAGTTAACGTACTTCTGCATTCACTTTTTCTTCGAGTGATGCTTGGATTTTTTCCATATAGCGTGCGACTTCTTCGTCTGTCAAGCTATCTTCTGGATTTTGGAAGGTCAAGCTATAGGCCATTGACTTCATGCCAACTCCCAGTTTTTCGCCTGAGAAGACGTCAAAGAGTTTGATATCTGTCAAACGTTTCACGCCGGCAGCTCGGATAGCATCTACAACTTCTTGGTGAGTGACTTCTGCCTTGAGGAGTAGAGCCACGTCACGACTGACTGCTGGGAATTTGGTGATTTCCACAAATGGAGCAGCTGGTTGAAGGGCAGCTTCGATAGCTGAAAGATTGAGCTCCGCTACATACGTTTCTGGAATATCATAAGCCTTGGCAGTGACTGGATGCACTTGGCCAAGGAAACCAAGAACTTGGTCGCCAAGTGAAATCACGGCCGTACGTCCTGGATGTAGACTTGCAATCTCAGCTGTTGCTGTATAAGTCACTTCTAGTCCCAAGCGAGTAAAGAGCGCTTCAAGGATTCCCTTAGCATAGAAGAAATCAACTGGAACCGCTGCCGTTTGGAAATCTTTTTCTGCAACCAAGCCTGTCAAGGCAAAGGCAAAACTGTTGATTTCATTTGGTAAATCTTCTTTTGGATTGCCTGTTTGTTCAAAGACTTTTCCAATCTCGTAAAGAGCCAAGTTTTTGTTCTTACGAGCCACGTTATAGGCTACCGTATCAAGGATACCAGAAATCATATTTTGACGAAGGACAGAACGGTCCACTGTCATTGGCCACATGAGTTCAGTAAGGTTACTTGGTTGAGCTGTGAACTCAACTGCTTTTTCAGGCGTTGTCAGAGCGTAGGTAATGATTTCTGTCAAACCTGCTCCTTCAGCGATGGTACGAACTTGACGGCGCAATTTTTGTGTCGCAGTCAATTCACCAGCTGTACCGTCATCTTTTGGAAGACTAGTTGGCAAGCGATCATAACCATAGATACGGGCGATTTCTTCAAAGAGGTCAGCTTCAATAGTGATATCCCAACGACGACGGGGTACGCTGACTGTAAAGCTTTCTGCATTGCCAGAAAGGCCAAAGCCAAGACGACGGAAGACATCTTCCACATCAGCATAGGAAAGTTCTGTACCAAGGACGCGGTTGACGTCAGCCAGAGTCGAAGAAACTTCCACATCAGAAGTATCAAGCTCTCCTGCTGAAACGATGCCCTTACGCACTGTCGCACCTGCAAGATCAGCAATCATGCTAGCCGCCGCATCAAGGGCTTCATTGACTGTTGCCATATTAATGCCTTTTTCAAAGCGAGAAGACGACTCAGAACGAAGGTTGAGGCGTCCACTAGTCTTGCGGATGGATTTACCATTGAAAACAGCCGCTTCAAGGACAACACGACTAGAATTTTCAGAGATTTCTGTTGCTTGACCACCCATAACACCTGCAAGGGCTACTGGCTTGTCTGCGACAGTGATGACTAGGTCATTTGTTTCCAAGTCACGTTCTTCACCATCTAAGGTCACCAATTTTTCACCAGCACGCGCTTCACGCACACGGATGTCAGTCCCTTCAAAGGTATCCAAGTCAAAGGCATGCATAGGTTGACCAAAGTAAAGCAAGATATAGTTGGTTACGTCCACTACGTTGTTGATTGGACGGATACCTTCGTTCATAAGAAGGTTTTGCAACCATTGTGGACTTGGTGCGATAGTCACATTGTCCAAGATACGAGCTGCATAGTAGGGTGCCTTGTCTGTCTCAATACCTACAGAAATAGCATCTGCTGCACTTTCATTTGTTTCTGTTAAACTGAATTCCTTAAAGCTAACTGCCTTGTCATAGATGGCTGCCACTTCGTGCGCTACTCCACGCATAGATAGAGCATCTGCACGGTTTGGTGTGATAGAAAGTTCGATGATTTCATCATCCAAGTCTAGGTAAGAAAAGACTTCGTCCCCAGGAACAGCATCTTGAGGCAAGATTTGAATGCCATCTGCAAATTCCTTTGGCACAACGGAGTCAGAAATCCCTAATTCACCAAGTGAACAGATCATTCCAAGTGACTCAAGTCCACGAATTTTTCCTTTTTTAATCTTGTAGTTGTCAGCGATACGAGCTCCTGGAAGTGCCACCATGACCTTGATACCAGCACGCACATTTGGAGCGCCACAGACGATTTGACGGGCTTCTTCTTCACCGACGTTAACCTGACAAACATGGAGGTGAGTTTCTGGCACATCTTCGCAAGACAAGACCTCACCGACGACAATTTTTGAGAGACCAGCAGCAGGTGATTCGACACCTTCTACCTCGATCCCTGTGGTTGACATTTTTTCAGTCAACTCTTGTGATGGCACATCAATGTCCACCAATTCTTTTAACCATTTATAACTAACTAACATATGTAAGATACCAAGGGCTATGCTGAAATCTAGATGACTTTCCTAGATTTCTTTTGGCCCTCGTTTAGATCCTTTCATTTTGTGTTTTCCAGCCCGAGGCTGTCTTAGGAAGAGCTCTTATCTCTTACCATCTCTATAGAATAAAAGTTTTTAGCCACAACTCTGTGAACAAACTCTTTCTATAAAGTTACATTTAAATAGTAAAACTTAACTTCCCAATTAAGAACTATTTCATTCAACCTTCATAGAATGCTTAACTATTTTTTCACAACCACCTTGAATTAATTTTTTTAAATTTTGATAACCAGGATGATAAACAGCATAAAAACTAAGTTCAATATTTAAATCTGAGTTTTCTGAAATTTCTTCTATTAATTCTTCTATAAAAAAAATAAAATCTTTACGCTTACTCTTCGACAAAGCACCACAAACATATATATTTAACTTTTCTTCTTTTGAATCCTGGGACAATATTTCTAATTGTTCGATTAATTTTTTATACGATTGTTTTCTGTAGTCCTTTTTATTATCATCCTTTACTGCCGAAATTAAATTATCCATTACAGATTCGACAACATCAGAAAATAGATCAGTTACATATGATCCGTATAGATTCCTCCAAAATGTACTTGTTTTCATAGTTAAGAATCTTAAATGACGATCATTAATATTTGAATGATGAAATGAAGAAAAATTACTATCAGGGGATTGTTCTCTTTTAGCAGAGGGGTTTACCATAAGTATTATATTAGAAGGATTTATGTAGTCTTTTTGATGATTTTCAATAGCTTCTTCATAGGATATATTTTCAGATGTTGCTTTATCATTATTTTTAGATTCTTTATAAATCGCAAATGAAGATATATCACCAAACTTCTCTAAAAGTTTGTTATAGTTTTGTTCCGAAATCATAAAATATCCTCGCGTTTCAATCTTATTTAAACTGTTCTGAGAAGCGGATATCTCCTTGGTAGAATCCACGGATATCGTTGATTCCGTAACGGAGCATAGCTACACGCTCTTGACCAAGACCAAAGGCAAAGCCAGAGTAAACAGTCGCATCGATTCCGCTCATTTCAAGGACACGTGGGTGAACCATACCGGCACCCATAATCTCGATCCAACCTGTTTTCTTACATACGTTACAGCCTTCTCCACCACACTTGAAGCAGGAAACATCCACTTCAACAGATGGCTCTGTGAATGGGAAATAAGATGGACGCAGACGGATCTGGCGCTCTTCCCCGAACATTTTTTGCACAATCAACTGAAGGGTTCCTTGAAGGTCTGCCATAGAGATGTTTTTCCCAACAACCAAGCCTTCGATTTGGTGGAATTGGTGACTGTGGGTTGCATCGTCCGTATCACGACGGAACACACGTCCTGGTGAGATCATTTTCAAAGGACCTTTAGAAAAGTCATGAGCATCCATGGCACGCGCTTGAACAGGAGACGTGTGAGTACGAAGCAAGATTTCTTCTGTGATGTAGAAAGTGTCCTGCATATCACGGGCTGGGTGATCTTTTGGAAGATTCATACGCTCGAAGTTATAGTAGTCTTGCTCCACTTCAAAACCATCCACAACTTGGTACCCCATACCGATGAAAATATCTTCGATTTCTTCACTTGTTTGTGTGAGAACATGACGGTGACCAGTCGCAACTGGACGACCTGGAAGTGTCACATCGATGCTCTCGCTAGCAAGTTGAGCCGCGACTTTCTTTTCTTCCAAAAGCTTAGCTGTTTCTTCAAATGCTGCAGTCAAGACATCACGAGCTTCATTGACATGTTTCCCAATGATTGGACGCATCTCAGCAGAGACATCTTTCATCCCTTTGAGGATTTCAGTAAGCGAACCTTTTTTACCAAGGACAGAAACACGCAAATCTTGCATCTCTTTTTCATTTTCAGCAGAAATCTGCTTCAAGCTAGCCAGCGTTTCTTCGCGAAGCGCTTTTAATTGTTCTTCAATAGTTGACATAATTCCTCCATCAGTCACTTATCAGATAAAAAGAAAACCACATGCCAAAAACTCCACTCGGAGCGTTGACACGCGGTACCATCCGTTTTCATCTGACAAGTCAGACCTTCATTTCTAAATCCATACGCAAGTGAATTCACCCAGCTTTCATATAGAGAGCTTGCAGTCACGGCTCTCCTCCCTGATATACTTCCCTTGGGCTACTAGTCTTGCGGATTCCTATTCAATTACTACTTAGTTTATCAGATTTTTACCATTCTTGCAAGACCTATCTCACTTCTGCTTGCCTTTAAATCGCCATTGGAAGCGGAGTTTGTCATAGAAGGGAAATTCGATAAATAGGGCTCCCAAGCCTACACTGAGACTAGCAAGGACGTCTGATGGGTAGTGAACTCCCAGATAGACTCTTGACACTAGGACACTGACTAGGTAGAAACCAAGGACAATTTGTACGATTTTTCTCCAGACTGGATCTTTCATCCGTTGACTGAGAATGACAATCAGAGTGCCGACCATCAAGGTTACAGCCAGAGAATGCCCGCTTGGGAAGGAAAATCCCTTCTCCTCGACTAGGTGTAAGATAGCCGGTCGTGGGCGCTGGTAAATATGTTTAAAGGTCACAATCAAAAGACCTGCTAAGGCTAGATTGCCCGCCATGAAGTAGCTTTCTATCTTCCACTGCTTACGATAAAAGATAAAGGCTGCAATGGCAACCCAGGTGATAATCACTGGGATATCGATCAGGCGTGTAAGGGAACGGAACAGAACTGTCAAATAATCTGGTAACTCCCCACGAATAGCAGTCTGAATCGGTTGATCAAAACCGACCAGCGTTTCAGGGTAAAACTTGACCATATAGCCAAGAAGGACGAAAAGTAAAAGGGCAAAACTGCCCTTCATTAAAAATGTTTGTTTATCTCTCATAATGTTTTAAGGTTGATTTCAAGAGGACGTATAACAACCAGAATGAAACGGCAAAGATTACACCTTCAATCAAGTTAAAAGGTAATACCATGGTCATTAGGTAGTTGGAAAGTCCCAAAATTTTTCCAATATCAAAGTTAGCAAACCGCGCGTACAAAGGAACAGCATAGACATAGTTGAGAACCAACATCGCTGAAGTCAATCCTATAGTTCCCACTAGAGATGCTAGTAGGAAACGAAGGGTGCTACGTTCCTTTTTCCAAATCAAACCAAAAGCGATAACAAAAACTCCCAAAGCTATGATATTCATTGGCAAGCCAATGTAGGTATTCACTCCCTGGCTATTCAGAAGCAATTTCAAGAGTGATCGCAACAAGAGAATCCCTAGAGCAGCAGGCAAGTCCATCACCACCAAGCCCACAAGGACTGGCAAGATACTAAATTCGATCTTGAGGAAGGTCGCCGCTGGCAACAGTGGAAAGTCAAAGTACATCAGCACAAATGAAATGGCTGATAAAATCGCAATGGTCGAAAGTCGACGTGTGTTTGTCATAACAGGTTCCTCCAATTTTCTATAAAATCAGAAGAAGTTGGAAAGGATCCCTCTATCTATTCTCACTTTTTATATCCCAAAAGTTCCCCCTCACTCTTTTGAGCAAGCGGTTGCAATTTATCTATAAACTCATCAGAACAGACAAAGCTATTCTTTCGTCTTCTCCCATCCAGACTATACTGTCGGTTGTGGAATCGCACCACATCAGCTTGCGCTCGCGGACTTATTTGGCTAAGATATTTTAGATCTATCTAGGCGTCGCAGTCAAAGATAATACTTAAAGTATATCGAGACAAGACAACGACGAGAAAGCTAAAATAGCCAGTCAAATTTACCGCCGGTCGGGAATCTCACCCTGCCCTGAAGACCTTTTTATCATAACAAAAAACGCTTGCAAGTGCAAGCGTTTTGTTTATTTCAATTTATCCGCTTCATAGGTGTGAACGAGCTCTAATCCAGCAAAATGTTGCTGACGAAGAGCCTCGTAGACAATCATGCATACCGTATTAGACACATTGAGGCTGCGAACATGCTCATCATTCATAGGGATACGGAGAGCCTTCTCAGGATGTTCTCTCATAAAGTCCTCTGGTAAGCCCTTATCTTCACGCCCAAAGAGAAAATAATGATCCTCACCGCCTGCCAAATTCGCCTCAGAATAAACCTTTTCTGCGAATTTCGAAATCAGGTAGACTTGCCCTTTCATCTGAGACATGAAATCTTCCAAACTGTCATAAAAATAAATCTCAAGCTTATCCCAGTAATCCAAGCCAGCTCGCTTCATTTTGCGGTCATCAATAGGAAAGCCCATCGGTTTGATGATGTGGAGGGGAGAATTGGTCGCAGCGCAAGTACGCGCAATGTTACCTGTATTTTGTGGAATCTGAGGTTCAAATAATACAATGTGATTTGTCATGACGGGCTTCCTTTTATCATTGCAAAAAAATAGCCACACTGCCCGGAGTCAAGCTCAGCAAACAGCGTGGTTAAGGCATCGTTAACTTACCTCACAACAGGTTTGAAGTAAATCAGCGAAACTACTTTCTTAGTATAACACTTTCAGAATCAATGTCAATAGAAACGACTTGATTTTTTTACTTTTTTTGATGATATTTTCATGTTTGGTCATTCCATTTCTGAAAAGGAGTAGTAAAAGAGTAAAATCACTTCAAATCAGAGACATTGTTATAGAAGTTAAGCAAATTTATCTTCAGAAACTTGAAAAAGTCCTTTCTTCCCCTAAAAATCGGCTTGGCAAGTGCATTTTTTGCTAAAAAAGGGTATGATAGTTACATCATGAAAAAGTAGGTTTTTTATATGAAAATTGTCCTTGTTGGTGGAGGGAAAGTCGGTTTTGCCCTCTGTCGTTCACTAGTAGCGGAAAACCATGACGTTGTCCTCATCGAGCAAAATGAAGCTGTACTGAACCATATTGTCAGCCGCTTTGATATCATGGGCCTCCTTGGAAATGGTGCTGACTTTGCCATCTTGGAACAAGCCGGCGTCCAAGAGTGCGATATCTTTATCGCTCTAACTGAATACGATGAAGTGAATATGATTTCAGCGGTACTTGCTAAAAAAATGGGCGCTAAAGAAACCATCGTTCGAGTGCGAAATCCTGAATACTCTAATACCTATTTTAAAGAGAAAAATATTCTTGGATTTTCACTTATCGTTAACCCAGAACTCTTAGCAGCGCGTGCGATCTCAAATATCATTGATTTCCCTAATGCCCTATCTGTCGAACGATTTGCTGGAGGTCGGGTCAGTCTCATGGAGTTTGTTGTCAAGGATTCTAGCGATCTTTGTCAAATGCCAATCTCAGACTTCCGTAAAAAATTTGGTAATGTTATCGTCTGTGCTATGGAGAGAGATCATCAACTGATGATTCCAAGCGGTGATGTTACTATCCAAGACAAGGATAGGATTTTTGTTACGGGAAATCGTGTAGATATGATGCTTTTCCATAACTATTTTAAATCTCGTGCAGTGAAGAGCTTACTTATCGTTGGAGCTGGAAAGATCGCTTATTATCTACTCGGCATTTTAAAAGACAGTCGCATTGATACCAAGGTCATCGAGATCAATCCTGAAAGAGCTCGTTTCTTCAGCGAAAAGTTCCCCAATCTCTATATTGTCCAAGGGGATGGAACTGCAAAAGACATTTTGCTGGAAGAAAGTGCTCCCCACTATGATGCAGTCGCAACCTTGACTGGAGTTGATGAGGAAAATATCATCACCTCTATGTATCTTGACCGAGTTGGCGTCCATAAAAATATCACCAAGGTCAACCGAACAAGCCTTTTAGAGATTATCCACGCGCCTGATTTTTCAAGTATCATTACACCAAAAAGCATCGCGGTAGATGCCATTATGCACTTTATCCGTGGTCGAGTAAACGCTCAGTATTCAGATCTTCAAGCCATGCACCATCTCGCAAACGGTCAAATTGAAACTCTCCAATTCCAAATCAAGGAAGCTAATAAAATGACTGCCAAACCTCTTTCACAGCTAAAATTGAAGAAAGGGGTTCTCATTGCAGCCATTATCCGAAAAGGAAAAACAATTTTCCCTACTGGAGAGGATATGCTTGAGGTGGGAGACAAGTTACTCGTGACGACCTTATTGCCAAACATCACCAAAATCTATGATTTGATTGAGAGGTAAAAAATGAATAAAAGTATGATTCGTTACCTCCTCTCAAAACTTCTCTTGATTGAGGCTGTTCTCCTCCTAGTTCCTGTTAGTGTAGCGATCTATTACCAAGAATCCAGTCAAGTATTTACAGCACTCTTTACTACGATTGGAATTTTAGTCCTTCTCGGTGGTCTAGGCGTTTTACGGAAACCGAAAAATCAACGGATTTATGCCAAGGAGGGAGTCTTAATTGTTGCCCTCTGCTGGATTCTCTGGTCTTTCTTTGGCGGCCTCCCCTTTGTCTTTTCAGGACAAATCCCCAGCATTATCGATGCCTTCTTTGAAATCAGTTCTGGATTTACAACTACAGGAGCAACTATTCTGAACGATGTTTCCGTCCTCAGTCGTTCCCTCCTCTTCTGGCGAAGTTTCACCCACTTGATCGGAGGGATGGGGGTGCTCGTCTTTGCGCTTGCTATTATGGACAATGCCAAGAATAGCCACTTGGAGGTGATGAAGGCTGAGGTCCCTGGACCCGTCTTTGGCAAGGTCGTATCCAAGCTAAAAAACACTGCCCAGATTCTCTATCTGCTTTATCTGGCTCTCTTCTCCCTTTTTGTGATTATCTACTACCTAGCAGGTATGCCTCTCTATGATAGCTTTGTCATCGCTATGGGAACAGCTGGTACAGGAGGATTCACCGTCTACAACGATGGAATTGCCCACTATGGTAGCTCACTCATCACCTATCTAGTTAGTATCGGAGTTCTGGTTTTTGGGGTTAACTTTAATCTCTACTACTACCTCATGCTCCGTCGGGTCAAGGCCTTCTTTGGAGATGAAGAACTGCGGGCTTATGTCATTATTGTCCTCGTGTCTACAGGTTTGATTACTCTCAATACCCTCCACCTTTACCAAGGTGTCTCTAAGAGTCTTGAGATGGCTCTCTTCCAGGTTTCCAATATCATCACGACAACAGGTTTTGGTTACGGAGATATTACCAACTGGCCCCTCTTCTCCCAATTTATCCTCCTCTTCCTCATGGGAATCGGTGGATCAGCTGGTTCAACTGCTGGTGGTCTCAAAATTATCCGTGGGCTCATCCTCACAAAAATTGCCAAAAATCAGATTTTATCTATTTTATCCCCTCACCGTGTCTTGACTCTACATGTCAATAAAACCGTGATTGATAAGGATACCCAGCACAAGATTCTTAAATATTTTGCCATCTACGTGATGATTATACTCTCTCTCATCTTTATCGTCAGTCTTGATAGCAATGATTTTCTAGTCGTGACCAGTGCTGTCTTCAGCTGTTTTAACAATATCGGACCTATTCTAGGTACAACCTCTAGTTTTGCCATCTTTAGTCCCGTCTCTAAAATCCTCCTCTCCTTTGCAATGATTGCAGGTCGTTTAGAGATATACCCAATTTTGCTACTCTTTATGAAACGTACCTGGTCTAAACGTTAATTATAATTACAATTCCCCTTTTACAAGATAGTAAAAGGGGGATTTTTTTATTAAAAATGAGAAGACCATTCGGTCCTCTCCTAGTCTGTTTATTTTTTAAGAGCTTCTTTGTATCGAGCAACTTCCGCTTGGTTAGCCCAAACATAGTGACCTGGACGAATTTCTACCATAGATGGCTTATCTGTCTCATAGTCATGTTGGTCAGGATCGTAAACTTTCAAGACCTTCTTGCGTTCCAAGATTGGATCTGGAATCGGTACAGCAGATAGAAGTGCTTGAGTGTATGGGTGGACAGGATTGTTAAACAATTCCTCTGTCTCCGCCACTTCGACGATAACTCCCTTATAGATAACCGCGATACGATCTGAGATAAAGCGAACAACTGACAAGTCATGCGCGATAAAGAGATAGGTCAAGCCCAACTCTTTTTGGAACTTCTTGAGCAAGTTCAAGACTTGCGCACGCACTGATACGTCCAAGGCTGAAATTGGCTCATCTGCAATAACAAAATCAGGTTCCATCACAAGGGCACGGGCAATCCCGATACGCTGACGTTGACCACCAGAAAACTCGTGTGGATAACGGGTCAAGTGTTCTTTCAAAAGTCCAACTTCATGGATCATCTTTTGAACTTTTTCTTTTCGATCTTCTTCATCTTTAAACAAGTGGTAGTTGTAAAGACCTTCGGAGATGATATAGTCAACTGTCGCACGCTCATTCAAGCTTGCTGCAGGGTCCTGGAAAATCATCTGGATACGACGGATTAAGTCTGCTGATTCCTTATGAGATTTTTTCCCATTGATTTTCTGGCCATCAAAGATAATCTCACCTTTACTAGTGTTATTTAAACCAATAATGGCACGACCAATCGTTGTTTTCCCACTACCAGACTCACCAACAAGAGAGAAGGTTTCTCCCTTATTGATAAAGAAGTTGGCGTTTTTAACTGCCACAAACTTCTTACTTCCTTCACCGAAGGAAATTTCTAAATCTTTAATTTCTACTAATTTTTCAGACATTTCCTTCCTCCTAGTCTTCTAGATGAGCAAAGCCCATTTTATCACGAATTTTGTCATGCAAATCTGCAATGACCCCAGGTTTTTCAACTTTAGGAGCATTCTCATGAAGCAACCAAGTCTTAGCCCAGTGAGTATCAGAGACTGAAAACTTAGGAGCTTTCTCTTCAAAGTCAATTTGCATAGCATAATCTGAACGAAGGGCAAAGGCATCACCTTTCAACTCAGTATAAAGAGACGGTGGTGTTCCTGGGATAGAGTACAATTCCCCTTTATCATCAGCAAGCTGAGGCAAGCTAGACAAGAGACTCCAAGTATATGGATGGCGTGGGTCGTAGAAGACTTCCTCAACAGTTCCGTATTCTACAATTTCCCCAGCATACATAACTGCTACCTTATCCGCAATACTTGCTACCACACCAAGGTCATGGGTAATAAAGATAATGGTAAAATGGTACTCATTTTGCAAGGTTTTAAGCAAATCAATGATTTGCGCTTGAATGGTTACATCAAGAGCCGTTGTTGGCTCGTCACAGATCAAGATATCTGGACGACACGCAAGGGCAATCGCAATAACGATACGTTGGCGCATCCCTCCAGAATATTGGAAAGGATACTCGTCAAAACGTTTTTCAGCATCTGGAATTCCGACCTTGTTCATATAGTCGATTGCCATCTCTTTGGCTTCCTTAGCTGTTTTCCCTTGGTGTTTAACGATAACTTCAGTGATTTGGCTACCGATTGTATTGATTGGATCCAAACTTGTCATTGGATCTTGGAAGATGGTCGCAATTTTAGCACCACGGATTTTCTCCCATTCTTTGTTCGAAGTCAAGGCTGTCAAGTCTTGGCCACGATAGTCGATACTTCCTTGGGCAATACGTCCATTGTCTTCTAACATCCCTGTAAAGGTTTTTGTTAAAACAGATTTACCAGAACCTGACTCACCTACCAAGGCAAGAACTTCCCCTTCAATCAGATCCAGAGAAACTCCTCGGATAGCCGTCAGAACTTTGTCACGAACGTCAAATTCCACGACAATATCGCGAGCAGTCAAAATTACATTACTTTCTTTTGTCATGTCTACTCCTATCTATGTGTACGTGGATCACTAGCGTCCGCTAGGTTTTGACCAACAACGAAAAGAGATAGGGATACCAAGATCAAGGTTGTCAACGGAATCCAGAACAAGTAAGCGTTGGTCGTAACGTTTTGTGAGTAATCTGAGATCAAACGTCCCAAACTTGGCACTGTTACAGGTAATCCCAATCCAAAGAAGGAAAGGAAGGCTTCATAAGAGATGAAGCTTGGTAACATCAAGGTCATCGTAGAAACAATAACAGATACCAATTGCGGCATGATGTTTTTAACGATAATCTTAAAGGTTGGTGTTCCAAGTGTTTGAGAAGCAAGGTTGTATTCCAAATCACGGTAACGCATGATTTGGATACGAATCATATAAGCAATCCCAATCCAAGTTGTCACACTCATGGCAAAAATCAGATTCCAGAAACCAGCACCGATTGAGTAAGTCAAGACAATGACAATCAAGAGAGATGGAATGTTTGAAATAATGTTATAAACTTCCATCATGATGCGGTCTACAGATTTTGAAATTCCCCAGATTCCACCAACAATAACCCCAATTACAAGGTTGATAAAAGTTGCAATTACAGAGATGAGGATAGAGTTACGCGCACCAAACCAAACCCCATCAAACAAGGATTTACCATTGCTATCTGTACCAAACCAATGTTCAGCATTGGGCTTGATAAAACGAGCAGAAAAGTCATTGACCTTACTTACATCGTTAAAGTCAAAATCTGAGAACATTGGATAAATAAAGCTCATCAAGATAATGGCAACCAAAATCCCCAACATAATGACTGTTGATTTTTTCTTTAGAAATTGTCTAAATACAGAACCCCAGTATGAATAGGCAGGGGCGTCAATTGTTTCAGAGGCAAAATCGTCACGTTTTACGAACTGAAATTTTTCTTTTCCGATTGTTGACATTATTTGCCTCCTTTCTCTGTCAATTTAATACGTGGATCAAGCATCGTCATCCAGATATCTCCTACAAAGAGTGAGAAGATAGAAATACATGTGAAGATGAAGACGAGACCAACTACCATTGAGTTGTTGGATGCCTTAACAGAGTCGATCAACATTTTACCCATACCTGGGAAGGCGAAGACTGTTTCTGTCAATGTTGCACCACCAATAACTCCAATTACGGCACCAGGAATACCCGAAACCAAAGGAACCATGGCATTTTTAAAGATGTGTTTATTTGAAATTTCTTTTTCAGACAGTCCTTTTGCACGAGCAAATCGAACGAAATCTTGAGATTGCAAGTCGATCATGTAACGACGAATCCAGATAGCTGTACTTGGCGCTCCCAACAAACCTAGAATGACTGCAGGCAAGACATAGGAACGCCAATCCCCAGCACCCAAGATAGGGAATGAGTCTGGCAGACCGATAGATGATCCAATCAAGCGCACGATGTAAACCAAAGCGATCGTTGGAAGGGCAAGCAAGAAGGTTAGAGCACCTGTAGAGAAACTATCAATCCAAGTATTCTTGTGGCGAGCCATAGCAGATCCAAGAGGAATTGCGATAGCATAAGAAATAATCAAACCGATCAAACCAGCAACAGCTGAGCTTGCAATCATTGATGGATATTGATAATTGCTTTCTGTAGCTGTATATGGATCGTCTTTACCATAGTTAGCTACCTCACGCGCATCTGCTTGACTTGGTGACTTGTAGGTACGAGAGTAAATATCTACAGAGGAAGTCTTTTTACCCGTAGGGAATTGAACTTCTGATGTCTTGGTTTGTCCCTGACCCTGTGTGATAACTTGAAGCACTGGTGTGTTTGCATAAGTTGGGTAAGAGTCTCCCAAGTTAATGTTCACAAAGTTTTGGTGTACAAATGGGAATTGGTTATTGAAATACAAAAGGTATTTATGTTTTGTACCTGAACCAACCAATGACCAACCAATAGCAGGGTCATTTTCAAAACGAAGATAGCGTTCCAAGTTTGGATTTTCAGGGTCTTGAATCTTGTTTGTATGATCAATGTCGAGCAAGTTCGAGTAGAATTTGAAAACACGTTCAAAAATTGGAATTTCACGCGTAGCATAGAATTGACCACTTTCTGAGAATACACCGAGTGTCCAACCATTCCCTAGTTGGTTGATGTATTTTTCGTAGATTGCCTTATTAGTATCATTGGCATCAACTGTTACAGATGAGTCCATTGTGCTCGCTTTTTCTTGCAACTCCTTGGTATCGTAGTACTCGATATAGCCCATCCGCTCATAAACGGTATTTTCATAATTGTCCCGTTTATCTGGCGTCGTTGCAATCTTGTTATAGTTGGTATCCTGCTTGAAAATCAAGTTCCGAGGAACCATCGTATAGATAATTGTGTAGGTCAAGGTTGTCACCAAGAAAATAGACAACAATGAACGCAATACACGCATAAAAATATATTTCTTCATATCGTTTCCTTTTAAAATCCCAAAAGAACCTTCTCCTCATGGAGAGAAAGTTCTCTTGAGAGTTATTTATTTAACGTGATTAGCCAATTCTTTTTGAACTTTTTCGTTTGATTCTTTTTTCTCTTTGAGCCATTTTTCACGAGCTTGTTCATAGTCAGCTTTAGTTACAACCTTGTCTTGTAACTGAATATACTTGAAGTATACATCTGAGCCTTTATCTCCAGATTGAGTGAATGAAGCTGAGAATGGTACAACACGAGAAATGATAGGTGCAGCACCACTTGATGCCATAGCTGGCAAGAAGAGTGAGCTGTCTGTCAACCAAGCTTGGGCAGCTGCATATTTTTCATAACGAACATTCAAGTCGCTAGTTTCTTTCCCTGCTTCATCAACTAATTTATCATATTCTTTCAAACCTACTTGGGCAGCTGCAGCATTATCTGCGCCTTCGTAACCCATGTATGTTTTTGTTTGTTTAGCATTAGTTGTTTTCAAGATATCAAGGTAAGTTGATGGATCCTCGTAGTCTGGGTTCCATCCAACTGCCCCTGAGAGATCCCAATCTTCTGCCGCAGCATTTGCAGCATAGTAAGAGATATTATTAAACTCATCTTTAGAAACTTGTTGGATATCGATGACTACATTGTCTTCACCAAGTACTGTTTCAACTGATTGTTTGAAAGATTGGATACGTGCAATGTAGTTCTTAGCTGTTTGATCTACTGGAATATCCAAGTGGATAGGGAATTTCACACCTTCTGCTTCTAAAGCAGTTTTAGCTTTGGCAAATTCAGCTTTGGCTTTATCGGCATTGAAGAGACCATCTTGACCATCAGCAAAGTTTACGTTCTTCCATTCATCACCATAAGCAGCCATCTTTTCAGTTACCAAGTCACCGAAAGTTTTTTCACCTGCAGAGACAAACCCTGGTTTCACAAAGAGGTTACGAACAGCAAGGGGAGCTCCTTCTTTACCATTTATTTGTGCTGAATAAGAAGTACGGTCAAAGGCAAAGTTCAAGGCTTGACGGAAGTCCTTGTTAAGAAGAGCTTTCTTGGTAGAAGTCTTCTCTTCATCAGTTGTCTTCGAAGTGTATTTGTAGCCTTGACGGTCAATATTCACACCCAAACCACCAATACCAGGGCCAGCTGGTGTGTAGTAGATATTGTCCTTGTATGTTTCTTCTACTTTAGAGTAGTTTGAACTTGTTGGGTAAAGACGAGCATAGCTATAAGCTCCACTTGTAAAGTTACGTTCTATTGATTCTTGATCTGACCCATCATAGAAAGCAAGGGTTACTTTATCAATATGAACATTGTCTTTATCCCAATATTGTTCATTCTTAGCAAACTCGATAGAAGACTTAGCAGTCAACCCTTTCAGCAAGAATGGTCCATTGTAAAGCAATGATGTAGGGTCAGTTGCTTTAGCAAAGTCAGATCCTTTTGATTTTTCAAATTCTTCGTTCAATGGCCAGAAGATTGAATAAGCCATCTTAGAGTTCCAGTATGGCTCTGGTTGATTCAAGGTATACTCAAGAGTATAATCATCAACTGCTTTCACACCTACTGAAGAAAAGTCTTTTGTATTACCTGCCAAATAATCAGACAAACCTTTAACAGAATTTTCTGCTAGGTAAAGCGCTTCTGACTTGTTATCAGCTGCGTGTTTCAAACCATTTACAAAGTCTTTCGCTTTTACTTCAGCATACTCTTCGCCATCTGATGTAAACCATTTGACACCTTTACGAATTTTGTAGGTATAAGTCAAACCGTCTTTTGAAACTGACCAGTCTTCTGCAACTGCAGGAGTCAAATTCCCATATTTATCATTTGTAAAAAGACCATCAATACCATTTGAAGTGGCAACTTTAGTACTTTGTTTTCCTGAAATCAAGTAATCCAATGTTTCTGGGTCAGCTGAATAAACATAACCATAATTTTTTGGCGCTGTTGAATCAGATGATTTTGAAGAACCGCAAGCAGCTAAAACGCCAGTTGCCAATAGGGCAATTCCTGCTGCAACAAATACTCTACTTTTTTTCATATTGTTAACTCCTCTTAAAAAAATTTAGGTTTGTCATCAATTATATCATATATTATCTAAAAAGTAAACGAATTTTCAGAATATTTAGGCGTATACTCTCAAAAAACTTTCATCTGTCAAATTTCTACACTCTTTGTTTGCTATCTGGGTGATTAGAATGGCAAATTTACGGCCCGTAAAGACTGATTTTCAGACTTTCTCTCTCGGTTTTAAAGTCTGTCATAAAAAGGGAAAGTTTCCTAAATTGGATTTTCGTTTAAGAAACTATTGACGTAGAATCATTTTCAAGGTATAATAATAAACGTTGAGGCGGTATAGCCAAGTGGTAAGGCACGGCTCTGCAAAAGCTTGATCGTCGGTTCAAATCCGTCTACCGCCTTATAGTAAACCAAAAGACTCCCCGTGAGTCTTTTTTTTATAAATGGGAGCTTGGGCACCTGATGGTGTCTTAAGCTCCTTTATTCTGTTTCTTCTTCATTTTCTATTTCAGTGATTTGAACTTTCACCTTGGTAACACGTCCATTTTTCACCTTATCATTGGTCAGGACAATCTGCTTGTTTTGGCTAACCAGTTGGTAACTGATTTTCTCAGTTGTTGGAATCGTTCCAACACCCGTCAAATAATAACCGGCGATGGTATCCACATCATCGCTTTCTAGTTCGACACCAAAGTAGTTATTGAAGTCGTTAAGATTCATGGTTCCCTGTGCAATATAGGTGTCCTCACCGATTTGATGGACTTCGATTTCTGCTCGGTCTGTCTCGTCGTCAATTTCTCCGACAATCTCCTCCAGCAGGTCTTCCAGTGTGACCAGACCAGCCATACCACCATATTCATCGAGCAAAATGGCCATTTGTCTTTGGGTATTTCGAAGCTCTTTAAGGAGGTCATCCACAAAAATGGTTTCAGGGACAAAGAGTGGATCTTGTAAGATTCTCTTCCAGGCAATATTATCAAAACCGTCCACAAAGGCTGCCTTAAGAAGACTCTTGGTGTGAATAATCCCAATCACATTGTCCTTATCCCCATCATAAACTGGGATACGGGAAAAATTTTGTTTTAAAATACTTTGGATAATGGTTTGACTATCATCCTGAATATCCACCATAAAGGCATCTGTCCGAGGAACCATGACTTCTCTCGCCATCAGTTCATCTAGAGAGAAAATCCCTTGTAACATCTCGATTTCATCTGCATCCAAGGTCTCCTCACTCTTGGTCAACATATACTCAATTTCATCTCGAGTCATTTTTTCATCCGCATCATCAAAGGTCATTGGTGTTAAACGACTCAACAAATTGGTTGAAGCAGATAACAACCAGACAAAGGGACTGACAATCTTCCCAAGACCAATAATAATCGGAACAGAGCGAATAGCTAAGGCATCTTTTAGATTGAGGGCAATCCGTTTAGGATAGAGCTCACCAAAAACAATAGAGATGTAGGTCAAGAATGCCAAAGAGAGGAAACTTGCAATGGCATAAGCTGTTTCTCCGTTCCCCATCCAAGAGGCAATTACTTGTCCAAGTGTATCTGCCAGTTTTGCCCCTGACAAGATCGTGATCAAGGTAATACCGACTTGAATGGTTGATAAAAAGTGGTTAGGATTTTCAAGTACTTTTAACAAACGGACGTAACGTTTGTCTCCCTCTTCTGCCTTTTGCTCTACTCGGGAACGGTTTAATGACACCATAGCCATTTCTGTAGCTGAGAAAAAGGCATTTAAAAAGGTCAATACAACTAAAAGTACAAATTGCAGTAACAAATCCTGACTGCTCGGGTCTTCCATGGTCTTTCTCCTAAAATAGTATCTTGTGTTCCATTATATCATAAATCGGCCTAGGAATCACATTATTTTCTAATTTATACAATCGCTCCCTTATCACTAACGGACAAGGGAGCAATTTTTATTCCTTTAAATAGATTGGTTCTAGTTTGTCACCGTGACCTGACCTGTTCGATAATCAAGCTGGATGCCCTTTTGAACATTTGGAATCAGGACGTTGAACTCCAATTCGCCATCCGAAGACTTGGCTTCAATTTGTGAAGCAGATGGAACCAAATCCTCATTTGTAGCATAGTGGAGAGTTACCCGATAACGGACTCTCTTATTCTGGTCTAAGGCTTTCCTAACCAAACTCTCATAGTAGTTCTGCCCTGTCGAATCTTCAGCCTGAGCTTGATTAGCCCAAGCCGTCTGAACTGCAATGTTCTTGGGATTGCTAGTAGAAGCATCAAAGCCATCTAATCCACCTATCAAGGCATAACCCAACAAGTGCCCCCTATCTACTGCGTGCGTATAGGTTCCCTTTAGATTTTTAACCTGATGCCATCCCGGCGGAGTCCAAGAGGTTGAGCCATTGCCTGTTTCTTCACGATTTTTGTACTGACGAGTCGCTTTGGATAAGAGAGCATTGGCAACCGTTGGGACGGTCTCTTTCCCGACTGGTTTTGTTTTATTATCCGCGTAAGGTTTGCTAGAAACTTTGGCATCTAGATTGGTTTTATTGCCGTTGACGACAAAGGCACCTGCCCCATTCCACTCAAGACCACCCTTAATTTGGTTTTTGATTGACTCAGTTAAGACACTTTCAGCCAACTCCTGACTAGGAGCCTCTGAAGCTTGTTTTTTCTGACTAACTTTGGTTTTGGGGGTATTTGGTGCCAGCTGCATCTGCTTGATATAGTAGCTTCCAGCAGCCAAGAGTAAGAATATAAGTAATCCTATTAGAGCCTGTCTTGTTTTTTTGTTCATATCTCTCCTTATATCTCTAGAAAAAGACTGGTCTCCCAGTCTAATTTCCTGTAAATTTGCTAATCAATTCCTGCCACTTTGCTGGAGACAAGATAGCCCATGGATCCTGTCCCTTTCCAAGGATGCCATAGCCAACCATCAAGCCGATTCCTAAAGCAAGAAAGCCTAGCAATAGTACGATAAAAATCAACAGTAAGCGACGGAGTACATAGCGTAAGTTTTTATTCTTCATCATTTACCTCGATTCGCTGAATCTTCGCTCCTAGCTGAGCTAACTTTTCATGGAAACGGTAGTAACCTCTGTCAAGGTGGACTAATTTACCAACAACTGTCTCACCTTGCGCTACCAAACCTGTCAGAATTAAGGCCGCACTGGCACGAAGGTCCGTTGAGAGAACTTCTGCCCCCTGTAAAGCCTGTCCCCCAACAATACGAGCTGTGTCACGGATAATCTCTGAGTGCAAGCCCATACGGCGCATTTCCTCCAAGTGTTGGAAGCGATTCTCAAACACAGTTTCCACCATGGTGGATTCCCCTTTTGCGACTGTCATCAGAGCTGTAAATTGAGCCTGCATATCTGTCGGGAATCCTGGGTGTGGTAAAGTTTTTACATGAACAGCCTTGAGAGTTTCAAGTTGAGAACGGACACGGATGCCTTCTGACTCCTCTGTCACTTCAACTCCCATTTCAAGGAGTTTAGCAATCAAGGGACGATTATGTTCCCAAACTGCATCTCGAATGAGGATATCTCCACCTGTCATAGCTGCAGCCACCATAAAGGTTCCAGCTTCGATACGGTCCTGTACGACACTGTGAGTCGTACCATGGAGTTCCTCGACACCAGTTACTGTGATTGTTTCAGTACCAGCTCCCTTGACCTTGGCTCCCATTTCATTGAGGAGAATAGCTAAGTCAACGATTTCTGGCTCACGCGCAGCATTTTCAATGACAGTCATACCGTCAGCTAGAGTTGCTGCCATCATAAGGTTTTGTGTTGCACCGACACTAGGGAAGTCCATGTAGATATGAGCGCCATGCAAGCGTTCTGCCTTGGCTTCGATGTAACCAGCTGTCTGGCTAATCTTAGCTCCCATAGCTTCCAAGCCCTTGAGGTGGAGATCGATTGGACGACTCCCAATGGTGCAACCACCTGGCATGGATACCTTAGCATGACCTACACGAGCAAGGATTGGTCCCAAAACAACGATTGATGCCCGCATCTTGCTGACATATTTGTAAGGAGCCTCCTCCGTGATGTCACCAGTCGCATCGACCTCGATGATATGGGCTTCCTCATCAAAATCAACCTTGGCATTCAGACCACGAACCACTTGATTCATGGTGAAAACATCTGACAAGATCGGGACATTCTGCAAGACTGTCTTACCCTTGCTTGCTAGAATAGTCGCTGCCAACAAGGGCAAGACTGCATTCTTTGCTCCCTCGATCGTCACACTCCCGACCAGACGATTATCCCCGCCTTGAACCACAATTTTTTCCATAGTTGTTTCCTTTACTTTTGATTTTATAATAGTCCTCTAAGCGCTTCTTGCCACAGTTGGTACAAACTGATAAAGAATGAACTTAAGATGTAGCCCATTACAATACTAAAGAAACCTACCAACAAACGAACTTTTTTTGCGTTAGCAGCAGTTACTTTTAACACCTTTTCCCATCTCACAAGATCCTTCAAAAGGTAAAAACTCAAATAAATAAAGAGTATATGACTACTTAGGGTGAATAATAATTGAACCATTTGACTATTATACCATCTTATCCGCTTGCGCGCTAGTTTTCGATTTTTCTACGGATTAGGGATTGTTTTTAAGGTAATCAATCGCATCCTGCAAGGTTTTAACAGGAACGATTTTCATCTCTGTCTTGATTGTTTTAGCAGCTTCTAGGGCTGTTTCATAGTTGCTTTTCGCATTGGGATCTGCTTTTTTCGCTTCCTCGGTGACTGGATTGTCAGGAGCAAAAAAGACGTTCGCTCCCTGACGAGAGGCTGCAACTACTTTTTTGTCAATTCCACCAATGTCGCCAACATTTCCGTCCCGATCAATAGTTCCCGTTCCCGCAACGATACGACCATTACGAAGGCCTGGATCTGCTATCTGGGTGTAGATAGCTAGACTAAACATGAGACCTGCACTCGGCCCGCCAATACCAGCTGTGGAGAAACGAATTGGAACATCACTTGTCACTTCCGTACGGTCAATCAAGCCAATCCCAATCCCGTTTTTCCCGTTTTCGAGAGTGATAATTTTACCTTCAGCAGTCTTAACTTTTCCGTCTTCTTCGTAGGTTACCTTGACTGGATCTCCTAATTTTTGAGAGTTGACATAATCAACTAAGTCTTTGGAACTATCAAAGGTCTTATCATTAACAGCCGTCACGGTATCCGCAATGTTCAGAATACCCTTAAAAGTTGAATTGTCCGTCACGGTTAAGACATAAACTCCCAGGTACTTGAGTTCGATATCCTTACCAGCCGTCTTCAAACCTTGATACTTAGCCATGTTTTGGGATGTTTGCATATAGAACTGATTGATCCGCATAAACTCTGCATCCGTAGAACCACCCGTTGTCTCCTTGGCACTTCTAATATCCGTAAATGGTGTTAACCAAGCATAGACAAGATGCGACAGGGTCGCATGTCGAATACCGACTGTTACAAACTGGTAAGCTCCTGCTTCTGTATCTTCTGTTTCATTGACTTTTAAAACTTGGCGAATATCTTCCGCTCCACCTGGAACTTCTATGTAGTAAGGTAAAGGTACTACAAAGGCTAAAAAAGTCAATACTAGTGCTAGGATGACATATAAGGGCCATCTAGTTTTTTTCTTCATGTTCTAATTCCTCCACAACACTGTTTGGGACATATTGCTGAATCTCCTGACCAAACTTCAGAAGTTCTCTCATAGCTGAAGAGCTAATATAAAGATGCTCTGGGCGACTATATAGGTAAATGGTTTCGATTTCTGGAGCCAGTTGATGATTGTAGTAATCAAAACTAGACTCGTATTGTAAGTCGGTTGCATTCCGCAAGCCACGGACAAGAGTTTTAGCTCCCAGTTTTCTTGCAACATCAACAACTAATTGGTCGTGAGAAGCTAGGACCTCTACATTTTCTAAATGCGCTACGGCTTTTTCAACTGCTCGTTTGCGATTTTCAACAGGGAGAAAACCTTGTTTGTGGGGATTGTAGAAAACCCCAACATAGAGCTTATCAAAGAGTTTACTGGCACGTTCAATGATATCCAGATGTCCATTTGTCATCGGATCAAATGAACCTGTAAATAATCCAATTTTATCTGACATAGACTGTCACCTTACTAATCCCATATATTTTTTCCTTCCAGATGCCTAAGCAGGCAATTTCTTCTGGAAGTTCTACAGACTTATCGGTTTCGCAGACAACCATGATCTCTTGGGAGAAGAGATTTCTTTCTGCCATTTTTTCGATATCTGCAACGATTTGTTCTTTTGCATAGGGAGGGTCTAAAAAGACCAGATCAAATGTCCCTCCGACTTGTTCTAGAGCACGGTCAGCTTCCATCTTTAAGAGCTGAAATTTGGAAATTTCCTTAGTCATATTGATATTTTCAGCGATAACTGCTTGGGCCTTTCGATCCCGTTCCACTAAGACAGCACTGGACATCCCTCTTGACACAGCTTCAATAGACAGACCGCCGCTGCCAGCATAGAGATCCAAGACACGACCACCCTCAAAATAAGGACCAATCATGTTAAAGACAGCTCCTCTCACCTTATCAGATGTCGGCCTCGTCGTCTTTCCTTCTAGCGTCTTGAGAGGACGCCCCCCATAGATTCCTGATACGATTTTCATATCGTTTATTATACCAAATTATAGACAAAAAGAGAAAGAAAACCGAACCTTACGGTTCGATTCTCTACAAAATATTTTCGTACGTATCGCGAACTTCTTGAGGCCAGACACTGGTCTGAACCTCTCCGATGTGTTTCTTACGAAGAAGGAACATGGCCATACGAGACTGTCCGATACCCCCACCGATTGTCAGTGGGAAAAGGCCGTTAAGCAGAGCTTTATGCCATTCCAACTCCAGACGATCTTCGTCTCCTGTAAGAGCCACTTGGCGACGGAGGGTATCCTCATCTACCCGAATCCCCATTGATGAAAGTTCAAAGGCACAACCAAGAGATTCGTTCCAAACGAGAATATCGCCATTCAACCCCTTGTAACCATTTTCAGACTCTGTTGTCCAGTCATCGTAGTCAGGCGCACGGCCATCATGAGGTTTGCCATCAGGCAACTCGCCACCGATACCAATCAAGAAGACTGCACCAAACTCTTTACAGATTTCATTTTCACGCTCTTTTGGTGTCAAGTCTGGGTAACGTTCTACCAACTCTTCTGTATGGATAAAGGTGATTTGTTTTGGCAAGATCGATTCGATATCATAGCGAGCTTCTACTGCTAGCTCTGTCAGACGAATAGCCTTGTAAATCTTTTCAACCGTTTCTTTAAGATAAGCGATATTGCGTTGTCCGTTTGGAATCACTTTTTCCCAGTCCCACTGGTCTACATAAACAGAGTGGGTCGCATCAAGTGAATCTTCGTCTGGACGAAGGGCCTTCATGTGAACAAATAGACCCTCACCCTCACCGAAACTAAAACGAGCCAAGGTATGGCGTTTCCATTTAGCAAGTGAATGAACGACCTCGTAGGTTTCATCTGGAATTTGCAAGACCTTCACAGTTACTGCATTTTCAACACCTGAAAGGTTATCCTGCATCCCATCGCCGACCCTACTCAAGATAGGACCTTGAACTTCGACAACTTCTAACTTATCTTTCAAATACTGGGTAAAGGTGTTTTTGACAAAGGAAATTTCTTCTTGTTGCTGGATAAAACTTTTCTTCATAAGCTACTCCTCAAAAAATTAATTAAAAGCATTATACACCTATTTCCAAGAAAAGAAAAGAATAAATAAGAAAAAGTCAGTGCTCTTTCGAACACTGACTCTATAGATTTTTAATCGTTCCGACCAAAGATTCGTAAAATGCTAAGGAAGAGGTTGATAAAGTCTAGGTAAATGCTGAGTGCCATTGAGATGATCCAACCTGTCGCTACTTGTCCTCGTGACTGCTCATAAACATAGCGAATCTTTTGATTATCCCAAGCAATCAAACCAGAGAAAACCAAGACCATGGCAATACTAATCATGTAGTCAAAGAAGCTATTGGCTAAAAATAGATTCACAACCATGGCAATGATGAGACCAACAAGCGCCGCCATCAAAGCTCGTCCCATTCCACTCAAATCCTTCTTGGTGAAAATCCCGATTGCCGCCATGACAAAGAAGAGAAGAGCGCTGGATACAAAGGCTGACAAAACTGTTCCCGGTGTATAGAAGGCTACGACAAAGCTAAGGGTGAAGCCATTCAGTAGGGAGTATACTAGAAATACTGGCAGAGCTGCTGGGCTATTTTTTGCAGCCATGCTACTTGCAACAAATACCAGAGCAAGTTCTGCAAAAGTTGCAATCATCAACCAGAGACGGCCATGCATTAAAAAGTAAGTCAATTGAGTCTGAAAGACTGTCAACATCAAAGCTGACACCAGAGCTGATAGTCCAATTCCAATCCCTACAAAGGCATAAACCTTAGCGTAAAATTGATTGAGACCTGAACGTTCTTGAATAATTGTTTGATTCATTCTGATTCTCCTTTTTCTATAACTATATCTTGATTATAACAAAGTTTTTTTAAATTAGCTGAAATAAAACATCAAAATGCCTGCGGCAACTGCCACATTGAGACTCTCTGCTCGACCTTTCATACCAATATGGACCAGCTGATTGGCACTTTCAGCCATGATAGGACTAATCCCCTGTCCTTCATTCCCCATGACTAAAGCAAAGTCTTCTAGGGGAGAAAGCTCACGATAATCCTTGGAATCTCTCGATAAGGTCGTTGCCAGAATGGGCATAGCAGTCTTCTTAGTCTCTTCTATAAAGGAAGCAAGAGACATACGATAGATGGGCAAGTGAAAATGACTTGCTTGCATGGAACGCAGGGTCTTAAGACTGTAGATATCTGCTGACTTGTCTGAAACAATGACCCCTGTAAAACCTGCAGCATCCGCAGTCCGAATCATGGTACCCACATTACCAGGATCTTGGACATCTTCTAAAAATAGAAACTTACCCTGACTAAAATCAGGCAGCCCCACTTCTTCTTTTTGAATAACTGCGACAATGCCTTGAGGGGTTTGCGTATCTGCTAAATCCAGCAAAATCTCCTCTGAAACCCAGATAGTTTGAGGAAAGGCAGCTAGCTGATCTCGGTAACTTTCTAGGGCAAAGATCTTTTCAATCGTCACTCCAGCTTGAACAGCTTCTTCAAATAAGTGCCAACCTTCAATCAAATAGGCAGACTTTCGATATTTTTTTTGATGCAATTTCTTGGCATTTTTTACCACTGAATTGGCTTTTGAGGTTATAATAGTCATAGAAATATTATAACACAATCAAAGGGGTTTAGTATGCAAAAGGTTAGAATGATTGCCCAAGGCAGGGTGCAGGGTGTTGGTTTCCGTTGGGGTGTTGTTACTCTAGCGCTTGAAATCGGTGGCATCACTGGTCGTGTCTGGAATAACGACGATGGTACAGTAGAAATTCTCGCTCAGGCAGAGTCCTCCGCCACTATGGCAAAATTTATCCAAGAAATCCGTAAAGGACCAACGCCTTTTTCAAAAGTTACCTATCTAGATGTGCAAATGAGCAACTTTTCATCCTATTCAGACTTCAAAGTCGCAAATTAGGTCTCCAGAACTATTGTATATTTTACAAAAAAACAGTAGAATAGAAAGGTATAATTTTTAAAGAAGGAATGAAAACATTGAAATCTATTAAACGTTTTGCCCTCTCTGCTATGGGAGTGGCTATGCTACTCGTCTTGACAGGCTGTGTCCAAGTAGACAAAGCAACAGGACAACCCACAGGATTGATTTGGAATACCATCGGAGCACCTATGGCTGAGGCTATCAAGTACTTTGCCAACGACCAGGGTCTTGGTTTTGGTGTCGCTATTATCATCGTAACCATTATTGTGCGTTTGATTATCTTGCCACTTGGTATCTACCAATCATGGAAGGCAACGCTTCACTCTGAAAAGATGAATGCTCTCAAACATGTGCTCGAACCACATCAAACACGCCTTAAAGAGGCAACAACTCAGGAAGAAAAACTAGAAGCACAACAGGCTCTCTTTGCTGCTCAGAAAGAACACGGCATCAGCATGTTCGGTGGTGTAGGTTGTTTCCCTATCCTCATTCAAATGCCTTTCTTCTCTGCTATCTACTTTGCAGCCCAGTATACTGATGGGGTAGCTAGTTCTACCTTCTTGGGTATCAATCTTGGTTCACCAAGTCTGCTCCTTGTCGCCTTCGCTGGTATCCTCTACTATCTCCAATCACTCCTTTCACTTCACGGAGTAGAAGACGAGATGCAAAGAGATCAACTCAAGAAAATGATTTACATGAGCCCACTCATGATTGTCGTCTTCTCCCTCTTCGCACCAGCCAGTGTGACACTTTACTGGGTTGTCGGTGGTTTCATGATGATTCTTCAACAGTTTATCGTCAACTATGTCGTTCGCCCAAAACTTCGTCAAAAAGTACGTGAAGAATACGAAAAGAACCCTCCGAAAGTCAGCCCTTCTGCAGGTACAAGAAAAGATGTAACTCCTAAGCAGCCTCAGGCTATCACAACCAATAAGAAGCATAAAAAACGCAATGCTGGAAAACAACATTCTAGAAAATAAGAAAAAGGCTTAGCTGAAAGGCTAAGTCCTTTTGCATCACAAAAGCCCGATGTTCCCATCAGGCTTCTTTTTTATCCATGAACACGTTTCATGTAGTCTTGGTAACTTTCTGTATCCATCAATTCCTTGGCATTCTTGACACGGTCTGCTGTTGGAGGTTTGACCCCTTCGAGCGAATAAGGAATACCAAGTTCACGCCACTTGAATTCTCCCATAGTGTGATAAGGTAGGATTTCAAACTTGTCAACATTTTTGAGGGTCTTGACAAACTTACCGAGTTCGATCAAGTCCTCATCTCTGTCTGTCAAACCTGGAACCAGCACGTGGCGAATCCAAACAGGCTTCCCAATATCTGATAGGTACTGGGCACAGGCCAAAATGTTCTTATTGGTTTGGCTGGTTACAATCTTGTGCTGTTCTTCGTTGATTTCCTTGATATCCAAGAGAACCAAATCTGTCACAGCCATGAGTTTATTAAACTTTTCGAGATAACGTGGTGTGTTACGGAAAGGAAGGGCACAGGTGTCCAAGGTGCAGTGGATTCCTTTTTCCTTAGCCTTGGTAAAAAAGGCAATCAAGAAATCAATCTGCAAGAGAGCCTCTCCACCACTGACAGTAATTCCTCCCTTGTCTCCCCAGAAGCCACGATAGCGAAGGGCTTCGGTCAAAACATCGTCTACTGTCCGTTCGCGTGATTTATTGGTCTCCATAGCCCATGTATCAGGGTTATGGCAGTACTGGCAACGCATGTGACAGCCCTGCAAAAAGACAATAAAACGAATCCCAGGGCCATCTACCGCCCCAAAACTCTCTGTCGAATGCACCATTCCTGTCACTTGTCCATAGTCAATTGTTTCTTCAGACATATCGTCACCTTCCTTGAAACCGTTTTATAGTTTTATTATATCACGACTTGAGGGAAAAACAAGATTTTTGTCTATTTTTTAGAAAGCAATCTGTTTTTCACTTTCATTTTCATTTTTTTAATGATCGGGTTCAAAATCAAAACCATACAAGGTTGCAAAATAGTCCTCAGGGCGCTCTGCACGGCGGATTTGGCGGGCTTTTCCTTCTTCGGTATAGAGAATTTCTGCCGAGCGTAGTTTGGCATTGTACTGGTAACCCATGGAGAATCCATGTGCACCTGTATCATGAATCACCAGTAAATCACCGATTTCTGTATGAGGTAGTTCGCGGTTCACTGCAAATTTATCATTGTTTTCACAGAGTGAACCGACCACGTCTACCACCTCAACAGGTTCATCTGGATGAGTCAGATTGCTTATATGATGATAGGCACCGTACATGGCTGGGCGCATAAGATTGACTGCCGAGGCATCCACACCCAGATAGGTACGGTAGGTTTTCTTTTTATGAGTTACTTTGGTGACGAGAACTCCATGCGGTGCCAGCATAAAACGGCCCAATTCAGTGAAAATCTTGACCTGACCAAGACCTGCAGGTGTGAGGACTTCTTCATAAACCTCACGGACACCCTCACCAATCATAGCGATGTCATTTGGCTCCTGGTCTGGGCGGTAATTGACTCCGATTCCGCCGGAAAGATTGATAAAGTCTAGTGAAATACCCAACTTTTCCTTGATTTCAACGGCTAATTCAAAAAGCTGACGCGCCAACTCTGGGTAGTAGAGATGGGTGACGGTATTGGATGCTAGGAAGGAGTGAATCCCAAATGTCTTGGCTCCTTTTTCCTTCAAAATAGCAAAGGCTTCAAAAAGCTGAGCCTTGGTCATACCAAACTTGGCTTCCCCAGGATTGTCCATGATGTCTGTTCCCAATTCAAAGACTCCGCCTGGATTGTAACGACAAGAAATGATTTCTGGGATACCTGCAGCTCGCTCCAGATGTTCAATGTCTTCAAAGGCATCCAAGTTAATGGTCGCACCCAATTCACGCGCATAAGCATATTCCTTGTCTGGCGTGTTGTTCGATGAGAACATGATTTCAGAACCGGGAAAATCCAGTTTATGGCTCATCAAGAGCTCTACATAACTAGAGCAATCCACACCACAACCTTCCTCTTTGAGAATTTTCAAGATGGCTGGGGTTGGAGTAGCCTTGACGGCAAAATATTCCTTAAAGCCCTTGTTCCAAGAAAAGGCCTTGTTGACTGCTCGCGCTTTTTCGCGAATTCCCTTCTCATCATATAAGTGAAAGGGAGTTGGGAACTCTGCAACAATTGTTTCTAAATCTTCACGGCTGATAAATGGTGTTTTCATAAGCTTCCCTCTATTCTGTTTGCAAAGAAAGGCTGGGACAATCGTTCCAACCTTTAGTTCTATCTCTTATTTGTCTTCGTCAAAGATATTTCCAATCTCAACATCGATGGATTGGTTCTTAACATCAATATTGGTTACTTTCAAGAGTGACTTGTAATCGAACTGCTTTTCACGTTCTTCTTGGGCATTGTCTGCAAAGACTGCGACACCAGCTAGTTCAGAATCGAACTCACGCAAGAGACTGATCATCCCGTTGACAGTTCCGCCGCCTTTCAAGAAGTCATCCACAATCAAGACACGACTGCCAGCCTTGAGGCTACGTTTCGAAAGGAACATTTTCTCAATGCGGTCACCGCTGGAACCTGATACATAGTTGACGCTGACCGTTGAACCTTCGGTAATTTTCAAGTCACGGCGCACAATGACAAATGGAACATTGAGGACATTGGCAACTGCATTTGCGAGTGGCACACCTTTTGTTGCTACTGTCATAACGGCATCGATTTTTTGGTCCATAAAGCTCTTGGCAATGATGCGCCCAATATTTTTCAAAATGGCAGGCGTACTGAGCAAATCAGACAGGTAGATGTAGCCACCTGGCAAGATACGGTCGCTTTCTGAAAGTTTGTCACGCAAGTCTGCGATCATTTCTTTGGCTTCATGACTCGAGATTGATGGTGTAAAGATAACGCCACCACCTGCTCCAGTCACAGTCTGAATATGGCCGATTTCAATTTCCTCAAAGGCACGCTTGATAATCACAATGTCCTCTGAAATCGATGATTTAGCAGATTCGTACTTTTCTGCAAAGGTGTTGAGACTTGTTAGTTTGTATGGATTATTAATCAAATAGTTGGAAATGACAACCATCCGATCACTTCTTCTTAATTTCATTTTTATTTACCATTCCATTTAATTTTGATATTTTATCTATTATACCACATTCACATAAAAAAACGAACATTATTGCGTAAAAAATGCTCGTTTTTCTTAAATTATTAATCTAAATCTGGTTTATAGAAGGAACGATTGTCCATAGCGAAAATTTTATTAGTCATCTCTCCTTTGTCCACCAAAGCCAAAGCTGTTGACATCATCATCATGCTGGCATCTAGATTGTCAATCATATGAATAATCTCTGCCTCCATAACGCGTGGACGGACTGGACTTCCATACTCAAGTAAGCCGTGGTGACTGAGGATGACATGGCGCAGTAGCACCACTTCTTCTCTAGTATCATCGATGCCAAGTTCCATGACTGTCTTGGTGATTTCGCTATCGATGAGAGCTATATGGCCGATGAGATTGCCTCGCACTGTGTACTCCGTCTGATTCGGACCACTGAGTTCTAAAACCTTGGCCAAGTCGTGCAGCATAATCCCCGCATAGAGGAGGCTCTTGTTGAGCTGAGGGTAGATGTCGCTAATGGCATCTGCCAAACGCACCATGGTTGCTGTATGATAGGCCAAACCCGTCTCAAAGGCATGGTGGTTGGTCTTGGCAGCTGGATAGGAGTAGAATTCCTTATCGTACTTGGTGTAAAGACTACGAACGATACGCTGCCAGACAGGATTTTCAATCTTGAAAATCATTTGCGACATGTAGTCACGGATTTCCTTGACATCAACTGGCGACTTGACCTTGAAATCAGCTGGATCATTGGGTTCCCCAGGTTGAGGCAGGCGGAGAGTGATTTGATTGACTTGAGGAGTGTTGTTGTAGACTTCTCGACGTCCCTGCATGTGGACGACTTTCCCTGCGGTAAAGGCCTCAACGTTATGAGGTTGGGCATCCCAGAGTTTTCCTTCAATCTCGCCACTATCGTCTTGGAAGGTAAAGGCTAGGTAGTTTTTCCCAGCACGCGTCTGTCTCAGGTCAGCTGACTTGATCAGGTAAAAGCCTTCAAACAGCTCATCTTTTTTCATGTGACTAATCTTCATATTCTTCCTCATCTTCTTGGAAATGGAGTAGATCAAGCGCAGGCTCACCTTCTGATAACTCAATGTGACGGAGCGTCCGCTCGATAGCTGTAGTACGACGGTTTAATAATTCATCAATATTGCCAGAGGCATGTTGGAGATGTTTTTGTGCCTTGACCAGAATGCCTCCGAACTTGCCAAACTCGGTCTTGACACTAGCTAGGGTCTTGCTGATATGGTCAGCACTCTTTTGGATATTGAGAGTTTTGAAGCCAACTGATAGAGAGTTAAGCAGAGCTGATAGGGTACTTGGACCTGCGACAATAATCTGCTCCTCCCGTCTCAAGTCATCAAAGAAGACCGGATTGCGGACGATTTCTGAGTAGAGTCCCTCTGTCGGAACAAACAAAACTCCAAAATTGGTCGTCCGAGGTGGCGCTAGATACTTGCTCTTGATATCCTTGGCAAAGCGCTTGACGCTAGCTAGGAGTGACTTGCGACAACGTTCGATTTCGTCCTTATCGCCTGCTTCATAGGCTTCTTCTAGGCGATAATAATCCGCCAGTGGAAACTTGGAGTCAATCGGTAGGTAGACATATTCTTGGTCGCCTTGGCCAGGTAACTTGATGGCGTACTCTACTCGCTCGCTAGAGTTTTCAACCGTTGCGTATTCTCGTTCGTACTGGGCAGGAGTCATGATGTCTTCGATGATTTGCCCCAGTTGCAATTCGCCCAGAATCCCTCGCGTCTTGGTCCCAGAGAGAACCTTGTTGAGAGCTCCGACATCACGGGCAACTGTCTGCATTTCTCCAAGGCCACGATTGACAGACTCCAGTTGCTTGGAAACTGTCTCGAAGGATGCTTGCAAGCGGGTCTGTAAGGTCTTTTCTAGTTTTTCCTCGACTGTCTGGCGCATTTGTTCTAAACGTTGCTCATTTGATTCCTGCAGGGCTTGGAGGCGTTGGTCGGTCTTATCTCTGGTTTGGAGGAGATTCTCGTTCATCTCCTGTCTAACTTGCGTCAAGCCTTGGTGCAACTCCATTCGCACTTCTTGCAAACGGTCGCTGACAGCCACTTCCAAGTCTTTTTGGTCTAACTGGCTGGCTTGTCTGGCTTGGTCAAAACGATAATCTAACTGATCTGACAAGTGATCTGCCTGATCCTCCAAACTCTTACTTAGATGTTTTTCATGCTTATCCTGCCTTTGCCAAATCAGAAAGAGTCCAGCTAGGTTGACAATTAATAATAGTAATAATACAGTCTCCATCCTACCTCCTGTCCTTGCTATGTAGCACGACGACATAACCATCTGGGCAAGTCACCGAAACTTCCCTATCTATATATTCGTTAGAAGCGTACACTTTTTTAAAGAAAAAAATTTCCTCTGTCAATTCGTACTTGGCTCCGATAATGGTCAGCTGGCTATCCCGAACTGGCATAAAGGCTAGATAATCGTAGTCCGAACGCGGTTCAAGTTGACTGGTCCCTTCTGGACAATAGGCAATCAAGTTTTGCCCATCCTCAATCGCTATCTGGCGCATATAGGGTGCCAACTTTGGATTGCTAGGCAGAAAGACATTAGCCAGCATATGGTCAATTCGACCACCCAAAGCCCCAAAAATAGTCACCTGAGCCTGAGGATTTTGCTCAAAGATGGTCAAGAGAGCCAATTCCAGATCTGTATCATCTTTTTCTGGTCGGGCTTGGATAAAATGCTGGGCACGTTTTTGAATCAACTGACGTTCGTCTGCGGTTACCGAATCAAAATCTCCAACTGCTAGAGTGAGGGGCAGGTCTTCTTCCAAGACCCAGAGCGATCCTCGATCCACACCGACAAAGCTATCAAAATCCGTCCGATAATGCCCACGATCTCCGCCGGCAAAAACGGCAACCCTAGTCCAGTTGTTTTCTGAGAGTTTGCACTCGTTCATTGACATCTCCCTTAAAGACATAGGATCCTGCTACAAAAACGGTCGCACCAGCTTCTTTGGCTTGAGCAATAGTCTGGTCATCAATACCGCCATCGACTTCAATCTCAAAGCTCAAACCTTTTTCCTGACGAAGGGCAACCAACTCACGAACCTTGTCCATGGTTTCAGGTAGAAATGCTTGCCCACCGAAGCCAGGGTTAACTGTCATAACCAAGACTTGGTCAACTAGATGAAGGATGTGCTTGATCGCCTCCACAGGTGTCCCAGGATTGATGACAACCGAAGGTTTGACACCGAGCGAACGAATCTTTTGGAGAGCGCCATGAATATGATGCGTTGCTTCTACATGGATACTGATGATGTCTGCACCTGCACGCGCAAAATCTTCTAAGTGGTGTTCAGGATTCGCCACCATCAAGTGGCAGTCAAAGACCATCTTGCTATGAGGCCGAAGAGCTTCAACCACACCTGCACCAAAACTGATTTGTGGTACAAAGTCCCCATCCATGATATCGATATGGGCATATTCTGCACCAGTTGCTTCTAGGCGCTTGATTTCACGTTCAAAGTTGGCATAATCTGCTGCCAGAATTGACGGAGCAATCTTGTATTGAGACATAGGTTTCTCCTTATTTTGGAATTTTTTTGCTGACTTTTTTATAGGTTTCTCTGCGATTTTCAATTTCGCTGAGGAATTGCAGGTAGTTGTCAAAACGGAAGGTTGCAATGATACCCTCTTCTACAGCTGGCTTGACCGCACAGGACGGCTCATGGGTATGGGTACAAGTACGGAACTTACAGTCTCGACTGACACTGGCAATCTCTGGAAAGGCCTGATTGAGGTCTTCAGCCGTTGACACTTCATAATCCAGCGATGAAAATCCTGGCGTGTCTGCGATTTTACCTCCATTGAGGTTGTAAAAACTAACAGCCCGAGTGGTATGACGACCGCGACCAAGACTGTCTGAGATTTCTCCTGTTTCAAGATTGAGGTCCGGTGCGATTTTATTGAGGAGGGTTGACTTCCCAACACCTGTCTGCCCCATAAAAACTGTCACTTTGCCTGTCAACAAAGGCAATAGCTCTTCCTTACTAGTCACAAAGTCGTAACCAATAGCACGATAGGTTTGTTGGTAAAAACTTAATTCTTCCCTATCTTCTAGCAAATCCATTTTAGAAATATAGACGATGGGATGGATACCCTTGTGCTCCAAAAGAACCAAGAAGCGATCCAGCAAATTGCTATTAAAATCCGGCTCCTTGACCGACATGATAACCACTGCTTGGTCAATATTAACAATAGGCGGACGGACCAGACTATTTTTCCGTTCGTGGATCTTGAGGATATAACCTTCGGAATTTTCCTCAGCAGAAAAATCTACCCAGTCTCCGACGTAGGGTGTGTGACCTTTTTTACGGAAATTCCCACGCGCACGTGTCTGATAGACTTGACCATCACTCTCTACATAGTAGAATCCTGCTAAGGCTTTAATGATTTGTCCCTGCATCTTAGAGTCCCTGTCCTTTAAGCGCATCTGCTAGGCTGGCAAACTCTTCTAAGCTGAGAGCTTCCCCACGCACAGATGGAGATAAGCCTGCCTGGTCCAAAGCCTTGGTCAGTTTGTCCTTGATTTCTTCGGTCTTCCCAAAGTAGCCTGTCAAATTGTTCCATAAGGTCTTGCGACGATGAGTGAAGCTAGCCTTGGAAACCTTAAAGAAAAACTGTTCATCTTCCACTGCTACGGCAGGGTCTGGACGGCGCACCATTTTCAAGATAGCTGAGTCCACGTTTGGTGCTGGTACAAAGACCGTACGAGGCACGATAAAGGCAACCTTTGCTGTCATGTAATATTGAACAGCAATCGACAAACTACCGTAAGCCTTGGTATTGGGCTGTGCTGAGATGCGATCCGCCACTTCTTTTTGCATCATGACGACAAATTCACTAAAAGGAATGCCACTCTCGATTAAATGCATGAGAATAGGCGTTGTGATATAGTAGGGCAAATTGGCAACTACCTTAATCGGCAATTCAGGATTTTTGAAATTCTGGATATGCTGCGCCAAATCGACCTTGAGAATGTCCTCGTTGACTACGGTCACATTATCAAAATCACGCAAGGTATCTGCTAGGATTGGCACTAATCGGTGGTCGATCTCAAAGGCCATGACTTGAGCCGCACGCTCAGCCAAAAATTCTGTCAAGGCACCAATCCCTGGACCGATTTCAATGACATTAACCTGGTCATCAATTTCAGCTGTATCCACGATTTTTTGAAGGATATTAGTATCCGTCAGGAAATTTTGCCCGAAGGACTTTTTAAAGGTAAAACCGTGACGCTCCAGCACTGCCTTGGTCACGCTATAATCTGCAATTCTCATTTATTCTCTTTTCTATTTATTAGCTAAAAATAATATATAAAACCCACATAATTACTAGTGCCAACAAAATCCAAAACACTAAAAGAACACGAGACTGGTTCCCTTTTGAATCAGCTCCAGTCGTACCTAGCACTTTCTTATCTTCTTGGGGGTTCATTTTCTTCAGTTCATCCTGATAGGCAACCGAATCTACAATATTGTCTTCTGGCAATAATTCTGAAGCATAATAATCAGGAAAGCCCATAGCAAGACCAATTAAGTTCTTTTCTGTCACAGAAAAATCTAAATCTTTGGGTTGATTTTCCCGAATAGCTCGTATATTTTTTAATAGTTTATCAGAAACAACAGACACTTGGTCCATAAAAACAACATCTAAAAGATCAAATCCGAGCACATCACCGTCTTTGACATTTGCAAGAATATAACGGACAAAGTCATCATATAGTTGCACGGATTGTGGGGCATTCTCTTCTAAAAAAGATCGGTTTTTGAGGGCATTCTGCTGGAATTTTTCAATAGAAAGTAAGATATCTACATTCTGCTCTTGGTAAAACTTTTCTGCTTCCTCTTCATCTTCTTCGAGTTTTTCTGCTGTTTCCCAGAGAGCAATAGGAGCTTTTAAATCTTCTTCATCCCAAAACAATTGCCAAAAATAGGGTATTGTGTAAATTCCCTCTGTTAGAATACGGGCTTCATCTCCGTTTTTTAAGTAAATATAACTTCTATTTGCCATATCATTTCCTTTCACAATCTTTGAAAAAGGTTAGTGGTTCAAGTAGGATGTAGATAAAACTATAAAGTTTCCAATTTTTCATGCCCAATCGAAAACCTAGACTTCATTTAAAAAGATGTTTCATAAAAGTACCAAGGGACGATAACAATACATGACCAGTTCAACCTCGGTCAGGATATCATCTGCAATTCTCATTTATTATCTTTACTAATGTAGTATGCTTCCGGGGTATAATGATAGATCAAAACAAATAAGGGTGTCTCCGTAATTCCTTCCAACATCTCTTTTAATACTCCATCTGGATTGATAATCTCTCCTGTTTTAGTGAAATAAACACCTTGTTCCCCATTTCGATTGCGGAGTTCCCAGGCCACATTGTTTCCTTGAACAGACGGCAAATAACGTTCCCTTTCTAGAAAGTCAAAAAATTCTTTCACTGTCATATCTTCAGGAATCTCAAATTCCGTCTCATGAGGCAATACATCATCCCCCATACACACAGACTCTCTGTCAACTCGGATTTTCATTCGCTCTGTCCTTATAAGTTTCTATTTTAACGCTATCAAAATAAATCTAAGTACCTCTATTGTAACACATTCCCTTTGTATTTTTGGACTATCTAGCTATTATCATAACTTTCCATAGTCTCTTCCACTTCTGCTAAGGTCACCCCAAACAACTCTAAGCGCTTGAGGAGTTGCTTGCCATTGGAATAACCGATGCGGAGCCGTTCGCCTAGATACTCTCGGCGTCTACGACTGTCTGCTCCCGCTAGGAAACCAAGACGAATCAAGTCGCTTCGACTGATATCAAACTCGTTCTCGTTTTCAAATTGCTCTGTCACCTGAGCGAGCGCTGTTTTCAGATCCTCATAGCTGGCGTGTTCAATTCCTAGGGAACGGCCCTTGGTCTTGGACTTGGGAACCGCTTCATCTCGCTTGAGAAAGGCATGCTGGACTGTTGGAATGGCCGTCATAATCATGCGACGAATCCGCTCCCCATTAAAATCTGGATCGGTAAAGACAATGACTCCATGCAGTTCATGCAGGCGTTGAATTCGCTCTATATCTTGATCATTAATGGCCGACCCCCGGGTCTCATAGGTTTCCACGTCAAAGTAACGTTTGAGATTGGCCGTGTCATCACGCCCTTCGACCACGATAACTTGGAAAATTTTTTCTTTCATGATTGTTTTTCCAATCCAAAAATACGCTCTGCATTGGCAGTCGTCACAGCAGCTAATTCTTCTGTCATCATCCCACGCAAATCGGCAATAAAGTCCGCCACATAGCGTGTGTAGGCTGTTTTGTTTTCATGGCCACGTTTAGGAACAGGAGCCAGGTAGGGCGCATCCGTCTCTACCAAAATCTTGTCTAAAGGAAGCTCTCTAGCAGCTTCTTGGATATCCGTTGCTTTCTTAAAAGTCACCACTCCTGAGAAAGAAATGGTCATACCAAGATCGACAAATTTCTCAGCCCACTCGAGAGAGCCTGAAAATGAATGCATGATCCCACCATGAGGACCAACGCCCTCACTCTTGATAATCTCATAAGTATCTTCCAGCGCATCACGAGTGTGGACCACAAAGGGCAAGTTCAAATCCTTAGACAGCTGAATCTGACGGCGAAAAACCTGCTCCTGCACTGCCTTAGGTGCTGTCATCCAATGGTAGTCCAGACCAATCTCACCTAAAGCAACAACCTTGTGATGTTTTAGTTTTTCAAGCAAGTAAGCTTCGACCTCATCTGTGTAAGTCCCTGCCTCCGTCGGATGCCAGCCAATAGTTGCGTAGAGCTGCTCATACTCATCTGCTAACTCTAGGGCTCGTTCAATGGTTAGCTTATCAAAACCAACAATATTCATCTGTGTCACACCCATCTCAGCAGCCAAGGCGAGTTCTTCTGCCTCGCGTCCTGCAAATTCTTCTACATTTAAATGTGTGTGCGTATCAAAAATCATCTCTTCTAACCTCATTCTTCCATCTATTATACCAAAAATAGCATCCCTCGGCTTGGAAAAATATCTAAAAACCAGTCATTCTCCCTTGACTGCCCTTTTTCAAAGCAGTATAATAACACTTATTGAAATTTTCAGTAAAGGAAAAGAAAATGTTTAGAAAATTAAAATATACCTTTATCGGTCGGCCACTCAAGTCTCTCACAGACGGCGAAGGGGGCTTATTAGGAAAAATGCAGGCACTTGCAATGTTATCCAGTGATGCCCTGTCTTCTATTGCCTATGGACCTGAACAAGTCATTCTCGTTTTAGTCAGTCTCTCTCCTCTCGCTATTTGGTGGAGCCTCCCTATCGGTATTTTTGTCCTCTTACTGCTCGCTAGTTTGACCATTTCCTATCGTCAAATCATTCATGCCTATCCTCAAGGTGGAGGGGCTTATATGGGCACTCGGGAAAATCTCTCCCCTGAACTGGGCTTGATTGCAGGAGGTAGTCTCCTTGTTGACTATATGCTGACAGTAGCCGTATCCGTTGCGTCTGGAGCTGATGCTATTACAGCAGCCATCCCTGCCCTCCATCCTTATAATCTTCATATCTCTATTTTCCTAGTCTGCCTGCTCATGCTCTTGAATTTAAGAGGATTGAAAGAATCTGCCGGTTCTCTGATGATTCCCGTCTACCTCTTTATCTTCAGTACCGTCTTTCTCTTGCTTTATGGGTTCTTTCAACTATTTACAGGTTCCCTAAACTATCAGGCGACTTCATCCATTGGGCAAACCGTTCCGAGCCTTTCCATCGTTCTCCTACTAAGAGCCTTTACCAGCGGCTCTGCCTCTCTGACAGGGGTTGAAGCTATTTCAAATGCGGTACCATTTTTCAAAACTCCGAAAGAAAAGAATGCTGCTCAGACTTTGACCATCATGTCACTCATTCTAGGTTTTCTTTTTGCAGGCATTACCTTCCTAAACTACTGGATGGGTATCACGCCTCAACACGGAGAAACCATCCTCTCGCAAATGGCCAAGGGCATTCTTGGTGATTCATTCTTTGGTCATGCTAGCTACTATCTCTTCCAGTTCTCGACAGCCTTGATTCTAGCCGTAGCTGCAAATACTGGCTTTTCAGCCTTCCCTATGCTGTCCTACAATATGGCCAAAAACAAGTACATGCCCCATCTCTTTATGGAAAAAGGGGATCGCCTTGGCTACTCCAACGGTATCTTAACTCTGGCTTTTGGAGCTATGATCCTTCTTCTCATTTTTAATGGGAATACTGAACGCTTGATTCCTCTTTATACTATCGGAGTCTTCGTTCCCTTTGCCCTTTCTCAGACTGGGATGATTCGCCATTGGAAAAAGGAAAAAGGAGCAAACTTCTTAAAATCTGCCTTCGCTAATATCCTTGGGGCCATCATTTGTTATGCCATTGTCCTCATTTTACTCCTCTTCAGACTGGGTGATATCTGGCCTTTCTTCCCAATTATCCTAGTTCTAACTTTCCTCTTTTTGTCCATTCACAGCCATTACCAAAAAGTGGCAAAACAGCTACGACTCTACGAAGGAATTGAAAAGCGCACTTATGACGGCAACCTTGTCCTTGTCCTAGTAGGAAATGTTACCAGAGTCAGTGTCGGAGCCATTAACTACGCTCAAAGTATCGGTGATGAAGTGTTAGCCATGCACATTTCTACTAAAGAAACGGCAGAAAAAGACCAAGAAATTCTTCAGGAATTTGCCGACTACTTCCCAAATATCACTCTGAAGAATATCAACACCAGTTACCGCGACATCATCACCCCTAGTGTTAAGTATGTCAAACGAATCGCCCAAGAAGCTAAGCAAAAAAACTACACCGTTACAGTCCTTGTACCACAGTTCATCCCTAACAAGCCTTGGCAAAATATCCTGCACAATCAAATGAGCCTCAAACTAAAATACGCTCTCAGATGGCACGAAGACGTCGTTGTCGCTAGCTACTCTTATCACTTAAAAGAATAAAGAAAAGGCCCTACCAGAACCAAAAAGCGTCTGGTGGGGCCTTTTTCTGAATCCAGCCACTATGCTTAACTAAAAAGCATGACTAGGAATATTATTGAATGTGGTTAGCTAAATCTTCTTGAGCTTTTTTGTTGGACTCAGTTTTTTCTTTTTGCCATTTTTCATAAAGTTCTTGGTACTGTTTCGCAGTCACGGGATCTTTTTGCAACTCAAGGTATTTGTAGTTGTCCGCATCCCCTTTGTGTCCAACGAATGAGAAGGCTCCTGTGAACGGTACAGTCTTACGGAAGATTGGATTAGCTCCTCCACTTTGAACTGGCAGAAAGAGAGCACTATCTGTTAGCCAAGCTTGAACTTCGGCAAATTTCTCATAGCGAACCTGAGTGTTTTCAACTTCTTTATCTGCCTCATCCAACAACTTCTTGTAGGTAGAGAGACCGATTTTTTCCTTAACATCATTGTCTTTTCCTGGAGTCAAGCCAAGATTTTTTAGCTGAGAACCAGAGTCTGGATCCAAGAGGTCAAGATAGGTCTTAGGATCAGAGTAATCTCCGCTCCAGCCTGAGATGTCGATGTCATAGTCCTTTTGTTCAGCTGTGTCAGCAAAGAAGGTTGCATTGTCTTTCTCGTCTGGAGAAAGTTGAATCACATCGATAACAATATTATCTGATCCAAGTGTCTCCTCAACCGTCTGCTTGAAAGAACTGGCTTGTTGTACATCCAACTTAGCAGTCTGATCCACCGGCATGTCTAAATGGATAGGGAAGGTCACACCTTCTGCCTGTAAGCTTTCTTTGGCTTTGGCAAATTCTGCCTTGGCTTTATCAGCATTCAAGAAGGCAGGCTGAGCGTCGTTTAGATTGACATTGGCCCACTCTGAACCATAGTTGACTATCTTTTCATTGACAGCATCTCCGAAGTTTTTCCCACCAATTTGAATAAAATTGCTTGGTGTGACTGTGTTTCGAAGGATACGGTCAGCTCCATCTTCTCCATTTGTCTGTGCGGCATAGGCATGACGATCAAAGGCAAAGTTAATCGCCTGACGGAAGTCCTTATTTTGCATAGCTGCACGAGAATCCGCCTTTTCTTTATCCGTCTGTTTCATGGTTTGATTGTAACTTTGACGGTTGACATTGAAGAGATAGTAGAAAGTCACAGCGTTTTGAGGAGTATAAGTAATCTTATCTTCATTCCCTTTTTTCAACTGGTCAAAGACAGAGCTTGTCGGGAAAATACGTCCATCTGTGTAGTTGCCTTCTAAGAATCCTCGAGCCAAACTATCTTGGTCTGAACCATCATAGAAGGAAAGTTTTACCTTCTCAATTTTCACATTGTCCTTATCCCAGTAATTAGGGTTCTTTTCAAACTCAATTAAAGATTTTGATGTGAAAGACTTGAACAAGTACGGCCCATTTGACAGGATACTAGATGGGGTAACACTCCCAAAGTCATCTCCCTTAGATTTCAAAAAGGCTTCATTGACAGGACTCAAAATTCCCCCTGTTGTCTTTGAATTCCAATAAGACTCTGGTTTGTTCAAGGTGTATTGGAGAGTATAGTCGTCCACTGCCTTGACTCCAACAGTCTCAAAGTCAGATGTTTTCCCCTCAACATAGTCTGCCAAACCTTTGATGGAGTCTTGTACCAAATACAAGTTTTCAGCCTTTTTATCCGCCGCATACTTGAGACCCGTCACAAAGTCATGAGCTGTCACTTCAGCGTATTCTTCTCCTTCAGAGGTATACCACTTAACTCCCTTTCGGATTTTATAGGTATAGGTCAAGCCATCCTTTGATACTTTCCATGACTCCGCCATAGAAGGGACGAGGTTCCCATACTTATCATTTTCAAACAAACCATCGATCAAGTTTGTCGTAATGCTAGAAGTCGAGCCACGTGTCGAAGTGATATAGTCTAATGTATCTGGATTGCTAGCAAATACATAAGAGTAAGTTTTATCTGTATTTGATTGTGCCGAACTACAAGCCACCATCAAGAAGCTTGCACTCAAAATTCCAGCCCCTAGTAGGAGGGCTTTTGATTTCTTCATAACTGTTCTCCATTTTTATAGTATATGAAACATTATACATTATTTCAGAAAAAATATAAAGCATTTACAGACTGATATTATAGGAAAAAGAAAAGCCAGTAGACTCGAGTTCCTACTGACTTCTTTGTTGAATTCGTTTGGATTATGCAGCCAAAACTTTGCGTCCTTTACGACGACGAGCTGCCAATACGCGACGACCGTTTTTAGTTGACATACGGTTACGGAATCCGTGTTTGCGCGCACGACGAAGTTTACTTGGTTGATAAGTACGTTTCACGATGAATACCTCCTCATAGATTTTGTATTCGTTTAGCCGGCTATAAAGTGATCAGTTACTAAACATACTTTACTATTCTATCTGATTCTGCCACTTTTGTCAATAGCTCCAAGCAAATGTTTTCGAGCTTTTCCTATGAAAGCCCTATCTACGATATTGTTTCAAGAAACGAGTCATCTTTTCTTGAATTTGTGCTAATTCGTCCACTCGTGGAAGGTAAACGATACGGAAATGGTCTGGTTCTTGCCAGTTAAAGCCGCGACCATGAACCAAAAGAACCTTTTCTTGCTTCAAGAAATTGAGGACAAACTGCTCATCATCATCGATGCGATACATATTACGGTCAATTTTAGGGAAGATATAAAGACCCGCCTTCGGCTTGACTGCTGATAAACCTGGAATATCTTGAATGGCATTGTAGATAAAGTTTCTTTGCTCATAGATACGACCACCAGGAAGGAGCAATTCGTCCACTGACTGGTGACCTCCTAGCGAGGTTTGTACAACTTGCTGGGCCAAAACGTTGGAGCAAAGGCGCATATTGGACAGCATATTGAGCCCTTCGATATAGCCCTTAACATGAGTCTTAGGTCCAGACAAGACCATCCAGCCCACACGAAAACCTGCGATACGGTGGGATTTCGAAAGACCGTTCATGCTGACGCAGAATACATCTGGAGCCAGACTTGCTACAGGTGTATGCACATGTCCGTCCATCACCATGCGGTCATAAATCTCATCCGCAAAGATAATCAAATCATGCTGGCGCGCAATCTCGATAATCTCCAACAGAAGTTCTTTAGGATAAAGGGCTCCTGTTGGATTGTTCGGATTGATAAGGACGATAGCCTTGGTATTGGAAGTGATTTTTGACTTGATATCGTCAATATCAGGATACCATTCTGCAGCTTCATCACAGATATAGTGAACCGCATTTCCTCCAGCTAGGCTGACAGCAGCCGTCCAGAGAGGATAGTCTGGCATAGGCACCAAGACCTCATCTCCATTGTCCAAAAGCCCCTGCATAGACATGACAATCAGCTCACTGACACCATTTCCAAGGTAGATATCATCAATGTCCACATTAGGGAAGTTCTTCAGTTGGCAATACTGCATGATGGCCTTACGGGCTGAGAAAATCCCTTTAGAGTCAGAATACCCTTCGCTATCACGCGCATTCATAATCAAGTCATGAATGACCTCATCTGGTGCTGTAAAGCCAAATTCTGCTGGATTCCCTGTATTCAGACGTAAAATCTTTTCTCCGTTTGCTCGCATCCGCATAGCTTCTTCCAAAACAGGGCCACGGATATCATAGGCAACATGCTCTAACTTACTAGACTTGTTATATTCTTTCATCTTGTTTCCTCAATTCATCGAGATAGTAACATTATACCACTAGAAAGGGATTGCGACAAGTTTCCTGAAATGAGGAAGCCAAGAAAAAACTCACAACAACTAGGTTCTCACCGTCTAAACAACTAGAATGAAGAACCATTTCTCACATACCAAAAGACAAACCTAGGAAGACCAATGCTAAAAAAGAATCATACAAAAGATTAAACATGAGAAAGAGACCCCACGTGACCAAATAGTCCAAGCGACCACTTCTCTTTGCAATCACAAATAAAATGATGTGGTAGACTAAGTGAAAGAGAAGAAAACCAACAAAATATGGATAGAGAATAGGCACGACTCTTTCCAGCTGCCAAAGCATCACTACTTCTCCTACAAGTAATGCAAGGATAATTCCATGATAAAGAAGACTTATTTTTTTAGAAGCTTGAACAAAATCTTTCATACTTTCTCATCCCTTCACTATGTTTCCTAATATCCCGTTTTCTTTTATTTTAACATATCTCCACCAAATCGAATCTCCGATAATATTTATTTAAATATGATTTTTACTTTACTTCTTTAGTGAAAAGGATTACAATAAAAGTAAGAAAATTTCAGGAGGTTTCATTATGGCACAACGTTACCAAAATGTTATGGTTGCAATTGATGGTTCTAAAGAGGCAGACTTGGCTTTTGTTAAAGGTGTTTACACTGCTCTACGCAATGATTCCAAGCTCACCATTGCCCATGTTATTGACACACGCGCTCTTCAAAGCGTGTCTACCTTTGATGCTGAAGTTTACGAAGAACTCCAAGTCGATGCTGAAAGTTTGATGAAAGAGTACGAAAAGCGTGCAAGAGATGCGGGCGTGACGGATATTCACATCGTCATCGAAATGGGAAATCCGAAAACCCTCCTTGCCCGTACCATTCCAGACGCAGAAAATGTTGACCTGATTCTCGTCGGTGCAACGGGTCTTAATGCCTTTGAACGCCTCTTGGTTGGCTCTTCATCTGAATACATCCTCCGCCACGCAAAAGTTGATTTGCTCGTCGTGAGAGAACAAGAAAAAACATTATAGGAACATAAAAGGAGCCTGCTAGGCTCCCTTTTTTCTTACTTATTTCTCTCTTTATGTCGCTCATAAGCCTTGAGCTGACGCTGCAGTTCCTTTCTGATAGCAGGTTCTGGAGCATATTTTTCGTCCCAGTCATCCGGTTTTAAGATTTTATGTGTAACTGGATCAAAATGGGCTTTTCCATCAGGAAAAACCTTCCCCATGTTTGCCTCATGCACAATATCAAAGATGCGTTCTGGATCCACTCCCATCAAGGCAAAACTGCCGTAAGTAAAATACAGTGTATCGATTAAGGCATCAACCTGCCCGATTAGATCTTTTTGGGCAGGCGTTTTTTGCCTTACCTTTTCTGCCGCCTTGTCAAGTGCCTCATGCATGCTTGCAAGGGAGTTTTGGAATTCTTCCTCCGAAGAACTTGCCGCTCGGACAAACTCTACTAATTCTTCAATTTTAAAGTCTGCGCGGTGGGTTGCCCCCTCAACATCCCATGCCTGTGGCTCTTCCTGCGTCCGTTCATCCATCATGTGATGGAAGGTCTTGACCTTATTAAAGTGGTAGTCTCGACTGACAAACACTTTTTCTGAAGCCAAAACACCAAAGTGCTCGAGCGCCTTGTGGATGCCATCTTGTTGGTTACTTGCTGTAATGTGCTTGGCAACTTCTTTGACGCTGCTACTGCCATTTCCCATGGCTACAGACATACCAACACCTGCCAACATTTCCAGGTCATTGTCTGAATCTCCGAAGGCCATGACTTGGTTGAGATCAAAGCCATATTCTTTCCCGACTCGGCGAATGCCTTCTAGTTTGGAATTTCCTTGGTTGATGATATCTGCTGCAAAAGGATTGCTTCGAGTCAATTTCAAATCTTCAAAATCAGCTGCTGCCTTCTCAGATTCTTCAGGAGTCATCAGCATTAACACTTGATAGATTGGCTCATTGATCAAACGAAGTAGGTCATCTTCCTTTTGAGGGACTGCCTTGCTAACCATTCGATTAAAGGAACGGCTAACGGTTCTTGTTAAGCCAGTTGGAATGAAACGGCTAACCAGCTGTGAAAAGGACCCAAGACCAAATGACATAATTTTCGAACCAACAACAGCATGCTCGGTTCCAAGAGCGATTTCTTTTCGCTCTTTTTTAGCATAGGCAATCAATTGACGCAGGCTTGACTTAGCAATCGGACTAGCAAATAAAACTTTTTCTTTATTAAAGATATATTGTCCGTTATAAGTTATTGCAAAATCCAGATCTAAATCTTCCATCAATTCCTTGACAAAGAAAGGCCCCCGTCCTGTCGCCACTCCAACAAGCACCCCTTGCTCTTTCACAATCCTAATCGCGTCCTTAGTGGATTTCAAAACACTCTTACGATCGTTGACTAGCGTTCCATCAATATCAAAAAAAACAGCTTTGACTTCCATCCTATCCCATTCTCCCCTTTTGTGTTACAATGATTATACCACATTTCAGAAAAGAGTGAGTTAATCATGACTAAGAAAATCCTTGTTTTACATACTGGCGGTACTATTTCTATGCAGGCAGACGCCACAGGCGCTGTTGTGACCAGCCAGGACAATCCCATGAACCATGTTTCCAATCCACTTGAAGGGATTGAGGTTCATGCCCTAGACTTTTTTAACCTGCCAAGTCCCCATATCAAACCCAAGCATATGCTTGCGCTCTATCATAAAATCAAAGAGGAAGCAGACCACTACGATGGAGTTGTCATCACACATGGAACAGATACGCTAGAGGAAACTGCCTACTTCCTTGATACCATGGAAATCCCACACATGCCCATCGTTCTAACAGGAGCTATGCGTAGTTCAAACGAACTCGGTAGTGATGGAGTTTATAACTATCTGAGTGCTTTACGGGTTGCCTGCGATGACAAGTCAGCTGATAAGGGGGTGCTGGTCGTCATGAATGATGAGATCCACGCAGCAAAGTATGTCACCAAAACCCATACGACCAACGTCGGTACCTTTCAAACTCCTACTCACGGGCCTCTCGGTCTCATCATGAAGCAAGAAATCCTCTACTTCAAAACAGCCGAACCGCGAGTCCGTTTTGATCTCGAACATATTCAAGGTCTGGTTCCCATCATCTCGGCCTATGCAGGTATGACAGATGAGCTGATTGATATGCTTGACCTAGATCACCTAGATGGATTAGTCGTTCAAGCTTTTGGAGCAGGTAATGTACCCAAAGAAACAGCTCAAAAATTAGAAAGTCTCCTCCAAAAAGGCATTCCAGTCGCCTTGGTTTCACGTTGTTTTAACGGAATTGCAGAACCTGTTTATGCCTACCAAGGCGGAGGAGTGCAGTTGCAACGAGCTGGTGTTTTCTTTGTCAAAGAACTCAATGCTCAAAAAGCTCGCCTCAAATTATTGATTGCTATTAACGCTGGGCTAAAAGGAGAAGAACTTCGCAATTACATGGAAGGTTAAAATTGAAAATCAGGAAATCTTCTCGATTCCCTGATTTTTTCTATTTGCGTTTTCGTGTCGAACGACGTTCTGTCAAGCCGTGAGGCAGGAGAACTTCACGTTCTTCCAACTCTTCTTTATGCATAATCTTGGTCAACATACGCATACTGATAGCACCAAGGTCGTATAGAGGTTGAGCAATTGTCGTTAAGTTTGGACGAGTGAATCGTGCAATTTGAGAATCATCTGTCGTGATGATTTCAAACTCTTCTGGTACAGAAATACCGTGATCTGCCAAGCCATTTAACACACCTGCAGCCAATTCATCACCTGTCACAACTGCAGCTGTAGCCTGTGAAGAAACCAAGCGTTCTGCCAAGGCATAGCCATCATTATAGCTGTATTTAGACTCAAATACCAAGCCCTCGCTATAAGGGATTCCTGCCTTTTTCAATGCTTCCTTGTAACCAATCAATCGAATTTTGCCGTTGATATCATCAACAAGTGGCCCACTGACAAAGGCAATCTTTTCATTTTCCTGAAGCAAATGAGTTACTGCATCAATCGTTGCTTGTTTGTAGTCAATATTAACACTTGGCAACTGGTGTTCGATATCCACCGTTCCTGCAAGGACAACTGGTGTCCGAGATCGAGAAAATTCTGAACGAATCTTTTCAGTCAAGTGATAACCCATAAAAATGATCCCGTCAACCTGTTTCGAAAAGAGAGTATTAACTACTGAAACTTCTTTTTCATCGTCTTCATCACTGTTGGCTAGGACGATATTGTACTTATACATCTCTGCAATATCATCAATCCCCTTAGCTAGGGTTGAAAAATAGCCATTGGTGATATTTGGAATCACAACACCAACTGTCGTGGTTTTCTTGCTGGCCAAGCCACGCGCTACCGCATTTGGACGGTAGTCAAGACGATCGATCACCTCTAGAACTTTTTTACGAGTATTCTCTTTGACGTTCTTATTGCCATTCACTACACGGCTAACAGTTGCCATTGAGACCCCAGCTTCACGGGCAACATCATAAATCGTTACTGTATCATCTGTGTTCATTCTGTTTCCTTTCTATATTGAAAATTTCGCTTTCATACATCTGCTTACTCCATTTTATCACTTATTGTAAACACTTTCAAGTATTTTTTAGAGAAACTTTGAAAAAATTTCACAACCTATTCCCATTTTGAAAAAGTGAGTACGATTTCTTGATTTTTGGGATGTTTTGCTGTATGATAAGGAAAAATAAAAGGAGGGAGGGAATGTTTATGGCTTTTACAAATACTCAGAGACGTTCGGCCAGTTTTGGCGTTGTGACAAGCTTGCCTGACGATGTTATCGACTCTTTGTGGTATATTATCGATCATTTTTTGAAAAACGTCTTTGAATTAGAAGAGGAACTTGAATTTCAACTACTAAACAACGAGGGGAGCATTACCTTCCATTTCTCTAGTCAGCACCTGCCGACTAGTATCGACTTTGATTTTAATCATCCCTTCGACCCTCTTTACCCTCCTCGGGTCCTTGTTTTAGACATGGACGGGAAAGAAACCATCCTCCTTCCTGAAGAAAATGACCTATTTTAAAAACTCTAGCTTCTCGGCGCAAACTGCTGAGGAACTAGAGTTTTTTCTATTTGTTCAATTCTTGATACAAGTAGCGTATCGGCTGTTTGAGTACTGGATGAATAAAATGGGGAGCTATTTCTTGCAGAGACTCAAGGACAAAGAGGCGTTCTGCTATATAGGGATGTGGCAAGATGAACTCGTCTGTATAGATGACTTGGTCCTCCACAAAGAGTAAGTCCAAATCAATCAAACGAGGCCCCCAATGCACCTCTCGAACCCGTCCCATTTCTGACTCAATGGCTAACAAAGTTTCTAACAAGACTGGTGCTGGAAGCCAGGTTTCTACTTCAATCACCTGATTGGTAAAGCTATCCTGCTCCACACCGCCCCAGGGCTCCGTCGTCAAGACACTGGACTCTTTTAAAATATGGATACCACGAGCTCGCAGTTTGTCAATAGCTTGTTCCAAGTTTGCTTGCTTATCCCTCATATTGCTTCCTAGAGCGATAAAGGCCCGCTGCTTACGACGGTGAATGGTCACCGAGCAGGTATCCAACGGTAAATGCACTGGAGCCCACGGTTTTTTTAGTTCCAACTCAATTTCTTGGACAAGAGGATAGGTCTCAAAGGTACGCTCTACTAGTTTGTAGGCTACCGTTTCAATCAAGTCCTCAGTGCTTTCCTGAAACCAAGTCGTCCACTGCTGACACAGTTCTCCGTAATGGACAGAAGCTGTCAAATCCAATTCTGTCGCCGCCTTGGTCATATCATAGGATAAGCTTGCGGAAATAACAAACTTCTGCCCCAATTCCTTCTCACTAGGAAAAAGACCATGATAGGCAAAAATTTCCAAATCTTTTATCTGCAGTTGATCCATAACTAGTCCTTTCTAGAAAAATCCGCATGAAGCGGATTCTTTTTATACTCAATGAAAATCAAAGTGCAAACTAGGAAGCTAGCCGCAGGCTGTACTGGAGTACGGCAAGGTGAAGCTGACGTGGTTTGAATTTGATTTTCGAAGGGTATTATAGTCCCATTAAACGATAAGCCTGATCTCTTAGGTCCTTATCTGTTTCAAATAGACCACGAGCTACTGTCGTCAAAGTCGCAGTGCCTGGTTTTCTTACACCACGCATGCTCATACACATATGCTCCGCTTCAATAACAACAAAGGCTCCCTTAGCCCCTAGATAGTCCATCAAGGCATCAGCCACTTCAATATTCAAACGTTCTTGAATCTGTGGTTTTTTAGAGTAGACTTCAACCGTACGGGCTAGCTTGGACAAGCCTGCCACCCGACCATCTGGAATGTAGGCAATGTGCGCTCTCCCATAAAAGGGCAAGAAGTGGTGTTCACACATGGTGTGGAAAAAAATATCCTTTTCCACTACCATATTGTCATCAATAATCTCAAAGGATTTTGACAGGTGTTCCTCAGCAGTTTGGCCAAGACCTGAAAAAATCTCTTGGTACATACGGGCTACACGAGCAGGAGTTTCCTGCAATCCCTCTCGGTTAGCATCCTCACCGACGGCCTCGATAATCATTTTTACAGCCATTTCAATCTTTTGTGTATCCATTCTCGTTCTTCCTCTCCATCAGATAGGCTCTCACTTGGCTCAAGAAATACAAGGAACCAGTGACAAGCCTAACTGTTTTTTTCTCTTCATCTTCTGTCATTTTCTGATCTAAAAATTCCTGCCAACCTTGGTAATTGAGTTTTCTAGACTTAGCTGTCTCTTTCAGCACGTTCTCATCTGTCGCCCGACTATCATCAAAATGGGTCAGGGTAAGCTCGGTATCTGGGATTTCCTCCAACAAATCCAGCATATCCTCCAAGGCCTTGGTTTTGATGCAGGTAAAAAGGATTTCCTTATGATAATCCGCAAAGCGTTCTTGCAAGGTTGCTAATAAAGCCTTGATAGCATGAGGATTATGGGCTCCATCCAAAATCATCAAGGGGGCGCCAGACAGAACCTCCAAACGCCCTGGCCATCTGGTTTCTTCCAAGGCTTGAGCAACCAAGTCATTGCTAGCTAACTCTCGTCCAGTCTCCTGGCAATAAGTGTCTAGGAGGGCAAGCGCCATCCCCGCATTCTCTATCTGATGTAAACCAATCAGACCTGTTTGAAAGCGACCTTGTCTGACAGAACTGGTATAATCAAAGACCTCGCCTGTCACCACACTTTCTTGATGACGAACCTGATAATCCGTCCCATAGGCAAGTCTCGGCGCATTTTTAGCTTCTGCAATAGGATCAATCACAGTCAAGGCTTCTGGAACAATGCAACCTGTCACCAAGGGAATACCTTGTTTGACAATACCAGCCTTCTGCTCTGCTATGGCCCCCAAGGTATCACCAAGTAGGGCTACATGGTCCAGTCCAATGGTCGTAATCCCTGTCAAAATTGGCTGACAAACATTAGTACTATCCAAAAGTCCTCCCATGCCGACTTCCATGATAGCCACATCTACTTGTTCTGAGGCAAAATAATCATAAGCTATGGCTGTGATAATCTCAAACTCAGTCGTTCCTTGTAATGCAACGCTCCTCTCCCCCTCAAGCAAAGAGCGATAAACTGCCATGAGGGCTTCTAGCCTCTCTTCTGGGATGGATTCCCCATTGATGCTAATCTGGTCTGTATAATGAATGAGATAGGGCGAGCTAAAAACTCCAACTTTCAACCCCATCTTTTCCAGCATATTTTTCAAAAAAGCAATGGTCGAACCCTTTCCATTGGTTCCACCGATATGGATAACCTTGAGTTTGAGATGGGGATTACCTCGCAAGGCTAGGAGTTTTACCATTCGCTCCAAACCAAAATGTGGTTGGTCCGTCCGGTAGTGGGCAATCCACTGATTGTTTTGAATTTCTTTCATCTTATTTATATTGTTTTAAATCTAGATTTTCCGCATCATCTGCCAAACGAATGGCTGACGCAATTTCAACTGCCATCTTATGACTGGCTACATCGTGCACGCGCACAACTTCGACACCCTGTCTCGCAGCGATACTGGTCACATGAGCCGAAGCGGTGTCCCGATTGCGAAAACCGACTTCCGTCTCAGGATTAACTTCAAAGTCATTCTCCTCAAGGATATTGATAACAAACCGCTTGCGCGAAACACCGAGAAAGATTGGATAGCCTTTCTGATGCAGTTTATCCAGATCACGTAGAAGGAGCAGATTTTCCTTCTTAGTCATACCAAAGCCAATTCCTGGATCCAGCATGATCTTGCCTTTCGAAATCCCCGCTTTCTCCGCTCTCGCTAGAGCGCGGTCAAAGAACGCGGTCATCAAATCTTCTACTGGTAGTTGTTCAAAGTACGCCAAGTCTTCATTTGTAAAAGGATCCCCAAATCCAAAATGCGGGAATATGAGCGAGCTAGGGTGCTGAGGTCTAGCCATGACTGGATTAAACATGATAATCACTTTCGCTCCAGCTTTAGCAACCACATCCGCCATTCTCTCATCTCCCATGAGACCAGTGATATCATTGACCAGATTGGCACCAGCTTCCAAAGCTGCCTCTGCCACCTGACTCTTCCAAGTATCGATGGAGATGAGGACATCACTTTCCTTACGGATAGCTTCGATGACTGGAACAACACGCTGGATTTCCTCTTCTATCTCGACATAGCTACTGCCAGGACGAGTCGATTCTCCACCAATATCTAGCATACTCGCTCCTTCAGCTATCAATTTACGAGCTTGCTGGAGAGCCTGGTCAACAGCAAAAAACTGACCACCATCCGAAAAGGAATCTGGGGTTACATTGATAATTCCGCAAATGGCTGTTTTTGCCTGACTAGCTTTATTGGACATAAGGTCACTCCTCAAGGTTTTTCACCACATTATTTCTCTATTTTACCATAAAAAGAAAAAGATGGATACGCTAGCATTTATCTTTTCCAAGTAAGGAAATGGTTTAGAAAGGCAAGCCTACATTTCGACTAATCAAAACCAGTAAAGCCAGCAAACAAAAGGCAATACCATTGACAATCATATGAAGCAAGATCGACATCTCTAAGCGTTCTGTTCTGTAAGCTGTCCAAGTTAAAACTGTAGACATTCCTCCATAGATAAGGAGAGAAGGCAGATTGGTCGGTGTGTGGAGCAAGGCAAAGACGACTGCACCTACAAGATAACCCAACTTCTCCTTCCCACGGAAGATCTTTTTAGGGATAATTCCACGACACAATATTTCCTCACAAATGGGAGCAATCAGAACCAGTAAGAAAAAACTGGAAATCAGCGAGCTATTCTGAACCAGATTATTAATAGTTGATTGGTTGCTGGTCGTAGATTCATTCATCAGACGAAGCAAGGCAGAGCCGAATAAGTTACTTGTGAAAATAACCAAATAACTCAAAACCAAGCGGGCTAGATCTTTTGCCTTGAAAAAAGAAAGATTGAAGGTCGCAATCTCTGTTTTTCGCGCACTAAAGATAAAAACAGTTAGAATAGCAACCGACAGCAAAGCCACTAAGAGTCCTGACTGGAGGAGTGGGAATTGTCTAGCGGATAAAAGGGCAGATAAAATTAAAGGAAGTTGAGATAGCACTAGTGCTACTAAAAAAATTAACACCCATATTCCTCTATCCAGAATTTCTTGCCAGATACCTTTTTTCTTCATGATGTACCTCCTTATAATAAAAAGGGGAGACTCCCCTTTTTCTATTATACCATTTATAGCTTATAGCGCCATGCTAATATAGTTCAGGATGAACAAGGCATCCAAAATCCAAATCATCACGTGCACATCCTTGGCTTGACCTTTGACAACTTTTGTCAAGGTATAAGTCAAGAAACCAACAGCAATACCTTGTGTGATAGAGTAGCTGAATCCCATAAAGATAGATGTGAAGAAGGCAGGAACCGCTTCAGCCATATCATCCCAAGGAATGTTTTTCAAGTTAGAAAGCATCATGATTCCGACGATGATCAAAATTGGCGCTGTTGCAGCTGTCGGAACAATCGCTAGAAGTGGGCTAAAGAAGCTAGAGAGAGCAAAACAGATCGCAACTACTAGGGCTGTCAAACCAGTACGTCCACCAGCGCCGATACCCGCCGCAGACTCAACATAAGTCGTAACGTTTGAAGTACCTGCAATGGCACCTACTGAAGTCGCCACCAAGTCAGAGTAAAGAGCCTTGTCCAATTTAACTGACTCATGGTTTTCACCACTTGTCGCAACGATACCAACTTTTTCACCAGTACCGATAAGAGTACCAATTGTATCAAAAATATCCGTTAGTGAGAAAGCAAGAATGGCCATCAAAGTTTCTGGCAAACGTGAAGTGTTTGAAATCAAAGATCCTAAACCTTCTGAGCCCAGAGCGGCACCAAACAAAGTCCCAAGATCATTAACTGCTGATGAAAGATTGTTGCTAGCGAAGTCAATCCCTGATAATTTCACAACACCAACAGCAATGGCAAGCACAGTCGTTGTTAAAATAGAAAGAATGATTCCACCTTTGATGCCTTTAACAACAAAGAAGATGGTAATAGCCAGACCAGCAAGAGCCACCAATACTGCTGGAGTATTGAAGTCTACCAAGCCTGGAACAGCTGCTGAGTTTGCAGTAAGTGCAGCTTGAGCCTTGTCTGCTCCCTCACCTGCTACAGTATAAGTACCTGGATCGATTGAGAATTTCAAGAGACCAGCATTCTTAATCCCAACATAGGCAAGGAAAACACCAATACCAGCTGAAATTGCTGAACGGAGCGTTGTAGGAATGGATTCGATGATCATTTTACGAACATTTGTCAAGGTAATAATCAGTGAAATAATTCCACAAATGAAGACCATACCAAGAGCTTCTTTCCAAGTATAGCCCATCCCAAATACAACTGTAAAGGTAAAGAAGGCGTTCAATCCCATACCTGGTGCTTGTGCATACGGCAAATTAGCATAAAAAGCCATCATCAAGGTACCGACTACAGAACCGATAATCGTTGCCAAGAACACACCTTGTACAGGCATTCCCGTTTGGGAAAGCATTTGAGGGTTTACAAAGAGAATATAACTCATTGCAAAGAATGTTGTTAAACCAGCAAGCACCTCTGTACGGACATCTGTCCCGTGCTCTTTTAGTTTAAATAGTTTGTCCATTATAAATCTCCTTTTGTTTTTTACGAACAATATGAGTATTATATCATTTATTATTCACCTTTTCAATATATTTGTTTGATTTATTTAACAAAATGAAATGTTTATTTTTTGTTTTGAGTCTGTTTTTCTTCTTTCTTTTTGATATAATAGTAGACATCTTATCTGGAATGTACTAGGAAGGTTTATATGACTAAAAAAATTATCGCAGTCGATTTGGACGGAACCCTGCTCAATGGTGAAAGCAAGCTCTCCGATTTTACCAAAAAGACAATCAAAAAAATTACCGAAAAGGGGCACCATGTTGTCATCACGACAGGTCGTCCTTATCGTATGGCAAAAGAATTTTATCAGGAACTAGAGTTGCACACACCTATGATCAACTTCAATGGTTCCCTTACCCATCTACCAGGACAAGCTTGGGAGCATGAAAAGTGCTTGACATTGGACAAAAAATACCTCTTAGATATGGTCAAACGCAAAGAGGATATCCAAGCTGACTTTATTGCAGGAGAATACCGCAAAAAATTTTATATCACGGCTCCTAATGAAGAAATTGCCAATCCCAAACTATTTGGTGTAGAAAATTTCCAACCAGAAAATCAATTCAAATCCGAATTGGTGACCAAGGACCCTAACTGTATCCTCTTGCAAACAAGAGTCGATGATAAATACGCGCTAGCAGATGAGATGAATCGTTTTTACCAACACCAACTAGCAATCAATACCTGGGGAGGGCCCCTCAACATTCTCGAATGTACACCAAAAGGGGTCAACAAAGCCTTTGCTTTAGAATACTTGCTCAATGTTATGAACCGTGACAGACAAGATTTGATTGCCTTCGGTGATGAGCACAATGACACCGAAATGTTGGCATTTGCAGGCAAGGGATATGCTATGAAGAATGCCAATCCCGATTTGCTACCATATGCAGATGAGCAACTCTCTCTGACAAATGATGAAGATGGTGTTGCCCATACCCTACAAGATTTGTTCCTATGACACTCAAAAAGTTAGCTTGTGCTAGCTTTTTTGATTTTCACAATTTTTCAATTAATCGGCCTGTTTTCATTTTTTTATATTAAATTACTCCCTTATCTTTTTAAATATTTCTACAAAATATCTATATATTAACATTTTGTAAGCGAGTTTTCATTGAAGACCAATACATATTTATAAGAAATGGTTGATTTTTGTTTGAAAACGGTTTATACTTAAAGTTAGGCTTAAAGTTTTCTTAAACAAATAGTCAAACATTTTAAAGGAGGAATGACAATAATGAGTATCGGAATCATTATTGCGAGCCACGGCGAATTTGCTGCGGGTATTCATCAGTCCGGATCTATGATCTTTGGTGAACAAGAGAAGGTTCAAGTTGTAACCTTTATGCCAAACGAAGGTCCTGATGATTTATACGCTAAGATCAATAACGCTGTTGCTGCATTTGACGCAGAAGATGAGGTTCTAGTTTTGGCTGACCTTTGGAGTGGATCTCCATTCAACCAAGCTAGCCGCGTGATGGGAGAAAATCCAGAGCGTAAGTTTGCCATCATCACAGGACTGAACTTGCCGATGTTGATCCAAGCCTACACAGAGCGCCTGATGGACGCTACTGCAGGTGTGGATAAAGTCGCTGCGAATATCATTAAAGAAGCCAAAGAAGGCATCAAAGCTCTTCCAGAAGAGCTTAACCCAGTTGAGGAAGTTGCAACTGCTGCAGCTGCTCCTACTGCCCAAGCTGCTATTCCAGAAGGAACAGTTATCGGTGACGGTAAACTGAAGATCAACCTTGCTCGTCTAGACACTCGTCTCCTTCACGGTCAGGTTGCAACTGCTTGGACTCCAGATTCAAAAGCAGATCGTATCATCGTTGCTTCAGACAACGTTGCAAACGACGAATTGCGTAAAGAATTGATCAAACAAGCAGCTCCTAACGGAGTAAAAGCCAACGTTGTACCAATCAAAAAATTGATTGAGGTTGCAAAAGATCCTCGTTTTGGTAACACACATGCTCTTATCTTGTTTGAAACTCCACAAGATGCACTCCGTGCCATCGAAGGTGGCGTGCCAATCAAGACTCTTAACGTTGGTTCTATGGCTCACTCAACAGGTAAAACAATGATTAACAACGTTTTGTCTATGGACAAAGACGATGTTGCAACCTTTGAAAAAATGCGTGACCTCGGTGTTGAATTTGACGTACGTAAAGTACCAAACGACACGAAAAAAGATTTGTTTGACTTGATTAAGAAAGCAAACGTTCAATAATTTTAATCTGTTTCTATCATTTTTGAAAACAGGATTAAATACTTTATTAAAACTAAATAGAAAAGGAATAAAACCATGTCAGATATTTCAATCATTTCTGCTATCTTGGTTGTAGTTGTTGCCTTCCTTGCAGGTCTTGAAGGTATCCTCGACCAATTCCAATTCCATCAACCAATCGTCGCATGTACCCTTATCGGACTTGCAACTGGTAACCTCGAAGCAGGTGTTATGCTTGGTGGATCTCTTCAAATGATCGCCCTTGGTTGGGCAAACATCGGAGCTGCCGTAGCTCCTGACGCTGCTCTTGCATCTGTTGCCGCAGCGATTATCTTGATCAAAGGTGGTAACTTTACTACTGAAGGTATCGCCGTCGCAACAGCCACAGCTATCCCTCTTGCCGTAGCTGGACTTTTCTTGACTATGATTGTTCGTACAATCTCAGTTGGTTTGGTTCACACTGCAGATGCTGCCGCTAAAGAAGGAAATATTGCAGCTGTTGAACGTGCTCACTACTTTGCGCTTGTTCTTCAAGGTCTTCGTATTGCAATCCCTGCAGCCTTCCTTATCGCTATCCCAGCTTCTGCCGTTCAAGATGCTCTTAAATTGATGCCAGAATGGTTGAATGGTGGTATGGCTGTCGGTGGTGCTATGGTCGTTGCCGTTGGTTACGCTATGGTTATCAACATGATGGCAACTCGTGAAGTATGGCCATTCTTCGCAATCGGTTTTGCTCTTGCAGCAATCTCTCAATTGACTTTGATTGCCCTTGGTGTCATCGGTGTTGCCCTTGCCTTCATCTACCTTAACCTTACAAAACAAGGTGGAAACGGTGGCGGCGGAGCTGCAACTTCTAACGACCCAATCGGTGATATCCTAGAAGACTACTAGAAAGGGGAACAATCATGGCTGAAAAAATTCAATTATCAAAATCAGATCGTCAAAAAGTTTGGTGGCGTTCACAATTCCTTCAAGGTTCTTGGAACTACGAACGTATGCAAAACTTGGGTTGGGCTTACTCATTGATCCCAGCTATCAAAAAATTGTACACTAAAAAAGAAGACCAAGCGGCTGCTCTTGAGCGCCACCTTGAATTCTTCAACACTCACCCATACGTCGCTGCTCCAATCATGGGGGTTACTCTTGCACTTGAAGAAGAGCGCGCTAACGGTGTTGAAATCGACGACGCGGCTATCCAAGGGGTTAAAATCGGTATGATGGGACCTCTTGCTGGTATCGGTGACCCAGTATTCTGGTTTACAGTTCGTCCTATCCTTGGAGCCCTTGGTGCATCACTTGCTGCATCTGGTAACATTGTTGGTCCCCTTCTCTTCTTCTTTGGATGGAATGCTATCCGTATGGCCTTCCTATGGTACACACAAGAGTTCGGTTACAAAGCTGGATCTGAAATCACTAAAGACATGTCTGGTGGTATCTTGAAAGACATCACCAAAGGAGCATCTATCCTTGGTATGTTCATCCTTGCCGTTCTTGTACAACGTTGGGTATCTATCAACTTTACTGTCAACCTTCCAGGTAAACAATTGGCTGAAGGTGCTTACATCAACTTCCCAGAAGGTGCTGTAACAGGTGGAGAATTGAAGGGAATCCTTGGTCAAGCACTCAGCGGATTGAGCCTAGATAAGATTCAACCACAAACTCTTCAAGGTCAGTTGGACTCATTGATTCCAGGATTGATGGGACTTCTCCTTACTTTCCTTTGCATGTGGTTGCTTAAGAAAAAAGTATCACCAATCGCAATCATCCTTGCTCTCTTTGCAGTAGGTATCGCAGCTCGTTTCTTCGGTATCATGTAATCTCGGTGAGAATATATAAACAAAAAAGAATCAGGATTAAACCTGATTCTTTTTATGTATCAACTTTTTCTCCTAGTAAGATAATGAAAGCACCCAATCACCACTGCTAGTATGGCAACATAGAGTAGCTGTTTGGCTTCTAAAGGCACAAAAGCTCCCTGTAGGATAAAAGTATTGGCAAGTACACCAACAAGGGCTGCAAGGCTCAAAAACGTGAGCAAAAGCATCTTGTATCGATTAAAAGGCAAGCTGACCTTGGCAACTAGACACAGACCATTGATCAGGGCAAGGAGGAAGCAAATAAATTTGACCTGACCTGGGACAGTGATAAAGAAATTGGTCAAAAGAACACTAGCAACCAGAACGCCACCACCAATCGCCGCGTTGGTTAGGATATCTCTCATAAAGTGAGTGCTAACCTTTTCTTTATTGGACTCAAAAGTCAGGAAGAAGGATGGAATCCCAATCGTAATAGCTGAAATGATTGTAAACTGAATAGGGATAAAGGCGAATTCCAAACCAAATACCACACTCAAAATGGCAAACACGACGGAGAAGAAGGTCTTTGTTAGAAAAAGAGAGGCTACCTTTTGGATGTTGTTAATGACCCGGCGTCCTTCCATCAAGATATCATAAAATACTGCAAAGTCATCTGTGAGAAAAACAATATTGGATACACTTTTGGCTGCACTCGTAGCCCCCTTCATGGCAAAACTAATATCTGCTTTCTTGAGAGCCAGAACATCATTGACTCCATCACCACTCATGGCAACTGTTTTACCAGCATTTTGCAAAATAGATACCATCTTTTGCTTCTGTTCAGGTGTCACACGACCGAAGATATCGTGTTCCAAGACCACTCTTTCAAAGTCATCATCGCTCACCTTAGTCATATCAATCGCACGCGCTTCCTCCTTAAAACCTGCTTTACGAGCCACCCCATATACAGCAACATGATTGTCACCACTGATAATCTTCACTTCAACACCTTGAGATTCGAAATAGTCAAAGGTTTCCTTGGTATTGTCCTTAATCTCATCTGACAAAACAACATGGCCTAGGAGTTCCATATTGGCTGGACTCGTAATCTGGTCCTTGCTATGAGCAAGGGACAAAATTCGAAAACCTTGCTGTTTTAGATCTTCATAGTAGGCATCCATCGGCTGGGTAAAGCCTAAAAACTCATAGGCTCCGAAGAAATAGGTCCCACCATCTTTTACTTGGACAAAGGAATACTTGTTTTTGCTTGAAAAGGCACCGACTTCTTGAACTTCCCACTTTTTCTCACAGGTTAAGTAAGTCTTCAGAGCTCGGGAAGTTGCATTTTCATCCTCGAAATAAGCCAGATAAGAAGATAGTTTCTCTGCTACATTAGCATCCATTTCTTGGACCTTCATATTCCCCGTCGTGATAGTTCCTGTCTTATCAAAACAAAGAACATCTACTCGCGCCAAGGTCTCTACACAGTATAGCTCCTGCACCAGAACCTTCTTTTTGGCCAGCTTCATAGCCGCTACTGCTAGAGACACACTAACTAAGAGAATCAAGCCCTCTGGAATCATACCGACCAAGGCACCAGAACTTCCCAAGATAATCTCAACATAAGACCGTCCTAGACTAAAACCTCTGATATAAAGCAGAATGGCAACGGGCACCAGCAAGATAGAGACGATTTTTAAAATCTTATCCATGTAATCGCGCAGTTGAGAAGGATATTTTTTGAATTCCTTGCTGGATTTTGCGAGTTTGTTGATATAACTATCCTGCCCCACAGCCGTTGCCGTGACCAAGCAGGATCCGCTAACGACATTGCTTCCGCTCATCAGCTGGTCACCAACCGTTTTAAAGATCGAATCACTCTCACCCGTCAGCAAAGACTCATCAACTTCAATATTCCTTTCAAGGACTTCTGCATCTACAGGCACTTGGTCACCCAGATTGAGATGCAGGTACTCACCCAGAACGATGTCCTCTGGATCAATCTCGATTGTTTGACCATCTCGATTGACTTTGTACTTACTTTTACCAAGCAAACTTAGCTTTTCTAAGGCATTTTTTGAACGCACTTCTTGGAAAATCCCGATGACTGTATTGATAGCAATCACACCTAAAAAGAGCATATTTTCAAATCGCAAGGTTGTGGCTACCAGAACCGCCAGAGCCAAATTCATGGCATTAAAGAAGGTAAAGATATTTGAAATGACGATTTCCTTGGTTGTTTTATAAGGTTTAATGTCGCTGATATTTCGTTGACGATCCTTGATGTCTTGACTGCTTAAATACTTCATTTCTACTCCGATATCCTTTTGTACTACTATAGTAACACATATCTTTTTCTCTGTCACTTAAAGACTCAAAATAAGAAGAACTCCCTTGGCAAGCATCATCTATCGCCACTTCGATAAGAACTTAAAAAGAAGCTAGGATTTCCCTAACCTCTTTTCTTTAGACTTTATTCTGCCAAGGCACCCATTGGATCCCATGGTGCAAGTACGATTGGTTCCGCTTCATAAGCAGCTTGTTCTTCTGCTGTCAGCAATTCCTTACGGACAACGATTTGGTAAGTGTATTCATCCATCCAAGCGTCTGAGGCAACAAAGTAACCATCTGCGCCGACCTTATCTCCCCATGAGTTTTCAACCTTCCACTTAGTTGACTTGCCATTTTCATCCAAATCAACACCTGTCAAGACCATGGCGTGGGTCATCAAGCTTTCGCTGTAGTCCAAACGTCCAGCTTTGTCTTGAGTGAGTTGAATATCCATGCTTGATTCAAAGTCATAAACATCTGTCGCAAGAATTCCTGCTTTGCGGTTGCTGAGCTGGCCGACATCTGAACCAAACCAAACAGTCTCACCTGTTTGCATTTGGGCAATCGCCAATTCTTTCAAGCGCTCCATTGGAACGTTGATATAGCGAACTGCACGGCTACCAACCACATTTCCTAACATCTCAACTGTGTAAGATTTGCCGTAAGGCTTGTCAGCAGTTGGAGCATTGATAACAGAAACGTAGTCTTCTAGAGGAAGATTGACATATTTCTTGTAAAATTCCTGTGGTGTGATTCCTTTTTCGCTTTGGTAGTTGTCATCCTTATCGCGATAAGCAAAGTCAAATTGACGTGGTGGAAGTCCTAGTGACATAGCAAGGAAGTTAAAGATTTCTTGTAAGAGGTCTTCTTTCTTAGCTTGAACAGTCACTTGGTCTGCACCAGAAGCGAGCAAGTCACGCAAGATTTGGGCATCTTGACGGAGCAATTTATTGAGGATGGCATTGAGCTCACGGCTGCTGCTAGATGAAACAGACTCAGGATAAACAGACTTAGGAACGACACCGTATTTTTCAAAGAGGGCAACGACCATATCCCATTGACCTCCATCTTGTTGAGGGGTTTGGAGTAGGAAGCTAACCTTGCGGCTCGTCAAGTCTTGGTCTGCAGTCGCAATCACTTGCTCCAAGAACCAGTTTGATTTCTCATACTTGTCCCAGAAGAAAGTGTGGGCTTGTGACAATTCAAAGTTTTCCAATTTGTATTGAGAGATGAGTTTGTGGCGGAAGGTGTTGAGAGCTGCAAACATCCAGCAACGACCAGAGGCCTTCTGGTTAGTAACCTTGTCCTTGGTCAAATCCAATGAGAAAACAGGTGTATTGTCTACATGGCTTTGACGACGTTCTAGGGCTGCAAAAATTCCGTTGTGGCTGGCAGCATTTTCGATCGCTTGGTATTTGACATTTGCTTCATAGTTGGCAAATAATTTATCTGTAAATGATTCTTGAATCGCGTTCATAGATTCCTCCTTTTATTCTACTGTCTATTATAACTCTTTTCACAAAGGAAGCAACTGAAAAACGAAAAAGGAAGGGACATTCTCCCTACCTTTTTACTAAAATACATTGACTTAATCAATACTAGCAAGAAGCTCCTCTAACTCCTCCTTGGTCAGGCGACGCCATTCACCCCGTTTCAGCTTCTCGTCTAAAATCAGTGCTCCCATAGTCAAACGTTGCAGGTCTACCACTTCCTTACCACAGTAGGCTACCATGCGTTTAACTTGGTGAAATTTTCCTTCGGCAATGGTCACCCGAACCAAACTTTGATTTTTTTCTGGATCTACCGATACAAGCTCCAGTCTAGCTGGCTGGCAGGTAAAGTCCTTGAGAGGAATGCCCTCAGCAAATGTCTCCACATCTTCTTGGGTCATGATGCCCTCGACTTGCGCCAGATAGGTCTTATCCACATGACGTTTTGGTGAAAGCAAAGCATGAGCCAACTGGCCGTCATTGGTCAAAAGTAGGAGACCATGCGTATCAATATCCAAGCGCCCTACTGGGAAAACTTCCTTACTTCGAGCCACATCATCCAACAAGTCTAGAACCGTTCTATGCTTGGAATCTTCAGTCGCTGAAATAACTCCTTGGGGCTTGTTCATCATGTAGTAGACAAACTCCTCATACTCCAGCACTTGGCCATCAAAGCGAATCTCATCTCTTTCTTCATTAATCTGCAATTTAGCTGACTTTTCTTTTTTACCATTTACTGTCACGCGCCCAGCCTTGAGCAAGTTTTTGACTTCTGTCCGACTCCCCACAGCACAGGCAACTAAAAATTTATCTAATCTCATAGAACTATTATATCATACTCAAAAGGAGGCTGGTTCAATGACCAACCTCCTTTTCTTTTCAGATTTAGGAACTTAACTTCCTCGTCTCCAGAAAATAGCTAAGACAAGCATAGCTCCTAAAATAGCAGGAATAACAGCTGTTCCCGCTAGAATTGGTCCCCAAGTCCCAAAGAGCAGGTGGCCCAGAAAGGCTCCAATCCAGCCGAGAAACATTTTTCCAAAGCATCCCATGCTCTCTCCCCGATTGGTCAAAGCACCTGCCAAGAGTCCCACTAGGAGACCAACAAACATACTTCCAATCATAGCTTCTCCTTAATTTGCCCAGTCTCCATTACGGAAGAGAGGTACGCGCGTTCCATCCTCACGGATACCGTCAATATCCATTTGATTCGAACCAATCATAAAGTCCACATGAACATCTGAACGGTTCAGGCCTGCAGCTTCAAGTTCTTCTTCGCTCATCTCTGCTCCACCAACAACGCTGGTCGCATAGGCAGCACCGATAGCCAAGTGATTTGAAGCATTTTCATCAAAAAGGGTGTTGAAGAAGGTAATGCCTGACTGTGAAATTGGACTTGGATCTGGTACCAAGGCACATTCACCCAAGGCACGCGCACCAGCATTTTCAAAGACAAGGTCTTTCATGACCTGATCACCCTTTTCAGCAGTAATGTCAACGATTTGTCCATCCTTAAAGGTCACCTTAATACCTTCGATGATATTGCCATTGTAGCTAAGTGGTTTTGTAGAGGTTACATAGCCATCTGCACGACGGAAGTCAGGAGCCGTAAAGACTTCTTCTGTCGGCATATTTGGCAAGAATCCTTCTCCCTGTGCATTGATAGCGCCAGCTGATTCCCAAACGTGATTCTTAGGCAAGCCAAGTGTCAAATCTGTCCCTGGCGCTGTGTAGTGAAGGGCTGAAAATTGTTCTTTATTAAGCATTTCCGCCTTACTCTTAAGAATGGCTGCATGTTCTTCCCAAGCCTTAACTGGATCTTCTTCATAGACACGACAAGTTTTGAAGATTTGGTCCCAAAGGAGATCGACTGCTTCTTCATCGCTCGCAGCATTTGGAAAGACCTTCTTAGCCCACTCAAGCCCTGCTGCAGCTGCTACAGTCCAGCTAACCTTGTTGGATTGAGTTGCGATGCGCATCGGCTTCATAGCGAGTCCCATCGCTTTTGCAGAAGCTGAAAGCTTGTCCGCATCCACTCCGTTCAAGGCACCTGGATCAGATGAACGGACACCGAGACGGCTAGCCTTGTTTTCCAAGAGATAGTTCATCTCAGCAATCTTGTATTCTGGCACATTGTCCAAACGCTCCATCGGCGCGTGGAGGAATTTCTCACGGTTGATCACATCATCTGTCCACTGAACGATGACCTCATGCGCACCCAAGGCATAGGCTTCTTTCACGATCAAATGCGCCAACTCACGTTGCTCCACATCGATAGAAAGAGCCAAGGTGTGACCAGGTTGCACGTTGATTCCATTCGCAACCAATAATTTCGCATATTTTTCTAGATTTTCTTTAAAATTTGGTAAAACCATTTTATTCTTCCTTTTCTATTCTTCTTTCAAAGCAGTAAACAATCCTGCTAAAGCAATGGCACCAGACAAGAGTGCTGTCGATAGAATAATTGTTTCATCTGCAAGCTCTAGCTGATAATCAAAAACCTTTTCAGCTGGTTTATCTTCTGCAAAGATTCTAAGTTTCATAAAGATGTTCTCCGTTCTAATTCTTAAAACAACTCATCAAACAAACTCAACTGATTATCCTCTGGCATATTGCCGAGAATCCCCATTTCATCCATCTTTTCAACCAAGGTTGATGAGAGTCCACCGCGCTTGCGTAGTTCTGTCTTAGAGAGGAACTCACCCTCTTCACGCGCACGCACCAACTGCTTAGCAACGTTCTCTCCCAGACCATCCATTGCTACAAATGGTGGGATGAGGGTATCCCCATCAATGAGGAACTCTGTCGCCTGACTACGATAGAGATCAAGTTTGCCAAACTTGAAACCACGTTCCCACATTTCATTGACAATCTCAAGAGTTGTATAGAGGTCAATCTCCACATTAGAGGCTTCATTGTTCTTCCGTTTTTCAGCGATTTCTTCCATTCTGCGCTTGATGGCATCCAAGCCCGCTCCCATGGTCTTGATATCAAAGGCCTTGGCGCGGATAGAGAAGTAAGCACAGTAGTAATAAATCGGGTGATGAACCTTGAAGTAGGCCACACGCAAGGCCATCATAACGTAGGCTGCCGCATGGGCTTTAGGGAACATATACTTGATTTTTCCACAGGATTCGATATACCACTCTGGCACCTTATTGGCCTTCATAGCTTCGATATAACCATTTCTCTCCTCTTCAGAAATCTTCAACCACAAGCCCTTACGTACCCGTTCCATGATGGTAAAGGCCATCTTAGGCTCGAGACCCGCATGCATGAGGTAAACCATTATGTCGTCCCGACAACCGATAACGGTTGATAGGTCCGCAATCCCTTGCTTGATCAAATCCTGGGCATTTCCCAACCACACATCGGTACCGTGGGACAGACCAGACAACTGAAGCAATTCCGCAAAGGTCGTCGGATGCGTTTCGTCTACCATCCCACGTACAAAGTTGGTTCCAAATTCTGGAATCCCCAACATGCCCGTCGGCGTACCGATTTGCTCAGGTGTCACACCTAAAACTTCCGTTCCAGAAAAGAGGGCCATCACACCTTCATCATCCATAGGGATTTCATTAGGGTCAATACCAGACAAGTCCTGAAGTTTCCGAATCATGGTCGGATCATCATGTCCCAGCACATCGAGTTTGAGGACGTTCTCATCGATATCGTGGAAGTTAAAGTGAGTCGTCTGCCATTCAGCCGTCACGTCATCTGCTGGATACTGAACAGGCGTAAAGTCGTAAACATCCATGTAATTAGGAATAACAACAATTCCCCCCGGGTGTTGTCCCGTTGTGCGCTTGACACCAGCTGCACCTTGAGCAAGGCGTTCCACCTCTGCATCACGATAAAACTTGCCATAGTCTCTCTCGTAGCCCTTTACAAATCCATAGGCAGTCTTGGCAGCCACCGTACCAACCGTTCCTGCACGGAAGGCATATTCCTCACCAAAGATATCACGCACATCCAAGTGGGCGCTAGGCTGGTCTTCTCCCGAGAAGTTCAAGTCAATATCGGGAACCTTATCTCCATCAAAACCAAGGAAGGTCTCGAAAGGAATATCCTGTCCATTTTTGCTGAGTTTATGGCCACAGTTTGGACAGTCCTTATTGGGCATATCAAATCCTGAACCATAAGAACCATCGGTGATAAATTCGCTATACTGACACTGACCACAGACATAGTGAGGAGAGAGAGGATTAACCTCTGTAATCCCAATCATGGTCGCAACGAAACTAGATCCGACAGATCCACGAGAACCCACCAAGTAGCCCCGTTCATTGGAACGTTGTACCAGCATCTGCGATGCCAGGTAAATCACGGCAAATCCATTCCCCAGAATGGAAGTTAGTTCCTTTTCAATTCGCAAATCAACGATATCTGGCAGCGGATTTCCATAAATCTCAAAAGCTTTCTTATAGGTCAGCTCAGCAACCGTTTCTTCAGCCTTATCGATGAAAGGAGTGTACAAGTCACCCTTAACAACCTCAACAGACTCAAATATTTCTGCCAAGGCATTGGTGTTTTCAATAACCAGTTTACGGGCCAATTCTTCTCCCAAGAAAGCAAATTCATCCAACATCTCATTAGTTGTTCGAAAATGAGCCTTGGGAAGAGGTGCTGGTTGGGCATGTTCACCGTGACCAATAGTTCGGTTAATCATAGCCCCCTGTCCCAAACTACGGACGATAATTTCACGGTAAATCTCTTCTTCCGGTTCAATATAGTGAACATTTCCCGTAGCCAGAACAGGCTTCCCAAGACGATCCCCGACCTCTATCAAACTCTTGATAATAGTCTGGAGTTCCTCCATATCCTTGACCTGCTCTTTAGCAATCAAGGGAGCATAGATAGCCGGTGGCATGACCTCGATAAAGTCATAATACTTGGCCACCTCAACCGCCGCATCCACACCTTGGGAAACAACTGCGTCAAAAACTTCGCCTTCCGAGCAAGCCGACCCCAAAATCAAGCCCTCCCGATGGGCATCTAGAACCGTTCTCGGAATCCGTGGCACCCCTTCAAAGTACTTGGTATTGGACAAAGAAACCAGCTTAAAAATATTTTTTAAACCAACTTGATTCTTGACATAGATAGTCGCATGCTTGATCCGAGCTTTTTTATAAGAGTCTGGACTAATCAAATCAATGTTGAGTCTAGCTAAATCAGTCACACCATGTTTGTCTGCTACCTCTTTGATAAAGATGAAGAGCAGACGACCAGTAGCTTCCGCATCGTAGTTGGCCATGTGGTGGTGTTCAAGTGCCACACCAAAACGCTTGGTCAAAGGTCCCAAACCATGACGTTTATACTCAGGATAGAGATTTCTAGCAAACTCCAGCGTATCGATAACTGGCTGGTTAATTTTAGGCAGACCATGGCGCTCATAGTTGGCATTCATAAAGCCAACGTCAAAGGTAGCATTGTGAGCAACTAAGACTGTATCCTTGCAAAATTCTTGGAATTCTTGCAAAACTTGTTCCAGTGGTTTAGCATTTTTGACATGATCATCTGTAATTCCTGTCAACTCAGTAGTAAAGGCTGATAATGGATGCCCGGGATTGATAAATTCATCAAATTCGGCAATAACATTCCCCTTGTACATCTTAGAGGCCGCAACCTGAATCAAATCATTATAGATAGCTGAAAGTCCCGTCGTTTCCACGTCAAAGACCACATAGGTCGCTTCTGACAAGCCCATCTCCACTTCGTTGTAAACGATAGGGACACGGTCCTCCACGATATTGGCTTCCATTCCATAGATCAGCTGAATTCCAGCTTTCTTAGCTGCCTTGTAGCCATGTGGGAAGGACTGGACATTCCCATGGTCCGTGATGGCAACCGCCTTGTGTCCCCACTTAGCAGCTATCGCAACGATTTCTTCAACCTCTGGTAAAGCATCCATGGTCGACATATTTGTATGAGCATGAAACTCAACCCGACGCTCACCTTCTGGCATCAAATCCTTCCGCTCATAGTGAACCACTTCCTGCACATCCTGGACGTTCATGGTCAAATCACGTGTGAAGTTATTCATCTCCACATTCCCACGAACTCGAAGCCAAGAATTCTTCTTAATGATGTCAAACTTCTGAGCCTCTTCTTCATTCTTAACCCATTTTTGCATTGAAAAACTTGAAGTGTAATCTGTCATTTTAAAGTTGATCAAAACGCGACCAGTTCTGGTCACTTTATGCTCCACATCAAAAACAACCCCTTCAAAGACTAGACGATTTTCCTCAGTTGTCACGTCGATCATCTGGGTAACTTCTGCCTTATCTAGTTTTGGTTTAGCCGCAGCTTTTTTAGCCTGAAAATCAAAGGTCGGTTTCTCTTCTACTGGAGGAGGAGCCATTTGTTCTAGTTGTTCCATAGCACGCAAAGCCTCTTCATTGGCAGCTTGAACGATCTGCTCATTCTCCGTATGGAAGGCTTCCTCCTGCTCTTGTGTAAGGGCATCATTCTTTTCTATCTGGCAAACAAAAACAGGGAAACCAAATTTCTCAAGTTGCTTTGCTAGATTAGGAAGATGATTTTTCTTAAAGTGTTCCTTATCAATCGCCTCAGAACCTTCAATAAAGAGTTGATTACCCTCCGCACGAACTTGCAGGTTCTGGTAAAGAGATTTAAACCCTTGGCTTGCACATGGACCTTCAGAAAAAGCCTCCTTATAGTAGGCCTGCAAGAGTTCATTAGAAAATTCTTGGGAAAGAGCCTTGATTTCAAAAACAGCTTGATTGCCTGTCTTAGAAAATTCCTCACTCAACCCCTTCTTTAACTCTAGAAAAATTTCGATCGGTAAAATTTTAGAAAATACAAAATGAAATTCCCATACCTTACTAATTTTATGAACCACGACACGCTCAATGCTTGCATCAACGAGAGCAGGATCCTGTTTCAGTTGATCAGAGATTCCTAGTTGATTCATTAAAATTTCAAACTTACTTGACATTCATTTTCCTCACATTATTCTCTTACTATTTTACCATAATTAAAGAAAATATATAGCTAGTACCATTTTCCTTGCGATTTAGATGGAAAGGTTTCATCATACTTGTAGTAGATAAAACTATACTGATCCGTAGTCACATATTAAAAAGTGAGATGACATCTCACTTGGCACCTCACTCTTTTTATTCTTAAAATCCATTATTGTCGCTGAGTTCTTTGAACCAGTGGCCTGATTTCTTCAGACGTCGTTCCTGCGTTTCCAAGTCAAGTTCAACCAGACCATAGCGGTTTTTATAGCTGTTGAGCCATGACCAGCAGTCAATAAAGGTCCAGATTAAGTAACCTTTACAGTTAGCACCATCTTCGATGGCACGATGGAGTTCACGCAAATGCCCTTTGACAAAGTCAATACGATAGTCGTCTTGAATCATGCCATTCTCACGGAATTTATCTTCACCTTCAACGCCCATTCCGTTTTCAGTCAACATCCACTCGATATTACCATAATTTTCTTTGATATTTTGGGCAATATCATAAATCCCTTGCTCGTAGATTTCCCAACCACGATGGGGATTGATTTTACGGCCTGGCATGACGTAAGGTTCGTAGAAATGTTCAGGCAAGAGCGGGCTATCAGGATGTTTAGCAAAACGTGGGGCCATAACACGCAGAGGTTGATAGTAGTTAACTCCAAGGAAATCAACTGTATTCTCGCGAATGAGTTCTAACTCTTCAACAGTGTACTCTGGTAACAAGTCATAGTCTGCTAAAATCTCTACTAACTCTTCTGGATAAGCTCCCAAAACAGATGGGTCTAGAAAAGATTGAGCTTGAAAGAGGTCGGCAATGCGAGCGGCCTTGACATCCGCAGGATGCTGGCTACGTGGATAGGCTGGTGTCAAGTTAAGGACAATCCCAATCTTAGAATCTGGCAGAATCTCATGACAAGCCTTAACCGCAAGACTACTAGCCAGTTGTGTGTGATAGGCAACCTTAACCGCTGCTTTGGCATCCACCTTGTGAGGATAGTGGGCATCGTAAAAATAGCCAAACTCTACAGGGACGATGGGCTCGTTAAAGGTAATCCATTGGTCCACCAAGTCACCGTAAGTCTCAAAACAAAAACGAGCATAGTCTTCATAGGCTGAGACAGTCGCCTTATTTTCCCAACCATCCCCATCTGCTTGAAGGGCAAAAGGGAGGTCAAAGTGGTAGAGATTGACTAGAAGACGGATTCCCTTAGACTTGATGGCTTCAAATACCTGACGGTAGAAAGTCACCCCTTGAGGATTGACTTCTCCACGGCCTTGTGGGAAAACGCGAGACCACTGGATAGAAGTTCGGAAGGCTGTATGGCCAGTCTCTACCAAAAGCTCAATATCCTTCTCCCAGTTCTCGTAAAAAGTCGATGTTTTGTCAGGTCCAATCCCATTGTAGTAGCGATTGGGTTCCACCTGATACCAATAATCCCAGAGATTATCTCCCTTGCCATCACCTGGCACTCGTCCTTCTGTCTGTGGTCCAGAAGTGGAGGAACCCCAAACAAAATCCTTTGGAAATTTTAGCATTGTTATACCTCTTAAATTGATTATGTCTTTATTCACTTCCATTATATAGAAAAAACAAGGTAAAAACTAGTTACATTTTTGCCTTGTTTTTCTTCTGATTATAGTTTTTATTTCTTGCTGAGGATTTCAAGCGTTTCAAGCAAGTTGTCTGCGTGAACTTCGATGGTGTCACCAGTCGCTTTGATTTTAACTTCTACAATACCGTCAGCTACTTTCTTCCCAACAGTGATACGGATTGGCAACCCAATCAAGTCGCTATCGCTAAACTTCACTCCGACACGTTCGTTACGGTCATCTGTCAAGACTTCGTAACCAGCTTCCATCAAGCTAGACTCAAGTTTTTCTGTCAAAGCTTGCGCTTCTTCGTCTTTGACATTGACAGTAATCAAGTGCACATCAAATGGCGCCAATTCTTTAGGGAAGTTAATTCCCCAAGCGTAACGGTATTCCCCTTTTGGCGTTTTGTTAACAAAGAGGCGAGCGTGTTGTTCCATAACTGCTGATAGAAGACGGCTAACACCGATACCGTAACATCCCATGATGACTGGCACAGCACGACCATTCTCGTCCAAAACATCTGCGCCCATACTTGCTGAGTAACGAGTTCCAAGTTTGAAAATATGACCGATCTCAATACCACGCGCAAAGTTAAGGACACCTTGTCCGTCTGGTGAAATTTCACCCTCACGAACTTCACGTATATCCACATATTCTGCGGTAAAGTCACGACCTGGATTCACACCCGTCAAGTGGTAGCCATCTTCGTTAGCCCCTACAACAGCATTGCGAACATCTTGCACCTTACGGTCTGCAATGATTTTCACATTTTCTGGCAAACCAACTGGGCCAAGCGAACCAAAGCCAGCTGAGATAACATTTGCTACTTCTTCCTCGCTCGCAACATCAAAGAAATCTGCACCCAAGTGGTTCTTTAACTTGACTTCATTGAGTTGGTCATTTCCAACTAGAAGGGCTGCAACAAGCTCACCATCTGCCATGTAGAAGAGGGTTTTGATTGTTTGTTCTTCTGGGACATTTAGGAAGGCTGCGACTTCGTCAATGGATTTAACACCTGGTGTTTCCACGCGAGTTACTTCTTCTTCAGTAACGACACGGTTGCTTGGTTTGTACTCGTTTGTTGCCATTTCTAAGTTAGCTGCATAGCTAGACTCACTTGAGTAGGCAATAGTGTCTTCACCAGAAACCATCCATTTGAGCAATTCTGCCTTGATTTCTTCTTGCACTTCTGCAGGAATCTCATCAAATGAGGCAACTGACTTGTCTAAGACAACCCAGCGATCGAGGTCTGTACGGGCTGGTGTGATGGCCATAAATTCTTGGCTATCCTTACCACCCATGGCTCCACCGTCACCGATGATGGCCTTGAAATCCAAACCACTACGAGTGAAAATACGTTCATAGGCCGCCTTGTACTCGTCATAAGTCACATCCAAACTATCGTAATTAGCATGGAAACTATAACCGTCTTTCATGATAAATTCACGCGTACGGAGAAGGCCGTTACGTGGGCGTTTTTCATCACGGTATTTAGGTTGGATTTGGTAAAGGTTGAGTGGCAATTGCTTGTAAGACTTGACAGAGTCACGAACAATAGCTGTAAAAGTCTCTTCGTGTGTCGGACCTAGGATAAAGTCCGATTTTTCACGGTTTTTCAATTTATAAAGGTCTTCACCATAGGTTTCATAACGACCTGATTCACGCCAAAGATCGGCACTGAGAAGGGCCGGAGCTAGCATTTCTACCGCACCAATCTTATCAAACTCTTGGCGCATGATGTTCTTAGCCTTTTCAATCACACGGTTAGCGAGTGGTAGGTAAGAATAAACACCAGCAGAAACTTGACGGACATAACCAGCACGCAACATAAGGGCGTGGCTGATAACTTGAGCATCGCTTGGCATTTCGCGAAGCGTTGGGATTAGCATTTTACTTTGTTTCATAATATTCCTCGATTATCTAAAAGAAGAGTCGCATAATGTCATTCCAGGTCACAGCTAGCATCAAGACAACCATGATAACTACACCAGCCATGGTGACATAGGTTTCAATTTCTTGTTTAAGGGGTTTCCGGCGGATAACCTCTAGGATATTGAGCACAATCTTTCCACCATCCAAAGCCGGAATCGGAATCAAATTAAAAATTCCGATATTGATGGAAATCATAGCTAGGAAATAGAGGACATTCTCAATTCCATTTTTAGCAGCATCACTACTTGCCTTAAAAATGGCAACGGGACCACCGAGTTTGTTCAAATCTGGATGGAAAATCAAGTTTTTCAGAGCCGAAAGGATACGGAGCCCTGAATCAGCAGCTGTCGTAAATCCACCAACAAACATGGATAGAAAGTCTGACTTGACCCCCGGTCGAACCCCGAGAATGTAACGTCCTTGATTCTCTTCTGGAGTCACAGTAACTTGTTTTTCGCTACCATTTTCAGAAATGGTCACATCCAAGGTCGGGGCGGTCTTGTCCTTGGTATCTGCTTCCACAGCCTGGGTCAAGTCTTGCCAATTCTTAATCTCATGTGAGCCGACCTTGGTAATTTGGGCGGTTTCAGCCACACCCACCTTAGCCAAAGCTCCCTCTGGCATGACATGAAAGAGATTGGTCTGAGTATCTCTAACACCGCCCTGCAAAAAGATCAAGATCCAAAAAACAACAACACCTAAGATAAAGTTATTCATGGGACCTGCAAAGTTGGTGATGAGCTTGCCCCAGATAGAAGCATTTTGATACTGTACATCCAAAGGAGCGATGCGTACTTCGGTACCATCTGCCTCAACAACTGTTGCATCATGATCCACAGCAAAGGTCTTTTCTTCTTCCAAGACCAAACCCTTGATAAAGAGCTTGTCTTCAAAGTCAAACTGGGTTACCTGCATAGGGAGAGCTGTTTGATCCAGTTTCTTTCCTGAGAGGTTGATCCGTTTGACCTTACCATCATCAGCAAGTGTCAAACTGACCGGAGTTCCTGTCTTGATTTCTGTCGCATCATCACCCCAGCCTGCCATACGAACATAGCCTCCTAGAGGAAGGATTCGAATGGTATAAGCAGTGCCATCCTTACCGATATGAGCAAAAATCTTGGGTCCCATACCAATGGCAAATTCACGAACTAGAATGCCTGATTTCTTGGCAAAATAAAAATGTCCAAACTCATGCACCACCACAATAATCCCAAAAACGAGGATAAAGGTTAGCAATCCAATCATTCAATATTCCTTTCTTTAAAACAGGCCAAATAAGTGCATCATTGGAAACACAATCAGCATGCTGTCAAAGCGATCCAACACACCGCCATGTCCAGGGATAAATTTGCCAGAATCCTTGACACCGAAATGGCGTTTCATGGCACTTTCAATCAAGTCACCAAACTGACCGGCCACACTGAAGAAGGCAGCAAAGAGACTCATTCTATAAATCCCATAAGGAAGAGCAACTGTGCTGTCCACTAACATGAAAATCACTGTTATCAGTACCGCACCTAGAATGCCCCCGACAAATCCCTCAATACTCTTATTAGGAGAAACTCTCGGAGCCAACTTATGTTTACCAAAATTCATCCCTGTCAGGTAGGCTGCGCTATCTGTCGCCCAAACGATAAAAAGGGCCAAAAGTACCTTGTCAAAACCTGCCACCCGAGCATCTAGTAAGGCATTGAAGCCAAAACCAACATAAAAGCTCACAGCAATTGGGAAAGCGGCATCTTCAATCGTATAGTTCTTACTGAAAACGGTCGTCCCTAGCATTATGGTAATCAAAACACTGTAGGCAACCACATTCCCATCAACAGGCAAAAAAGTTAGGTAATTTTCTAAAGGAACTGTGAGAGCGAAGGTCGCAAAAAGAGTCAAAGCACCCTCAATGGTCATAGTCTTTAGCCCCTTCATGTGCAAGAGTTCATGGACGCCTAGCATCGCTAACAAGCCAATCCCTATCTGCAACAAGAGCCCTCCCGCAAACAAGACTGGAAGGAAAATTGCCAGGGCCAATACCGCAAACAATGTTCTCTTTTGTAAATCCTTGGTCATATCTTCTCCTAAACTCCTCCAAAACGGCGATTGCGATGGTTAAAAGCAGCAATAGCTTCCTGCAAGGCTGCTTCATCAAAATCAGGCCACAAGGTATCCGTAAAGTAAAGCTCACTATAGGCTGCTTGCCATGGCAAGAAATTACTTAAACGCAACTCACCACTCGTACGAATAATCAAGTCCGGATCTCGCAAATCCTTTGGCAGGTGTTGCGTGAAAAGATAGTCCCCAATAATATCTTCTGTGATATCACCAGGGTTGATTTTAGCATCTAGAACATCTTGAGCCAAGCCCTTAAGAGCCTGCGTAATTTCAGCACGACCACCATAGTTAAGCGCAAAATTGAGAATCAAGCCCGTATTGTTCTTAGTCAACTCCTCTGCTTTTTTCAAAGCTTCAAAAGTCGGCTTAGGCAGACGGTCTGTCTCCCCAATCATCTGAATCTTAACGTTATTTGCGTGCAATTCAGGAACGTAGTTATCATAAAACTCGACTGGCAAGTTCATGATAAACTTGACCTCTTGATCTGGACGCGTCCAATTTTCCGTTGAAAAGGCATAGACTGTGATGACCTTGACTCCCATCTTGTTAGCTGCCTTGGTCACTTTTTGGAGGGCTTCCATCCCCGCCTTATGACCAAAAACCCGTGGTTGCATCCGTTTTTTAGCCCAGCGACCATTCCCATCCATGATGATCCCAATGTGAGCAGGAACCTGTGTTGGAACCTCAACTTCTACAGCTTTATCTTTCTTAAAAAATCCAAACATGATCATATTCCTATTCAAAAATCTATCGTTTCATTATACCATATTTCCCTATTTTCTTCTATAGCTAAGTTGCTTCCTTTGCTTGTAGACAAACAAAAAAATAAGCCGCCTGATTGGGCGACTTTATTTTATAGGGAGATTATTATGAAAAAGTTTTAGGAGTTTAAGTTAAGTTCTTCTTAACTTATGAGTTTAGTATACACCTCCTAGCTTAAATTTTTCTTAAGTTTTTTGAGCTTATTAAGAATTTATATCAAACTCATCGTTTAATTGAAAAATATTATTGAGATGATCTGAAATTTGCTTGGCGACACTTTCACTTGATCCTCTATTTTTAGAAAAAATTTGTTGTAATTCATTCTCTATTTTTTCATTACTATATTTTTCAAAGAAATTTAACACCTCATTAAATTTTTGAAATTTATATTTTAAATGTAATGAAGTGAAAAAGTTCATTAAACTGCTAAATCCAACAGCTTTTTTTGTTAAAAGATCCTCATTATCCCATACGCTTGAAAAAGCTATTTCAAAAGCGCTAAAATAGTTTATCATAAACTCAGTAACACTTTCTGGAGTATTCTTTCTAAAATATTCTCGAAAAATTTTACTTGAATCTCCTTCAGTCAATTTTTGTCCTTTTTCTATATTAAGATTATCTTCCTGTATATTCGAACTTATCCTATCTATAATTTTTTTCGCTACAGTTCCTTGAGAAATAAATTCATGTTTATTAGTTTTTCTTCCTAGCATTTTTATTCGGTGGTAAAATGGAGAAATATCACTACTGTTTAAAGAGTTGACAACTGTAGATGCAAATGATTCAACTGTATACAAGCTAGAGTTCTTATAAATTACTCCAAAAAGCTGACTTATCGTTGATCTATCAACAGAACGTTGATTAGCATTAATGGTCACAAATATCTTGGCAGAAGACTCAATACTAGCATCTTTATATATAATAAGGGGTAACATAAATTTTTTTTGATTCTCTTTATTGGTTTCAAAATATTTTTCTATCCCTGCTAATCTATGCTGCCCATCTATAATTGAGAATGGCACTAAGTCACCATCTAATTTATTTTTAGCTTCTGATGCACTCCAAACAGACAGCTTCCCCTCATTTTTATTTTCTTGATTCACAAAGTCTGTATTTAATGAAACTATTATAGGCGTCGGGAAAATAGCATCATTTTGTTGACAAAATTTAGCTATATCAAGTGTTCTCTGTTCATTTAAATATCTTTGAACACCTTTTCCCTCAGACAATCTTTCCACATTACTATTGACAATTAGATCACTTGCGTCTATTGAGGTTATATAGAAGTCAAACTCATCCTTTGAGCCTTGTTCAACCGTTATTAAATTTCTAAAATGGATCATTATTTCTATTCCTTCAATTTATTCTTACGTGCTTTTTTAATCATTTCTGCATTATCTGAATCTGAAACACTTCTCACAACTTCTTGAGTATTTATTTCTTGTTTCTTTAAATAAGATTGTTGTTCACTCTCTAAATCTTCAGGGGTAAAATAATTTTCTATATATCCGATAAAGAAAAGAGAAATGACATATATAAGAAGTTGAAGGATAACCATTAGAGGATGTAATTTATTATTTTGACTAATAAATAGTAATCCAGATGCAGGTATAATACATAAAGTTGGAATTGCTTCGTATTTAATTAGTTCAATTATTAGCATGATTTTTAACTCTTTAGAAGTATTATCCGCAAAATCTGAAATATTATACTTACTTTTTATTCTAGAATATAAAGTAATCATATAAATTCCATTAATACTTATAATTGAAGATAACAAAGCTCCTGTTGCTAACTTTTGATAAAATTTATCCCAAAATTGATCTAGAGAATCATTTTCAGTCAATGGTAATGTTACAAATAAAATAGTCAAGACAAACGAGAAGAAAAGATTAATAAAGATACTGTTCCAGTTATAGTTATTTTTTTTACAAATATCTTTAAAGTGACAAGGGAAAAAACGTTTCATTATATTCTCAATCTAATTAAATTAATTTCAATTATTTTCTTATATTAGTTTAGATACCTACAAAATATCACTATAAACAATATATACAAATTAAACTACTATTGATTATATCATATAGAACAAAAAAGGTGTAAGTAATAGCAAAATTTATTTAAAAATGTATACCACTTCCTAATATTTTTTAATACCTTTTACTCTAAGTAATTTTGAAAAATTCAAGTATCCATTATAATATTCTTGTTTTTTCTTCATGGTAGAAACAAAAGCTAATTTTACAGGAACTGCATTGGCTCTTGAATGTTTAAAACTTAAATCTTCTGATTGTGGGATAAATCTTAATTCATCTTCCAAATATCTATACACTCTTTCAGGAATTACTAAATTACAGATATACTTTGCATGATCATTGTTTCGAAACATTCGTAAATAGTACTTTTTATCAGTCTTACCTATAAATACCTTACATTCTCCATAGTATATAGTTAGATGGGCAGATACTTCTAATTCACTTAGGAGGAGGGACCTGCGAAGTAAATATTTTCTGATACCGACTTTATTTTCTAAAACAAATTTTACATCAGGCACCTCATTATTATTTTGTAGAGAATTGACGCTCCTTGGTTGGATTACTCTAGTGGCCTTTTCTTCCAGAATACGATTTAAGAGTTGCTCAGCTAAGTCTGCATCAATTTTCTCATAGTATTCTTTCAGTTCTATTTTCGAAGCAGATTCCAAAGCATATTCACATCCGTCACCATGAGGTGATTTAGGATGGCTCGATAAATAGATTTTCCCTTTTTTCTCGTTTATCACTAAATCCACTTTGTAATAACCAGGACAAAATAATTGGTTTTCATACTTAAGTTTTGTCCCAGCTTTATCATTTTGATATTCCTTTTGTAGCTCATGAAGTTCTAGTCTCTCATGATCGTAAATACAGTATTGAAATTTATTTTTTGTAGACATAATATTCCTTTCTAGTTATCAACAATTAAATCTTGTTTTTAAAAATCTGAGATGTGTAGTTATCTTAAACCAACGTCTAAATTTCTTAAACAACACAAAAACGCTCTAGATCAACTAGACTTTTTTAGTTTATTCTACCTGTAGTTCCTTGTCTTTCAAAGTCAACTTCGAGTTTTCTGTCAATTCTGTTTGTTCAAAAGTGTAAATCGTCTCGCCTTTTGTATCAATCATGTACCAAACTTGATCTTTGCGGACAACCAGTCCAATTTCCTTGCTATTTTCGTCCTCGTTTTTGATCGACAATGGAAAGGCCTTGTCCACACCTTCCAGAGCTACTTTCTCACCAGTTTTTAATTCTACTAGGTAGTGCACGCCATCCTTTGTACCAAAACTGTAGTCCCCATTAATCGGTGTGTGGGTATCATAGTTTTTCATTAGAATGGAAGTTTTATCCATACCATCAAACGCCTTTTTAAATTGTTCTTTCTGCTCTTCAGCTTTCTTTTGATCTTGAGACTGAACCGTCTCTTGCACAGCAGCAATCCGTTCCATATTTTGCTTTTTCGCTTGTCTCGCCTGATGGATCAAAACTGTTCGGATTAAGAAAGAACCTGATAAGACGATACCAATCAGCATGAGAATAATATTTTTTTTCCTCTTCATTTCTTCTCCTTATAAAAAACTACCTTCGGAATAGAAGGATTCCTATCTCAAGTATAACAAGGAAGAGCAAAAAAGTCTAGGCAGACTAGACTTTTTTAGCTTATTCTACTGTTACTGACTTGGCAAGGTTACGCGGTTTGTCCACATCAAGACCACGGTGGAGGGTTGCAAAGTAAGCAACCAACTGCGTTGGTACGACCATTGAGATTGGTGAGAGATAAGGGTGTACGGTCGTAAGGACGATATCATCTGTCTCTTTAGCAACATTTTCTTCTGCGATGGTAAGGACTTTGGCACCACGAGCTGCGACCTCTTGGATATTTCCACGAGTATGGTTGGCAAGGACTGGATCTGACAAGAGGGCCAAGACTGGCGTCCCTTCTTCGATCAAGGCAATGGTTCCATGCTTGAGTTCTCCTGCCGCAAAGCCTTCACACTGGATGTAAGAAATCTCTTTAAGCTTAAGACTCGCTTCCATAGCTACGTAGTAGTCTTGACCACGTCCGATATAAAAGGCGTTGCGAGTTGTTTCAAGAAGCTCACGAACCTTGGCATCAATGGTTTCTTTCTCAGAAAGAGTTGATTCGATAGACTGAGCCACGATAGACAACTCACGAATCAGATCAAAGACTTGTGCTTTGGCATTGCCATTTGCTTCTCCGACTGCTTTTGCAAGAAAGGCAAGGGCTGCAATTTGCGCTGTATAAGCCTTAGTTGAAGCCACTGCGATTTCAGGACCCGCATGAAGGAGCATGGTATGGTTGGCTTCACGTGAAAGGGTTGAGCCTGGAACGTTGGTGACTGTCAAACTCGGAATCCCCATTTCATTGGCCTTGACCAAAACCTGACGGCTATCCGCTGTTTCACCAGACTGGCTGATGAAGATGAAGAGAGGTTTCTTGCTGAGAAGTGGCATACCGTAGCCCCACTCAGATGAGATTCCAAGTTCCACTGGTGTATCCGTCAATTCTTCCAGCATCTTCTTAGAAGCAAAGCCTGCATGGTAAGATGTTCCAGCTGCAAGGATGTAGATTCGGTCTGCGTCTTGAACAGCCTTGATGATAGCTGGATCCACGACAACTTGACCAGCCTCATCTGTGTAGGCTTGGATGAGTTTACGCATAACCGTTGGTTGCTCATCAATTTCCTTGAGCATGTAGTAAGGATAAGTCCCCTTACCGATATCTGACAAGTCGAGCTCAGCAGTATAGCTAGCACGCTCACGACTGTTACCATCATAGTCTTGAACTTCGACGCTATCAGCCTTGACGATTACCAACTCTTGGTCATGAATTTCCATGTATTGGTTGGTCTCACGAATCATAGCCATAGCATCTGAGCAGACCATGTTGTAGCCTTCTCCAAGACCAATCAAGAGTGGTGATTTGTTCTTAGCGACATAGATGACATCTGGATTTTCAGAGTCAATCAAGGCAAAGGCATAAGAACCACGGATGATGTGAAGGGCTTTTTTGAAGGCTTCAAGAACTGACAAGCCATCTTCTTCAACAAATTTCCCAATCAAGTGAACGGCGATTTCCGTATCTGTTTGCCCCTTGAAGTGGTGACCTGCAAGGTATTCTTCCTTGATTTCAAGGTAGTTTTCAATCACCCCATTGTGCACCAAGACAAAACGTCCAGTCTCAGAGCGATGTGGGTGAGCATTGTCCTCAGTTGGTTTACCATGAGTCGCCCAACGCGTATGTCCGATACCAGTTTTTCCCTCAACACCGGTAGTTTTAGCAGACAATTCTGCGATACGACCAACAGCCTTGACTAGATGATTTTCAGCATCACCTAGGACAAAAATTCCCGCAGAATCATAGCCACGGTATTCAAGCTTTTCAAGCCCTTGAATCAAAATATCAGTTGCATTTGTGTTTCCAACAACACCGACAATTCCACACATAGTATATACGACACAGACCAGCTGTGCTTTCCCCTTAAATTGGTATAGTCTTATTTTCCTTTTATAGAACCAACAAAGACAGTATATACTTGTTTTTCTCACTTGTCAAGCATAAAAATTGGTATAGTTTTTTAAAATACCATCAGAGCAAGATTTCACTTGAGAACTGACAAGTAGGATTCGATTACTTATAATAGAGAAAGGAGGTAGTTACCATGTGGTTTTTCTTCGCACTTTTATCTGCTGTCTTTGCAGCCTTAACTTCTATTTTAGCCAAGATTGGGATTGAGGGAGTTCCGTCCAATCTAGCAACAGCCATTCGTACGATCATCGTCATCCTTATGGCTTGGGCCATGGTTTTCCTGACCAATAGTCAGACTGAGATTGTCAACATCAGTAGAAAAAGTTGGCTCTTTCTCATCCTGTCTGGTTTGGCAACAGGTGCCTCCTGGCTCTGCTACTACAAGGCCTTGCAGATGGGCAATGCGACTGAGGTATCTGCTGTCGATAAGTTTAGTCTCGTCATTACACTCGTTTTAGCCTTTTTCTTTCTACAGGATGTCCTGACGTTTAAAACAATCATTGGATGTATACTGATTACGATTGGGACCTTGGTGATGATTTTGTAATCCTCTCCCCCTCCATATATGACTTTTCCCCCAAAAAAAGCTAGATAGTTTTGGGGGTATTTTCTTACGTCTAAATTTATAGGTACAGGGAATCAGTTTCAAGCGTCTAGCAAAAAGGAGAGAACCAAATTGGTTCCCTCCAAGATGTGGTTTTTCATCAACCCATTACAGTTGATAAAAAACTAATTATCTAAGATGGCTAACTTCGACTTGAAATTTTGCCTTTCTAAATCTGAATGTGGTAAACCGATGACCGACTTTTGACTAATCTAAGAGCATCATGGAATCAATAAACAATTTCTTTGTGAAATAACCATTTTTAATTAAGTAAGCTGTATATTTTGCTCTTGTAACCATTTGATCATACTCTTCTGCCGTACATTCCTGAACCACGCGGCTAGCTTCTTCCAAACTGGACACGACAAAGCCCAAACCTTTCTCACGGATATAGTCGACATTAGAAAGATAGTCTGGCACAACCACAGGAATACCCGCAGCCAGATAAGTTGTCAACTTATAAGAAACATTTTCTTTATAGTAGTCACGCTCTTCCGTAGGATTTTCGGAATTTCCCCATACTAGGCCAAAACCTCCTCCTTTAGACAACTCCAACAATAATTCCTGCTGAGTTCGCCACCCCTCAAGATGGACTTTGGAATAATCTACTCCCTCTGTTCTCGTAGCATAAACATGAAGGGGGGTACTGTGTTTCCAGTCAACAATATGTGGAAAACGAGATGGGTCTCCTGAGAAGATTAATTTTTTCTCAAATTTTGGAGTATAGAGTTCCAAACCATGGGGAAGATCCCAGAGTTTTTGAACAACGTAGTTCTTGACGGTTAATCCCTCCGAAACGAGTTTCTGATACATTTGTTCGGATGGTACTACCACCACATCACACTTGTTATACATGTCAATGTGGGCCTTCATAAGATAATAATTGCTCTCAAACATTAGTGGCTGAACATCATGGATAAACATCACCATTTTTACATGAGAAAGCTTTAACTTTTCTACCAAGTGATTGTCCCATTCAACACTATTCCATGAAGGAGATTGGAAAAAAACGACATCTCCATAAGATACCCCCGCGACAATCCCATCCATCCGCGAGTTCAGTTCTTCCCACGGTTCATGGCTTGCATCATAAAAATATATCCCCAGTTCGTTAACTCCAAAGTCTCGAACAATTTTCATGACATTGTTCTGCGCCATCAAGGCAACACTCGTTGATGCTTGCCCAAATAAATTTGTGAAATGTACTTTCATTATTTTCTAAATCCTCGTCTCAGTAATTTCTCTAAACATTGTATCATAATTTACGACTTTTCAAAAGCGTTTATATCCCAATTTTCAAGCTCAAGTTAGTTACTTGGGATAATTTTCCAGGAGTCTTATCTTCCAAGAACAATAAGGATAGCCTTAATAGATGTTTTTCTCACTCAATCTCACAAATTCGGTATCTTTGTTAGCTATGATAGATTGAATGAGTTGTTCCTGTTGACTATATAATTTTTTGCACCTTTAGATTTCTCTGTTTATCTTGTGATGACTACAAGCTCACATATAGAATTCTTATGTAATCAAGTCACTAACTTCTTTTCAGAGATTCGAGAAAGTGAGATCTTTCCATTTTTCTTGCCAATTTTTCTTGGACAAGCGTTCTTGATAGAGCTTTATCCGGTCTTCATTTTCTAAGAAATGAGGAGTTGGAGAAACTTGAAAGTTCAAAATATCCTCTAAACCATAGGGGGCAAAGAGCTCTAAAGTGGAATCTTCATTCAAGCGTAGGCCTACCGCTGTACATCGTTCTGGATACTTACTCATAGCATCACGAGAACCCGTGTAAGGCGCTGTGTGGGGACTGTGCAGATGCATATAGACTTGATTTTTCAACTCCCACTGATACTGGGGGAAATCCTCTCTCAGCTTGCTCTCTAGGGATACTGTTTCCTCATAAGAAACCTCTGGATCAAAGAAAATCACATCCACATCCGTTTCATGATCAAAAGGGGATTTGTCTGACAAGAGATTCCAAATAAAATTTCTGACGGAACCTGCTACTAACCAAGAGTCTTTCAGACCAAGGTTACGGATGATGGTTAAGATTTTCATCAAATCTGGGTTTTCTCTGAAAGCATCTAGAATTTCTTGTTCATTTTTCATTGTATTCATAGCCTAAATGCTCATATGCCTTAGCAGTCGCCACCCGCCCAGAACGAGTTCGCATGATGAAACCTTTCTGAATCAGGTAAGGTTCGTACATATCTTCAACCGTCTCACGCTCCTCAGCAATATTAACAGAAAGAGTTCCTAAACCGACAGGACCACCTCCGTACATCTCAATCATGGTACGAAGGATTTTCTGATCCACATAGTCCAAGCCTTCATGGTCAACATCTAGCATGGTTAATGCCTTATCGGTAATCACATCATCGATAACCCCATTCCCCATAATCTGGGCAAAGTCGCGCACGCGCTTAAGGAGACGATTGGCAATACGAGGGGTTCCTCGACTACGTAAGGCCAACTCTGAAGCTGCCTCATGAGTGATTTCCATCTCAAAAATATCTGCTGTCCGCTCAACAATTTCCGTCAAATCAGCGTGGGCATAGTATTCCATATGACCAGTAATTCCAAAACGGGCACGAAGAGGATTTGAAAGCATTCCTGCTCGTGTCGTCGCGCCGATTAAGGTGAATGGTGGCAAATCCAAATGGACACTGCGACTGCCCTCACCAGCCCCAATCATGATGTCGATGTAAAAGTCCTCCATAGCACTATAAAGCACTTCTTCCACCGACATGGGCAGGCGATGAATCTCATCAATAAAAAGGACGTCTCCAGGCTCCAAATCATTCAAAATCGCTACCAAGTCACCCGCTTTTTCAATGACAGGACCAGACGTTTGCTTGAGATTGACACCTAATTCGTTAGCAATGACAAAGGCCATGGTCGTTTTCCCCAAACCTGGAGGCCCAAATAAGAGCACATGGTCCAGCGCTTCATCCCGCATTTTAGCAGCTTCGATAAAGATTTGCAGCTGGTCCTTGACCTTGTCCTGCCCAATATATTCACGTAAATACTGAGGACGGAGGGTACGTTCTACCAACTCCTCATCCCCCATGATTTCATTATCTAAAATTCTACTCATGGTTCTATTATATCAAAAATCCAAGCTACAAACAAAAAAGCCACCTGATTGGGTGGCCTCTTTAGGGAGATTATTATGAAAAAGAAAAGTTTAGGATTTCATTAAATAAAGGGTACTCAATGA
>NZ_MZNX01000006.1:189761-294594 GCF_004353325.1 Streptococcus downii
TAAGTCGACTCTAACGAAGGTTGATGAGATTTTCGAAGAGTATTAGGAGGTCTTTATTTAATGATTATATAATACACGAGGAGACTTAAAATTCCCTTAATTTTTAAATCAATCACTAACAATTTTCTTTAACAGCTGTTTGACCTGCAATACGTCCAAAAGTAAAGATATCCGTAAGCGAATTTCCTCCTAGACGGTTACCTGCATGGAGTCCACCTGCGACTTCTCCGGCAGCATACAAACCAGGGATAATCTGCCCGTTTTCATTCAAAACGTGTGTTGAAGTATCAATCTTGAGTCCACCCATTGTATGGTGAACGGCTGGTTTTCTTGGTGTTGCGTAAAATGGTGCAACCTCACACTTGAGATCAAAACTACCTTTATTGAATTCAGGGTCAAATCCTGCATCAACATAAGAATTGTACTTCTTGATTGTATCTGCTAACACCTGTGGATCCATACCAATCTGAACCGCTAACTCTTCTATCGTATCTGCACGATAGAGAGTGCCTGCTTTGACTTGGGCATCGATTTTTTCTTGGCTAGTGTTGTAGGCTGTTGCCTTGATACGTTCATCTGCGATTAGATAGAACAAGCCTCCATTATCAATCGCTGCTTGAGATAGCTTGTCTCGGCTACCGTACTCATCTACAAAGCGCTTCCCTTCAGTATTTACCATGATGAAGTTAGCTGGAGGAACTTGAAGTCCTGAGAAGAGGGCACCTGTTACTGGATCGGATACTGGCATCATTTGACTAAAGCCCATACCCACCAAATCTGCACCTACACTTTGCCCTAAAAGAATACCATCTCCTGTTACAGCTGGTGTATTAGATGTGGCAATATCATCTGCAATTTCAGTCCAGTAAGTATTGTATTTTTGTAGCATCTTTGTATTGGCACCAAATCCTCCAGAAGCTAGAACAACGGCATCTGCATTGACAATGATGGTTTGACCATTTCGACCTTCTGCTCTAACACCCTTGACAGCCCCGTCTTTTACAAGCAATTCTTTAACTGGAGAGTCAGTCAAGATTTTGCCACCATGCTCTAGAACATTTTTTTGTAGGACAGATATAAAGGCATACCCCATTGGTTGAACCGGCTTATGGCCACGACGCCAAAGGGCTCCAACTGGCATTGTCACTTCACTACGAACAAATTCAACGCCGATGTCTTCCAACCAACGAACAGACTCTAGGGCTCGTTCGGTTAATACAGAAACCAAATCGTATTGCCCATGAATTTCATTTCCTTGTAAATCTTTTCGTTTCCCACCGATATAGGTTTGGATACGGTAAAGTAAGGTAGAGTCAAACAAATAGCTCGGGTCCTGCAAATACTGCTCAACCTCAACTTTCAAGGCTCTAAAGTCCTCTAGATATTCTGGATCAATCGTTGATTCATCTGTCGCAATCAATTCTTGAAGCGTATGAGCCTCACCTGGATGAGCTGCGAAGGTTCCTTGCCATGCTGGATCTGGTGCATTCATTGGACCACCTGCACGAACAGTATTTCCTCCAATTGCAGGAAATTTCTCAACAACAATTGGCTTCTTACCAGCTTGTAAGACTGCAGCCGCTGCAGCTAATCCAGCTCCTCCGCCTCCGACGATGACAACGTCTGCCTGATAGGTTTTATCTTCTTTATCTAGGGCAGATGGCGCTTTTGAACGCTTCCGTAAAACATCTGGATTTGCACCGGCTTGTTTGACTGCACGCGCAACTCCATCTAAAACACCATTTGAAGTCACAGAAGCTCCTGACACCGCATCAACATTTAAGGTTTGTCCCTCAATGATTTCTGCTGGAATACGGGTAAAGACGACATCTGCGATTCCTGAAGATTCTCCAGAAGAATCGATTTCAATTTTTTCAATACGGTCCTCAGAAACCGTTACATCCATCGGTAATTTACCATTATGACCTTCAGTTGTAACATGGTAAGTCCCCGGTTCAAAGCGGACTTCTTCAGGAAGATTTAGTTGGTTTGCGACGGATACAAAGCGAAGGAAGCGATAAAAACAACTATCTAGGAAATCAACGGTTCGCTCATCAATCAAATCTCCATTGTCATCAAACGCTCGATGCGCTCGACCAAGTAAAAACTCACTACCTGGCATAACTGTTGCATTTACCCCAGGAGCATCCAAAATCTGACGAAGATGAAGTTGGGCACGTGAGGAACCTTGAATATCGTAAGAAGCTCCGACAATCATTGTCGGCTTTCCGTCTAGTGGATGAATGTTAAAAGACAACCACTTGAGCAAGCTATTCAAACTTGATGGAATCGTATGATTGTGCTCGGGTGTCGAGATAATGACACCATCAGCTTCTGAAATAGCTTGATTAAACTTCTGAATAATAGGTGTATCTGTTTGATCATCTGTTTCATTGAACATTGGTACATCTGTTATTTCTAAAATCTCAATATCCGTTTTCTGAGCAAAATGTCTTTTCATAAATTGCAACAGGTTGCGATTATAGGATTTTTTTGCATTAGTCCCAACAATAGCTACTAATTTCATGGATTGTTCTCCTTTCTTGAAATACCTATGCTTTCAACCATTCTTCCCAAATGAAAGATTTCTTACGATTTGTATCTTCTGGTTTGACTAAAGCCTTTGTTAGTTCAACAAAATTTTGAAACTCTGAAAAATGTTCTTCTAGTTCTGCAACCTTTTCAGGATTGTTCAAATGACACTCATCATCTAGGACTTGCTCAGAATGACCTAGAAAGAACTCTGTACCAGGCATAACTCTCGCTTTAAGCTCCGGCGCATCTAAAATCTGACGTAAATGTGCCTGCGCTCTAGATGTTCCTAGCAAGCCAAGAGAAGCACCAACAATCATAGTTGGTTTATTGATTAAGGCACGACTGGTATAAGCAATCCACTCCAAAGCAGAGGCCAAAGGTGCTGGTATCGTGTGGTCGTACTCAGGTGTTGAAATAATCACACCATCTGCGGCAAGAATTTTTTCTGAAAAAGCTTGAACTTCAGCTGGTGCTTGCTTGTCCTCAGGTTCGTTAAATGCTGGCAATTGTTTGATTTCCAATACCTCAATGTCGGCTTTATCCGAAAAGTGCTTTTGCATAAATTTCAAGAGTTTCAGATTGGTTGAGCGATCTGAATTGGTTCCAACGATAGCAACTAGTTTCATCTTGGTACCCCTTTCATTTATTTAATCTACTTTCATTATACTACTTTAGAAAATCTTGTAAATCCTTGATAATAAAGACCGTGTTATTCTATCAGATTATCGTACTTTAGTACAAGTTCGTGAAAAAATTAACAAAATATCTTCTTAAACTATTGACCAGCTTCCTTAACTATGATATAGTCTTGGTGAAAAAATATACATTTAAGGAGGATGTTTTTATGAAAGAGACATTCAATCGTTGGCGGATTTTAGTCGCGTCCACAGCCATTCTTCTTTGCACAGGTGCCGTCTATTCCTTTTCTGTTTTTGCCGGACCACTTAGCAGTTCAACAGGCTGGTCCATGTCTGATATTATGTTAGCATTTGCTATCAACTCTGCAATCGGCCCTATCCCCATGATTCTTGGAGGTTATTTAGTTGACAAAGGTTACGTAAAATGGACCATCGCCCTCGGTGCTCTTCTATTTGCTAGCGGATTTTACTTAACCGGCTATGCCAATTCACCAGCCATGCTTTATTTGACCTATGGATTAATGGCCGGGCTTGGTCAAGGTTTTGCCTATTCAGGTGCCCTCTCCAATTCACTTCGCCTCTTCCCTGATAAACGTGGCTTAGCCTCTGGAATTCTGACAGGTGGCATGGGATTTGCCGCAGTCATCGCTTCTCCAGTCGCGAGCAATCTCATTCAACAACAAGATGCCTTCTTTGCTTTTCGTACAATTGGGCTAGTCTATATTGTTGTTATCATCTGTGCAATTTTCTTTATCAAGGCAGCTCCAAGTGGCTACCAACCAGCAGGCTGGAAAGCTCCTATCCCAACCAAACAAGGACCTACTAATAAGAACTGGAAACAAATGCTACAAAGTCCTCTGTTTTACATTATCATTAGCATGTTCTTTGTTGGCGCCTTTTCTGGTTTGATGATTGCCTCTCAAGCATCACCAATCGGTCAATCAATGTTTGGACTCTCTGCAGGCACTGCAGCTCTCTATGTCTCTCTTTATTCAATCGCAAACTCTAGTGGTCGTTTTATCTGGGGATCACTTTCTGATAAAATCGGCCGTTCAAAGACCTTATTGATTATCTATTCTGTCATTGTCCTAGCTTTATTCTCCCTAACTATCGTTCCTGGTCAATTCGGGTTTACCTTAGGAATTATTGGGCTTGGTATCTGCTTTGGTGGTGTTATGGGGGTCTTCCCATCTATCGTCATGGAAAATTACGGTCCTGCAAATCAAGGGGTCAACTACGGTATCGTCTTCACTGGATATTCTTTAGCAGCATTTTTCGCTCCCAAGGTCGCTGTTCAAATGGCAATGGCTAATAATGGAAATTATAGTGTAGCTTTTTATGTGGCTATTGCTTTGGCCTTCATTGGACTTATGCTTACTATTTTTTATATGAAAAAGAAAGCTTAAAACTCGAAAACTTCCTAGATAAGGAAGTTTTTTTGGTATAAACAAAGTATAAATTTCTAATTATCTTTTTATATTTTCTTAAATGCTCGTAAAGCCTTATTCTATGTGCTTTCGAGTATTTTTACTGTAGGAAGATACTTCACGTTTCTTTGCATATTTCCTCATGTCTTAGCTGTCAGAAGTGGTAAATAAGTAGTAAATTCATTTGTACTACTAAGCAACAAGACGCTCCTGTTGCTTCTCTTTATTCAAGCGTTTCATTTCTGCCATTGCAGAATCGAATGTTGCATGTGCGTAATAGTTCAGCGTCATGGCTATATTAGCATGTCCCATAATGTACTGTAATGCCTTTGGATTCATTCCTGCATTTGCATAGTTGGTACAGAATGTATGTCGCAAACTATGTGGAGTGATGTGTGGCAATTTATCCTCGTTATACTTATTGTATTTCTTAACAAGACCTTTCATCATGCCGTTGTAATCACTTGCCACTTTTGGATAGTTCTTTCTATTAAGAAAGAGGAAATCACTATATCCATCAATCTCAACACGCTTATCATTCTTTCGATTCGCTAACACTCGCTTAAATGCTTGATAGGCTTCTTCAACCATAGGAACTTGACGTTCGCCACTTTTGGTCTTTGGTGTTTCAATGTAGTACCCAATTTCAGTATCTCTCAATAGCTGATGGTCTATATTGACAAGACGATTCTCAAAATCTAAATCTGGAAGTGTCAAACCACCAAACTCTGAAATACGAAGACCTGTTTTTAAGAGTATCAGAATTTCATCATAATTTTTGCTGTAGGTTTTATCAGCTTTTGCAAAGGCTAACAGTTTTTCTTCCTGTTCTTCTGTTAGTACGGTCTTAGGGACAGTATCATCATCAAGAACTGCTTTCAGTTGAAAGTCAAATGGATTCTTCCGAACACAATCATCTTGTATAGCAATATAGAATGAAGCCTTTAAAGAACGTTTGTAGTTATTGATGGTTTGATAAGCATAACCATTTTCACTCATTCTAATAGCCCATTCTTTAGCGTCTGATGGCTTAATACTGTCAATACTTCTTACACCTAACTTGTCTTTCTTCAAAATATCCATAAGATATTTGCGTCCAGTTTCAGTGTTTTTTCTAACCTTTGGTCTTTGAGCGTTCTGTTTTGCGTAAAGCTGGCAGAGTGTCATTTTCTTTCCTACAACATCAATACCATCATGAATGTCTTTCTGTAACTCTGCGATTTTCTCTCTAAGTGAGATACAATCACGCTTTCCTGCTGGTACTCGGTCTGTAGCCACAAGTTTCCACGAGTAAACAAATTGCGGTTCTCCAAATGAATCTATATATTTGTATAAGTATCTTCCGTCTTTTCGTTGGCTCTCTCCAGTCTTTAAGATTCGACCTTTATTGTCACGTCTTTTTTCTGACATGGCATTTGCTCCTTTCCTTTATGGAAAGAGCCTTGATACGACTTAATACTATTTTATCATATACAAGACCCTTTGGCGACGCTAGATTGCGTCCAATGTATCTATAATTTTTTCAAATTGTTTTCGTTTAATCTGAATACGATTGCCATTCATAATCAGCCAATTTGCATTTTTATTTTCCTCTGCCAAGCGTCGTAGCTTGTTTTCGCCAATACGAAAATATTTTGACGCTTCTTCAATGGTTAGGGTATAACGTTCCCAAATAGGAATGTCAGTCTGCTTCATAAAATCCTCCTTTCCAAATCACTTATTTGGATTTCATAAAAGTTGTTTTACCAGCAATCGAACAGCTTTAGCAAAGCTCACGGGAGTTCCACCCCTGCATGGTTCTCATGTAGCCATACTCATTGCCTGCGACGGTTTTATCACGCTCGGACTATTGACTGTATGGGAGTATCATTATCACGATAAGAATGTCGTTGCAGGCAATCCTGCTAAAGATTGCTTCTCGGATCACTAACATGAATCGCTCGCTATCTTTATAAGATAGGTCATGGCGGTTAGTTCCGTTGGCTCTTTTCTTATCGAAACGTATTCGATTACTTTTATTCAGTTTTCAAAGAACAATGGCTCGTTAGCCTATCAAAACACATTGAAAGCTCAATATGCTTTGGTGGAATAACAAACCTCCCTGTTCGGGAAGCGTGGAATGGTTTAGCACGCTTCCACGAAAGGAGAGAGGATATTACTTAATTTCAAATGACAAAATCTTTGTAATCAGTCTGGTTTCCATTCTTCCACGTAAGACTTCATCAACGACCATACTTTGATTGCCATATTCATCTTTCATAAGTCGTAGGGAACGCTTCGTTATGTACCCTCTGTAATGATGTAGAATCTGGTTAATCGCTTCGGTATCGCCATCTGTTGCCTTTACAATGAGAGGAAAGGGAATCATAGGATATTGTGTTTTCATTCTTCAAATTCCTCCATAAACTTTTTAATTAAGGCTAGTCCACTGGTTCTATGCCGATAGACAGTAGAACGGTTCAATTTCAACAGGTCTGCAATTTCTGAATCGCTCATGTCCATAAAGTAAAACAGCAGTAGAATTTCACGTTTCTTGTCTGGCAACTCACGTAATGCTTCACTCAACAAATCATTTTCAACGCCTACTGATAACCCATTGAGTGTAAAAATCTGAAAGTCAGTTGAATAGTTATCTGTTGTCGCAAACTGGCTAACAAGATAATCGCCAACATCCGAAAAGGACACCTCACGCTTTGCAATCCTTGAAAGATAAAGCATATAATTCTTTCGCTCGTCTTCCATAGCACGTTTACAGATATAGTCAAACTGATTTTCTATTGTGGTCTGAAAAGAAGATGGTTTCATGTTTCTCACCCCCTTTCTGTCTAGGAAAGGAAGTGAGCCTTGCTCGTTTATCTCCTTTCACTCTTAGTCCCAATGTGAAAGGGGGATTTGTTGCATTACTGATAAATAAACTTTGTAAAAAAGTTCTGAATAGCCAAAAAAGCATATAAACAGATTTATTTCTCTGTTTACATGCTTCTGTTATTCTATCTATATGATTTATAAAACCACATTGGTGGACGTACTTATCTATTGCAGATAGACGACTTTTTTTGACAAGAACCCAATGTAAGGAAATTTATTGTATATGATGTACTTCATGGCGACGTTGACCTCCAACAAACCGCCATTTGGAAGTAATATACAATATTTTAACAGCGTAAATAGCACTACCATATAACGGTTTTTTTTATTGGCGTTTAGTAGTGCTTTTTATTAAATATAAACCTATAAACCATATAACACGTTTTTCTATACCTGTTTTTAATTCAGTAGGAACAATAAAATGTATAGAGGTGGTCTACTATGCGTAAAAAAGAAGATAAATATGATTTTAGAGCCTTTGGTTTAGCCATTAAAGAAGCTCGATTGAAACGAGGTTTAACTCGTGAACAAGTGGGAGCATTGATTGAAATTGACCCACGGTACTTAACTAATATTGAAAATAAAGGGCAACACCCCAGCATACAAGTTCTTTATGACCTTGTATCGTTACTTCATGTTTCCGTTGATGAATTTTTCTTACCTGCTAATAACTTGGTAAAAAGCACCCGACGATTACAGATAGAGAAATACATGGATAGCTTTACAGACAAAGAACTATCCTTAATGGAATCTTTAGCCAGCGGTATCAACGAAGCAAGAAACATCGAAGACTAATTAAAAGAATCCATACATAACGGAAAGAGCCGATAAAATGAGATTGTATTAATCTCATTTTATCGGCTCTGCGTCTTTGCGTCTGGCTCTGTAATCACAGTTACTTTGAACTGCTTTATTTCAATTAAATTTTCTTGTCTGCATTTCGGACAATAGAGGGGGAATTTTTTTAATTCAGTATCTTCCCTTATCTTTAATCGTGTTTTATTTCCACATACAGGACACAATATCCACTTGTAGTTTATAATAACTATCTCCTCCTTTACACTTTAATTCAAATCTTTATTAAAAAATATTTCATCTTATTTAACAAGAAACCATATTTATATAACAACATAAAATACACTAAGTTATTTTATTGAACATATATCGTACTTTATCTATCCGACTATTTGGACGACGGGGCTGGCAAACAGGTTCACCGGTAGTAACATGGTACCCTTTTAACTCTGTTAAACAAACACTACGTCCATTTGTAAAGAAAGTTAAATCACTACGATATTCTTGAATACACCGAGCAGGGATTTCTCCACTAAGAATGACCTCATTATTTTTCAATTGAGTGTCTACGATGTTCGCACAATATTTAGGAGCATCGTTGTATGCTCGTGAAAGATATTCCTGTGGCGCATAAATTTTAAAACTAAGATATGGCTCTAACAATTCTGTTCCAGCTTTTTTTAAGACTTGTTCCAATACAATAGGAGCAAGCATCCGAAAATCTGCTGGGGTACTAACAGGGCTATAGTATAAGCCATACTTAAAACAGATTTTACAGTCCGTCACATTCCAACCATATAATCCTTGTTCGCAACCATAGCGTATCCCTTCCATAACTGCATTTTGAAATGATTGATTTAAGTATCCAAGAGAAACCGAGCTCTCATACTGCATTCCACTTCCCAACGGAAGCGGTGATACAGATAAACCAATGGAAGCCCAGAAAGGATTTGGCGGCACTTCGATGTGAATGGTATATTCTGCATTTTTTAACGGTCTCTCCATATAAATGACTGTAGGCTCTTTTAGTTCTATCTCCACATGATACTTTTCTTGCAACAGTGCACTAATCACTTCCATTTGTACTTTCCCTAAGAAAGAAAGTATAATTTCATGTGTCGTAGAATCCACGTAATATCGTAGAAGCGGATCACTATCTGAGATTTCCAAAAGGGCATCAAGCAACATTTCTCTCTGTTCAGGTTTACTCGGTTCAACAGTTGTTTGTAGTAGAGGGTGCGGATTTTCAATCTTTTTTCTCTGTGGCAATAGTTTTGTATCTCCAAGAACACTATTTAACTTCAAAAACTCATTTTGCAAAATAACAATTTCTCCAGAATAAGCTCTATCAATCTTACATAATTCACCATTTATTGAAGTATACATTTCTGTAACTTTTATTTTTTCTTTTTCTGATACTCTAACCGAATCTCGTAAATGTAGTACTCCACTATAAAGGCGTATATATGCAAGACGTTGTCTTTTTTTTGTATATTCAATTTTGAAAACATTTCCGCAAAGTTCAGACGGACCTCGATGTGTTGATGAATAAAATTTATTAGTAATAACTTCTATAAGGTTATCAATCCCTATATTACTTTTTGCACTTCCATGATAAAGAGGGAACAGAGAACAATTCTGAAATCTTATGCTTTCCTCTTGTTCGAGTTCCAATGCTTCTAATGATTTACCGGACATATATTTCTCTAAAAGGTCATCGTTTCCCTCTATTACCGTATCCCATTGTTCAGATTCGGTAAAGTTCGTCACACACATATTAGGATACAGTTCTACCTTCTGTTTGATTACAATTTCGGCAGAAAGTTTCTCTTTAATATCCTGATAAACCGTTGATAAATCAATTCCATTTTGGTCAATCTTATTGATAAAAAAGATTGTGGGAATCCCCATTTTCCTAAGTGCATGAAATAATATACGAGTTTGTGCTTGTACGCCATCTTTTGCAGAAATCAGTAGAATTGCCCCATCTAAAACTGATAATGAACGATATACTTCTGCTAAGAAATCCATATGTCCTGGCGTGTCTATGATGTTCACCTTCGTATTTTCCCACTGAAAAGAGGTTATTCCTGTCTGAATTGTAATTCCTCTCTGACGTTCTAAAAGCGTATTATCCGTCCTCGTTGTACCTTTGTCCACGCTTCCTAATTCTGTAATCGCTCCACTGTTATATAATAAGCTTTCTGTTAAGGTAGTTTTTCCTGCATCAACATGAGCTAAAACTCCAATATTAATAATTTTCATGTGATTTTCCTCCATTCAAAAACCCAAAAGGGCATAAAAATCCCAGTGATAAATACTTTTATCACTGGGATTTTTATGCATAACCATAGGTATACAAAGCATACAGATATTCTCTGGATACTTTAGAATCACATGATAAAGGTATTCTTAAACTGGGTACAAAAAACTAAGCCCTCCTAAAAAAGGACATCCAATTATTTGTTCCCACTATCAAATTGACAGTTTATTTAAGAATACCTTGCCGCATATTTATTAACTCCTTTTAAATAGATACTTAAATAATAGCACGTAAGAGCATATTTGTAAAGGAATCTCCAATTTTTTATCAAAGAGAGTACGTGATTACAAAATAGCTGTAATAATGTACCAATATTTGTTATTCTATAATCTTCCAATTACTCCCGTTCTTTTCAAGTACCAAATCAAATTGAGATACCTGCGTTGCTTTGGTCTGCTGGTCGATATACTCCACTGTCAGCGATACCGTGACTTGATTATCCTTACGATTGTGAATAGGATTTACCAGTTCTTGAAAGATGTACTCTTTTCCGATTGGTTTTAATATCCCGTCATTCACATAGTAGGAAAGTTCACTGGCTGTCGCTGTAGGATAGAGCTTGAAGAACGTCGTTAAAAACTCATTGATTTCATTGGTTGTAATGGAATCAACCGTCCCCTCACTTTCAATGGCTTTTGGTTTATAACTTGATTTCTTAGGTATGTTGGTAATGGTCGGATTCTTAACCAGTACCATATTTCCAGAACCATCTACATAGACACTCACTATATAAGCAGAGTGGACGGTCTTTGTATTTTCTCCCTCTGTAATGAGCTGGTCTACACTGTAGGTTACATTAAACTCATTGTCGCCAGTTGGCTCTACCGTCCATATCTGAAATCCTCTTACAGAAGACGATACAGGAATATCTTTGCGTACTGTATCAACATTGAGAGCTTGAAGTTCATCTGTCAGATAGCCTTTTAGACTTTCCATTCGATTATCAATGGACTTATCGGATTGCTCCCATGAATAGTAGACTTTCGCAAAGTTCTCTACAAAATTTTCTACATGATGAGTATCAACGTATTCCTTTTCTATGATAGTTGTTTCGTGAATAGTATGAGTATCTATAGCTGTAAAGTGCTTGAATATCGCAAAGCTGAAACTAAGCCCTAAAAGTACCCACAAGGCAATCACAACCTTTTTATGAGGATTGACCTTATAGTAGACACGAGGTTTCTTTTCCTTTGGTATCTGTTTTTCTTTATTCTGATTTTTTCTAAATTTCATCATTAAATCTTCCTTTCTCATTGTTTGATTCGTCCTGCTCCCACTAAATGCTGTTGCCAGTAGGGGCTTGTTAAGTCGGCATAACCGATTGGGTCGCCTGCATGAAACATACGGTTATTGCCAAGGTATATCCCAACATGAGTAATATAAGAGCCAGCGTTATAGGTAGAATGAAAGAAAACCAAATCGCCAGCTTGTGCTTCCGATAGTGGGATATGCTGGGTCACATCATATTGCTGTTGTGCGGTTCGTGGTAAGTTAATTCCAGCTTTTCCATACGTCCATTGTGTCAGTCCGCTACAATCAAAAGAAGTAGTCGGGGAAGCTCCACCGTAAACGTATCGCCAGCCCTCATATTTCAGTGCTTCGTCCATGATGGCTTGTACCGTATCATCATCAAACTCTGTTGTGACAAGATACTGCGTTACCAGTTGCACATAAAACATATTGCCATAGTTGTATCGCCAGCCCCCATTGATAGGTATGGCTATGGGATTGGGGTAAGACACTTTTTCGCCACCTGAATACTCTTTTGAGAAACTTTGAGCCAGTTCAAAGGTATATTTATTTCCACGATTAGCCACATACCCTAAGAAACCACCACCATAATTGTAGGACTGGATAACCGATTCTAAATCTACACTGAGCCTTTCGCTACTGGCTAATAATTCACTGAAATACTTCACACCTTGCTTAATGGATTCTTCTGTACTCAATGAATTAGGTGGAAGACCGAGGGATTCCGAGGACTGCATAACATCTTCCGCAGTACCGCCCGATTCCACCTGTATAATCGCAAGAAGTATGTTGACATATTCTTCAACGCCATATTCTTTGGCATATTTTTCTACCATAGGCTTATGAGCCAGCACTTCTGCGGAAACATTCACACCTCCATAATGAATATTGGAAATTCCGCTGTCCTGTTCATCTGAAAATAAAATGGCAACAAACAGAAGCAGTGAGAAGACCATCAAGAATAATCCAGAACCACCAATCACTAAAGTTTTCAACTTCATGGTTTCTTACCGACTTTCTTAATGGTGGCGGTTTTGATTGGTGGTCTACTTCTTGTATTTTGTAGTGGTACTCTTTGAACAGTAGACGGACGTTCTTTTGTGATTGGACGTTGTGAAGTTCTATCTGCTGTAGTGGTTGAAGTTGCTGGCTTTTGAACGGTTTTTTCTTGAACGGTATTGCCTTGGCGTTCCACTTTTGGACTTGAAAAATCGGACTTAACTGCTGGACGCTCTTGTTTGGCTTGTTGAGATTCCTTATATGAAGTCTGAATATTAGACTGTTTTGAGGTCTGTTCATCATGATATTGTTCTTGTCTTGTAGTCGGTCTTTCATGAACAGAAGAAGCAGGCTGTTTTTTCTGTTTGACCTGTTCCATTTCAGAGCGACGCTTCGCAATGGTTTTTCGCCTTTGTTCCTGCTGTTCCTTGCGTCCACTGGCTCTGTCCGCTTTGGTTTGAGAAATACTACTGGTTAAATCACGGACATTCTCTTTTACTTTGGATTTTCCTTGATATACTGCATATCTTGCATTGGTCGGCAAATCTTTAACCTGTTCTTTCAAACCACTAGCAGTGTCTACCATTCTGTCTTTGGTATCAGCTACTGTACCGATGGTTTGACCGATACGTTTTCCAAGTGTTGATTTTTCCTTTCCGTCTGGTCGGGAGTGATCTGCTTGTGTCCTTGCAGAACTCCCCGAACCCGACTGTCCTTTTTTACCTGTAACAATGGCAGACCCAGCCCCTAGAGTAGTCATGGAACGTCCAAGTTTCCGCTGTAGACGGTGCATGTGAGCGTGCATAAGCATACGAGGTTTTCTCATCACACGACTTCCCACACTTTGAGAATCGTTACTCTGTAGAGAAAACATACTCATTAAATCGCCCAGCTTGAAGTAGATTCCTGCAAAGGTCACAATCTGTAGAAAAGCAATCAAAAAGAACGGATAACCAGCCGATAAGGTATAGAGCATGGTTGAAATACTAAATGCTGTCGTAATAATCAATGTGATTCCAGCTCGTGTCAAAATGGTATTAAAGAGCTTTGTTATGGCTCGTTTTGACATACCATCAAATGATGGAATCATGCTTAAAATAAAGCTCACAGGCAGAAACATAGCATAGATGATAAAAAGTACCTGCGAGAAAATCATGATTCCTGTTAATAGGAATACAAATATGGAAATCCCAATATTGAAGACAAATAGGAAGAAGACTGTACCTAAACGGTTAATGGTCTTTGTAATGGTTAGATTGGTATTGCTTCTGTCTTCAATTTCTTCCGCAACAATTTTTTCTCTGTCTTCGCCATTGTTGGAATCTGGGCTGGTGGAGAGCAGGCTTTCCACACGGTCAATACCGATACTTTCAATGTCTGAACTGTTGTATTGAAGCAGTAGCCACGGTTGCTGAACCTGTATGGAAAACAGGCTATCTCTGATTAAGTCCACGCTGTCCTTGCCTTGACTATCGGAATGGGGCATGACAATCTTCGTGCCAAGTGATAAACTGGCATTACTGATGTCTGATGAAAAGTCATTGATTTTTTTAATGTAGTCGGGAGCGTAGGCAATAAAGGAAGCCGATAGGATAAACACCAGCACAAAATTCATAATGGCATGAATTGCCTTTGTGGTTTCTCTCTTTATCAGTCCCGTATAGGCAACATAAACCCCAAGAACCAAAATCAAGAGTAAGAGGAATCCAACATAGAAACCCTCTGTTGAAAATCCGTTTGCACTCACACCAGCTAAGGTCTGCATATTCTTACCAATGGAATCTGCTGTAGCGGAAATGAAGTCTAAGGAATAGGCTTCCTGTACTAAGTAACCTGTCGCATTGGAAACATACAAACTGATTGTCCAAATAAAATTGGTAATGGCATATAGTCCATACATGACCTGTTTTCCAATCCCGTCCGACCAGTTCCACGGAAGCCAGCCCCAGCTATTATCCACATAAAAATCCAGTTGATAGTTTTCAAGTGGGTATCGGCTGTATTCATTTGCCACATTGACCGTATCATCTACCAAGCCCGCAGCTTGAACCACCGTTCCCAGCATGGCTAAAAGAAAAATGGCAATCACAAGTGTGAAAGCCACTGTCATTGCCACTTTACCTAGACGTTTCAGCGTCCAGTTTGATTTTATTCTGTTTACTATTGATGGTTTCACATTTACACCTCTTTTCGCACAGGTGGTCTGGTATCAAAGGCATGGAGCAGTTCTTCAAATACAGGGTGGAACTGTATCACACCGACACGACCATATAAATCACTGATAAGGCATTGCCCGTTTTCCAAATCACGCAATCGCTTCTGATTGTTTTCGTCCTCTGGGTCTACACCAAAAAAGGCTAAGGTCTTTTTAATCTCGTTAAGGTCAGTGGAACGAAATGCAAATTTTAAGCCGAGGTTATTTTTCAGTTTTTCATCTAAGAGGTCGTCTGTATTTTGGGTCACGAAATATACCCCAGCGTTCATAGCACGACCAGCCCGAACCAGCTTCATAGATAGTGTTTTTCCTTGTGCTACCTGTAAAAAGCTCCATGCTTCGTCTAAATCTACAATCTTGAAAATGCTTCGGTCTGTATGGATAAAGTCTAAAGCAAAGGTACTAATGACAATCAGCATAGCAACGGATAAAAGCTCCATAGTGGTATATTCCTCAAAGGAAGTTTCCTTGTCGGGAAGTACCAAGTCCGCAACCTGTATAATGTTCAGTTGTTTTTCTAAGCTGATAGACTGCTCCACATAACCATTACTGAATAATAAATGTGCAAAGTCATAGTCTGTAAAACTTTCGATATGGTCGGCTATACTGGTACTTAGTGGCGTATTCTCAACCCGTAATTCCTCAATCACTTTCATCAACCCTCGTACTTCACTATTGGTTACTGCACGAATGGCTTTTCTAAGGATTGGGAAGCGTTCCCCATCACGAGAGGAAATCCCCGTAAGGAATGTCAGAATATCAATAGCCAGTGATTCAGAATCTTTGGGATTTTTCATAATCACATAAGGGTCAAGTAAGCCTTTGTTTTTCTCATCAGAAGTCAGAGTGACGATATTGATTTCATGGGAAATCTCTGGCAAGGTTTCTTTCCATCTGCCACGTTCTGCTTTTGGGTCTACAATCACTGCTTGTGCCCCATAAAGCACCGCATAATAGACGATAAGGTTATTCGCAAAGGATTTACCACCACCCAGCGAACCAACAAAAGCCGACGCTAACGCATTGGTTACTGAACCCTTAACCCCTTGACTGGCAAGAGCAGGTTTCAGATAGACATTGCGTCCAGTATCTAAGCTGTAGCCAACATAAATCCCCTCATTTTCCCCCAGCATTTGAGTAGCACCAAAACCTAAACCAGCGAGGAAATCAGAGGTCACGTATTGAATATAATCATTCATATAACGCTTGCTGGCAGGTAAAAATTCTTCATGTAAGCCGAGCATATCCCCAAATGGTCGTACCAGTTTTACGCTTAAATCGTCATAAAAATCTTTCACTTCATTACAACGACGTTTGAGTTCGTCAAGATCATTTGCTGATACCCTTACCACATAAGACAGCTTGTACATAGATTCCTTGCTTTGGTCTAAATTGGTTTCCAGCTCATTCACACTTTCCAGAGCTTCCGCCACATTGGAGCTGGTTTCATTATCACTTTGCCAAGCGTGGTTATCCAAGTCTTTCAGTTCTTTCTTTTTATTGCGGACAGTAGATAGGGCTTTACGATTCGCTACAATTTCCACATTCATTGACGTATCAATCGGGAATGTAAATTGCTGTTGCTGGTAGTAGAAGATTTCAGAGGACGGGAAGTCCAGTTCTCCGACAATGCTGTTAATGGTAAAGTAAGCTACATAGACGGTTTCATCTTCCTGCTGGATTTTCAAATATCGCTGTTTTTCTTCCACCAAACAGCGAGTAGGCTTAATCAAGTCATAGTATTTAATCAGCGTTTCATTATCCAGCTTTTTCTTTGATAGATGGTACTCATACTCTTCATAGGCAGTGCCTGTCTGTCCGTAAAGGTGTTCAATCAGATAGCCGAAGTCGTCCTTATCTAACCTGCGGATTTTGAAACGACGAGAGATTTTATTTTCTAAGAGCTTTTCCATCTTCTGAAAACGCAGGATTTCATCATTACTCATACTAACAAAATCGCCCATCAGCTTATGGTTCACATCATAGACAAAATCAGACAAAGCATTTTTTGCTTCAACGGTAAGACTTTTCATAGAAAACTCCTGATCGTTGAGAAGCAACTTAAAGCCGATAAAGAAACGGTAGTTCACTTGATTTTCGCCAATCATGGATATTAAAGCGTCTGTCTGTTGGTCGATTTTGTCATAGGCAACCGCTTTGAGCTTGCCAGTGACTTCATTTTTGGAACGCTCTTGTGCAGAACGTATGCTGGATTCTGTACTGATTTGTAAAGCATGAATTTTGCCATCACGATTTTGTGCGATAAGCTGTCTGAAAGAATCATGCACTTGTATTTTCTGTTCTGGACTTAGAAATGAGTAATTGTAAGGAACAAGCTCATAGTAAGCATAACATTCCCCGTCTTTATTCCAGACGAGATTGTTTTCAATGTATTTAATTGGATATGCCATAAAATTCACTCCTAACTGCTGTAATGGCTTCTTGTGGCTGGTTTCTGCCAAGCGTTACTTTTTTTCCTGCATAGGTCAGCTTTGGTCGCAGTGCATAAGCAATGACAGACTTCAAAAATCCATAAGGCTTTTTACCATCAAAAGTTTTTGTAGACATAAACCATGTGAAAGCCACAGGAATCCCAAAGTATTTGAGAAATGCTCCCTCTATCATGGAAAGAGGGGGCAAGTTGCCAAGTATCATCACTGCAAAGAGTGACACGACAAACCATGTCATTTGCGTAAAGGTTATGGGAAACGGAAGTCTAAAATCATTGATAGAATACAGTACCTTTTCCACAGACCAGATACTGGTATAGCTTCGTATTTTCTTCATGTAATCAATCCTTTCATAAAAAATAGGGGTAGCTGATTGAGCCACCCCGTAAAATAGAAAATCTGCCAGTAGTAATGTACCGACAGATTTAATAGACGATTTCAAAAATCCCATGATTGGTTGAGATAAACGTTCCTGAAAGGTCTAAATCCCGACCATAGGCTTGATAATCAATATAGTTTTGAAGACTAGCTGGTACTTCGCCTAAAGCACCCGTTTCTTCAATGTAGTAGCGTGCCACGTCATACATATCATCACAATCGGAATGAATGATAATATCCTCTTGATGTTCGCTTAGTTCTTCAATGCTTGAAAAATGAGTGAGCAGAGCAGATAGCTCCGATTGTAATTCTTCGGGTAATTCCGATACCATTTCCCATAGTCGATTGAGTTCGCCAATGGAAGTGTATTCGTCAACCGTAAAGGGTAACTCGTAGTCATGAATGGCGTATTCCTCATATTCATCATTCAAGCCGATTTTCTCTTTGACTTCCTCAAAGTCAATGGGAAAGGTAAACCACGCACCGACCAATTCGCCCTCATTGTATTTGCCTAAATTCGCAATATAGACTTGCATATCGTCCATATATTCACGTCCTTTCTTTGTAGAGATTCAAAAATCCCTACCGCACTTCGTTTGGTGTACCATTCCTTTGCGGAACATAAGAAAACCACTTATATTCCACAAAAGAACGGTTTTATTTAAGCACCAATAATGCGATTGAATAGCTCTAGTAAAATGTCTTTTACTCCAGCAGCGTTGAAGACTAAGCCAACCGCAATAATCGCAATAATTAAAAAGCCAATCAGTTTGCTAAACTCACGCTTGAAGCCAAGATACAAGCCAATCACAACGATTGCTAAAAGCACCAGTGATTGAGCGTTTGATAGAAACCAGTTATAAAGGTTTTGTCCAAAATTCATAAAAATGTTCTCCTCTCTATATTCAATGAATTTGTATTTGAGTTATTTTTTTGTTGTTATCACGTCCTGTTCTTTTACTGACTGTTGCTTCAAAATCTGCTTGTGTCGGTCTGTCAGTTTCGCATGGTCGAGAATGTCTTTTACAACCTGCGTCTGGTTGATTTCATCAAGTTTAATCGCAACCTTTAAGGTCGGGGCAACTTGATGAGATAGCCAGTTCAGCGTCCTTTGGAAGGAGTAAGGCTCTGGTTTTGTGGTTAGTTTTAATCGTTCACGATTGTTCCCAATAAACCAAGCCCATTCTTCATTCAGTTTCCAATCAGAACGAGGTTTGGAATCGTCTTTATCTACAAAACGGATATACCGATTGATAATTTTAAAGGCGGTATGCTCTGGATTGTCATAGACGAGTAAATCACGGACTGCATAATAGGCACGCTCATTTTTCAATCGAATCTCAAAACGGTTTTTTACTTCTGCGTCTTCAATGGGAATATCATTTTTCTTGTACTGCTCGTAGTCCTTTTCATAGATACAGAAATAAACTTCACTTTGTAATGAACCGATATAGAGGGTGTTTCCCATACATTCCTTTTCCTCTTTGCGTACCAGTTCGCCACTGCGATAGCTTTTAAAACTGCGGAAGACGGAGATACATTCTTCCTGTTGGCACTTTTCAGTGAGTACAGGGATATTCAAAATCCCTGTCTTATCGTTAATGGCAAGGTCAAGGCGTTTCATCACACCGCCAGCCACCAAAACGTCCATAAAGAACTCATACCAGCTTCTTTGTTGTGCCAGAAGATAGCTTTCAAATTGTCTGCACCCACGACCTTTCAATTCCACCAGAACTCCTTTGTCCAGTTCATGGGAGCAAAGGACGAATATGTCGCCTAAAGCATAATGCTCTGAATAAGAATAGAAACCATAGTCCTCATGAAGAAAATAGGACAGTTTCAGTTGTAAGATGTTTTCGACCACCTGCTGTACGTCTGTTGTCGGAAAGCGAATCCTTACATAATCAAACAGCATTTCAAGGGGAGCGTCGGGATTGAAGCGTTCCAGAGCTTCCCAAAGGGACTGCTGTAAATCCTCTGATGGCTTGACTTTTCCTGTTTCAATATCGCTTAGATACTGCCTTGTAATACCAGTCGCAACAGCTAAACGGTTTTGAGATAGTCCATAAGCCAAGCGTTTTTCTTTTAAATGCTGTAACCAAGTTTGTTCATTCAGTAAAAATCCCTCCAATCAAAAAGGCGTATGTCAACTTTTAAAGCCCATTTGACATACGCTGAAATTTTGTAAATCCCTTGTAACCAAAGGATTTTCTAATGTTTTTTTGACTGTTTCCTGTCGATTTGTACCCCCCTGTTAGATACGGGGGGTTAAGTGCTGGCGTGGCTATTGCCACACCAGCCAGCAAGATCAGTCCACACCTGCGACTTCCGCTTCGCACGTCGCCTGCGTGGACTGTCTGCTGTTGGATAACTTTTTAATTTCCTCCAAGAAATCATATCCTTTTGGTACAAGGGGAGTATAAAACTCTGATATGACACTTGTTCCTACATCAACATAGCCACGACCTTTGATTCGCTTTAAGAAGAAATCCTTTTGTACGTCACTGCCAAACATCATGCCATAGCCCATTTCAGACATACGACCTAAAGCCACTCTGAAATTAAACTGATCACGGATTCCGTCGCCTAAATATTTTGCGTCTGGACGTTGACAAGCCAGTATTAGAAAGAAGCCAGCTTGACGACCTAACATGACAATCTGTTTCAGCTTATTCATAACTGCGGTGTTTTCTTTTGTTCCCAGCATTTCCATGAAAGCGACGTATTCATCAAAGATTAAGAAGTGTGCCGGGAGACCTAAGTAAGCATAATTTTTGCCAGTCTTATAGTTCTTCATCTGCTTCATTTCCTCACTACGTTTCATCATTTCTTCATAGAATGTTTCAATGCAAGAAAGCAAGTCTTCTTTTCTATAGTAGACATTTGCCATCACAGAACCTAAGTCCGCAAGGTCAGCATTTTTCGGGTCAAGAATATACAGTTTTGAATCTGTATGAAGCAAGGCTTCAATCAGTGTCAGTATAAAGTAAGTTTTACCGCCACCTGTACCACCAGCAATCAACATATGAGGGAGCTTATCATATTCCCACCATACGTTTTTCATTAAGCGAAGTTTACCATCTTTAGCTTCTACTTCATCAATAGAAATACGACTGGCTATGGTGTCATAGAGCAAAGTATATTCCACATAGGAATCCTTTAACTCTTTATCCGTCAGCTCACAGTACAAGCCACTCTCTAATTTCTTTTCCAAGTGTAAGAGTTGGTCTTGATATTTTCCCAGCGTGATTTCCACCCGTATCTGTATCAAGCCATTTTTAAGTCGATAATACATTTTAGGGAAGTAGGTTATCTTTTCCTTTGTACGACCAGCACTATCTTTAAAGAAACCCTCTGTTTTGACCTGTTCAGATTCATACCACTTGTTTTCAAGTATCATCTTTGCCAGTTTTTGACGGTGGTAAAGTTGTTTAACCGTATCATAGCGAACCCGTTTGAATACAAACGCTACCAGCAAGCAGATAAGAATTGCGACACTGAAACTGATAATTAAATAGGGAATGTCAATCTTATCTGCTTGTGATAGGTTAAAATCCTGCCAGTTGATCTGCTGGATTGTCTTCACATGAAACAGTCCGACAACCAGCAGGAAAACAGGCAGGAGTGACGCTATCGTAAAATGAAAGACTAAATCTTTACCAGATGGGCGAATCCTTTTACCACGCTGTTTCATGCGAAAAAGTCTCCTTTCTACCTAGCGACTATTTGTCTTGTGTCGGTTCTTTCTTTGCTTGTGGTTGAGCTTTGAATGAACTAGAATCCTTTGTCAGCACAATATCGTCTGCCTTGATATACCAGTCAACATCTGCTCCTTGATAGGTGGCAGTAGCAACGGTGTCCGCAATGGGATTGATAAGTTCCACCCGTGCGTTATAATCAAACTCTTTCAAAGGCACGCTGGCAGGAATACTTACTTGAATCATGCGTCCTTGTCCTTTGGATTTTAAGTCATAGGTACGTTCCTTGATTTCATCTGAAACCGACCCGTCTTCATTTTGGATTCTCACTTCACGACGTAGAGCAGAGAATTTCAATTCTCCAAAAGTCGTGTCTTTATCTAATACAATGCCATTTGCTAATCTCATCATTTTTCCTCTCTTTCTTTATTCTTTTATCATGTCGTCAGCATGTAAAAGGTAATTTGTAAAACCACGAGTGCCGATTTTGTAGCCCTCTGCGGTAATACGTGGATTGACTAACTTCACACGTTCCTCAAAGCCGAAATGTTTTTCGCCAGCTTCAGCAGGAAGCACCACCACAATATCATCTGCTCTTTGAACATCAGAATAGAGATTATAGCTTCTTGATAAGACAGTTAGCCGTCCGTTGATTCTTCGCTGAACGACTTTATCCTCGCCAGCAAATTCTAAATTGCCGAATGTTTTTTCCATGTTGGGAATCACAAATTTAAGTTCCATATTTTTACCTATCCTTTCTTTTTTATTGGCTGAATGAATGTTTGATGGTCTTAAAGAGTGGGGAACGACCTTTTGATTCTTGATTTTTTGTTTTCATAAGTTCACTTCCTTTCAAAATCGGGTAAAAAAATAGACACCTCATTTTTTGAAGTGTCTACCTATTAAATATTCAAATTTTATTGGAAGTATCTTTATATCTTCACTTTTCAAGGATAAATCGTCGTATCAAAGCTCATTCATAAGTAGTAAATTAGTAGTAAATTGAGTGGTTTTGACCTTGATAAAGTGTGATAAGTCCAGTTTTTATGCGGATAACTAGATTTTTATGCTATTTTTCTTTGAATAAAAGTAGTAATAGAATATTGGGAGGATTTACCATGGCAGACCGTTCACGTTTCTTACGAGATAACCCATCTGACTTCCCATATGATTTTGAAAAACAAATCTTATCCAAAACATCTCCTGACACAATCTATCATTGTCATCCTGAGCTAGAGATTATTTATGTTACAAAGGGTTCTGCCATCGTTCATATCAACTCAGAACGCTTTGAAAGTCGTAAAGGAGATATTTTTCTTATCCAACCGACCTCTCTCCATGCTATCTATTCTCACAAAGATCAAGAACTATTTTCTACCAGCTTTCGGATTCATCTAGATTATCTTGGTAGAAGTCAAATTGACAGCTTTAGCCAACGCTATATCCAACCCCTCCACTCTGGTCACTTTTGCCTCACTCCTCAAATATCACCAGGCGATAAGGCCTATGATCAAATTCAATCCTGCCTTCTTTCCCTCTTTTCTATCCTTGAAGAAAAAGGCATATACTACGACCTACTCATAAAATCTAAACTATACGAATTGCTTCATCTTCTCTTTAAGTATAGATACGTCCATCGACACTATACAGATGATACCTACCAAAAATACCAAAAACTAAAAGAAGTGATTTGCTACCTTGAACAGCATTACTCAGAACCCATTCATATTGAGCAACTGGCTGCAACATTTGGATATAGTAAAAATCACTTTATGAGTATTTTCAAGCAACATACTGGAGCCAGTTGTATGGACTACCTGCTCCAGTTACGTCTTGAGAAATCCTGTGAGAAACTCGTCCAAACCAACCTCAGCATTCAAGAAATTGCAAGCCAGGTCGGTTTCACCAACCTTTCAAACTTCAACCGTCAATTTAAGCAGCACTATTACCTAACACCTAGACAGTATCGAAATCAACAACTTAAAAAGAAAACATAATCCTTTCTCCTTAGTCTTTTCTAAGGAGTTTTTTCAAACAAAAAAGCCACCGAATTTGGTGGCTTCATTAGGGAGATTATTATGAAAAAGAAAAGTTTAGGATTTCATTAAATAAAGGGTACTCAATGAAAATCGAAATCAGACTAGGCAGATAGACGCAAGCATAACTATAGTTAGCTAAGTCGACTCTAACGAAGTATGGTAAGATTTTCGAAGAGTATTAGGAGGTCTTTATTTAATGATTATATAATACAAGATGAATCTTAAAGCTAACTTAACTTTTTCTCTGATTTATTATTTTTTAAAAAATTTTTTTCAAATGGATTTTTCCTCCCCAAGTCATAAAAAAGCCACCTGATTGGGTGACTTCTTTAGGAGATTATGATGAAAAAGAAAAGTTTGGGATTTCATTAAATAAAGGGTACTCAATGAAAATCGAAATCAGACTAGGCAGATAGGCGCAAGCATAACTATAGTTAGCTAAGTCGACTCTAACGAAGGTTGATGAGATTTTCGAAGAGTATTAGGAGGTCTTTATTTAATAACTATATGATACAAGAGGATACTTAAACTTTACTTAAGAAAAAATATTTTTTTATCTTTTTCGATCCACCCAAATCATTCCTGTACAGTCATAAGTAGATAAGGTTTCAAATCCCAGAGATCGATAGAATCCCAAGGTTTTTTCTGTCTGATCGGTCACTAGTTGGACTTGATAGGCATCTTTGAAGTCACCTAAAGCCTCTTTCATCAAGTTGCTACCAATCTCTTGGCGCTGATAGCTAGGCAAAACGATCAAATCCTGGACAAAAATCGATGAAAAACCATCTCCGACTAAACGGACCAAGCCCACCACGGCATCACCATCAAGTGCCAGATAAATTGCTAAGGAGTGAGACAAGGCTTTCTTCAACATCTGAGGTTGATGTGTATAATTTGTCCATCCAACTGCCTGATAGAGATGCAAAACATCCTCTAGCTTAACAATTTCTTGCCTTCTAATAGTCATCATCTCAATACCTCTCAGAATTCTCTCAAGCTCTTGTACTGCCGTCCATTTTTATCAAAATTTTCAGGAGCCAGCCATGCTTCCAAACGAGCTTTAACTTGAGGCCAGTCCTTATCAATCATAGAGAGCCAATCCGTATCACGTGTACGTCCCTTATAAACGACTGCCTGACGGAAGATCCCTTCATAGACAAAGCCCAAACGTTCCGCAGCTCGTCTTGATGGCAGATTTAGAGCATCGCATTTCCACTCATAGCGACGATAGTTAATCTCCTCAAAAACATAGCGAGCTAGGAGATATTGAGCCTCTGTCCCTATACGTGTTCCCCTGAGTTCTGTAGAAAAAGTGACAGCTCCCACTTCTATTACTCGGTTATTCTGGTCAATACGCATGAGAGAAAAAGTCCCCAAAGCCTTACCAGTTGCCTTGTCTATAATCGCATAGTAAAAACGGTCCTTACGAGCTAACATCTGATTTAAGACGGTAACCAGTTCCTCCATATCTGCCACCGGCTCCTGAAAGAGGTAGGTCCACATCTCCCGAGGTGTATCTGGACCATAAACAGTTAGCAAATCCTCCGCATGCTTTTCCACTGAAAGAGCCTCTATCCGAGCATAACGCCCTTCTAAGAAATCAATAGCAGGCAATTCACCAGATGTATAACCTTCCATTGACTCACCAATCATCTGACCATATTCATTTACTGGCATCGTTTTTCTCCTTGTTTTACGCTGAGAATACTATATCATAATTTGCTCTATATGGAAACTAGCACTCTCCTCAAACCTCATCCACTCACTACATTAGTGATTCGTTTTCTTTCTTTTATCTTCTAAGGCTTGATTAATTCGTTGGGTGAGCTTGTGAGTTTGCCAGATCTGGTACAACCATATCAGTCCATAAATTAATAAGAAAAAGAACCACAGCAAGGGACTCAACAATGCCGAACCCCAGCCAAAAAATAGGTAGGTCAATACTAAAATAGTAGCTGTCGCTAACAAATGAACTCCTACACGCATACTATAAGCAAGAAACTCTAGCCTTTCAAGGATTAAGGTCAATACCCCCATAATTCCACTCATCAAAAACAAAGCTAGAATATTTTTTGTCGTTGGTGCAGGATAGGTAATACCTGAATAAAACTGCGCCAATAACACCAAACTCAAATAAACAAATGAGGCCGTCCGCATTCCCGATACAAAATAAGCAATCAATCGCTTCATGATTTTCTCCTATAAACCTAGATAATCCATTAAGGACTTAACGTATTTCCGACTCACACTCGATTTGATACCCCGAGTCATTTTAGCCATCATGTTCCCTGAAAAGCTATCCGATAATGACTCTAAATGGTCAATGTTTATAACTGAATGACGTGATATCTGTATAAAGTTACGTCGATTAATTCGATTCTGAAAGTTTGTCAATGTTTCCTTAGTTTTATAAATCCCATCTACCGTATAAATGGTCAACAAATTCTTATCGATATCTGCTAGAATAAGATCCTCAATTTTCACCATAACCAGATGATCATCCGTTCGAATAGGAATGACCACCTGATTAGTCGTTGAAAATTGTTCTAAATACTCCATGACTTCTCTTGCTTGGTCAGTTAACTGAGCTGCCTGAATTAAAATGTGTGGGTCTTTTTCTGAAAACTCTGTCTTCATTTCAAAACGAATCTTCATTTTCTCTCCAATACATCTTTATTTTCTCTTGCTAAACACTTTAACAAATAACATCCAAAGAAGAATAGCGACGAGACTGATAATAACCACTATAAAGTATGTTTCTTCCTTTGTCAATAGTTCTTGCCAGTTGATTTGGATTCCCATTTTTTCTTGAAATTCCTGTAACAGACTGTTATTTCCTGAAAATGCGGTCTCTAATCGCTCTTTCATTAAGACTTGTCGATAGAGAGAAGCAATATAAGTGGCAGGGGTACATTTCATGAAAAGCTGTGCAGAATCAGGTAATACTCCAATGGGGATATAAGTTCCTACTAAAAATCCAGAAGCAGTTCCCACTATCGTTGCCAGTTTACCAAGGCTATCTACAGATTGAAAACGGTAAATCAAGAGAACATTTACCAAACTTGAAAGCAGACTGCTTAACAACATAATCAAAGCGATTTCCGGTAAATGGCTGATAACTGGGCTCTCTTTAAAATAAAAACTCATAACAGCATACATAAACACCTGCATGACAAAAGAAATGACAATACTACTGATTAGATAGGACGCCTGTAAGCCCCAGTTGCCTAAATCAGTCAAGAAGAGATCTTGATCCACTTGATTTTCGCGGTCCTGTACCATTTGTTTAAGAGCCGTAAAACTGGTTGTCATCCCAGTCACAGCCAACGTCCCACCCATCAGCCAGTTATTTAAAAGGTTCGTACTATTAGGGAGTTGGGACCAAGAATCCGTCAAATTCTTCTGCAAAAAAATGATATAAAGGAGGAAGGAAATCAATGCCCCCAATAATGAGAAAAATACTCCCGAACGATTACGAAAATATAAGATAAAATTCCGTTTCAATAAAGCTAGCATTAGCGAACCTCTCTTCCTGTAAGTGCAATAAAGGCATCATCCATAGTACCCGAACGAAACTCAAAAGAATCAATTTCTTCTCGAACTTTTGCCAAATATTCAATGGCTTCCTGTGATGTCCTTGGATAAAAAAGATATTCCATCTCATTTTCTTCCTCGACTGTCATTCCAGTCTGTAGCAATTTTTCTAGATCCTTCATTTCCTTAAAACGAATTTTTAGGATATTAGATGCATACTGACTTTTAATAGCAATCGCAGAACCTTGCGCAATCACTTTCCCATGATCAACGATATAGATCTGATCCGCTTCATCTGCTTCATCCAGATAATGAGTCGTTAAGATAATAGTCATCCCTTCATCCTTTTGTAGTCGATACAGTAGATCCCAGATGGATTTGCGAGTTTGAATATCAAGACCTGTCGTTGGTTCATCCAAGAAAAGAATATCTGGTCGCGAAAGAAGAGCACGCGCAATATCAACCCGACGTTTTTGCCCACCTGACAAGGTTCCATAGAGTTGTTTCTGGAAAGCAGTCAAACCCAGTTGATGGATCAAATCATCCACACGACTTGCCGCAATCTCCTTATACTGTTGAGCACGAATCGTGAGATTTTCCCTAACCGTCAACATCTCATCCAGTACACTAGCTTGAAAAACCACTCCGATTTTCGTATTTGGCGCATATCGAATCTGACCTTGTGTCGGATTTTTCAAACCGATTAACATGGAAATAGTGGTTGATTTCCCTGCACCATTGGGTCCCAAAATAGCATTGAAACTTCCTTTTTCAAACTCTAACTGAATATCATCGACAGCCATGTGATTGCCGTACCGTTTAGTCAAATGTTTCGCTTGTAAAATCATATTTTTTCCTCCTCTTAACCACACTAGTTTAACAAAAAGAATGAAAGAAAAATCGACTTTTGAGATAAGCAGTTAAAATGAAAGGCCAAGTGGTAAAATAATGGGGGTTAAATTAAAGTAGAGCAGGCTCGTTTTTCTCCTATCGAATCACTAGAGGAAGTTGAAAAACACTTACAACCATACATTATATTTTTAAACATACGCTATAAAAGAGATGTTTTATAGCATCCGGCAGAAAAATCCAGGAGTCAATAGTATTGTTCTCGCTAAACCAAACAATAAAAAATGAATCAGAAATAATGGCACACACTCCCTTCTAGTAAAATGAAAATGCTGAATGGGGCAGGATTGAATTTGAAGCAAGCAAGTATGGTCCTAAATTTGAAACTGCCATTAACGATAAGTCTATCTATTAGGAAAGAAATCTTCAATACAAGCAAAAACAGCTCTTGTTATCCAAGAAGAGCTGTTCTTTTTTATGAAAGAGAGAGTCACTAGTGACCCTTGTGCTTCTCTCTACGTTTTTGCTGTTTGCGTTCAAATTTCTCTTGCTTGAGCAATTGCTTTTGGAGACTAGACTGTTGTTTTGAATACTTTTTTCGTTCGTCATACTGCAACTGCAAGAGCTCTTGTGACTTAGAAGAAACTTTCTGCTTCACCTGTTTCTTTACAGCTCGCTGCAGACGCTTCGGATTCTTAATCTTCACATGCTGTTTGACTGTTGCCTCTGGACTAAAAGACAACCGAACAAACTGAGTCTGTAAAAGTTTCAAAATTTCATCCTCTTTTGGTTCCTGACCAAATGTCACTCGACAAACTTGATAAGTTCCCTCGTACTCTTGTTCAAACAATCCATGCCAAAAACCATCTTCAAAATAAACTGTCAAGCCAATTGAAACGATTTCCATGACAGCACCTCCTTAAATCTATCCCTAAGAATGGACAACCAAGGAGGAAGGTTACTGATAGGCTTGCCTACGTCTGGACTACCAACCAGAACTGTGTTTTTATCTTAGTTGGGACTATTATAGCATAATCCAATTTAAAAATCCTCCAGATTCTACTCTGAAGGATTCATTTCTTATCTAACAACGATATTGACGAGTTTGTTAGGTACCGCAATCACCTTGACAATTTCCTTACCGTCAATTTCTGCTTTAACTTTTTCATCCGCTAGAGCGATTTCTTGCAATTCTTCGCGTGACAGGTCTTTAGCGACCATGAGTTTGGCACGGACTTTTCCTTTGATTTGAACGACGATTTCGATTTCGTCTTCAACCAATTTGCTTTCGTCCCATGTTGGCCAAGCCACGTAAGAGATGGATTCACCTGTTGCTGCAACTGTTTGCCAGAGTTCTTCTGCCAAGTGAGGTGCAAATGGGGCAATCAATTGGATAAAGCCTTTGGCGTAGTCTACATAGAGTTTGTCTTCCTTGTTGGCAGCGTTGACAAAGACCATAAGTTGGGCAATTGCTGTGTTGAATTTCATGGATTCGATTTGCTCAGTTACAGCCTTAACAGTTTCGTTATAGATCTTGTCAAGAGCACCATTGTTGTCCGCAACGATTTCTTTACTTGTAATCAAACGGTAAACACGGTCGAGGAATTTACGGCTTCCTTCCAGACCTTCTTCTGACCAAGCGATAGAGGCATCGAGTGGTCCCATGAACATTTCATAGACACGAAGGGTGTCAGCGCCGTATTGTTCCACCACATCGTCTGGATTGACAACGTTCTTGAGAGATTTAGACATCTTAGCTGGTGCTTGCTCCAACTCTTCTCCTGTTTCCACATGGAAGAAAGAACCGTCACGTTTTTCAACCTTGTCAGTCGCTACAAGAGCTCCACGGTGGTCACGGTAGCTTGTTCCCAAAATCATCCCTTGGTTAAAGAGTTTTTGGAATGGTTCCTTAGTCGGAACAACACCGAGGTCATAGAGGAATTTGTGCCAGAAACGAGCATAGAGCAGGTGAAGAACGGCATGCTCTGCACCACCCACATAGATATCTACTGGCAACCATTGTTTGAGGAGGTCCTCATCAGCCAATTTTTCTGTGTTATGTGGGTCAATATAGCGGAGGTAGTACCAGCTTGAACCAGCCCATTGTGGCATGGTGTTGGTTTCACGACGACCTTTAACGCCATCTTCACGCGTCACTTCCAACCAGTCAGTCAAGTTAGCCAACGGGCTTTCACCAGTACCTGAAGGGCGAATATCCTTTGTTACTGGCAAGACAAGTGGTAATTCACTTTCTGGAACAGCTGTTGAAGTCCCATCTTCCCAATGAATGATTGGAATTGGCTCCCCCCAGTAACGTTGACGGCTAAAGAGCCAGTCGCGGAGACGGTAGGTAACCTTCTCTTGACCACAACCTTTTTCTTCCAACCAAGCCACAATTTTAATAATTGCGTCTTCTTTGTTAAGGCCATCTAGGAAGTCTGAATTGACATGAAGACCATCTTCTGTGTAAGCAGCTTCTGCTACATTTCCACCTTCAAGCACTTCGACGATTGGAAGACCAAATTGTTTGGCAAATTCCCAGTCACGTTGGTCATGGGCAGGCACGGCCATGACAGCACCTGTTCCATAACTAGCAAGAACATAGTCTGCAATCCAGATTGGGATTTCCTTGCCATTGACAGGATTGATGGCATAAGCACCCGTCCAAACACCAGTTTTTTCCTTGGCAAGGTCGGTACGAGCCAAGTCAGACTTGAGACTAGCTTGGTGTTTGTAGTCAGCTACTGCCTCAGCTTGCTCTGGACTTGTGATAGCATCAACCAAGTCATGCTCAGGAGCCAAAACAGTGAAGGTTGCACCAAAAAGGGTGTCAGGGCGAGTGGTAAAGACGGTGAATTCCTTGTCAGTCCCTTTCACTTTGAAGGTGACATTAGCACCAGTTGATTTGCCAATCCAGTTGCGTTGCATGTCCTTGATAGACTCTGGCCAATCAAGTTCATCCAAGTCATTGAGCAAGCGCTCCGCATAGGCAGTGATTTTGAGCATCCATTGGCGCATTGGTTTGCGGACAACGGGGTAGCCTCCACGCTCAGAAGTTCCGTCAGGAAGGACTTCTTCGTTGGCGATGGCTGTTCCCAACTCTTCCACCCAGTTTACTGGCACTTCGGCTTCATAGGCCAAGCCTTTTTCGTAAAGCTTAGTGAAAATCCATTGTGTCCACTTGTAGTAGTTTGGATCTGTTGTGTTGACTTCACGATCCCAGTCGTAAGAGAATCCAAGCGCATTGATTTGACGTTTGAAGTTGGCAATGTTTTCCGCTGTAAACTCTGCCGGGTCATTCCCCGTATCCATAGCGTACTGCTCAGCTGGCAAACCAAAAGCATCCCAGCCCATTGGGTGAAGGACATTGTAGCCTTGCGCACGTTTGTAACGGCTGAGAATATCCGTTGCTGTATAACCTTCTGGGTGTCCTACGTGCAGACCTGCTCCAGACGGGTAAGGGAACATGTCAAGCGCATAAAACTTCGGTTTTGAGGCATCTGTTCCTGTCTTAAATGTATGATGTTGAGCCCAGTATTTTTGCCACTTAGGCTCAATTTCTTTATGATTGTAAAAACTCATGGTCTCTCTCCAATTTTGTGATGTTACTATTATACCATTTTTGAGGGAATTTGAAAGACGAGAAATGTTCTTTTAGACTTGGATAACAAGAAATACTGAGTCGCAAATCCACCTTATTTAACAGGAAAAAAATTAGCTCCTAATCGGAGCTAACTTCTATCAATTTTTTATTTCTTCCATCTTCTCACGTCCCAGCTCCCGATAACTACGGTCGCCGACAACTTGGACCGTAAACTGGCCGTTCTCATATTCAAGAATGGTCACGCTACCATTATCGAGACCATGCGGATGCATGCCATTGATCAGATATACAATGGTACCAATCGTCATTCCATGGCTCACAACGAGAGCATTGCCCCCACCTTGTTCTTCCATTTCTTTGGCAATCGTTTCAAAACCTTCCTTGATTCGACCACTGAGTTTTTCCCAACCTTCTGCCCAGCCTGCAGTATCAACCTCAACTAGACCTTCTGCTAGCTCTGCATAGGACAACTGATGAACATGGTCTACATTGAAAATTCTCGGAATCAAGCCCATAAAGAGATCTCCATCATAGGCCCCATCAAAACTACCAAAACACCACTCTCTGATGCGCTTGTCCATTCGATAAGGGATTTTCCCTTGCAAGCCCAGTTCTTCAAGAATAATTCCCATGGTCTGAATAGTTCGCCCTGAATCACTAGAATAAGCTCGGTCAAACTGCAAACCAGACTCTCGTAAGCCAATTCCCAGCTCATGGATTCCCAACTCACCTTCTGTTGTCAGAGGTGTATCACTCCACCCTTGAGCACGTCCAATCGTGTTAAACATCGTTTTTCCATGACGGACCAAGTACAATCTTACTTTAGACATTTTCTATCCTCCATTTTCTTCTATTATATCATGGAACAAAAAAATATTCGGCTTTCAACAGTAAAGCCCGCTTTCGTAATTTTCCCACAAGAAAAGCTACCCTAACGGTAGCTTTCCTAGGAGATTATTATGAAAAAGTTTAGGATTCTAATTAAATAAAGTTAGGAGATCTTTATTTAATGATTATAGTATACACAGTCATCCTTAAACTCAACTTAAATCCTCTCGCTTTTTTATTAATTTTTAAAACTATGGATTGGAGCTGGGATTTGCCCACCGCGAGAGATGAAATCGACAGACGAAGCTCCATTGACTTTCATAACTGGAGCTGTTCCTAGCAAGCCACCAAACTCAATCATATCGCCTTCTTTGCCCTTTGGAATAATACGGACAGCCGTTGTTTTCATGTTAATAACACCGATTGCCGCCTCATCCGCAATCATAGCCGCAATGGTCTCAGCAGGCGTATCTTCTGGAATGGCAATCATATCCAACCCAACAGAACAGATAGCCGTCATGGCTTCTAGTTTTTCTAAATTCAGAGAGCCATTTTGTACCGCAGCAATCATACCCTCATCTTCAGAAACGGGAATAAAAGCACCTGACAAACCACCGACCTGGTTACAAGCCATCACTCCGCCCTTCTTAACTTGGTCATTCAAAAGAGCGAGAGCAGCCGTCGTTCCATGCGTACCAACTGTTTCTAGCCCCATTTCCTCAAGGACACGTGCCACAGAATCACCAACCGCAGGAGTAGGTGCCAAACTTAGGTCGACAATTCCAAAGTCAACACCAAGTCTCTCGCTAGCCATTTGCCCAACCAATTGACCGATACGAGTAATCTTGAAGGCTGTTTTCTTGACTGTTTCCGCTACTACATCAAAGCTCTGTCCACGAACTTTTTCTAAGGCACGCTTGACAACTCCCGGACCAGAAACCCCGACATTGATGATAACATCTGCTTCACCGACACCGTGGAAGGCTCCCGCCATAAAAGGATTATCCTCAACGGCGTTAGCAAATACGACCAACTTGGCAGCTCCCATATCCGATAAGCTCGCTGTTTCCTTGATAATACGTCCCATATCTGCGACCGCAGTCATGTTGATGCCTGACTTGGTTGAGCCGATATTGACAGACGAACAAACCTTGTCTGTCTCAGCTAGAGCTCGCGGGATAGAATTGATGAGGATTTCATCTCCTTTTTGGTAGCCTTTTTGTACCAAGGCCGAAAAACCACCGATAAAGTCAACACCAATCTCCTTGGCAGCCTTGTCAAGTGCCTTTGCCAAAACGACATAGTCCGTCGCATCAGTCGCTGCCCCAATCAGAGAAATCGGAGTCACCGATACTCGTTTATTGACAATAGGAATCCCAAGTTCTGCAGCAATTTCATCTCCTACAGCCACTAGATTTGCAGCTTTAGTTGTGATTTTTTGGTAAATTTTTTCAGCAGCACGTTCGATGTCTGGATCAATACAGTCCAAAAGGGAAATGCCCATGGTAATGGTTCTGATATCAAAGTTCTGCTCTTCGATCATGGCAATGGTTTCAGTAACTTGTCTAATATCCATGATAACCTCCTAGATATTATACATAGCATCAAAAATCGCTGCACTTTGAATATTGATTTTAACATTCAAGGTCTGACCGAAAGTTTCAAACTCATTTCTGAGAGAGGTAAAATCTTGTTTTTCATCACTTGATACGACTGCCATCATGGTGAAATACTCATCCAGTACTGTTTGAGAAATATCATCAATATTCAAACCCAACTCTGCAATCTTCGTAGACACCCCTGCAACAATACCAGCCTTGTCCTTGCCAACCACTGTAATAATAGCCTTCATGCTTATACCCCATTTCTACGATTTTTAGAAAACCTGAACGTTTTTGATATTCTTTTTCCCTAGTATAGCATATTTCCATAGAAAATACTAAAAAACGCCTGCTTACGAAGTTGTTCTTAAACAAAAAAACAATTTCGTAAACAAGCGTCTACCCTATCAAATGATGATGAGTGTTCCCGCTAGAACCGAAGTCCCAGCGGTAGACCAGAGCTAGACTAAGAGCACAAGACTCCATCATCATAACACTCAACAAAATTGATGATTTTATACTAATTCGATGATCGCCATTGGTGCAGCATCACCACGACGTGGTTCAGTTTTAAGGATACGAGTGTATCCACCGTTACGTTCAGCATAACGAGGCGCGATTTCTGAGAACAATTTTTGAAGTACTGTAGTAGAAGTGTACTTATCAGTTGCTTCATCATAGTTTTCAGATGCGATTTCATTACGTACGAAAGCAGCTGCTTGACGACGTGCATGCAAATCACCACGTTTACCTAGAGTAATCATTTTTTCAACAGTTTTACGGATTTCTTTAGCACGAGCTTCAGTTGTCACGATTGATTCATTGATCAAAAGGTCAGTTGTCAAATCGCGAAGCATTGCTTTACGTTGTGAGCTAGTGCGTCCTAGTTTACGGTAAGCCATGTATTCCTCCTTTATTTATCTTTTAATCCAAGACCCAAGTCAATGAGTTTGAGTTTCACTTCTTCCAAACTCTTGCGTCCAAGATTTCGTACTTTCATCATCTCTGCTTCAGATTTTTCTGTCAAATCATGCACAGTGTTGATACCGGCACGTTTCAAACAGTTGTATGAACGCACAGACAAGTCCAGTTCTTCAATCGTACGATCCAAAATACGATCGTCAGATTCAGTATCAGCTTCTTTCATCACTTCAGTTGACTTAGCAATCTCAGTAAGATTTGTAAACAAATCAAGATGTTCTGTCAAGATTCGTGCTGAAAGCCCTAAAGCATCTTCTGGAATAATTGTTCCATTAGTCAAGATTTCAAGGGTTAATTTGTCAAATCCATCATTGCTACCTACACGAGCAGGCTCTACTTGATAGTTGACTTTTGTAACTGGTGTATAAATAGAATCTACAGCAAGTGTTCCAACTGGTGCATTATCTTTTTTGTTTTCATCAGCAGGTACATATCCACGACCACTGTTAACAGTCATTGTCGCTTTTAGAGAAGAACCTTCACCGATTGTAAAGAGATAATGATCTGGATTTACAATCTCAATATCACTGTCAGTCAAAATGTCTCCAGCTGTAATTTCAGCAGGACCTTCAACGTCAAGCTCAATGATTTTTTCGTCTTCAACGTATGATTTCACTGCAATCCCTTTAATGTTCAGAATGATTTGCATCACGTCTTCACGAACACCTGGAACTGTGTCGAACTCATGCAAGACACCTTCAATGTTGATAGATGTCACTGCTACTCCTGGTAGAGAAGCTAGTAGTACACGACGAAGAGAGTTACCAAGAGTTGTACCGTAGCCACGTTCAAGCGGTTCGATTACAAACTTGCCATAATCTTTATTTTCATCAATTTTTGTTATATTTGGTTTTTCAAACTCGATCATTTAGTTACTCCCTCTTAAACGAAAAGCAGTGTAATGCAATGATTATACACGGCGACGTTTTGGAGGACGAGCACCATTGTGTGGCACTGGAGTCACATCACGAATTGCTGTTACTTCAAGACCAGCGGCAGCAAGCGCACGAATAGCTGACTCACGACCAGAACCTGGACCTTTTACAGTAACTTCAACTGATTTAAGACCGTGTTCTTGTGCAGATTTAGCAGCAGCTTCAGAAGCCATTTGAGCAGCGAATGGTGTAGATTTACGAGAACCTTTGAAACCAAGAGCACCAGCTGATGACCAAGCGATTGCATTACCATGCACATCAGTAATCATAACAATAGTGTTATTAAATGTAGCGTGAATATGAGCAATACCAGATTCGATATTCTTTTTCACACGACGTTTACGTGTTGGTTTAGCCAAGACTTTTACCTCCTATATTATTTTTTCTTACCAGCAATCGCAACAGCTTTACCTTTACGAGTGCGAGCGTTGTTTTTAGTGTTTTGTCCACGGACAGGAAGTCCACGACGGTGACGAATACCACGGTAAGAACCGATTTCCATCAAACGTTTGATGTTCAAGTTTACTTCACGACGAAGGTCACCTTCAACTTTGATTGCATCCACTTCACGACGGATAGCATCTTCTTGATCTGATGTAAGGTCACGTACACGAACATCTTCTGAGATTCCAGCAGCAGCCAAGATTTTCTTAGATGTTGCAAGTCCGATACCATAAACGTAAGTCAATGAGATTACTACGCGTTTGTCATTTGGAATGTCAACTCCAGCAATACGAGCCATGTTTTCTCCTTTCTATCTTATCCTTGACGTTGTTTGTGTTTTGGATTTGCTGGGCAAATTACCATAACACGACCATTACGACGAATTACTTTACAGTATTCGCAAATTGGTTTGACCGATGGTCTTACTTTCATTTCTTATCCCTCCAAGTTTTTCGATTATTTAAAGCGGTAAGTGATACGTCCACGTGTCAAGTCATATGGACTCATCTCGACAGTAACACGATCTCCCGCTAAAATACGAATATAGTTTTTACGAATTTTACCAGAAACTGTTGCTAAAATCTGATGTCCATTTTCAAGTTCAACCGTAAACATTGCGTTAGGCATTGTATCGACTACTTTGCCTTCAACTTCAATCACATCGTCTTTTGCCACGCAAAAGCACCTCCATAAATTTCGATTTGATGCCTCTAGACACAGAGACAACAATTATAAGTCAGACTATCTCAGTATAACATTTGTAACGATTTTTTGCAAGTGTGAAAAACGCTTTATTTCAAATTTGTCAATACTTTTTCGATGTCTTTAAACACATCGTTGATATCTTGATTTCCTTCGATATCGTGGACTAATCCTTTAGCACGGTAGTGAGCAATGATTGGTTCACCTTGAGCGATATTGACATCCAAACGACGCTTCACTGTCTCAGGTTTGTCATCCTCACGTTGGTAATAATCTTCTTCTTTGTAGTCAACTGGTGGGTTGAAAACTTTGTGGAAGGTTTCACCTGTTTCGCGGTGGATAATACGGCCGCTCAAACGTTCCAAGAGACAATCTGGGTTCACTTCGATATTAATCACACCTTCAAGTTCAATACCAAGTTCAGCCAATGTTTTGTCTAAAGCATGGGCTTGTTCAATGGTGCGTGGGTAACCATCCAACAAGAAACCTGTTTCTTTGATATCATCCTGTGAAAGGCGTTCTTTAACAATTCCATTTGTAACTTCATCTGGAACCAACTCACCTTTGTCAATATATGACTTCGCAAGTACACCCATTTCGGTTTGATTTGCCATAGCAGCACGGAACATATCTCCAGTTGAAATGTGTGCCACGTGGAATTGTTCCACAATTTTAGCTGCTTGCGTTCCCTTACCTGCTCCAGGTAAGCCCATAATCAAAAGATTCATGATAGGATCTCCTTATTTTGTATTTAAATAGAAGCAGAAAACTTATTTCAACCCCTATTAAAAAACAAAATAGAAGAGGGGAGATGAAAATCTATCTTTCTAGATAGACCTTCATACTCCACTCCCTAAGCAAAAGTAATCTTGCTTTTATTCTGTTTTGTCCATGAAACCAACATACTTACGTTTCAATAGGTAACCTTCTAGCTGTTTGATTCCTTCGATACCTGTCGAAATAATGATCAAAAGACTAGTTCCCCCAAAAGCAACCGCTTCTGAGAGCCCAAAGACATCTTTTGCTACAATCGGCAAGATTGAAATCACACCAAGGAAAAGGGAACCGACGGTTGCAAGGCGACGAAGAAGTTTTGACATAAACTCTTCCGTTCCCTTACCAGGACGGACACCGTGGATATAGGCTCCGCTCTTTTGCAAGTTTTCTGCTGCTTTCTCTGGATTGATCTGTACAAATGTATAGAAGAATGTAAAGAGAATAATCAGCAGTGCATACATGGCAACACCTGTTGGAGATGTTGTCGCAAGCATTTCTTGTGCTGTACGTACCCAAGTCCAATCAAGCCCCATAGCGCTGACAAACTGAAGAATAGCCGCAGGAGCTGCCGTAATCGAACTTGCAAAGATAACTGGGATAACACCAGCAGGATTGACCTTCAAAGGAAGGTAAGAACTGGATGGGGCACCTTGAGCAACTTTTGTATATTGGATTGGAATTTTATATTCTGCCTGTTGTACATATGTTGTAAAGTAAACAATCAACAAAACAGCGATAATGAGAATAACGACAAATATAATAGATGACGTCAACCGATCACTTGGAATATTGACAAAATAGTCCACGTAGATGCCATGAATCATCTCTGGAATTGAAGCCACAATCCCAGCAAAGATAATCATAGACACCCCGTTACCATATCCCTTATCAGTGATTTGCTCCCCTAGCCAAGTAACAATCATAGTACCTGCAGTCAGGATAATACCAATCGTAACAAAGACTTGAGGGGTTAGATCTGTCGTTAATAATTTTGCACCAGATAGAGTATTAAAACCAGCAGTGATTCCGATTGATTGCACAAACGCAAGTACAAGCGCAATATAACGAGTCGCTTGGTTTATCTTTCTCCGTCCTACTTCCCCCTGCTTGCCCCACTCTACAAACTTTGGAACAATATCCATTTGTAGCAATTGAACAACGATGGAAGCTGTGATATATGGACTCACACCGAGTGCAAAAACCGAAAAGTTCTTCATGGCATTCCCTGAAACTAAACTAAGCATGTTCAAGAAGGATAATCCACTCAAAGCTTCCAGACTTTTTGCATTCACACCTGGTACAGTAATACTAGTCCCGATACGGAAGACAAGTATGATAAAAATCGTAAAGAGAATTTTTGATCGTACTTTCTTAACCTTGAGGGCCTCTTTTAATAATTTAAAAAACATAGGTCACCTCTCTAGATGACTTCTACTGAACCACCTTTAGCAGTGATAGCTTCTTCAGCTGTTTTTGAGAATTTAGCTGCTTTCACAGTCAACTTCTTAGTCAACTCACCATTACCAAGAATTTTAACGCCTGATTTTTCAGCCTTTACAATTCCTGCTTCGATAAGAACAACTGGAGTAACTTCAGTACCATCTTCAAAAACGTTCAATTGATCAAGATTTACAATTGCATATTCTTTAGCGTTGATGTTAGTGAATCCACGTTTTGGAAGACGACGGAACAATGGAGTTTGTCCACCCTCAAAACCAAGGCGAACTCCGCCACCGCTACGAGCTTTTTGACCTTTTTGACCGCGACCAGATGTTTTACCGTTACCTGATGAAGTACCACGACCAACACGGTTACGTACTTTACGAGAACCTTCTGCAGGTTTCAATTCATGAAGTTTCATTATTATTTTCTCCTCTTTTGTAAAATGCTAGCGCCGATAAGAGAGAAAAGGTTGTCTCCCTTATCAACTCGCCTATACATCGTCATCTTAGATGACTATACCTAGTTTTAGGGGATGAGTATTGCCACATCCCCTAAAAATTCATTAGTTTACTTCTTCAACTGTTACCAAGTGAGATACTGCAGTGATCATACCACGGATAGCAGCGTTGTCTTCTTTGATAACAGAGCTGTTCAATTTGCCAAGTCCAAGTGCTACAACAGTTTTACGTTGTGATGGAATGCGTCCGATTGGAGACTTAGTCAAAGTAATTTTAATTTGAGCCATTTTATCCCCTTTCTTATGCCAAATCAGAAACTGAGATACCACGAAGGGCAGCAACTTCTTCAGCGCGTTTCAATTGTTTCAAACCTTCAACAGTTGCGCGAACAATGTTGATTGGAGTGTTAGAGCCAAGTGATTTAGATGTAATATCTGCCACACCTGCCAATTCCACAACGGCACGAACTGCACCACCAGCGGCAACTCCAGAACCTTCTACAGCAGGTTTCAACAATACTTTAGCTCCACCAAATTCTGAAAGAACTTCGTGTGGGATTGTTGTTCCAACCATAGGAACTTCAATCAAGTTTTTCTTAGCATCTTCTACTGCTTTACGGATTGCTTCTGGAACTTCTTGAGCTTTACCAGTACCAAATCCTACGCGACCATTGTGGTCACCAACAACAACAAGAGCTGCGAAACGAAGACGACGTCCACCTTTAACAACTTTTGTAACACGGTTGACAGCAACTACGCGTTCTTCTAATTCAACTGCATTGTCTTTAAATGCCATTTTCTAGTGTCCTCCTATTAGAATTTCAATCCGTTTTCACGAGCTGCATCAGCCAAAGCTTTCACACGTCCGTGATATAGATATCCACCGCGGTCGAACACCACTTCTGAAATACCTTTAGCACTTGCACGTTCTGCAACGAGTTTACCGACAGCAACGGCTTGTTCAGTTTTAGTTCCTTTTGAAACTTCTTTGTCAAGAGTTGAAGCACTTGCGAGCGTTACACCCGCTACGTCATCAATCACTTGAGCGTAGATGCCTGTATTAGAACGGAATACGTTCAAACGTGGGCGATCAGCAGTTCCAGAGAGTTTTCCGCGAACGCGACGGTGGCGTTTTTGGCGGAGTTTGTTTTTATCTGGTTTAGAAATCACAGTTTTCACCTCTTTAATTTTAAATCGTGTGCTATGCACAAAGTTGGTAATGAGGTTGGTGGTTGAAAATCAACCACTCAACATTATTTACCAGTTTTACCTTCTTTAAGACGAACATATTCGCCAACGTAACGGATACCTTTACCTTTGTATGGTTCTGGTGAACGAAGGCTACGTACGTAAGCAGCTGTTTGACCAACTACTTCTTTTGAAATTCCGCTGATAACGATAGTCGTTGGGTTTGGAAGTTCAAAAGTAATTCCTGCTGGAGCTTCAACTTCATCTGGATGTGATTTACCAACAGCCAAAACAAGTTTGTTTCCTTGAAGCTGTGCACGGTAACCAACCCCGCGCATTTCAAGTTCTTTCTTGAACCCTTCTGATACACCAACAACCATATTGTTCAAAAGGGCACGAGTAGTTCCGTGGATTGTTTTCATTTCTTTTGAATCGTTTGGACGGTGAAGAGTTACTTCAGTGCCTTCCACACGAATTTCAATATCTTTTGAGAACTCACGAGTAAGTTCTCCTTTAGGTCCTTTTACAGTTACAACGTTGTCATTGTTAGTGATTTCAACACCAGCAGGCAACACGATAACTTTATTACCAATACGTGACATGTTTATTTTCTCCTGTTAGATTGTCAGGCCATAATGGCCAGTTTTCACGGGGTTAAATCGATTTCTCGATTTAAAGGAACATTTAGGTTTCAATTTCAAAGTGAATCTAGGCATCGTCTCGCAGGCATAACTTTGGGTTAGGCAAGAGACGATAACGAAGAGTCACAAAGAAATTGGGAGCTAAATATTACCAAACGTAAGCGATAACTTCTCCACCAACATTCTTTTGGCGTGCTTCTTTATCAGTAAGCAAACCTTCAGAAGTTGAAAGGATAGCAATTCCAAGTCCGTTAAGAACTTTTGGAAGGTCTTCACGTTTTTTGTAGACACGAAGTCCTGGTTTAGAAACACGTTTCAAGTTAGTGATAACTTTTTCACCGTTTGGTCCGTATTTAAGGAATACACGGATGATGCCTTGTTTGTCATCTTCAATGATTTCTACGTTCTTAACAAAACCTTCGCGTTTAAGGATTTCAGCAATCCCTTTTTTGATGTTTGATGCAGGTACTTCAAGTACTTCGTGTTTTGCTTGGTTAGCGTTACGAATACGAGTTAGGAAGTCTGCGATTGGGTCAGTCATAACCATTTTTTATTCTCCTCTTACTAGTAGTTTGCAAGTCGCACTTGCTAGTTAATGATTGAGCTAGGCTCAGATAGTATTGACACATTCAAATGAGAGAACTCTTATTTGAACACGAGCTACAACCTGTGCAAAAAAGATAAATTTGTTTTGGAGCATCGCTCCTTCACCAAATTTCCTATTTTTGCTGTGGTTGTTACGCTCTTTGTATCATGATATTACCAAGATGCTTTTGTTACACCAGGAATTTGTCCTTTGTAAGCTAATTCACGGAAGCAAACACGGCAAAGTTTAAATTTGCGGTAAACTGAATGTGGACGACCACATTTTTCACAACGAGTATAAGCTTGAGTAGAGAACTTCGCTGGACGTTTGTTCTTAGCAATCATTGATTTTTTAGCCATTAGATTTACCTCCTATATTATTTTGCAAAAGGCATTCCAAGGCCTGTAAGCAATGCACGTGACTCTTCGTCAGTGTTAGCAGTTGTTACGATAACGATGTCAAGACCACGAGTTTTGTCAACGTCATCAAAGTTGATTTCTGGGAAGATCAATTGTTCTTTCACACCAAGTGTGTAGTTCCCGCGTCCATCAAATGATTTTGTTGGAACACCGTGGAAGTCACGCACACGTGGAAGTGAAACTGAAACCAATTTGTCCAAGAATTCGTACATACGTTCACCACGAAGGGTAACTTTTGCACCGATCGCTACACCTTCACGAAGACGGAAGCCGGCGATTGATTTTTTAGCTTTAGTGATAAGTGGTTTTTGACCTGAGATAAGTGCCAATTCTTCAGCAGCTTTTTCAAGACTTTTAGCGTTTGATACAGCTTCACCAACACCCATGTTCAAAACGATCTTATCTACTTTAGGCACAGCCATCACTGATGAGTAGTTGAATTGTTCTGTCAAAGCAGGAACTACTTCATTAAGATATTTTTCTTTTAAACGATTTGCCATTATACTTCTCCTTTCCTTCGTGATTAATCAAGCACTTCGCCTGATTTTTTGTTGTAGCGAACTTTTTTACCGTCTACAAATTTGTAACCAACACGACCAGCTACACCATTTTTGTCCAATACTTGAACGTTTGATACGTGAATAGCTGCTTCTTTCTCGATGATACCACCTTGAGGAAGCTCGTTAGTTGGACGTTGGTGTTTCTTAACGATGTTAACACCTTCAACGATAACTTTGTTTACTTTTGGAAGAGCAGTAAGGACAACAGCTTCTGTTCCCTTATCTTTACCAGCGATTACGCGAACTTTGTCGCCTTTTTTTACAAACATTAGGTTTCTCCTTGATTTTTCTTACGCCCATAAGGGCACCCTAGCTCAAAGCTAGGGGACTAGTTTGTTTGTTTTTACTCTGCGAAAATCAAAGCAATTCTTCGTCAGTTTCAACTCACCTAACTTAAGTTATGCTTTCGTCTCACTTCCTAGACTTGTTTTAATTTTCATTGAGCAATCAATTAAAGTACTTCTGGAGCAAGTGACACGATCTTCATGAAGCCACCTTCACGCAATTCGCGTGCAACTGGGCCAAAGATACGTGTTCCGCGAGGAGTTTTATCTTCACGGATGATAACTGCTGCGTTTTCGTCAAATTTGATGTATGAACCATCAGCACGACGAGCACCTGATTTAGTACGAACGATAACAGCTTTTACAACGTCACCTTTTTTAACCGCACCACCAGGAGTAGCTTGTTTTACAGATGCCACAATAACATCACCGATGTTTGCAAATTTACGTCCTGAACCACCAAGAACTTTGATAGTCAAGATTTCGCGCGCACCGCTGTTGTCTGCGACTTTCAAACGAGTTTCTGTTTGAATCATTTCAGTTTTCTCCTTTCAGGTTTGATTAGATGATGACCGCTTCTTCAACAACTTCTACAAGACGGAAACGTTTTGTAGCTGAAAGCGGACGAGTTTCCATGATACGTACGATATCGCCTTCTTTGGCAACATTGTTTTCATCATGTGCTTTGTATTTTTTAGAGTAGTTAATACGTTTACCATAGACTGGGTGGTTACGTTTTGTTTCAACTACAACTGTGATTGTCTTGTCCATTTTGTCAGATACAACACGTCCAACAAGAACTTTACGATTATTGCGTTCCATTGAAATTTCTCCTTCCCTAGTCTATTATTTCGCTTCAGATTGAACTGTTTTGATACGAGCGATTTGTTTTTTAACTTCCTTCAAGCGAGCTGTTTGTTCCAATTGACCAGTAGCAGCTTGGAAACGAAGTTCAAACAATTCTTTTTTCAATTCGTTTTCGCGCTTCGCGAGTTCTTCTTGAGAAAGACCACGAAGTTCTTTAACAAATTCTTTTACTTCATTAAGTTTCATGCCTTCTCCTTATTCTGCTTCACGTTTTACGAATTTACATTTAACTGGCAATTTGTGGCTTGCAAGACGAAGCGCTTCGCGAGCGATCTCTTCAGATACACCAGCGATTTCGAACATCACTTTACCACGTTTAACTGGTGCTACCCAACCTTCAGGTGCCCCTTTACCAGATCCCATACGCACACCGATAGCTTTAGCAGTGTATGATTTGTGTGGGAAGATTTTAATCCAAACTTTACCACCACGTTTCATGTAACGAGTCATGGCGATACGAGCAGCTTCGATTTGGCGGTTAGTGATCCAGTGGCTAGTTGTAGCTTGAAGACCGTATTCACCGAATGCTACTTCTTTTCCACCTTTTGCTTCACCGCGCATTTTTCCACGGAATTCACGACGGTGTTTAACACGTTTAGGTACTAACATTGGTTATTTACCTCCTTTAGTGTTTTTACGAGCTGGAAGAACTTCACCACGGTAGATCCATACTTTAACACCAAGTTTACCGTATGTAGTATCTGCTTCTTCCCAAACGTAATCGATATCTGCACGAAGTGTGTGAAGTGGAACAGTTCCTTCAGAGTATCCTTCAGCACGGGCAATATCTGCACCGTTCAAACGACCTGATACTTGAGTTTTGATTCCTTTAGCTCCAGCACGCATTGCACGTTGGATTGCTTGTTTTTGTGCACGACGGAAAGCGACACGTTGCTCCAATTGACGAGCAATTCCTTCACCTACAAGGTGAGCATCCAAATCAGGTTGTTTGATTTCGATGATGTTGATGTGTACTTGTTTTCCAGTCAATTTGTTAAGTTTTGCACGGAGTGCATCAACGTTAGCACCACCTTTACCGATAACCATACCTGGTTTAGCAGTGTGAAGTGAAACGTTAACTTTGTTTACTGCGCGTTCAATTTCGATAGTTGAAACTGCTGCGTCAGCAAGTTCTTTTTGAACGAATTTACGGATTGCAAGATCTTCATGAAGGTAATCCGCGTATTCTTTTTCAGCATACCATTTGGCATCCCAATCACGGATGATGCCGACACGCATACCAATTGGATGTACTTTTTGACCCACGATGTTACCTCCTTATTTTTCTGCAACAGCTACAGTGATGTGAGCTGTACGTTTGTTGATTGGTGAAGCTGAACCTTTCGCACGTGGACGGAAACGTTTCATAGTTGGTCCTTCGTTTGCGAATGCTTCAGATACTACCAAGTTAGCTTTATCCAAACCAAAGTTGTTTTCAGCGTTAGCTACAGCTGAGTTCAAAACTTTCAAGATGATTTCAGCAGCTTTGTTTGGAGTGAATGTCAAGATTGCGATTGCATCGGCTACGCTTTTACCACGGATGTTATCAAGAACAAGACGTGATTTACGAGGTGAAACACGTACTGTACGAGCCATTGCTTTAGCTGAAGTAATTTCTGCCATTTATGTTCTCCTTATTTTCTACGTGTTTTCTTGTCGTCTGCAGCGTGACCTTTGTAAGTACGAGTTGGTGCAAATTCACCAAGTTTGTGACCTACCATGTCTTCTTGGATGTAAACAGGTACGTGTTTACGTCCGTCATAAACTGCGATAGTGTAACCAATGAAACTTGGAAAGATCGTTGAACGACGTGACCAAGTTTTGATAACTTTTTTCTTTTCGTCATTAGCTTGAGCTTCAACTTTTTTCATCAAATGCTCATCGACGAAAGGTCCTTTTTTAAGACTGCGTCCCATTTTTATATTTTCTCCTTTAAATGTTGTACCACAGCGGCTTGCGCTCATATGGAGCGCTACCGAGCTGGCGGATTTCCTAGTTGCTTAAGCAACTAGTTTACTATTATTTCTCGTTGCGACGACGAACGATAAGTTTGTCAGATTTCGCTTTCTTGTTACGAGTTTTAAGACCAAGAGCAGGTTTGCCCCATGGAGTAGATGGCGCTTTACGACCAACTGGTGCTTTACCTTCACCACCACCGTGTGGGTGATCGTTAGGGTTCATTACAGAACCACGAACTGTTGGGCGGATACCTTTCCAGCGGCTACGTCCTGCTTTACCAAGGTTTACAAGTCCATGTTGTTCGTTTCCGACAACACCAACTGTAGCACGACAAGTTCCAAGAATCATACGTACTTCGCCAGATTGAAGACGAACAAGAACATATTTACCTTCTTGACCCAATACTTGAGCAGAAGCTCCAGCTGCACGTACCAATTCTCCACCACGACCTGGTTTCAACTCGATGTTGTGGATCAAAGTACCAACTGGGATGTTAGCAAGTGGAAGTGCGTTTCCGACTTTGATATCTGCTTCTGGACCTGAAACGATACGTTGACCAACTTCAAGACCTTTTGGAGCGATGATGTATGCTTTCACACCGTCAGTGTAGTGTACAAGGGCGATGTTTGCAGAACGGTTTGGATCGTACTCGATTGTTTTAACAACAGCTTCAACGTTGTCTTTGTTACGTTTGAAGTCAACCAAACGGTAGAAACGTTTGTGTCCACCACCTTGGTGACGAACAGTGATACGACCGTTGTTGTTACGACCAGCCTTGCTCTTCAAAGCAACAAGCAATGATTTTTCAGGAGTGCTTGTTGTGATTTCAGCGAAATCCAAAGAAGTCATATTACGGCGACCGTTTGTTGTTGGTTTATAAACACGAATTCCCACGATATTTCCTCCTTAGATTATTCAGCTTCAGCAGCAAACAACTCGATTGCTTTTGAATCAGCTGTAAGTGTGATGATAGCTTTTTTAGTTTTGTTAGTAAAACCTGTGTAACGTCCAACACGTTTTGCTTTTGGTTTTACGTTGATTGTGTTAACGTTGGCAACTTTAACACCTTCGAAAGCAGCTTCAACAGCTTGCTTGATCAAAAGTTTGTGTGCACGAGTGTCAACTTCAAATACATATTTTCCTGCTTCAAGTTGAGCCATTGAGCTTTCAGTGATAACAGGTTTTTTGATAACATCATACAAATTCATTATGCAAGAACCTCCTCGATTTTAGAGATAGCTGCTTGTGTGACAAGAAGTTTGTCGCTATTTGCGATGTCAAGAACACTTGCAGTTGTAGCAGTTGCAACTTTCACATTTGGAAGGTTACGAGCTGAAAGAGCTGCGAATTCATTTCCTTCTTCAAGGATAACAAGAACTTTTGAATCGATGCTCAATGCTGCAAGAACTTTTGCAAATTCAGCAGTTTTTGGAGCTGTAAATGAAAGAGCGTCTACAGCTACGAATTTGTTTTCAGCAACTTTTTCAGAGTAAACTGATTTAAGAGCTAGGCGACGAACTTTTTGTGGAAGTTTGTAGCCGTATGAACGTGGAGTTGGTCCGAAGACAACGCCACCACCACGCCATTGTGGTGAGCGGATAGAACCTTGACGAGCACGTCCAGTTCCTTTTTGACGCCATGGTTTGCGTCCACCACCTGATACTGCAGAGCGGTTTTTAACAGCGTGTGTTCCTTGACGAAGGCTTGCGCGTTGGCTGATGATCACATCAAACACAACTGATTCATTTGGTTCGATACCAAATACTGCATCGTTAAGAACAACTTGGCCAGCTTCTTTACCAGTTTGGTCAAATAATGTTACGTTTGCCATTGTGACTGATTTCCCCTTTCTTTATTATTTACCAGCTTTAACTGCTGATTTGATAGTGATAAGAGATTTCTTAGCACCTGGTACGTTACCTTTGATAAGGATAACGTTCTTTTCTGGAACAACTTGTACAACTTCTAGGTTTTGAATTGTTACGCGGTCGCCACCCATACGTCCTGCAAGGTTTTTACCTTTGAATACGCGGTTAGGTGCAACAGGTCCCATAGAACCTGGACGACGGTGGTAACGAGAACCGTGAGCCATTGGTCCACGTGATTGTCCGTGGCGTTTAATAACACCTTGGAAACCTTTACCTTTAGAAGTACCAGTTACGTCAACAACGTCTCCAGCTGCGAATGTTTCAACTGTGATTTCAGCACCAACTTCCAAGCCTTCAACGTTTTTGAATTCACGAATGAAGCGCTTAGGAGCCGTGTTAGCTTTCGCTACATGTCCTTTAGCAGGTTTGTTGCTCAATACTTCACGTTTGTCATCGAAACCAACTTGGATAGCGTTGTATCCGTCTGTTTCTACAGTTTTAACTTGAAGAACAACGTTTGGAGTTGCTTCAATAACTGTTACAGGGATCAATTCGCCAGCTTCAGTGAAGATTTGAGTCATTCCCACTTTTTTCCCTAAGATTCCTTTTGTCATGAGAAAATAGTTCCTTTTCTATATTTTTTATTCAAAAAGTTTTTAACGAGCGTTTTTCATGCTCAAGGTTTCAAACTTTGGATTAAAGTTTGATTTCTACGTTTACACCACTTGGAAGATCCAATTTCATCAACGCATCAACTGTTTTTTGAGTTGGGTTAACGATATCGATCAAACGTTTGTGTGTACGCATTTCAAATTGTTCGCGAGAGTCTTTGTATTTGTGAGTCGCACGAATGATTGTGTAGAGGCTACGTTCAGTTGGAAGTGGGATTGGACCCGCAACTTGTGCACCTGTACGAGTAGCTGATTCTACGATTTTTGCAGCCGCTGTGTCAAGCGTACGGTGTTCGTAAGCTTTCAAACGGATACGGATTTTTTTGTTTGCCATCTTTTTCTCCTTTTCGTCTATTTAAGATAATAGGCTAGCTCCACAAGAAAACCGACGCGCGTTGCGTGGCAATGCAACCGAGCGTGTCGCAACCTCTTGCATCAAAGCTAAAGCTGTAATTTACAGCACCATAATAGAATAACACAAAGCCCCTGCGATTGCAAGGGATTTGTGAGCTTTTTCCGTTTTTTTTAAGATGAAACTGTTTTCTCGTTTATCCTTGATAAGATTACCTATTTAAATTATGTATTTTTGTCTTTTCTTCTATATAATATTATTGGTTGTTTTGACTTGAAACTTGTTTCCTGATTGGTCTACTAATATATCAGCTTGACTTTCAGTTGCTTTATAATATCGGTTATATTGGTCTCGTCTCTCTTTGTGAGTATCTAGGATAATGCTAGCATCTCTTTTTCGGACGGTAGTATCTCGAGCTAGGCGCCTCTCCAATTCCGTTTCTGCGTCCGTGTAGAAGCAGATGGTTTTGTCAAAGAGTTCCTTGGGTAGAAAACCTACAGACATTCCTTCGACAATCAAAATCGGTTTGGCTCCAGACAAGACCTCGCTAGTCTTCCAAGGTTCGTCGATTGTCAAGACATCCATACCTGCCTGCAAGGCGAGAATATCTCTCTGCAAACTTGCCAGTTCATGCGCCACTGGCAGACAAGCTGTCACTTTTTGATCTGGCGCTTGCTTTGGTACTACCAGATGACGTTTTGAGGTGATATAGGGATCTGTTTCTAACAAATTTACTTTTGTAGAATCTAAGGCTTGATATAATTCTTGAGCAAAGGTAGACTTACCTGAAGCCCCATGACCGTAGATTCCCAGTGTTTTGACTTTCCCCGTTTCAATCTCTGAGACCAGTTGTTCTATCAGGTCTTTTTTCTTCATTCTCTCTTCACCTGTTCATAGCTTTCTTTTCCGTCATTAAGCTTGTCCCAAATCACTATTTGCCCACTTTTGAGTGATTTTTGCACATCGATAATTCGTTGATTAGAGGAACCTCGAAACTGGAGCATGAGATTGCGCTTGCTTTTATCATACCGTCCATCGACAAGGATGTCAATCAGCGACAAGAGTTCTAGTTTATCTGGAGTTTCCAGCATCATTTCTTCCCACGTGTAGCCCGTCCAGGACCAGATGTCTTTATCTGGCAATTCCTTTCGAATGCGTTTAACGAGGGGCAAGAGAATTCCTGTATTTAGGAAGGGTTCTCCTCCTAATAAAGTCAAACCTTGAACATAGGGTTGAGCTAGGTCTGCTATGATTTGCTCTTCCAACTCCGGGGTATAAGGTATGCCTGCATTAAAGGACCAGGTCGCTACGTTGTAACAGCCCTCACAGTGAAACATACAACCTGCTACGTAAAGGGAGTTGCGCACCCCTTCTCCATCCACAAAGTTAAAAGCCTTATAGTCAATGATACGCCCCTGACTGAGTTCTTCACTTTTCCATTCACCTGGTTTTGGTGTATTCCATGTCATCCTTTTACTCCAAGTCTATCCAATAGCGCTCCGTTCCGTTTCGAACATCCTCCAACTCCCCACCATTAGCTAAGATAACAGCTCGGCTTGCTGGATTTTCTGTGCTACAAGTCACTAAAGCTCGTTTAATATTCTTTCCCTTAGCAACTTGTAGACCTTGTCGGAGAGCTTCTTTGGCATAACCTTTGCCTCTTTCAGATGGGCGGACGGAATAGCCAATATGACCACCATTTTCTAGTAAGTAGTCATTTAATCGGAGACGAAGGTTGAGAAAGCCAAGAGCCTGGCCTGCTACGTCAAAACTAACCAGCTGGATAGCAGGAACCCAGTTTTCAGGAATATTGAGTCCCGCTTCCGCTTGAAGATTTTCTTCTAACCACTCTTCATAAACAAAATTCTCAGCATCCCAAAATCCGCCATCGTGTGCTGATTGAGTCTGTTCAAACTCTGCCATCATCTCTAAAACTGTTTCTTTATCTGCCAATGTTGGTCTGCGTAGTATCATTTTTACCTCCAATTAAGAGAAAAGCGAGAGGCAACTCTCACTTTTATTTTTTCTTGTTCTTGTTTAAAAACTGTTCTCTGAGGTTGAGCAAGCGTTCTTTTTTACCTGTTCCACCTTTAGAGTATTTCTCGTGATAACGGGTCACTTGTGCACGCCCCTTATCATCTAATTGGTATTTCCCCATTCCATTTCCTTCTAATTTGTTACTTCGTGCCCTGTGGTTTTAATAGTCGAACCGTTCATGTGTTTGACACGCGCAGCGATTTCCTTGTGGCGTCCGTTAACCATCGGACGCGCTTGAGGATTTCCCAGATAACCACACGTACGTTTGACCACATCTACTGTTTTAGGGTCGCTATTGCCACAGTTGGGACAAGCAAATCCTCTTTCAGTTGGTTCAAAATCCCCTTCAAAGTCACACTTGTAGCAACGATCAATCGGAGTATTGGTCCCTAGATAGCCGACACGGTCATAGGCATAGTCCCAAACAGCTTCCAGGGCTTTAGGATTTTGTTGAAGAACTGGATACTCACAATAATGGATGAAACCACCTGACGCACCTGCTTCTGGGTAAACTTTTTCAAAATCCAGCTTTTCAAACGGTGTTGGATTTTTACGAACATCGTAGTGGAAAGAGTTGGTGTAGTATTCCTTGTCCGTGATGTCAGGAATAGAACCAAACTTCTCTGTGTCTAAGCGACAAAAGCGGTCTGTCAGACTTTCAGACGGTGTGGAGTAGATAGAGAAGTGGTAACCATATTGGTCAGACCACTCTTCCACACGACGTTTCATATCACGAATAATATCCAGTGTGAATTCCTTGGCTTCAGGATTGCTTTCCCAGCTATTTCCAAAGAAGACTGTAGCCACTTCGTACAAACCGATGTAGCCCAGCGAAACTGTCGCACGGCGATTCTTAAAGAGTTGGTCAACACTTTCTTCTTTTCCGAGACGGCGACCGAAGGCTCCGTACTGATAGAGGATAGGGGCATTCGCTGGTGTTGCTTCCTTGGTCCGTTCAACACGGTAAACCAGAGCATCTTCTGCGATATTCATCCGCTCGTTGAAGATTTCCCAAAACTTATTCAGATCCCCTTCAGACTCGAGGGCGATACGAGGCAAATTGACTGTCACAACACCTAGATTCATCCGACCTGAATTGACTTCTACACCATTTTCATCTTTCCATCCTTGAAGGAAAGAACGGCATCCCATAGGAACCTTGAAAGAACCAGTCAGTTCGATAATCTTATCATAGGATAAGACATCTGGGTACATCCGCTTGGTTGCACACTCGAGGGCCAACTGTTTGATGTCGTAGTTAGGTGAACCTTCCTCTAAGTTGAGTCCTCTTTTCAGCGTAAAGATGAGTTTAGGGAAGATGGCTGTGCGGTGTTCTGAACCAAGTCCCTTGATTCGGATGGTCAAGATAGCTTTTTGAATTTCCCGCTCAAAACGACTAGTTCCTAGACCAAAACCTAGTGAAGTAAAAGGTGTTTGTCCATTTGAAGTGAAGAGGGTATTGATTTCATACTCAAGAGATTGCATGGCATCGTAGATGTCTTTTTGGGTTTTCTTCCAAGCATAATCTTCCCGTTTGTCAGGCAAGACCCATTCTTCCGCATCCTTGAGGTGTTTTTGGTAATTCTTCTCCGCATAAGGCGCCAAGACTTCATCGATACGGTCAGCTGAACAGCCCCCGTACTGGCTAGAAGCAACGTTGGCGATGATTTGTGAAATCTGAGCTGTCGCAGTCTGGATAGACTTGGGACTCTCTACCTCTGCATTTCCAATCTTAAAACCATTTTCCAACATGCCTTTAAAATCAATCAAACAGCAGTTGGTCATCGGTGTGTAGGGGCTATAGTCCAGGTCATGATAATGGATATCCCCTTTTTGGTGAGCATTGGCTACGTGCTTAGGAAGCATTTGCAAGCCGATTGATTTTCCAACAATCCCTGCTGTCAAATCACGCTGGGTGTTAAAGACATCACTGTCTTTATTGGCATTTTCATTGACAACTGCCTGGTCTTTGTTAAGAAGTTTGTGGATACTAAAGTTGATATCTGTCGCTTTTGAGCGCTCAAAATCCCTTTGTGTCCGATAAGTGATATACTCCTCAGCTAGCGCATATTCTTTGGCTTCAAGGAGTTCATGTTCTACGATATTTTGAATCTCGTAAATCTTGACACCTTGAGGGAAACGACTGTGAATTTCCGCAACAATACGCTCAAGCAGCCCATTTAGACGTTTTTCGACCAAGGGTGTCACATCCATGACTTTGTCAGCCGCCTTGTGGAGAGCTTTGTCAATCTTGTCTATATCAAACACTACACGTCTACCATCTCGTTTTTCAACGAACAAAGTGGGAACGGTTGCAAGGTTTTCTTCTAATACAATCATATCCATGCTCTTTTCTATTTTTCTTCTTAAATGATATTATACCACTCCAAAAAGAAAAATCAATATCTTGTGTTAAAAATTCTAAAATTTTTAAAAATACACAAGATATTGATTTATTATTTAGATTTATAAAGCTTGAATTCCTTACTATCCGTCTGAACAAGCTCGTATTTTTCACTAAGTAGGCTCTCTACATCCGACCACAAGGCAACCTTTTGGTTGACCAAAATCATCTTCGGTTGATTTTCTTTCAAGTCATTGACTAGTTTCGTTTTATTCTCGTCGCTTGCAGTATAGAGCGTCGGTGTTACTAGAGAGCTTGGTGCCAAGCGTTCACTTGCTCGATAAAAATCTGGACGATCATCCCAAGCATAGACACGATCCTCAGAACTCGTTTGCTGTTTGACCAAGCTAGCAAGTTGCTCGCGTTCCTGATAAGTACTTGGATGCGAAATATAGCGACTCAAAACAGGTAGGAAAAGTAAATAGACTATCGCAATTAATGGTAGATAGAAATTTCCCTTGAGGTAGCGACCAAAGAGTGATGAAGAACGAACTCTTCGTCTACTACGACTGATACGATCAGAGCTTCCTTCTTTGATATTGGTTAACAATAACAATGTCAGAAAGGGCAAAATCGCTGCCAAACGTGAGCCATGTAAAGGTTCCTTTGAAAGAATTAACAAAGAAAGAGTTGCTAATAATCCTAAAATAGCGCCTATTGAGACAGCAGATTGCTGAGCTGACTTGGTCTGAAACAATCCTGAAAAGATCAATGTCAGAGTCCCAACACCGATGGATAGCAAACCATAGAAAGCAGCATTCTCCATAAGATTGGCATTTGAAAATAGACTAAGCGTATCTATTGGATACAAAGTATGGCTAATCGCATCACCAAAAGTTCCTGTTAAGACTGTATAGTAGCCAATTGGATAAAAAATGATAGAAAATCCTAGAGCTGATGCGAAAAATTGATACAAACCATGAGTAAATCGACGCTTGGCAATATTAAATCCAAACAAACTCAAGGTAAGTGTAGCTGCAAACAAGGTTGTGGGAATAGGTGATAGGAAGAAAGCCAATACTAAACTCATCCCAACTCGCAAGAAACCTTTATCGTTACTTGGATCATCCAGATAGTCAGCCACTAGGCTAAAACTATAAAACAGGAAAGGTAAGGCCACAACCACTGCATAGCTACCGCCAAATCCCAGACTGCCCACAAGAAGATAGAAAATCAACAAAAGCTGTCTAGCCTGTTCTCCCTGACCTGTCAAGGTATCAGCGGATTTAAATAGAAAAACACCAGCTCCGAACAAGGCCAACCACTCCACCAAAGCAAAAAGGATATTCCCTTGAGAGAGATAGGTTAGTACGTAATAAAGCAGCCCATTTGAACCATAATAATCCGTGTAAATCTGCCCACTCTGATGTAGCGCCCAACCAGTATAAAGATCTTGCATCTGTTGGGGGCTCACCAAACCAAAGATCAGAGGCAACATTACAGAAACAGCTGTAGCAGCCAAACTCCAAATTGCCATACTAAAAAATGGAAGCGGAGTTCGTTTCTTCTTACCTCGCTCCAGTCCAAATTCAGACTCTTGATCCAGCCGTTCCCGATACTGGTATCGAAATTCTTCTAGCTGTTCGTCTTTTCCCTCGTATACGTTCATTCAATTTCTCCTCTAAGTTTATCTGTTTTAGTATATCAAAATCTTACAGGAATGTCAGCTAGGGATTGATATTTCCTTAACTTCTTATCTAGCTCAGCATAGCGTTCAATCTCTCGAAAACGGTGTAAACTGCTTGTTTGAAACTCTAGGATAAAATCATATTCTTTTTGATTTAGCATTTTCATCCTCCTGCTTATCTATTCGCAAAAAGACAAAAATAAGATCCAGCCTTGGGCTAGATCTTGGTGGATAGTTAGAGCATGGGCGCAAACAACTGGACAATTTCCTTGATTAAGCTTTGATACCAGCTTGTTTTGATTGTGTGGGGATAAATTTCTTGAGAAACCTTAAAAATCTCTTCGAAGTCCCTCTCAATATCGATGATAGACTGTGTTCTATAAAGTAAAACGGCATTTTCATAGTGGTGAAGCAAGCTACGATAATCAAAATTGATGGTTCCCACAGTGGCCACCTCTCCATCGACAAGCATTTGCTTGCTGTGAAGAAATCCGGGACTGTACTCGTAAATGCGAACTCCAGCAGACAACAAGTCAGGATAGGCTCCGCGAGTAACCAATTGGATGACCTTCTTATCTGGGATATATGGCGTCACAATTCGCACATCTACCCCTCTCAGAGCTGCATTTTTGATACTTTCGGTGAGATCATAGTCGGCAATCAGGTAAGGAGTCGTGATATAGACATAATCTGTAGCTTGATTGATAAGGTTTTGATAGACCGTTTTCCCAACCTGGGAGCGATAGATAGGTTTTGGCCCACTACTATAGGGAATGCAAAGTCCCATCCCATCTTTGGGTTGATTCTCGAGATGGTATTGATCAAAATCACTAATCTCTCCACGGTTGATATACCAAGTGGATAAAAAGAGCCTGGTAAAAGCCTTTACAGCCGGCCCATCCAACCGAATACCGCTATCCTTCCAATAACCAAAGCGTTCGATATGGTTGATGTACTCATCTGCCAGATTGACACCACCTGTATAGGCAATCTGCCCATCGATAATCATGATTTTACGGTGATCACGGTTGTTATAGGCGACGGTCAAGCGTGGAATCACCTTGTTAAATTTATGGGCTTCAATCCCTCGTCCACGAAGCTGGATGGTATAATCTCCAGGCAGGGTAGCCATACAACCAATGTCATCATAGAGGAGTTTGACTTCTATTCCTTGAGCAGCCTTTTCTTCCAAAATCTCCAAAATGCTGTTCCACATCAAGCCTTCTTCGATGATATAGTATTCGAGAAAGATAAATTTCTCAGCTTTTTTGAGATCCTCCAACATCTGGCGCCACATACTTTCACCTGAAGGGAAGAAATGGGTATCTGTTCGATTATAGACATCCGCATTCGTATCCATACTGAGGAGGGATTTGATGACTCCGTAAGCCGACTTATCCTCTTCCTTTAACTCCAAACGGAGGGTTCTGCTATTATCCTCTCTGTCAACCATTGATTGAAGCTGCTTTAGCTGTTTCATTTCTTTTTTCGATAGACGGCGTTCTCCAAACATGATATAGAGCAAGGGGCCAAATACTGGCACAAAGGCTACTAACAGCCATGTTACCTTACTCTCAGGATTCATGGACCGATTGACAATCGATACAATGGTCGCTAAGCTTACTAAAATGACAAGGATAATCCAGAGAATCGGAGCCATCTGTCCTAGATAGATAAATAAACCAAAGACGATAAACAACTCTGCCAACATAATGGTAATACTAAAACCATATTTGGACATGAGTAGCTGCATTTTTCTAGCTGTCATACATCCCCTTCCTTTTCTAACATTCTCCTTAACCGCTTGATAAACTAATGTTTCTACTAGTATACCTCAGTTCAGGGGGAGATGGCAACCTTTTACCTTTGCTAAAGTTCCAGCCGTTCCGTGTTTAGATGATTGTTACAATTTCAGAGCCAACATATTGACCGTCATACCAGCTGCGGTTCCCATAAGGTAGACGACATCTCCCTCCTTGACCAGCCCATGATCTAAAGAATAAGCCAAGCCAAACGGTACAGAGACTGACACCATATTTCCATAGTCAGTGACGAGATTGAGGTACCGATCCTCGGCCACACCTAGTTTTTCCATGACCAAAGGAAGAGCGCGACTTGCTTGGTGAGGAATGATATAGTCCACGTCTGCCAAGGCTAGCTGTGTTTTTTCTTGAAACTCTTCAAACATGACTGGGATTTTACGAGCAGACAAGAGGAGGATTTTCTTCCCCTTCATGTCAAACATATAGTTGGTCTTAGTCGCTTCAGAGTACTCTTTTGGTTGAAAAGAAGTCAGACCTCCACGAATCTCCGTATCGTGAGCCCCTTCTGACCAAGTACGTTGGAGACTTGCAATGACCCCTTTTTCCTGATGACTTTTTTGGAAAATAAAGGCTGCTGCCCCATCACTAAAGAGTTCAAAACTTTCTTTTTGCTTGGGATTTAGCCCTAAACTTCCAACCTCACTAGACACAATCAAGACACAATTGTATTCGCCCGCCTCAATCAAGTGGGACATGGTCGATAGAGCAGAAATAAAGCTGGTACAGGTCGTATTGATATCCATAGCCGGGATTGAGAGTTCTTTTGCCACGCGCTCATGAATCAAGGCAGCCGTACAAGGAATAGGCTGAACACCAACTGCACTAGCTGATACAAGACAATCGATATCTTTAATATCCAGATTTGCATGTTCAAGTGCACGCTGGATAGCTCCTTCTGCCAAGTCAAGTTGCGTTTCTTCATTTTCAACTACACGATAACGGGTCTGGTCTTTGAATTGAACGGTATGCTTGGGAAGGCAAACACCATAACCTGCGATTTCTACATGTCTTTTTACTTCTGTCATTGTCTTTTTTCCTTTCATAAACGTTGAATTCGTTTGAGTTTACGGCTAGTATCCCAGTGATAATCTGAAAATTGGATTTGAGGAACTATGAACTCTTTTTGCTGGGCCAAGAGTTGGAACTGTGCTAAAATTGCTGTCTCTACATCCTCATCTCGTTGGCTTAGACAAACTTCCACTAATTTCTCAGAATGTTGCTTAACTTGATAATCTCCCACATTCTCCACAAAGAGGATGCACCGTCTGATAAAGTCTGGATAGATGGTCACCTGTCCCCCATCTAGTCCTTCAAAATAGAAGATGTCGTCAGAACGTCCTTCGACCTTGTCAATCCGTGTATAGCAGGAGCCACAGGGACAAGGCTCCGGATTTTCAACCAAGATATCATTGAGCTGGTAGCGATAAACAGGCTGACTGCTTCGTTTAAAGTCCGTAATCACTGGATAAAAACGGCGATCATCCAGATAATCTTTTTCCACATAGATAATATCTTCGTTGAGATGCAAATTGCCAGCTGAGCAAGTGCAGGCTAGGAAACCTTCTGTCGCCTGATAAACTTGGTCAATAATGGATAAAGAAAAGGCTTCTGCAATCCGTCCCCTATCACTATCTTCCAAGATTTCCGCCACCGAAACGATTTTTTGTGGGTGAATAGCTAACTCTCCATCCTTGAGACGCTTGCTCAATTCAATTAACATTGAGGCTGGTGCCACAATAATCGTTGGTTGATAGTTGTTGAGTCGCTCTATATGCTCATCTGTATGTTTGAAAATATCAAAATACTCTAGACGAATGAGCGCCGTATTGATGGTCTGATAGAGTTCATTATCAGCTCTCAGGAAAAAGGCGATACGGTGCCCAAAAAGCTGCCCCTTTGGCAACATCTTTGCCAAGATAGCCGCTGCCCACATACTTCGCTCTTTCTCTGTTGTGATAAAGAGGCCTCGATGTCCAGACGTCCCTGAAGACAGCCCAACCGCCACTTCACCTTTGAGCTCGGTAAAATCACGGGTCTGTTCACTTTCAATAGCCAAGGCCAAGGCTTCATCTCTATCCACTCCTTGGGTGTTGAGCTCATTGAAATGTTCCATCATAAAGGCCTTGTCCATATGGTCAAAGTTGCTAGGAACTCCATTTTTAAAGTAGGGCGACTCTCGCTTTAAAAAGTCCATATAGTTGGTTAATTGCTTTTTCTGATAGTTTTCTAAAGCTTCTCGAGATTTGAAATGATGAAGCCAACGCGTTTGGATAAAGGTTTTAAGAAAGGTTATTTTTTTCATACAAAATCCGCTCGATCCTTTCTACAGGGTCATGGCTAACAACTACCTCAATACCGTCTCTCAGGACTTCCTCCAGAAACTCTGTCCCCTTGATATAGTCTGCCTTATTGTCCTGCACCAGGGAAGGAAGCAGGTGCATCTGCTTGGTGTAAGGCAAGAGGTCAATTCCCCAACAGAGGTCTGCTGCGATGAGAAGATTAAGCTCTGGAAGGCACAGACAAGCTTGCCCCCTGGCATGCCCGTCAACAGAGGCTATTAGGATACTGCCATCTCCGAAAAGATCACTAATCAGACGATAGGGAAATGCTGGGTGTTGCTGGTCAGCTCTGATAATAGTTAGATTTTTTTCAAAAGAAGTTGGTAAAAACTCCTTTAAAATCAAGTCTTTCAACTTGGGTTTTTGGTAGACTTCATATACCTCTTTAGTCAGGATAAAGGTTGCATGAGGAAAGAAGCTAGCTCCTCCCAGATGATCTGGATGTAGATGAGATAGGATGACATAATTTATTTCTTCTGGTTTGATTCCCTTGGCTTCCAACAAATGTGAAATCTGGTCCTTTTCCGTCATTTGAACAGGTGTTCCTAGTCTATAGAAACCATAGCGAAGCCGAGTCTTAATATCGTAGTGATAACCTGTGTCATAGAGGAGATAGCCCCTGTCTCTGTGTTTAATCAGAAAGACACCAGCTGGGAAGGTCATCTTTTGATTCTTGACTCCCTTGAATAGCAAAGCCGCATAACTAGTACAATATCCGGCAGGGAAATAATCAATGCTTTCGATAATCTTGGACATATTGTTCAATCCCTTCCGAAATACTGATTTGAGGGCGATACCCCAAGTCTCGCTCCGCCTTGCTGATGTCCAACGTCTGGCTATAACGGAGCAGATAATAGGTATAGCGTGTCAGAGCTGGCTCGCCTTTGAGTTTCAAGGTCTTATAAAGAAACTCCAAACTACTTGCAATAGCTGAAAGAAGAGGAGCCGGCACTTTTCTGTATGTTATCGGATAGCCCAGTCCTCTCAGGGTTTCTTCTATCAAATCCTTAAAGGCTCTTGGTTCCCCATTGGTAATATTATAAACTTCGCCACTAGCTTGAGGGGCCTCTAGTGCCAAGCGAATTGCCAGAGCGACATTTTCCACACAGGTCATATCCATGAGCTGACGACCGTCCCCTATCAAGGGAATGCCAATCTTCTGACTGAGTTTGAGAACTCGGGGCAAAATACTGGTATCCCCAATCCCAAAAAGCCCACGAGGTCGTAAAATAATACTCGGAACATCGGGATAATCCTTAAACAGCTTCTCCGAAGCCAGCTTACTACGAATGTAGTTGTTCAGATTGTTTTCCTGAGGCGCAACACTTTCTTTGATAGCTAGCTGATTTCGAGGCGCAGCATAGATGCTAGGCGAGGACACATAAACCAAACGCTGAATACCAGCCTCTCGGCAAGCATCCAGAACATACTTGGTCCCTAAGACATTTGTCTGGTAGAAATCCTCCCAAGGACCCCAAACGGTAGAAAGAGCTCCCGCATGCACAACCATGTCCATACCCTGACAAGCCTGAGTCAAATCCTCTTGCTTGGTCAAATCTCCCTGAAAAAATGATACTAGGGAGTTCTCCAAAGACTGACCCACCTTGCGATTGCGTCCAAAAGCACGTACCTGATAGCCTTGCTGACTGAGTTCTTCAACAACATACTTACCTAGAAAGCCCGTAGCACCTGTTACCAATACTTTCTTCATTTTTTACTTCTCCTTGTCCCCTAAAAGCCGATGTATTTCGCTCTTCAGAATCTCTGTTGGCTGATAGACTTGGGCTGCGCGACTGAGTTTGTTCAAGTCTGACCAGTCATCTCCAGCCAATAACTCATCAAAAGCTCGCCCAATCGCTTCCGTATCCTCTCGTTTAGCAGTCAGGGCAATCCCCGCCTCTAAGCCACGAACCGCATAGTCATACTGATCATAGTCATGAGGGAGAATCAAGGCAGGCTTGCCATAGATGATACATTGGTAAAAAATACCCGCACCACCATGATGAATCACATAATCCATCTGAGGAATGTATTCCTTATAGGGAAGATAGGATACCACAGAAACATTGTCCATGAGCTCTTCACATTGGAAGTCTTGTCCGCCAAACCCCAGAGTCACAAAGAAGTGACAGTCCGGATGGGCTTTTGCCAATTGTTGTGTCTGGTAGAGGAGGTTGTCTTTAGCCCATGCTAGCTGAGTGCCGCAGGATACAAGGACCTTCTTATAACCTAAAAAAGGAGACAAATCGAGGGGATAATTTTCTGCCCTCTCAATCGAAGAGCCAAAAGGTCCCACCCAAAGGTAATGCTCTGGAAAACCACTTTTCAGCTCCAACTCTTTCATCCCAATCCCTAAGATAGAATAGGGGGAATAGATAGTTTCTTGACCTTTCTGATTGTAGAACTTAAAATCGTAACGTTTTAAGCGTTCTCTCAATAAAAAGGTTACGATTCGTTTCCCTAAACGAGTCACTTTTCTCCCCAGCCATTGCTGGACAGATTGGAACGGTGTCTTTGGACTGCCCATTCCTCCAAAGAAACAAGGCGGTCCATCTGTCGTTTCAATGGCAAATTGTGTCGCCATAGTGGTAATCCAAGGGATTCCCAACTGTTCCGCTACTAACCCCCCAGATAAGGTGATGAAGTCGGCAATCACAATATCAGGTCGATTTTCCTGCCACTCTTGCACTAGTTGGTCAGACACCACATCGATCAAATCAAGACTAGCTGACAACTGTCGATAAGCAGAAATAAGGTTTAATTGCCCTTCATTGTTGGCTACGCGCTCAAATTCATCTACAGAATTTTCTAAAATGGGAATCACCTGGAATCCCATCTCCTCTGCGACAACTTTTCGTTGTGGTCCTGTAAATAATCGAATCTCATACAAGGGATCCTTCAACAAGGGTGCGAGTAGATTCAAGGTTGGGAAGAGATGCCCACTTAAGGGCACTACAACCACATCAATTTTGATTTTTCTCATATGTCTAGGATAGCAAATTTTTAAAAAAAGAACTACCAAAATGATAGTTCTTTCCAATATTATTTATATTTTGGGGGATACGTCGCTTCCGCTCTACTTAATCTTTAGAAGAGTTCTTTGTAGAGAGCAATGGTTTCTTCCAAGGTTGGCATAAATGGATTGCCTGGCGCACATGCATCAATCAAGGCATTCTTAGAAAGGTAGTCAAAGTCAAAGTCTTTTTCTTCGATACCGAGTTCAGTGAGTTTCTTCGGAATACCTACTGTTTCAGACAGTTTCTCAATTTCAGCGATAGCATAGGCCGCACATTCTTGGTCTGTTTTCCCTTCCACATGAAGTCCCAAAGCCTTGGCTACATTGCGGAAAGCTTCTGGTACACGTTTGGCATTTTCACGCTCTACAACTGGAAGAAGCATGGCACAGCAGACACCATGCGGCAAGTTATATACCGCACCGAGTTGGTGAGCCATAGAATGAACATATCCCAAACCAGCATTGTTAAAGCTCATACCACCGAGGAAGATGGCATTGACCATCGCCTCACGCGCTTCAATATCTTGGCCATTTGCCACAGCACGAGGAAGATACTCCTTGATGAGTTCAATCGCTCCGATAGAGAGTTTCTTGGTCACATTATAAGCACCTGGTGTTACTAAAGCCTCGACAGCATGGGTAAGAGCATCCATACCTGTCGCTGCTGTCAATCCTTTCGGTTTTGAAAGCATGAGTTCTGGATCATTGACAGAGATAAGAGCGAGGCTGTTCTTATCAACCATTACCATCTTGACCTTGCGTTCTTCGTCAGTAATGACATAGTTAATCGTAATTTCTGCAGAAGTTCCAGCTGTTGTATTGATTGCAACCACTGGCAACCCTTTTTTATCAGACTTGTGAAGACCTTCGTAATTCTGTGGTTTTCCACCATTTGTAGCGATGATAGAGATACAGCTAGCCGCATCCTGAGGAGATCCTCCCCCAAGACTGATGATGAAGTCACAACCATGCTCTTTCAGGGCAGTCACTCCGTCTGTGACGTTCTTGCAAGTCGGATTTGGCTCAACATCGCTAAAGATCACATATTCAATCCCTTCAGCATCTAGTGGTTTTAGGACCTTAGGTAAAATATCGCTGCCTTCGATGAACTTATCTGTTACCAAAAGGGCCTTCTTATACCCCAGTTCCTTGATATACGGACCTACTTCATTTACAACACCTTTACCAATAAGGTTAACTGATGGAACGTAAAATGTAGCCATATGCTTTTCCTCCTGCGCCTCTGCGCTATTTGATTATTTACTATAAGTATACGACCTTATAAGAAGTTTTACAAATATTTGTAAGCGTTTTAAGTAAAAAGTTAGTAAAGAACAGCCAGCCACTTTTTCAAGAAAAAAAGCTCCAAAAAGATGGATTTCATCTCATTGGAACTTTTACTTAATCATTATTGTTTCGTTAAGACTACTCGGTCAGATGCCTCTTGGTCCATATCGTCGATAATCAATTGATTATCATTAACTGCGTAAATCTTGACATCATCACCGATGATGACACGTTGATTTTCCGGCTCAAAACTAACTTGTTTGATTTCCTTATCTCCATCTGGCTCGACCTCAGTCCATGTACCAGTCTTACCTGTTACAACTAGAGTGATCTGGGCATTCTCATCTTTTCCAGTGTAGGTACCATCGATGTTCGTAGGTTGAGCTACAGTAGTGTCCTGACTTGAGGAGGCTTGTGGTTGGCTGGCACTTGTTGCAGCGCTAGAAGATGATTCTTGTTGAGAAGATGATTGCTGTGCAGATTGCTGGGTAGGGGCTTGTGCCTTAGGTCCACAAGCTGCTAAAAGACTAAGAATTGCTAGGGAAGCAATAGAAAGTGTGAATGTTTTCGTTTTCATAGCGATTTCCTTTCTTTTTGTGCCAATGTTTTGCTGGAATCGTTTCCAGATGTACCTCCTACCTTCAGTATAGCAACTTAAACCTAGAAGGTCAACTAGTCCCATCGCTTCCAACCAAACTCGCTCGAACTTCCGAGATAAAGTAGAGTGACCCCGTCACGAAAAGCAAGTTCTGGTTATTGGCCTTTTCTTCAAATTCTCTGATAAAGTCCCCATAGGAAGGAATCAAATCGTAACCCGCCACATCCTTTTCATCCAGAGAGCCTTGGTAGTCAAAGCCTGTTACCTTAAGTTTTACCTGAGGCAACTGCTCCGTTAGATAGCCTAACATCCCCTGATAATCCTTGCGTTTAAGGGCACCAAAAAGGATATGAACCTGATAGCCTTGCTGGATTTTCCCCTGGATAAACTCGACTAGACGAGTCAAGGCTGGAAGATTGTGAGCCCCATCTAGGTAGATTTTCGGGCGAATCCGTTCTAATCGACCTGCCCAATGTGTCTCCTTCAAAGCCCGTCTGACAAACTCTTCTTCGACCCTTTCACCTCTTGACGCCATAAACAGAAGAAAAGTTTGTAAAGCCAAGGCGGCATTTTCTTGCTGATAAGCACCCTCCAAACTGATTTTAAGTTGTGAAAAGCTTTCTATCCTACTTGAGAAATTTCCAACTTTCAAAGCGAAGTCTTGCCCAGCTTGATAAAGGTCAACAGCTAACTCTCTCGCTTTACTTTGACAGACAAGCTCCGCTTCTGGAGCGAGCTTGGCAATGACCGCCTTCTTGCCGGCCTTGAAGATACCAGCTTTCTGCTCTGCTATTTCTTCCAAACTATCGCCCAAGGTCTCCTGATGATCTAGACCAATCGAAGTAATAACTGCAATCTCTCCTGTTACGACATTAGTGGTATCAAGTAGACCACCTATCCCCACTTCTAGCAAAACCAAATCCACTTCTTGTTCCCTAAAATAGAGGAAAGCAATCAAGGTCAGCAACTCAAAAAAGGACAACTGGTCATGAGTTTCCAAAAGAGTTTTTTCCATCTCCTTAACTTGGTTAGCTATACGGGTAAAGTCTTCATCTACGATCGGTAGCCCATTGATACAGATTCGATCATGGATACTGACGATATGAGGAGAGGTAAAAGTGCCAACTTTTTTTCCATGAGCTACAAACAACTCCCTCATAAAGGCGATAGTTGACCCCTTACCGTTAGTCCCTGTTACGTGGATAATAGGATAAGTCTTCTCAGGATTTCCCAGCAAATCCACAGCTCGCTGCATTCGTCCAAGACCAGATCTAAAGTTTAAACCAATCCGACTATGCAGCCATTCTTCTACTTCAAACACACACATCTCCTTAACAAAAGTACAATCAACTACTGCATCAAAGTATGATTACAAATAAAAAGCGAGGTCGGGACAAAAATTCCAACCTCTTACCTGGTTAGCTAATCACTAGCTACTATGAATTTCAACGTGGGCTAAAAACATCCACTGGATGTTCCAACTCTTCCAATTTTTAGGAGTTGGGCTAAAAACGTCCCCTGGACGTTTTTACTCCTCCATAAAGCTGTTGAAGACTTCTTCAATCATATTCCATTCGTCTTCTGAGTCTTCTGGGATTGGTTGCAATTCGCCTTCTGTTCCGTCTTCGTTTTCGATGAATGAGTAAGCTTGGATTTCAACTTCACCGTTTTCGTCTTCTTCTGCGTTAACTGGCACTAGGAGAACATAGTTTTTACCAAACTCTTCTTTCCCATCAATCGTCAAAAGAATTTCAAACAAGGTTTCATTTCCTTGCTCGTCTACTAGTGTAATCAATTCGCGTTCTTCGTGGTCATGGTTGTGATCGTGTGACATAGTTTCTCCTCTGTCTTAAAATTTTCTATCTAAATAATTTTGCAAAATCAGCTGAGCAGCCAACTTATCAATAACTTTCTTGCGTTTGTTACGGCTGATATCTGCTTGTTCAATCAACATACGCTCAGCTGCGACTGTCGTCAAGCGCTCATCCTGATAGTCTACTGGCAAACTAAAAAGTTCCTCTAGTTTTGCTCCATAGGCTTGACTAGCTTCTACTCGCGGACCGCTGGTATTGTTCATGTTTTTAGGCAGACCTACTACAAAACGTTCCACCTTATAGCTATCAACCAATTCCTTGATACGGTCAAAACCAAACTGGCCCTGATCCTCATTAATCTGGATGATTTCAAGTCCTTGAGCGGTGAAGCCTAGTGGATCGCTAATCGCAACACCCACTGTTTTTGAACCGACGTCCAATCCCATAATTCTCATAGATTATAGATCGACTCCTTGTCCTTTAAGGTAATAGCGCACCAATTCTTCAACAATTTCATCACGCTCATACTTACGAATTTGATTTCGTGCATTATTGTAACGAGGAACGTAGGCAGGGTCTCCACTCAATACATAACCGACGATTTGATTTATCGGATTATAACCCTTTTCATTCAGAGAAGCATAGACATCTGTCAACGTTTCACTGATTTCCTTCTTGTTGGAATCATCCAATTTAAAACGTACAGTTTCTTCAGTAAATCCCATTCTAACACCCTCTTTCCTTAGAATAGTACTATTATAGCATATTTCCTTACGTTCTACAATTAAGTCAATCCATTTATTTGGATTTTCTTACTGTTCTGTCGCACCATTTGCCACTCTGTCTGCGATATATTGGCTTGGTTCATTTTTCAAAAGAGTCTCTAAGCCAAGATTTTTCAAATAATCTGTCTGTGACGCCTTTTTGACATCCAAGACTTGTAAATCATAGGTCGTTGTGGTCTGGATTTCAGTCTCACTGAGCAGTTTGGTTTCAAGTGTAAAACCTGCCAATTTGCGCGCTTCCTGAAGCATTTCATCCTTTTCTTCTGCTTCTAAAAGAGCTTTTTGAGTTTCTTCAAGACCGTGGTCAGCGATAAAGGATTTCAATTCCTCACTTAAGGGCCGTATCTGCCGAATAACCAATTTTAGAAATTGTTTCCCTTTATAGGTGATGGTTTGCGTTTGCTTGACGCCATCTCCTGACTCAGGGAAAATCAAAGTCTTGGTCACAACCGTATTCTTTTCCGCATTTTCCAAAACGGGCAGAGTAGACTGGAGCGTTTCGGATTCATGTTTTGAACTGGATGTCGTTTCCTTCTTTTGGCCACATCCTGCAAGTAGCAGGAGGAGAGTAGCTGCGCCAATTACTATCTTTTTCATAATTCCTCACATAATTTTTTGATAAAAAATGAACAAGGCTAGGAGATACCCCAGCCTCGATGTTTATAGAGCTGCACGCAAACGTGCTTCTGCATTTTCTACATTACGGACAGAGCGTGGTAAAAAGGCACGGATATCATCTTCTTTGTAACCGACCTGCAAACGCTTCTCGTCAACTAGAATAGGACTTTTTAAGATCCGTGGTGTTTCCATGATTAAGTTGAGTACTTCATTCACACTCAAATCTTCGATGTCAACTCCTAAAGCTTTCGCATAGCGGTTTTTTGATGATACAATGCTGGCAATTCCATTATCTGTCTTTGTCAGAATATCAAGCAGTTCTTCTCTCGTAATCCCTTCTTTACCAAGGTTTTGTTCTTTATAACTTAACTGGTGTGCGTTGAGCCAAGTCTTCGCTTTCTTACAGCTTGTGCAACTGGAGACGGTATAAATCTTAATCATGTGCCTACCCCTTTCGCTACATGTTACTATCAGTTTAGTCTATTATACCATAAAAAACATCCGACTTGCGACCTATTTTTAAAAAAATTTAACTTTTTTAGCGATTTCCGTACTTTTTTCTTGACAAAATCAATTTATAGCCAACTTTTAAATTTTTTGATATAGATTCGTTTCACAACTGTAACACTGATCATATAGAGAACGATGATCAAAAGCAAAAAGAGGAAATAAATTAGTTCCAAAGGGGTTAAATGAAGCAGGCTAGCAATTGAAGAGTAGGGAAGGAAGGTCACAAAGCTAGCTGCTAGCAAGGTTGTTCCAAGAACAAACCATGATGGACGACTTTGTAAGAAAGGAAGCTTTGCTGAACGAAGCATATGGATGACCATAGTTTGGGACCACATGGATTCAATGAACCAGCCTGTCTGGAACAGAATGATAAAGCCCGTTGCAGACTCTGCTCCGTGAACATAGGCTTGGCCTGTCGCCATCGGGACAATGACAAAATAGAGCAAGATAAAGGTCAAAATATCAAAGGCAGAAGAAATCGGACCCATCCAAATCATAAAACGAGTAATAGACTTAGCCTCCCACTTATGAGGATGTTTCAAAAAGTCTTCATCCACATTATCAAATGGTAAGGCAATGCAAGAAAGGTCGTAGACGAGGTTTAACACAATCAAGTGAATCGGAGCCATAGGAAGGAAAGGTAAAAAGATACCAGACACTAAGAGTGACAGAATATTCCCGAAATTAGAGCTGACCGTCATCTTGATATATTTGGTCATATTGGCATAGACTTTTCGTCCTTCAACCAGACCTTTTTCAAGCACCATCAAATCCTTATCTAGCAAAATGACATCAGCTGTCTCTTTGGCAATATCTACTGCTGTATCGACAGAAATCCCTACATCTGCTACTTTCATAGAAGGGGCATCATTGATCCCATCTCCCATATAGCCGACACAATGCCCATTAGATTTGATTTGTAAAATGATTCGTGCTTTTTGATCCGGAGAGAGTTTGGCAAATACAGTCACCTTCTCGACCGCTTGGGCCAACTCTTCGTCCGCCATAGCATCAATATCAGAACCCAACAAGATTTGATCAACGTCTAAACCAACTTTTTCGCATACTGCTTGGGTTACCTTCTCATTATCCCCCGTCAAGATCTTGGTTTGAACACCATACTCTAATAAAGCTTGGATAGCAGGGGCTGCAGATGGTTTTGGTGGATCTAGGAAGGCAAGATATCCTGTTAGAATCATTTCCTTTTCATCTTCAACGGAGTAAGCAAAACCTTCTTTTAGACCTGTTTTATAAGCGACTCCCAAGACTCGTAAGCCCTGTTGATTGAGTTGGTCCACTTCTTTTAAGATTTCCACTCGGATATCATCCGTCAGAGGGCTAATCTGACCTTGATATTCCACATGGGTTGAAATCGCAAGCATTTCCTCTAGGGCACCCTTGGTTACCAAACTAACAACTTCGTTTTCATCCTTGACGATGACACTCATCCGTCTACGTTCAAAATCAAAGGGCAATTCATCTATTTTTTGGAAGCTAGTATCCAAATTTTGTAGAATAGCGTGTTCTTTAGCTTCTTTTTCAGTTCTACTGATAATGGCACGGTCCATCAAGTTTTTCAAACCGGTTTGAAAATAGGAATTGAGATAGGCTCGTCTCAACACAGACAAATCCAAATCTCCATGTATATCCAAAGGATATTCAAGGACAATTTCGTCTTGGGTAAGGGTTCCGGTTTTATCCGTGCATAGGATATCAATAGCACCTAGATCTTGTATGGCATTGAGTTTTTTGATGACGACTTTTTCCTTGGCCATGATAATAGAGCCTTTTGCTAGACTGGCCGTGATGATCATGGGAAGCATCTCAGGTGTAAGCCCAACACCCACGCTCAAAGCAAATACGCCAGCCTCTAACCAATCTCCATCCGTCAAACCATTGGAAAGAAATACGATGGGAACCATGACCAACATCAAACGGATTAAAAGCCAGGAGATACTGTTCATATCCCGTTCGAAAGAGGTAGGCTCGTCATAAGTATTGAGAGTCTGCTCTATTTTCCCCATCATGGTGTCATCACCAACTGCTAGAATCAAAGCCTTGGCACTTCCTGATATCACGTTGGTTCCCATAAAGGCGAGCGCTTCTGCTTCTAGCAGACTATCAAAATTTGGCTGACTCATTTTTGACAAAGCCAATTTTTCAACCGAATCACTTTCACCCGTCAAGCCAGACTGTTGAACAAAGAAATCACGTGATTCAATCAAAAGGAGGTCTGCTGGAATCATATCCCCAGCACTTAATTTTACTATATCTCCAACGACCAAATCTTCAATTGCGACCTCTAAACTCTGGCCTTCGCGAATAACTGTGGCTGTATTCACAATCATTTTTGAAAGATTGGTCGCAGCTTTGTCGCTTCGCAGTTCTTGGACAAATCGAATGCCACCAGAAATTAGAACGAGAACGACGATGATGATAGAGGTCGTCGGATCTTCTTGTCCAGGCTTCGCCAACCAGACATTGGTCACCATGGAAATCATAGCGATGACAAGAAGGATGATTGTAAATGGATTGATAATAGATTCGTAAATCTTTTTAAGGATACTGTCTTCTTGACCCTTGGTGATGGTGTTTTCGCCATATAGATCACGATTTTCCTCCACCTGCTCCTCAGTCAAGCCTGTCAGACTTGTCTTATAAAAAGATAGAGTTTCGTTTAAAGGTGTATGAATAGCTGCTGCTAATCTTTCTTTTGTAGTTTTCATTGGTTTCTCCTATCTGTATGAATGATGTGTTTCATACACAGAGACCAATCACTTTATAAGGGCAGAACGACACAAATCAGCGATTGGCTGTGTATATGCGGTTCTGGGTGGTCGTCAATTTGCATCATCTGTCTCCTTTTCCTGTTCTAAAACAGTAGAAAATCCTGCCATAAAATGGCAGGATTAAAAAACTAATTATCTGTTTTTTCGTTCAAGCTTTAACTCCATAGGGCAATGAAATGAGCTTAGTCTTGGCCTTCGCGACCAGGACTGTTGACCAACGAGTAGTGTCTCCACTGCTTTGCGGTAGTCATCCGTATCCCTATGGTAGCCTCACCTACCGTTTTCGTCTATCAGTATAAACCTTTAAAATATAAAAGTCAATGATTTATCATAATTTTCTTAAATAACAATTAATTCCTTCGGTGCTAGAGTCAACAATTCGCAACCGTTATCTGTAATTAAGATATCATCTTCAATACGAACGCCGTATTTTCCTTCAATATAAATACCTGGTTCATCAGTCAAGACCATACCAGATTTAATGACTTCTTTGGAAGTTTGGCTAAAGTAGGGTTCTTCGTGGATGTCCAGTCCGATACCGTGTCCGATACCATGTGTAAAGTATTCTCCATAGCCTGCTTCCACAATGATATCACGAGGAATTTTGTCAAAGTCACGGAAACCTAGACCTGCCTTGGCTTGGTCAATCAGAGCTTGGTTGGCTTTCAAAACTGTGTTGTAGATTTCTGCTTGCTCGTCACTGACATGGCCTAGATAGATGGTCCGTGTCATATCGCTGACATAGTGGTCGTAGAGACAGCCGAAGTCCATGGTGATGGCTTCTCCTGCTTCAACCGGTTTGTGCATCGGATGAGCATGAGGTTTGGAAGAGTTGATACCGCTTGCTAGGATTGTATCAAAGGATAAGCCAAATGCTCCCAACTCACGCATGCGGAAGTCAAGGAAGTTGGCAATTTCAATCTCAGTCTTTCCAGGTTTGATAAAGTCAAGTGCATCGTGGAAAGCTTGGTCTGAGATGGAACAAGCCTTGCGAATAGTCGCAATCTCCGCTTCATCCTTAATCATACGAAGCGCTTCAACAAACTGAGTCTGCGGAAGCAAGTCGATTCCTGTAAAAGCAGCCTGCATACGGTGGTAATAAGAGACCGAAATCTCGTCTTCAAAACCGATTCGAGACAAGCCCATATCCTTAACGATGCCTGCAATAACAGCCAATTCATCGCGGTCAGCCACAATCTCAAAACCTGTCACTTCTTGCTTAGCAGCAATGATATAGCGAGAGTCTGTCACCAAGACTTGACGGTCACGGCTGATAAAAACGGTTCCGTTTGAACCCCAAAAACCAGTCAGGTAATAGACGTTTTTAAGGTTATTGATGATAATACCATCTAGTTCTTTTTCTTGCATTTTATCTAAAAATGCTTGCACACGTTTATTCATGATGTAACTTTCCTTTCAAATAGTGTCCTGTGTAGCTAGCTTCGTTGGCCGCTACTTCTTCTGGGGTTCCTGTTGCGATGATGGTTCCACCACCGACACCGCCCTCAGGACCCAAATCGATGATATGGTCTGCCGTCTTGATGACATCCAGATTGTGCTCGATAACAAGGACGGTATTGCCATCGTCGACAAAGCGAGCCAAGACTTTAAGCAAGCGAGCGATATCCTCGGTATGAAGCCCTGTCGTCGGCTCATCCAGAATGTAGAAAGATTTTCCTGTCGAGCGTTTATGGAGTTCGCTAGCCAACTTCATACGCTGAGCTTCTCCCCCAGAAAGGGTGGTAGCCGGTTGACCTAGCGTTACATAGCCCAGCCCCACATCCTTGATGGTCTGAAGTTTGCGTTGAATTTTGGGAATGTGTTGGAAGAATTCCACCGCATCGTTGACGGTCATGTCCAAGACCTGCGAGATATTCTTTTCCTTATAGTGGACTTCTAGGGTTTCACTGTTGTAGCGAGTCCCGTGGCAGACTTCACAAGCCACATAAACATCTGGCAAGAAGTGCATCTCAATCTTGATAATCCCGTCACCTGAGCAGGCTTCGCAACGACCACCCTTGACATTGAAACTGAAACGGCCCTTCTTGTAGCCTCGAATCTTAGCTTCATTTGTCTGAGCAAAGAGGTCTCGTATATCGTCAAAAACTCCCGTATAGGTAGCCGGGTTAGACCTTGGCGTTCGTCCGATCGGGCTCTGGTCAATGTCAATCAAGCGGTCTACATGCTCAATCCCTGTAATCGTCTTAAACTTACCAGGTTTGTCTGAATTGCGGTTAAGCTTCTGGGCAATGGCTTTTTTGAGGATGCTGTTGATTAAGGTCGATTTCCCTGAACCTGATACACCTGTCACTGCGATGAATTTTCCCAATGGGAAGCGAGCGGTAATATTTTGCAAGTTGTTCTCACGCGCACCTGTCACTTCGATAAAGCGACCATTTCCGGCACGGCGCTCTTCTGGTACTGGAATGGCACGTTTACCTGACAAGTACTGGCCTGTAATAGACTTACTGTTACGGGCCACCTGCTTGGGCGTTCCTGCAGCGACAATCTCTCCACCAAAAACACCAGCACCCGGACCAACGTCAATCAGATAATCCGCCTCGCGCATGGTATCTTCATCGTGTTCCACCACGATGAGAGTATTGCCCAAGTCACGCATCTTTTTCAGACTGGCAATCAAGCGGTCATTATCCCTCTGGTGAAGACCAATCGACGGCTCATCCAGGATATAGAGGACACCTGATAGGTTGGATCCAATCTGGGTTGCCAAGCGAATACGCTGACTCTCCCCACCTGAAAGGGTTCCTGCCGAACGCGACAGAGTCAGATAGTTGAGTCCCACATTATTGAGGAAGGTCAAGCGATCCTTAATTTCCTTGAGAATAGGACGAGCAATAATGGCTTCATTTTCAGACAAGGTCAGCTGGCTCACCAAAGCCAAGTGGTCTGCGATAGACAGGTCTGAGATTTCACCGATATGTGGTCCTTGCTCCCCACCCACACGGACAGACAAGGCCTGGTCATTGAGACGGTAGCCATGGCAAGTTCCGCAGGTTAGTTCATTCATGTAGAGACGCATTTGGGTGCGTGTGTAATCACTGTTAGTCTCATGGTAACGACGCTTGATATTATTGACAACCCCCTCAAAAGGAATGTCAATATCGCGCACTCCACCAAATTCATTTTCATAGTGGAAATGGAATTCCTTGCCATCAGACCCATAGAGAATCAAGTTCTTATCTTCTTCTGACAAGTCCTCAAAGGGCTTATCCATATCCACTCCAAAAGCTGTCATGGCTTGTTCCAGCATATTTGGATAGTAGTTGGATGAGATAGGATTCCAAGGTGCCAGGGCTCCCTCACGCAAGGTTTTGCTGGTATCAGGAACCACTAAATCAACATCCACCTCCAGCTTGATGCCCAAACCATCACACTCACTACACGAGCCAAACGGGGCATTGAAGGAGAAGAGACGAGGCTCTAACTCTGGTACTGTAAAACCACAAACTGGACAGGCATAATGCTCAGAAAAGAGCAACTCCGAATCGTCCATAGTGTCGATAATCACATAACCTTCTGCGATACGAAGGGCAGCCTCGATTGAGTCAAAGAGACGGCTACGAATGCCCTCCTTGATGACAATACGGTCGACCACGACATCGATATTGTGTTGCTTGCTCTTAGACAACTCTGGCACTTCGGTCACATCATAGACTTCCCCATCCACTCGGACGCGGACATAGCCGTCTTTCTGAACCTTTTCAATGATGCTCTTGTGTTGCCCTTTTTTCTTACGAATGACAGGAGCTAAGATTTGCAGACGTTGGCGTTCTGGCAATTCCAAGACCTTATCCACGATTTGCTCAACAGAAGAAGCCTTGATAGCCCCGTGTCCGTTGATACAGTAAGGCGTCCCCACACGTGCGTAGAGGAGACGCAGATAATCATTGATTTCAGTCGTGGTTCCCACGGTCGAACGAGGATTTTTACTGGTTGTTTTTTGGTCGATAGAAATAGCTGGGCTGAGACCGTCAATGGCATCTACATCTGGTTTTTCCATGTTGCCCAAAAACTGGCGAGCATAGGCTGATAGACTCTCTACATAGCGACGTTGGCCCTCAGCATAGAGGGTATCAAAGGCCAGACTGGATTTCCCAGACCCTGACAAACCAGTCACAACAACCAGCTTGTCTCGCGGAATCTCCACATCAATATTTTTTAAGTTATGGGCACGTGCCCCATGAATCACAATTTTATCTTGCATCTTTGTTCTTTCTAGTCCATTATTGCTTTCCATTATACCAAAAAATGTGAAATTCTATTACCCAAAAAACTGTTTTTATAGTATAATAGTACGGTGCAAAAAATCAAACACTGAATAGTAGGAAAGGACAGGGGACATGAAACAAGTTTTTCTCTCAACCACAACTGAATTTAAAGAGATAGACACGCTTGAACCGGGCACTTGGATCAACCTCGTCAATCCTACACAAAATGAATCATTGGAGATTGCTAATGCCTTTAATATTGACATTGCCGACCTTCGAGCACCGCTCGATGCGGAAGAAATGTCCCGTATTACCATCGAAGATGAATACACTTTGATTATCGTAGACGTTCCAGTCACAGAAGAGAGAAACAACCGCACCTATTACGTAACGATTCCGCTAGGGATTATCATCACCGAGGAAACCATTATCACCACCTGCCTGGAATCCCTCCCTGTTCTTGATGTCTTTATCAATCGTAGGTTGCGTAATTTCTATACCTTCATGCGGTCACGCTTTATCTTTCAACTCCTTTATCGCAATGCCGAACTTTATCTAACTGCCCTTCGTTCCATTGATCGCAAGAGCGAACAAATCGAAAGTCAACTGCATAAATCCACTCGAAATGAAGAATTGATTGAACTCATGGAATTGGAAAAGACCATCGTCTATTTCAAGGCCTCGCTTAAGACAAATGAGCGCGTGATCAAGAAATTGACCAGCGCAACCAGCAATATCAAAAAATACTTAGAGGACGAGGATATACTCGAGGATACCCTGATTGAAACCCAACAGGCCATCGAGATGGCAGATATCTATGGAAACGTCCTTCACTCTATGACAGAGACCTTTGCCTCTATCATTTCCAACAACCAGAACAACATCATGAAAACTCTGGCTCTCGTGACCATTGTCATGTCTGTCCCAACTATGATCTTCTCAGCCTACGGGATGAACTTTAAGGATAATGAAATCCCTCTGAACGGTGAGCCACACGCCTTCTGGTTAATCGTCTTTATCGCCTTTGCTATGAGTGTCTCGCTCACTCTCTATCTCATCCATAAAAAATGGTTCTAAGAGGAATCCCTATGTCTCAGATTGATTTACAAAAACTAACTAAGAAAAACCAAGAGTTTATCCACATCGCTACCCAACAATTTCTCAAAGATGGTAAAACTGACGCTGAAATCAAAGCTGTCTTTGAGGAAGTCATTCCTAAAATCCTTGAAGAGCAAGCCAAAGGGACGACTGCTCGTTCCCTCTACGGGGCTCCAACCCACTGGGCTCACAGCTTCACTATCAAGGAGCAATATGAAAAAGAGCACCCTAAGGAAAATGACGATCCAAAACTCATGATTATGGACTCAGCCCTTTTTATCACCAGTCTCTTTGCATTGGTTAGCGCTCTGACTACCTTCTTCTCTACAGACCAGGCTATTGGCTATGGTTTGATTACCCTCTTGTTGGTTGGGCTTGTTGGAGGGGTGGCCTTCTACTTGATGTACTACTTTGTCTACCAGTACTATGGACCAGACACAGATCGTAGCCAGCGCCCTCCTTTCTGGAAATCAATCCTCGTCATCCTCGCTGCTATGCTTCTCTGGTTGGCTGTCTTCTTCGCAACAAGCTTCCTACCAGCAGCTCTCAATCCAATCCTTGCTCCACTGCCTTTGGCTGTCCTAGGAGCAGCCCTTCTCGCCCTTCGCTTCTATCTCAAGAAACGCTTCAATATCCGAAGTGCAAGCGCGGGCCCATCACGTTATTAAGAAAAGTGCAAAGCTATGGCATATAGTCAATCTTTAGCTCAGCAGATTCGAAAAATTCTAGCGCTCAAACTTCCTCCCCAAATTTTCGAAGAAGAGCTAGAAGAAAAGAAACTGTTTGGTGGCCTGGCCTTTATGATTCGTGGGAAAATGGTCCTTACAGTCAGTTCCAGAAAGGACGAGCTGGTTATGGTGAGAATTGGCAAAGAAATGGAAAAGCAAGTTCTACCCCGAACAGGAGCTCATACTACATTGATGAGAGGGCGACCTTATCATGGCTATATAGACCTAGATATAGACGGTCAAAAAGAACTGCCTTACTGGATTGATTTAGCCCTCTCCTATAATCAAGAGTTGACCAAGTAACTCATATCTAGTGAGATTAGTGATTAGAAAAACGAAAAGCAACTGCTCAGGCGGTTGCTTTTTACTACTTTCTTGATTTAAAAGCATTCTTCTGACATTCGCCATAGTTTTCTCTCATCTTTTGTGATAAAATAGGCTCAATCTATTTCTGGGAGGATGAGATATGGTTTCTACTATTGGTATTGTTAGTTTGTCTAGCGGTGTTATCGGAGAGGATTTTGTCAAACACGAAGTGGAATTGGGTATCCAACGCCTCAAGGATTTGGGACTCAATCCTGTCTTTTTGCCCCATTCGCTAAAGGGCTTGGACTTTATCAAGGATCATCCTGAAGCACGTGCAGAGGATTTGATGCAGGCCTTTTCGGAAGATAGCATCGACATGATCCTATGCGCCATCGGTGGGGAGGATACCTATCGTTTGCTACCTTATCTTTTTGAAAACGATCAGCTTCAAAAGGTTATCAAGCCAAAGATTTTTCTTGGCTTCTCGGATACAACCATGAACCACCTTATGTTGCATAAACTAGGGGTCAAGACTTTTTACGGGCAATCCTTTCTAGCAGACATTTGTGAATTAGACAAGGAGATGTTACCCTATAGCTTCCGCTACTTTAAAGAATTGATTGAGACTGGAAGAATCTCAGAAATCCGTCCTAGCGACGTTTGGTATGAGGAACGGACTGATTTTAGTCCCAAGGCCCTAGGAACAGCTCGTATCAGTCATGTAAATACAGGTTTTGACTTGTTACAAGGAAATGCTCAGTTTGAGGGAGAAATTCTCGGCGGTTGTCTTGAATCTCTCTATGATATCTTTGACAACTCTCGATACGCAGACAGCACGGAGCTCTGCCAAAAGTACAAACTCTTCCCTGACTTATCCGACTGGGAAGAAAAGATTCTCTTGCTAGAAACAAGCGAAGAAAAGCCTGAGCCGGAAAACTTCAAAAAGATGTTGCAGGCTTTGAAAGAAACTGGGGTATTTGAGGTCATCAGTGGACTCTTGGTCGGAAAGCCAATGGATGAAACCTTCTATGACGACTATAAGGAAGCACTATTGGATATCATTGATAACAATATCCCGATTGTCTATAATCTGAATGTCGGTCACGCAACTCCAAGAGCCATTGTCCCCTTTGGCGTTCACGCTTATGTGGATGCACAGGACCAAGTCATTCGCTTTGACCATAACAAAAAATAAACAATTTCTCTATTTTTGTGCTTTGGTATTGATTTTCGTTACAATTTGTGTCTAAATTTATTGCATTTTGCTTATTTCTATGATATCTTTTTGAAGGAGGTATATATGACTAAACAAAAAATAAATCAAATTGTCGGTTCAATTGGAGCCTTTATCGGGATTATTGTATTTATCGCCTACATCCCACAAATTTTTGCCAATTTACAAGGCAACAAAGCTCAACCATTCCAGCCTTTATCCGCAGCAGTATCTTGTTTAATTTGGGTTATTTACGGGTGGACAAAAGAACCTAAGAAGGATTGGATACTAATTATTCCAAACTCAGCTGGCGTTGTCTTAGGTGGACTGACATTTCTCACTGCACTATAAAAATTACTAGCATATAATCAAAAAGCTGAGATAATTTTCTCAGCTTTTTCTATATTCTCAGATAGTTAGACGCTTGGACTCACTAACTTCCGCTTTTCCACTCACAATCATTCTCATGGTCATCAACCAGACCTGCAGCCTGAAGAAAAGACAAAACTGCAACGGGGCCTGTAAACTTGAAGCCTCGTTTTTTGAGATCTTGAGATAACTTTTCAGATAAGGCTGTTTTAGCAGGTGCTAGGTGATAGTCAGGAACATCATTGATGATGGTTTTCCCCTCAACAAAGGACCAGAGATAAGCGTCAAAAGAGTCAAAGGTTTTCTGGATTTGTAAAAATGCTTGGGCGTTGGCACGCGTCGCAAAGAGCTTGGCACGATTTCGGATAATGGCTGGATTCTCTAACAAGGCTTCCAACTCCTCATCTGTCATCTCAGAGATACGATGTGCTTGGTAGTTGTAAAAGACTTCTCGGAATCCTTGACGTTTGTTTAGTACCGTTTCCCAAGACAGACCAGCCTGATAAGTCTCCATACAGAGCAGTTCAAAAAGAGCGCGGTCGTCATGAAGGGGTTGGCCCCACTCTTCATCATGGTAGGCTACATATAATGGATTGGTCATCTTGACCCACGAACAACGTTTTGGCATATTATTCTCCTATTTCACCAACATTTTAAGGGCCGACTTGATATAGTTCTCAGCTGTATCTGTCGTTCCTTCAAAGAATTTCTTGATTTTCTTAAGTTCGGTCGCCTTGTAACCCAGTGCCAACATGGCTTCCATAGCTTCTTCCAGTTCTTGGTTTTCAGCGCTGGTTTGCACTGCCACCTTGGCAGGAAGGTCATCACTAGTCACAACTACCTTGCCTTCCAAGTCTAGCACCATCTGTTGGGCTGTTTTCTTGCCAATTTTAGGGAACTTGGTCAAGTAGGTGATGTTCTTAGTCTCAATCGCCTGAACCAAGCCAGCATTATCATCGGCTGCGATGATAGCAAGAGCTGATACCGGACCAATCCCTGAAACCGAGATCAGACTAAGAAAGAGTTTCTTCTCATCTTCTGAGCGAAATCCATAGAGCAGATGAGCATCCTCACGGACAACTTGGTGCACATAAATTTGAGTTTCTTGATTGACCTGACCTGAGTAAGCATAGGGATTGGCTACATGCAAGATATATCCGATACCGTTGGTTTCAAGAACGATGTATTTGGCAGTGATTTTGGTAATGATTCCTTTTAGATATTCGTACATAGTTTTTCTCCATTATTTTGCCTATCTAGTATACCATATTTACCCAAGACAGATGGCAACAAAAGGTGCAACCTCTGGTTGACAAATAGTACAGGAGATTGTATTCTCATTATAAGTAAAAATTGTTAGGATAGAGGTAGAAAAAGGAGGATAGAATGATGAAACTCGCAGAAAAACTATTTGAGCTCAGAAAGGAAAAAGGTTGGTCCCAAGAAAAGCTAGCAGAACAAATCAATGTTTCTCGGCAAAGCATCTCCAAATGGGAGTCTGGACAAGTCCTTCCTGAGATCGAAAAAATCATTGAATTAAGCAAGATTTTTCAAGTGACAACTGACTATCTACTTCTGGATGAAAACTCTGAAAAAGGTTCCACAGCAGTGACCTTGGAAGAAGACAAGGACAAATACTATAAAGATGTTAAATCCTTTGGTCTCTGGCAAGTGATTTATATTTTCGTCTTGGCTCTGGCTATCTATCTCTTTTTAGCCGGTTCTAGTTTCCCAGCTGAATTCACTGCCTGGATTTGGCTGACCTTCGTTCTCTTGATTGCGTCTGCAGTTGCTATCAACAAGGCTCTCAAAACCAAACAACGTTATCTTGATAAAGTGATTGGTCTTGAGAATCCTTCAAACCAAGACGACTCTGCGAAACCTTGAGTCAATTGAATCATATTTCTCAGTACTTTTATAGGACTGGTCTTGTCAAGCAAGTGTAAACCTCGTGTCAAGTTTCCCATGTTCAGTCAAAGTACCTCCTTAGAAAAGCTAAAAAGCCTTGTTCAAAAGGAACAAAGGCTTTTTGTGTTCTTAATATTTCCCCAACTCACGGAGACTGGTATGATTTTCCTGAATACGTCGGAACATCTTTTCCATATCTGACTTGGTGAAATGCACCAAAACAGGACGTCCGTGGGGACAGTTATATGGATTGTCACACTGAGAAAGCTGATAAAGGAGCTGTCTGGCTGAGTGGTCATCGATACGATGGTTGGCCTTGATAGACCGCTTGCAGGACATCATGATAGCCAGCTCTGCTCGGTATTTCTTGATAGAAACTTCCTTGGTCAAGAGCAGCATATCACACATCTCATAGATACCTGATTCGATTTCTTCCTCTGCCATCCAAATAGGATGTTCACGCAGGATAAATTGATTTTCTCCGTACTCTGCTAGAAAGACGCCCACTTCCTCTAAGAGAGGCATTCTTTCCCTGAGACGAAGGGCATCATCTGCTGGAAATTCAAAGATGTAGGGCACTAGGAGTTGTTGCTGGCTCTGGTCAACATTGCCAATGCTTTCACGGTATTCCTCATACTTGACCCGTTCCTGAGCTGCATGTTGGTCTATGATGTAGAGGCCATCTCGCCCTTGGGCAAAGAGATAAGTTCCGTGCATTTGTCCGAAAAACTCCAACTCTGGGAAGCTGGATGCTTCTTCTCGCTCCAGCTTGTCATAAGCCTTATCGAGGCTAGCAAGATCTAACTCTGGATGGTCTAGTTGGTCGTAGTTAGCAGGCTTTCTCTCTGCAAAATTGAGTTTTGCAGGCTTGATCAGCTGATCAAAGGTTTCCTTGGCAAACAGGGTTAGGTCCCTACCTTCCTCAGTTAATTCAACCTGATGATCAGCCACCTCAGCTTGACAAGGTCTTGAGAGTTCTGTTTTTTCATAGTAGAGCGTATTTTCTTTGAGGGGGAGAATGGTCTGCTCTACCTTTTGACGATTGCGCACGGTCGACTTGGCAAGATTTTCTAAGGCATCTGGAATCAAACTCTGTTCCTTTAGACTCTTGGAAATGGCTTCTGAGACCAGCGCCATCAGTTCTTTTTCCTTAGAAATCCGCACCTCTTGCTTGGTTGGATGCACATTGACATCAGCCAGATAAGGATCAATATGGATGTGAATGACAGCCAGTGGAAAACGGCCCACCATAAGTTTACTGCCATAGCCGTCAAGAATAGCACGATTGAGCAAGAAGTTCTTGATATAACGGCCATTGATGAAGAGGCTGATATAGTTGCGATTAGCTCGAGTCAATTCAGGTAAAGACACAAAACCTGTAATTTCAAAATCTAGATCCGAATTCTCAATGGCAATCATCTTCTTGGCACTCGCCAAACCATAAATTCCTGCGATGGCTTGACGCAGTTGACCAGTCCCTGCTGTCCGCGTCATTTCCTTGCCATCACTGATTAAACTAAAAGAAATCTCAGGATGAGCCAATCCCAGACGATTGACAATATCAATGATATGAGACAATTCCGCTTGCTGGCTCTTCATATACTTGAGACGGGCAGGCGTGTTGAAAAAGAGGTCCTCCACACAAACCTTGGTTCCTACAGGACTAGTCGCTGGGATGATTTCCTCAACTTCTCCCCCACGCGCAACGAGCTTGGTCCCATGACTCGCACCATCCACCGCCGTCAACAGAGTCAGAACACTGACAGAAGCAATAGAAGGCAGGGCTTCACCACGAAAACCAAGCGTCCGAATCCGAAAGAGATCTGCCTGATTTTTTATCTTACTGGTCGCATGGCGACGCAAGGCCAACTCCACCTCATCGTGGGCAATTCCATGACCATTATCTGTGATTTGAATCTTCTTGAGACCAGCTTCCTCAATCTCAATGATAATCTGACTAGAACCCGCGTCAATGGCATTTTCTACCAATTCTTTGACCACACTAGCAGGACGTTCAATCACTTCTCCCGCCGCTATCTGGTTTGCCAGCACCTCTGGCAATTCAATAATATGAGACATCTTTCAGCCCCTTTCTGCATCTATTTTCCTAGAAATTGATTAGTGCTATTATACCATATTTCAGATGCTACTAGAAAAAGCAAATACCACATAGACTCCAAATCCCTCCACATAGACAAAGTCCCTTGCCATAGGGAGTAAAATAGTGTTTAATAAAGGTGTACAAGAAGTGAGATTAACTTTATATAACTGAAAAGGAGGGAAGTCTATGAAAATAGAACTACAGATTAAGGAGACGTACAAGGAAGAAAAGCTGATTGTCCAAGCACCTAAATCAACCGAGAAAGTCCAGAAAGTCATCGAGTTCGCAGAAAATCTTGACCAAAAAGAAACAATCAAAGGTAAGATTGATGATCAGGTCTATCTAGTTGAAATTGGCAAGATTCAGCGTTTTTATATAGAGAATCGAAAGGTTCTAGCAGAAACGTCGAGTCAGACCTACAGCATTGATTTGCGACTCTATCAAGTCCTTGAAATCTTACCGACCACTTTTATCCAAATTTCCCAATCTGAAATCGTCAATATCGGCTCCATCTCTCATCTTAAGCTCACCCCCAACGGTCTGGTTGAAATTTTCTTAAAAAACGAAAGTTTCACCTACTCTTCACGCCGCTACCTAAAAACCATCAAGGAGAAATTAGAACTATGAAAAAACAAATCTTTCACGATGCAGCCACTGGTGTACTTATCGGCCTCATCCTCTCTATTCTCTTTTCACTCATTTATGCCCCAAATACCTATGCCCCACTAAGCCCCGAGTCTCTTATCGGCCAAGCGATGGCTCAACATCAGGTTCACGGTGCTCTAGTCTTGCTCTACTGTATGGTCATCTGGTCAGCTATTGGTGTTCTCTTTAGCTTTGGTGGTCGTTTATTCAGCCGTGACTGGAGCCTGCTCCGCGCCACTCTGACTCATTTCTTCCTCATGCTGGCTGGCTTTGTCCCACTAGCAACTCTGGCTGGTTGGTTCCCCTTCCACTGGACCTTCTATCTCCAGCTCATTCCAGAGTTTGCGATTGTCTACCTCATCATCTGGGCTATTCTCTATAAAAGAGAAGCTAAAAAAGTAGACCACATCAATCAACTTTTGGCCCATAAAAAGTAATAGAGAAAAATCCCACTCACAAATGCATGAGTGGGACTCTTTTTATAATTTTTGTTTGAACTCAACTAAGACATTCATAGCCTGCATAGGTGTCATATTGTACACATCCAGTTTAGCTAATTCTGCTAGGATAGGATGTTCTTCAGGCGCATCAAAGAGTGACATCTGTTCTGTGACAGCACTTGTTTGTCTCATCGGAGCAGGACTTTCCGTCCCTTGACTCTCCAGTTGGGTCAAAATTTTATCCGCCCTTGCTAAAAGTTCTGCCGGTAAACCAGCAATCTTAGCAACGTGGATACCATAGGATTTGTCAGCTGGTCCTGGTTCAATCTTGTGAAGGAAGGTGACCTGCCCATCCTGCTCCAAGGTTGCCACGTGGACGTTGACCAAGTGTTCCAAACTGGACTCCAGACTAGTCAACTCATGATAGTGGGTCGCAAAGAGGGTTTTGGCTCCGATATGTTCATGAATGTATTCGATGATGGACTGGGCAAGAGCCATCCCGTCATAAGTCGCAGTTCCGCGTCCCAATTCATCGAAGAGAATGAGTGAGTTCTTGGTCGCATGCGAAATGGCATTATTGGCCTCCATCATCTCTACCATGAAGGTTGATTGACCTGAAACCAAATCATCTGCTGCTCCGATACGGGTAAAGATGGCATCGAAGATAGGCAAATGGGCGCTCTCTGCCGGCACATAAGAACCCAGCTGGGCCATAACCGCAGTCATGGCTAGCTGGCGCATGTAGGTAGACTTCCCGCTCATGTTGGGCCCTGTAATCAGCTGAATGCTGGTATCTTCTGCCATCTGGATACTGTTTGGAATGTAGGTCTGCGCTCCCATGACCTTTTCAACGACAGCATGGCGCCCTTTCTGGATATCGATTTGTGAATCCTCTCCAAACTCAGGTCGGATCAAATGCTGGGTTTCAGCCACAACTGCGAGACTTTGCAAGACGTCAACTGTGGCAATTCCTTGGGCTAGAGCCTGCAAACGCTGTATATACTTGCTGACTTCTTCACGGATGCGCATAAAGATTTCATATTCTAGGTTGGCTGACTTCTCACGCGCCTCCAGCATATCTCCCTCGATACGAGCTAATTCCTCAGTCCCAAAGCGTTCTGAGTTTTTCAGCGTCGCCTTGCGGAAAAAGTGGGCAGGCACATTCCCCAGTTGCGAATTGGTCACATGGAAATAGTAACCATCCTTCTTATTGTAGTCAATCTTGAGCGTACTGATGCCAGAGTTCTCTCTCTCCTTGGCCTCAATCTCAGCAATCCAACTGGTCCCTTCTCTGAGCACTCGACGGTATTTATCCAAAGTCTCATCAAATCCCGTCCGAATAATGCCACCTTCCGTAATCACGTGAGGAGCTTCAGGAGCAATGGCAGCGCTAATCAAGCTCTCCAACTCTGGAATAGCATCCAACTGTTCGATGAGATAGGCTAGAGCAGGTTGCTCCATTGCCTCTAAAATCGCTCGAATCCGTGGCACACTGGATAAGGTGGTCGCCAACTGCAAGAGATCCTTGGGATTGGTCTTGCCAAAAGAAACCCGACTAGCCAAGCGTTCGATATCATAAACACCCTTGAGACTGTCTGTTAAATCACTGCGCTCAAAGAAGTGGTCAAGAAAGACCTGCACCACCTCTTGACGTTGGACGATTCGCTCCTTATCAATCAAAGGACGATGGATCCAAGAACGCAAGAGTCGCATACCCATAGCTGTTTTGGTTTCATCCAAAAGCCAGAAAAGACTGCCTTGCTTCTTGCCTGAACGAGCATTCTCAACCAAATCCAGACTAGCCTTTGTCGCATAGTCCATCTGTAAGAAATCTTTGATTTCATAGCGGATAACTGGTTTGAGATGGTTCAATTCCCGCATCTGGGTCCGGTGAACATACTGGAGCAGCTTACTAGCTGCTGCTTGCTCCACAGATGCCAGTCGTGGATCCAGTAAATGAATATCCTCAAAGCCATCCTTCTCATAAGAAAGCACCAGATTCATCTGACGGCTGAGGATTTGTTCTTCTTCCTCAGACAAGTCATAACCCAGCACCACTTCTCGAGCCTTGAGGTTACGGATTTCCCCACAAACCAGCGTGAAATCCAATAAACCCGTCACATAAAAGTCACCGGTCACCAGATCCATATAAGCTAGGCCAAATTGATTGCCATCACGATCTATGGCAACCAAGAAATTGTTCTGACTATCTGGCTTACTGCTATCAACGACTGTACCGGGTGTGATGACCTGAACCACCTCTCGCTTGACAACCCCAACCGCTTGTTTAGGGTCTTCCATCTGCTCGGCAATAGCCACCTTATAGCCCTGCTCAATCAAAACATCAATATACTGCTGGGCAGAATGATAGGGAACACCAGCCATGGGTATCGGATTTTCTGCATTTTTATTACGACTGGTCAGTGAAATCTCTAAAATCTGCGCCGCATTGACCGCATCTTCATAAAACAGCTCATAAAAATCACCCATCCGAAAGAGCAAAAAAGCATCTGGATATTGCTTTTTAATATCCACATACTGTTGCATACCAGGTGATAGTTTTTCTGTCGTCATATTGGCTCTCTCCTTGTCAAAAATAAGGCTTGGGAACAAGTCCCAAAACCCTATTCATCCTTCATCAAATCTAGCAAACGCTCTTCCATGAGCTTGGCAACATGCTGGTCTCGACAAATAACCAGTAAGGTATTGGCACCAGCAACCGTCCCTAAAATCGCCTCGTCCTTATTTTCATCAACAATATTTGCTAAGACAGCTGCTTCTCCCAGCTTGGTATGAAGTACCAAAGTAAACTCTGCTCTCGCAACCCCTTCTAGATGATGCGACAAAAACTCTACCAAATCAATCTTTTCTGTTTCATTCGCTAGCACATAATACACCATACCATTTTTCTTAACCTTGATCAAGCCGATCTCGCGCAGGTCGCGCGACAAGGTCGTTTGCGTCACAAAGACATTCCGAACTTCTAGGCGATCTTGGATATCCTTTTGTGTAGCTAGTTTTTCCTCAGTGATCATCTTTTTAATCAACTGGTGCCGTTCTTTTTTTCTCATATCAACCTCTTACATGAATATTTATAACCGATTTCAGGTTTATTTTTAGATATAATTATACCAAAAAAACTGAATAATTCAAAAAAATCTTTCTTCTTTCACTAAATTTATGATAAAATAGAATAAAAGTCCAAAAGGAGCCTACTTATGAGTACAAAAAAACTGATTGCTAGTGAATTGGCTAGCGTCATCGATAGCCTGGATCAAGAGGCTATTTTCAATTTACTAGAACAACCAAAAAACTCTGACATGGGAGATATCGCTTTTCCTGCTTTCTCACTTGCAAAAGTCGAACGCAAAGCCCCTCAAATGATTGCTGCTGAAATCGCTGAAAAAATCAACAGCCAAGCTTTTGAAAAAGTTGTTGCAACTGGTCCTTACGTGAACTTCTTCCTTGATAAATCTGCCATTTCTGGAGCAGTTATCAAAGAGATCATCGAAAAAGGATCTGACTACGCTCAACAAACGGAAGGCAAAGGGCAAAATATCACGATTGACCTATCAAGTCCAAACATCGCAAAACCTTTCTCAGTCGGTCACTTACGTTCAACTGTTATCGGAGATGCTCTTTCTAATATCTTTAAGAAAATGGGCTACAACACTATTAAAATCAACCACCTTGGAGACTGGGGTAAACAGTTTGGTCTTCTCATGGTTGCTTATAAAAAATGGGGAAGTAAGGAAGCCGTCGAAGCTAATCCGATTGACGAATTGTTAAAATTGTACGTTCGCATCAATGCTGAAATCGAAAATGACCCAGCTCTTGATGATGAAGGACGTCTCTGGTTTAAAAAATTGGAAGATGGCGATCCAGAAGCAACTCAACTTTGGCAATGGTTCCGTGATGAAAGTTTGGTTGAGTTCAACCGCATTTACAAACTGTTGAACGTTGAATTTGACAGCTTAAACGGGGAAGCCTTCTACAACGATAAGATGGATGAGGCCGTGCAAATCCTTGAAGAAAAAGGTTTGCTAGAAGAATCACGCGGCGCTAGCATTGTCAACCTCGATGATGTTGAACTTCCACCCGCTATGATTAAGAAATCTGACGGTGCAACCCTCTACATCACACGTGACATTGCGACAGCTATCTACCGTGCACGTACTTACAATTTTGTTAAAAATGTCTACGCAGTTGGTCAAGAGCAGTCTAACCACTTTAAACAGTTAAAAGCCGTCTTGAAAAAGATGGGATTTGACTGGAGCGATGATATGATTCACGTAGACTTCGGTTTGGTAACCAAGAATCGTCAAAAGCTCTCTACTCGTAAAGGAAATATCATCCTGCTCGAACCTACTCTTCAAGAAGCTATCAGCCGTGCCAAAGCACAAATCGAAGCAAAAAATCCTGACCTTGAAAACAAGGATCAAATTGCTCAAGCTGTTGGAGTGGGAGCTGTTAAATTCTACGACCTCAAGACTGACCGCAGAAATGGTTACGACTTTGACCTCGAAGCTATGGTTTCCTTTGAAGGAGAAACTGGTCCATACATCCAATACGCTTACGCTCGTATTCAGTCTCTACTTAGAAAAGCAGACTTCCAACCAAATGCTCAAGCGAATTACAGTCTAAATGATGCTGAAAGCTGGGAAATTATCAAACTTCTCCAAGACTTTGCCCGTGTCATCAAACGCGCATCTGTTAACTATGATCCGTCGCTCATTGCTAAATACGCAATCAGCTTGGCTCAAGCCTTCAATAAATACTATGCACATACACGCATCTTAGATGAAAGCCCAGAGCGTGACAGTCGTCTAGCCCTCAGCTACGCAACAGCTGTTGTTCTCAAAGAAGCCCTTCGTTTGCTTGGAGTAGAAGCACCAGAGAAGATGTGATTCAGTACTAACAATTGGAACTAAAGTTCCTAATTGTTAGACGCTAGCCGCTTATATGCGAACTAGCTAACTGCTTCACTAGTATTGTAATAGAAATAACATCGATTTCTATTACAATACGTCGTAACTATGGCGAATTGCCTAAACGCTTTACTAGTCTTCATTAGAATTGGACGGACTTTTCAGTTAAAGGTCAAGACCGTCTTGTTTTATCTGTCGGATACCTGTTCCGCTAGTCTAATCACTTAGTTGAAAAGCGAAAATTTCTTTCGCTTTTCTTATACCATCAACTTTTTTATCAAACCAGGAGAGATTTTATGAGCCAGTATGCTTATATCTTAGTTCTTATCAGTCTTGTCGTTCTTTTTCTCATCAATAAATACGAAAAAGAAAAACTTCAACAACTCCTTCAGGAACAGCTTCTGAAGGACGAAGTTTTCAAAACAGACATACGCGAAAGGATCCAAACAACGGAAAATATCAATGATGTGATTGACTACATCAATAAAGGTTACCGTTTGGGACTCCTGCTTTCTAAGGAAATCACTGAGCAATTGAAATAAGGGAATCCGAGAAGTTTTTTTCTCGGTTTTTTTACTCCCATCAATACCATTTCCTTGTGATAATCATATCTTTCATATGATTTTTCTGAAATTTTCTAAATTTTTCAAAAATTCTCTTGCATTTTTCATAAGTTTCTTGTAGAATAGTAGCTATCTATTCAGATTATTCTGAAAATTCAAAAATAGGAGTGTTTATTATGTCACAAGTTACGTTATCAAACCAGTCAACCTGGGCAAGCAAACTAAAGGCAATGGGACCAGGAATTCTGATGGCTTCTGCCGCCGTTGGAGGTTCTCACATTGTGTCCTCCACTCAAGCTGGTGGTTCTTATGGTTGGTCGCTGCTTCTCTTAGTTATCTTGGCCAATGTCTTTAAATATCCATTTTTCCGTTTTGGTGCCGAGTATACTGCAGACACTGGCAAAACCTTAGTCGAAGGCTATGCCGAAAAAGGAAAACTCTATCTCTGGATTTTCTTTATCCTCAATGTCTTTTCTGCTATGGTCAATACAGCCGGAGTTGCTATCCTTTGCTCAGCTATCATTGCTAGCGCCTTTCCAATGATTGGTCTTAGCATCACTCAATGGTCCCTTATCCTTGTTGCAGTCATTTGGGCCATGCTACTCTTTGGGGGCTACAAACTATTGGATGGTATGGCCAAATGGATCATGTCTGCTTTAACCATTGCAACTGTTCTTGCAGTTATCATTGCAGCAATTAAGCATCCAGAATACAGCTCTGATTTTATCGAGAAAACACCTTGGCAAATGGCGGCACTCCCCTTTATCGTTTCCCTCTTAGGATGGATGCCTGCCCCTATTGAAATTTCAGCCATCAACTCACTCTGGTCTGCTGAAAAGAAAAAGACCGTTAACTTTAATACAGCGGATGCTCTTTTCGACTTTAACGTTGGGTACATTGGGACTGGTATCCTAGCTGTATTCTTTGTGGCACTAGGAGCACTCATTCAATATCCTACAGGGCAAGCGGTTGAAGCTGCTTCTGCCAAATACATCTCGCAATTTGTGGGCATGTATGCCTCTGTCCTTGGCGAATGGTCTCGATATTTGATTACCTTCATCGCTTTCCTCTGTATCTTTGGGACAGTCATTACTGTCATCGATGGCTATTCACGTGTCAACCAGGCCTCCCTTCAACTCTTAGCAAATCAAAAAGAGGATAATCGTAAATCTTTGAACATCTGGATGACCATCACAGCTATCATTGGTATCGTCATCATCAAGTTCTTTGCCGGTCAAGTTTCAACCATGCTCCGCTTTGCCATGATTGGATCTTTTCTTACAACACCATTCTTTGCCCTTTTGAACTATGTGTTGGTCACAGGTGAAAATAAAAATCTTCCTTCTTGGCTAAAACTCCTCGCTATCGCAGGATTGATTTTCCTCTTTGGATTTGCTATCTTCTTTATCTATGCACTTGCCATCGGAAAAGCAGGATAGTTCACAAAGCAGCACCCTCGTCTGGGTGCTTTTTTTTGCATTCAAAAGGCAGTTGAGAAAATCCAACTGCCTACTTGAACGATTCTAACTTTCTGAATCCAATCCATATAAGTCCGCAATAATCGCTGCGACTTTTTTTATATCTCCCAGCATGCCACGCATTTCAAAGTCTGCTAGGACCGGGAAGCCAAAGCGCTGACTATACTGCTTGGCTGTTAAGCAGTATTGATTGTTAAAATTGCGATTACCAGATCCCACTACCCCAAAACACTTACTAGCATTGTCCCCATAGGCGATAAAATCACCCACTGGAGTTGTTAAAATCTCGACATCGCCGTTATCGACACCATTCCCACCTTCTAGGTAGGTCGGCAAGAAAGCGATATAGGGATGTTCCATTTCAAAGAATTCTTGACCTTCCTTGACCAGATCCTTGATATGGATTTTTTGGACCTCAATCCCTTCGTACTGGGACAAGAGATAGTCCTTAAGTCGGGTTACAAAACTCTCTGTATTCCCACTCAAACTGATATACACTAAGGATATTTTTTTCATGTTAACCTCGATTTTTATGTTTACGATATAAAAAGAACTAACAAGATTGTAACTTGATAGTTCCCTTTTGTCAACTCTTATGCGAGCTCTTCTGTTTCGACTTCCTCAGACAAATCTTTTTGTTGACGCCACATCTTGTAAAAAACAATGGCAAGGAAGAGGACATTGATAACAACAAATAAAATCGTTGTTCCCTTTCCAAGGACTTCTGTTCCTAGTCGCAAAGTTTCATCACGGATGGCTTGTACAGCATCTTGCATACCCATATAAGTATAAATCGAACCAACAATGGCAAGCAAAACATAAGCAATGTAAGCATAATTTGCATATTGCAAATGATTACGAACCAAGAGCACAATACCTGCGACTACTAAAATCGCAGATAAAATAATCAAAACGATGTTAACAGTCGAATGCGATAATTCAGCTGTCTTATGTAGATAATTAATCGTATCCTCCAGCTGCTGAGCGCTAATGCCTTGTACTTGTGCTTGACTGGCACCTAGTGCTTCTTTACTAGGTACTGGACTTAGTATTCCAAACAAAGACATAGCTGAAATCAATGCTGATAGGACTAATAAAACCCAAAGATAAATAGGTTTCTTTTTCATAATTTTTCCTCCTTAAGGTATTTTGGACATTATAGCATTTTTTGCACGTAAATACAAGTTTTACAGGGAACTTTCGACTTGTTTGCGGTAAGCTTTTGGTGATTTTCCGCACAATTTACGGAAAACCTTGTAGAAATATCCAACATTGCTGTAACCAACAGCATAGCAAACATCTTCAATACTATCATTAGTTGAAAGCAAGAGCTGTTGCGCTGCCTTAATCCGCTGTTTGTTGAGCAATTCTGCGAAGGTTGAGTTGGTTTCTCGCTTGATTAACTGACCGAGGTAGACAGGATTGATAAAGAGATCCTTGCTGATATCCTTAAGCGAGAGCTCTTTCTGATAATCACGTCCAATGACTTCAAGAACACTCACTACGTTTTCATTCATACGATACTGGCCAAAGAACTTGGTCAAGGTTGCTTTGATGTAGGCAACCAATTCTTTAAAGGAGTTAATAGCATGGATGGCTTTGACAATCTCGGTCATATCATCCGCTTTTAAGTGCTCAAACAAGTGGAAGACATCCATGACAAACTGAGTAAAGAGCTGTTTGGTGATAGCCACGCGCGGTGTGTTCTCTAAGACAACCTTCTCCAGTAGGGTCAATTCTTCGATGATTTGATTGATATTTCCTTGGATAATCACCCGATAAATCGGTTCATAATAAGCAAACAAACTCTCGGATTTTTCTAGATTGACAGAACCGTAAAAGAGGGCTTTTTCTGCGTTGATCTTCCATTTTTCAAAAGCTTGTTGGTAGGGTGCTACAAAAGGCGTTACTACTATTCCATCTAGTGGTTGATCAGAGATAAAAATCTGCCAGTCTTGACCTAAAACATAGTAAGGAATAGTGAAAGAGCCTTGCTTTTCCTTTGAAAGACCTATCCACCAGCTGTCTTTACTTGCTAAGGAGTTGACAAAGCCCTCTTCATCCAATTCTTGGCTGAGAGTTTGGCTTTGCTCCACCTTTTCTTGAAGCTGTCGCGCAATTTTTTCTAATAGATGACTCAACTCCACCTTATCCACTGGCTTGACCAGATAATCTACAACACTAAGATTCATTGCTTTTTTGACGTAGTCAAATTCCTGATAACCAGACAGCAAGATATAATAGGTATCTGGAAGCAGCTCCTTCATTTCCTTAATCATCTCAAGCCCTGTCTTATCTGGCATATTGACATCGGAAATGATCACATCTACTGGATTTTCCTTGACATAGTCTAAAGCATCATCAGCATGATTGGCTGTTGCGACGACTTGCATATCCCATTTTTCAAAGGGGATTAATCGCTTGAGCCCCTCTGTCACCATATACTCGTCGTCTACTAATAAAACTTTATACATTTCCCTTCCTTTCTATTCATTTTGAATAGTAATACGGTAACGAACACCTTCTTGCTCAGCTGACTCGACACTGATTTGGTAGCGATCCCCAAAATAGAGGACAAAGCGTTCGTGTACATTGACTATTCCAATTGATTGTCGCTCTCCGCTATAGCTTGCCTCGTGCTCAAAACTTCTCTGAGTTAGTTTTTCTTGCAAGCTAGCTAGTTTCTCAGCAGTCATCCCGCGACCATTGTCTACTACTAGGATTTCAACAAAACCTTGGCCCTTCAAAACCTTGATACTGATCACATTGTCTGTTCGACGGTGATCAATACCGTGGGCAAAGTAGTTTTCGACCAATGGCTGGAGCGTAAACTTGGGAATCCTCATATTTTCTAATTCGGGTGCAATCTTAAAACCATAGGCAACTGACTTTGGATAACGCACCATACAGAGATAGCTGTATTTGCGACAAAATTCTAATTCTTGCTTCAGCGTCGTTTCCCGCTCATCGGAGATATTATTGCGTAGTAAACTGCTAAATTCATAGATAATATCCGCCAGTTCATCTTGGCTTTCCATGACGGCATACATGCGCAGAAACTCTAAGGTATTGTACATGAAGTGAGGATTGATTTGAGCTTGTAAGGCCCGCATATTGGCATCTTTCTGACTGAGCTCTAGCTGATAGATATCATGGATATTTTTTTCCAGTCGATCCAACATATCATTGGTGGTTTCTGCGATGAGGAGCAACTCTTGGTCTTTTTTAGAGGTATCGATTCGAAGGCCTTCTTCTCCTTGAGCAATCACCTCGATAGACCCGACCAGATCCACAACCTGCCTTTGGTAATTGGAGAAGGTCTGCCTCAAGGTCACATATAAAATAATAATAAAGAGACCACTCAAACCAACAATGACAGCAGAACTAGTTAAAGTCCCAGTAAGAACAAAATTCTTTGGAACTGCTGATTGGACTTGATAGCCGTGTGATGTCAAACCTACAATCCAATTTTCCCGTTCAGCTACTACATTTTCTCCTATATGAAACAATTCAGTATCAAAAGGGGAGGTGATCGTCACGGCCACAGGAATCAGACCGCGAGTATTATCAATTGCTTGGTAAAGTACATCCTGCGATAAAGAAATGTAGATAACACCTAGAGACTGATCGGAGTTAGGATCAAGTACTGGTATGGCAAAACTATTGGCTGCTGGTTTGAAATCCTCAGCAAGAATTTTCTCCCCGCTACGTTTCTCTCTAGTAGAAACGTAGACTTCCTTGTAGTCTTGCAAAACAATTGCAACACCTGTCACAAAGTCATTTCTTACATACAAATCATCAATGTTTTCATACAAGGATACTGAGACATAGGGAGACGCTTTGCGTTGCAACAGCCAGTAAAAATAATCCGATGTACTGAGACTAAAATACTTGTAAATCCCCTCTATCCGTGCTCGATTTTCAACCAGTTCCTGCGCTAGCTGAGTCGACTCCCTGTGGTAATATTCAATCTCACTCACTGTCCGAGTGGTCACACGTTGAGCTACTCGTTGGGCTTCTTTTTCACGGGAACTCCAGTCAGCATAGGAGAGCATGACCGCAAAACTTGCAATGATGACAATCATCACCAAGGTATATATGCGCAAGAGCGAGTGGAGCCAGAACGGCTTCATTTTATTTTGTCGCCAATTTTTCATGGATACTTTCATATACAGGTTCCAACATATCACTGATAAAGAAATGCCACATACCAATTCCTACGAAGGAAAGCAAGGCGGGCATATAGTAACCAATTCCTATAAGCATAACCGTACCAAATAAAACCTTGGCAATTGCCGGCAAATTCATAAAAATCCCGATAAGAGCGAGTTTTACAGTATTTCGATAAGAGAGCTCATAGTGGACTTGGAGTTTCAATGAAACGGTATAAGCCAAAAAAACAAAGGCAACAACAAGGATATTGAGAAAGGTCGCCAAGAGATGGAAGATAGTCTGATGGGGCAATTGAACCAAAAGGTACAAACCATAGACTAAGACTAGATCCACAAGTACAAAACTGTAGAAAGCTAGGTTGCTCTTGACAAAGTTACTCTTATACAATTCCCAAGCTTCTTTCAAGCTATAAGCTCGGTAAGTATAACCGTGCTCCGCATATAAACTCATAAGAGTTGCGCTAGCTGGTGCCAAACCAAAGACTACACCTCCTGCTAGTGTGAATAACCAGAAAAAAGCCGTCGCAATCATTCCTAAAAAGAAACGATTAAAGACGAATTCTAGAAACTTTCCCATAATATCCTCCTTAAAACAACTATGTAACTATTATATCATATTTCAAACGTTTTCAAAAACATGGAGCACCCATTTACAATCCTCTAAAAGCGTGCTACAATTGATTTTGACAGATTTATATAAGGAGATTCTCATGAAGAAAAATATCTTAACTACCCTCTTAGCCGTCGTTCTCTACTTCCTCTGTCTAGGAATTGGAGTATTACTTGGACACCTGGTCGACTCAACGGGCAATATGTTCTATGCGCCTGCCTTTTCTGCCCTTGTTGGAGGGAGCGTCTACATGCTTCTTTTAGCAAAGGTTCCTCGTTTTGGCGCCATTACTACTCTCGGATTCTTTATGGCTCTCTTTTTCCTAGCTAGTAAACACGGCGCTGGTACCTTTCTACCAGCTATCACTTGCGGTCTTGCAGCAGATGCCACCGCTCGCCTCGGCCACTATCAGGATAAGATTAAAAATCTTTTCTCCTTCCTCGTCTTTGCTTTCAGCACAAGTGGTCCCATCCTCCTCATGTGGATCAATCCTGCATCCTACGAAGCAACTCTCCTCGCTCGTGGAAAATCCCAAGAATACATTGACCGTATCATGGTCGCTCCAGAGTTAGACAAAATTTTTCTCTTTGTCGCAAGTATTCTCCTTGGTGCCTTGATTGGTGCTTTACTTGGGCAAACCATTAGTAAAAAGTTTACACACAAAATCTAATCACTAAAAAAGAGCCCTTCGGCTCTTTTTATTTATGACTTAATTTCTTGGTCAAGAAATCTCCCAAGAACTGGATTGTAAAGATAATCAGAATGATAATGATGGTTGCCAAGATGGTCACATCGTGATTGTAGCGGTTAAATCCATAAGCGATAGCTACGTTACCGATACCACCTGCTCCAACCGCTCCCGCCATAGCTGTTTCACCAACAAGGGAAATCAAAGTCACAGTCGTCACACGAATCAGATCTGGAAGACCTTCTGATAGGTAAACACCCACGATATCCCAGAAAGTCGCTCCACTGGCCTGCGCAGCCTCAATGACACCGCCATCCAGTTCAGCCAAGACCACCTGCACCTGACGGGCAAAGAAGGCAAAGACCGCAAAAGAAAGTGGAACAAGGGCTGCATTTGGCCCAATACTAGTCTTGACAATCAAGTGAGAAAGTGGTGACAAGATAGCCAAAAGGATGATAAAGGGAACCGCACGGAAAATAGAGGTAATCTTATCCAAAATCCAGAAAACGACCTTATTTTCCAAGACACCACCTGGCGCTGTCAAGACAAGGAAAAGACCTGCCACGAGTCCCAAGAACCCTCCGATGATAAAGGAAAGAACTGTCATATAAAGAGTTAGGTAAATGGCTGTTCCCCAACCTGCCTGACCAGACCAGCCCATCTTATAGACATTTGGTAAATAAGTTTGAATCAACTCTGTCATTTTACTGTCCTCCCTTCAATACTTTTAACTGGACACCAGCCTGACGGATGGCATCTTGAGCACCTGCTAGTGCTGATTTTTCACCTGACAAGACCACAACCAATTCTCCAACGGGAGTACCATCGAGAATTTCGATATTCCCATAGAGGATATTGGCCGTTACTTGGGAATGTTTGTACAATTCATTCAAAAGTGGTTCGTCTGTCGAAGCCCCTGCATACTTGAGCTGCACTAAAATACTGTTCTCAGATAAATGTTCTACGATTTCTTGCTTCTCAATCTTGACCATGGCTTCATCAATACCTGTAGCTGTTGAAATAAAGTCCTGGGTCAAAGGTTGTTTAGGGTCTGAGAAGATTTCAAGAACACTGCCCTCTTCAATCAAATGCCCATCCTGCATAACCGCCACACGGTTGGCAATGTCTTTGACAATCTGCATTTCGTGTGTAATCAGGACAACAGTCAAGCCTAATTTTTGGTTCAAATCTTGCAATAAAGCCAAAATTTGCTTGGTTGTCTTAGGGTCAAGGGCAGAGGTTGACTCATCTGAAATCAAGATTTTTGGATCATTGGCCAAGGCACGCGCAATCGCCACACGCTGTTTTTGCCCTCCAGATAGTTGGGAAGGATAGTTTTCTGCACGATCTGCAAGTCCAACCAAGTCTAACAACTTAGCTACTTTTGCTTTCTTTTCTTCCTTACTTAGTCCAGAGTGTTTAAGGGCAAAGGCCACATTTTCCTCTGCTGTCTTTTGACTCATCAGGTTGAAATGCTGGAAAATCATCCCAATGTCTTGACGTTTGCGACGTAACTGCTCTGCCGTTAAGGTCACCTTACCGTCAAAAATGACGTCGTTATCAATGGTAATTTTCCCTGCAGATGGCTTTTGCAAGAGGTTAATCACCCGGACAAGAGTGGATTTCCCTGCTCCAGAATATCCTACGATTCCGTAGATATCCCCTTCTTGGATGTGAATGGTCACATCCTTGACCGCTGTGATGGTTCTCTTCTTTTGATGAAAAGTCACATCGATCTGATCTAACTTGATAATATCTCTACTCATAGCTTCTAATCAGCTCCTCTACTAATTCAATATGGGTGTAGTAATCGGCGATTCGCACGTTTTCATCTCCACCGTGGTCTCGGCTATTGGCATTCCCTAGACCGAAGGCCACCATGGGTACCTCTAAGGCATCAAAGACCGTATGCATAGGTCCTGTCCCCGCTGTGGTCGGCAAGACTGATACGCCCTGAGGATAGAATTTCTTGGCCAACTCGATGACATTGAGAATGGCTGGCGCGCTCATATCGCTTCGATAGCTCATCTCTCCCAAGGTATAGTATAATTCTACCTTATCAAAGCCATTTTTGTCTAGCTGTTTCCGAATTTTTTCCAGAACATCATGCGGTTCTAGGCCAGGAACCAAACGAACCTCTAGCTTGGCACTAGCTTCTGCTGGCAAAATCGTTTTAACCCCTTGCCCCTGATACCCTGACTGAATCCCTTCGATATTAAGGGCTGGTTCAAAAAAGAATCGTTTGAGAAAGGCGGCACGATCCTCTTGTAAGAGAGGCAATTCCAAGCCATAAATACGACTAATTTCCTCAGGATTGCGTTGGGCATAGGTATCTACCAAGGCTAGTTCTCGTTCATTTGGCTCTTGAACATCCTCGTACAAGCCTTCTACTAAGATACGTCCATCTGCTGCACGTAGGCTACTTAAGGCCTGGATAAGATACCATGGAGCTGATTCCACAACTCCACCATAACTCGAGTGGATATCCACATCAGCACTTTTCACCTTAGCATCAAAGGTTACAATCCCTTTGTTTCCGCCAGAAATCTCTAACTGCTCCAAGGCATTTTTGGTTCCTTGCTCCCAAACTAGTAAATCCGCCCCACGAAGTTTGTCTGCGTGTTTCTCTAAATACTTATCTAGATCCATGGAAGCAGACTCCTCTGCCCCTTCCATGATAAAGCTAATATTGACAGGTAGGTCATCGTGGTGCTGCATATACTTTCTCAAAGCACTCAAACGAGCTGTGATATGGCCTTTGTCATCGTCAACACCACGTCCATACATAAAACTATCTCGCACAGAAAGGGTAAAAGGATTCTCTGTCCACACCTGGTCGCCATCTGCTGGCACAGTGTCATAGTGATTATAGAAGATCAAGGTCTTGGCATCTGGACGCGAACTCTTGAAATGCGCCATGACAAAAGGCGCCGTGTAGCTCTCATCAATCTCCACTTCAGCCCCTACACGCTTAAAAATCTCACCCAAATAGTTTGCGACTTCCTTGAGTCCAACCTGCTGGGCAAAGACTGATTTCTTGGAAATTAAGGTGCGCAAGACTTCAAAATAATGCTGGGCCACATGATCCTTTTCAAATTTTTCAATCTGCTCTTGTTCGCTAGGAAAAACCATTTTCTCTCTCTTTCTACTATGTACTTGTGTCCTTGGAACGACTGCAAGTGCTTCTTTAAAATCAACTCTCTATACAAAAGCAAGAGGTGGGAACTCTCTCCCACCTCCCTGTGTCTTATTACCAAACTGGTTGATCCAAACCGTCTGATGTTTCTTCGATAACTTTTTTCACTTCATCAGTGTGGTAAGCTGCGATAATTTTCTTGATGGCATCAGCTTTAGGTGATGATTCCCAATCTTTTTTCGCAACGATGATGTTGTACCATTGTTTTGAGTTTTCATCAGCTTGTTCTTTGAAGAGTGCTTTCTTGTAGTCCAATTTTGCTTCTGTAACGAAAGTATTGTTTACAACGGCAGCATCAACTGATGACAATGAACGAGCTGTTTGGCTAGCATCCAATTCAGTAATCTTCAAGTTCTTTGGATTTTCTTTGATGTTTGCGATAGTAGCAAGTTCAGTTCCTGAAACATCCAATTTAATCAAACCAGCTGATTGAAGCAAGTAAAGCGCACGGCTTTCGTTTGTTGCATCGTTTGGTACAGCGATTTCACCCTTATCTGGGATTTCTTCCACTTTAGTGTACTTGTTTTCTTCTCCATTTTTACCTGAGTAAAGGCGGATTGGTGAGATGTAAGTATCTGCAATCGCTGTAAGATCTTTTCCGTTTTCTTTGTTCCAGTTGTTCAAGAAGTTGTAGTGTTGGAAGGCGTTCAAGTCTACTTCACCATCAGCAGTTGCCTTGTTTGGTTGAGAGTAGTCAGTGAACTCTGTGAATTCCAATTTAATACCGTCTTTTTTAACCAATTCTTGGATTTTATCCCAACGTTTTTCTTCAGAACCACTACGGTTAACTGTTGCGATTTTAACAACTGTTTCGTTGTCCGCTTTCTTTTCTGAATTTCCGCAAGCTGCAAGAGCCAAACCTGCGACTGTAGCAAGAGCTGCTACACTGAGCCATTTTTTGATTTTCATGATTCTATCTCCTTTAAAAATAATACCGTAATAGTATCTCATACTTTATTTGATTTCGCAAATTGTTATTAGATAGGCAGACATATAGTTTAAAACTATATGTCTGAAAATTGAGAAATCATCCGCCTTTCTCAGACTGGATGATTTCATACGACTATTTAATATCAGCTTCTGCTGGGAGGTAAGTGTCCCCGAAGAACTGTTTAGACAATTTTTCAAGAGTTCCATCTTTGTAGAGTTCTTGGATACGTTTGTCCACAAATGATTTCAACTCATCTTGACCTTTAGCAAGAAGTGGGTATACGTAAGGTTGTTGGTCGCTTGGAAGCTCAATCACTTTCAAGTTGTCCAAACCTTGATTTTTGATAACTGTCTCCACACCAATTTTATCAAAAATCTTGTAGTCAAACTGACCATCGCTCAAACGAGACATGATTTGCTGGAAATCAGCCTTGGTGTAGTTAAGAACCGTTGGGTTGTCTGCGTGTTGTTTGTTATAGTCTTCCAGTTGTTTAGCTGTTGTTGTTCCTTGAACGACTTCAGTAGATTTTCCACCAATATCATCGAGAGACTTAATACTGTTATCGTCTTTCTTTACAACGAGAACGTTAGGATTTTTAGCAGTTGGAGCTGCATAAAGGTATTTTTCAGCACGTTCTTTGGTATAGCTGATATTGTTCACAGCCATTTGGTAGCGATCAGCGTCAAGGCCCGCAAAGACACCTGACCACTCTGTCTTTTCAAACTTGACATCGTATTTGTCAGAGTCTTTAAAGATAGCACGAACTACTTCAATCTCATAACCAGTCAACTCACCGTTGTCTTCATAGTTAAATGGTTTTGGTGAAGCGTTGGTCGCTACAACAATTTCTTTCTTACCAGGTGTTGCTGCTTCGCTAGATGCGCTATCTTTCTTATCTCCACCTGAGCAAGCTGCTAGCACACCTGCGGCAACGAGTCCTAAGGCAGCAAGAGATGAATATTTGACGATTTTTTTCATGTCATTTCCTCCAAAATAGAATACTGTACTATCTTAACAGAAAATATTTTTTTTCGCCATTATATGATACCTATCTCGGTGATAGGTTTTTCTTATAGCTGATTAAAAGACCAGACGCAAGACTGCAATCAAGACAACCCCAAAAAGAACCGTACCCACTAGATTGCGGTAGCGAAAGGCTACCCAAGCCGTTGGAAAGACTGCTAAAAAGTCTAGCCATTTGATTTGAGGAAGGCTTCCAACCTTACCTGACACCACACTTGAAAGGATCAAGGCAAAGATAATGGAAACAGGTAAAAACTTCAAAAAACGCTCAACGATAGCTGGCAAACCCTTGTACTTGACCAAGATGAAAGGAATCATACGAGGAATCCAAGTCACCAATCCAGAAAAGACGATTGCCATTAAAATATACTTACTGACCATCTAAGAACACCCCCATGGTACAACCTAGCAAAGTCGCAAAAAGAACAGCTAGCGACTGGGACACTACTGTCAAGAGGAAAAAGAAAGACACCGCAACAACTGCTAGGATAATGAGCAGATTGCGGACAGGAATCCGTCTTTGCATAATCTGGAATTGCGAAGCAAAAATTCCGATGAACATCCCAACCAGGGCAAAATCTAATCCAAAGACCTCAGGATTTGGAAGAAGGCCACCTAAAGCAGTTCCCACCACTGTTCCAATAAACCAGGCTACATAACTGTTGAGATTGTTCCCATGCATCCACATAGGATTGACCTTGTCTGTATGGGCTAATTCTCCCATCAAAACCCCATAGGTTTCATCTGTCAGGAGACTGGACATGCCGATATTTTGCCAGAGACTAGTATGACGGAAATAAGTCGACGCATGCAGACTCAACAAGAAGAGACGCAAGTTGATCAAAAAGACCGTCATGGCAATGGCCGCCACAGGCGCTTGGACCGCAATCAATGCCAACATGGCAAACTGGGCACTCCCAGCATAAACAAATAGGCTCATCAGGCCCATCTCAACAGGTGTCACATGGGGAGCGCCGATAATCCCGCAAGCTAGACCGATACTAACATAGCCAAGGGCAGTCGGCATAGCCGCCTGAACACCCTCCCAAAATCCTTTTTCTTTCATCTCTCTCCTCTTATTTTCTTCGTTTGAGGCTGTTCATGGTCACAGCCACAGCACGGACTATTATAACATATTCAAAGAAGAGAAAAAAGTTTAGAGTTTGAAACTTAGAGCTAGTAAAAAATGCTGAAATCCCATGAGTGTTATTAATGCATCCTAAACTGATCCACCCGAATAGTATACTTTTTATCTTCAATTTCTTTAGCATCTTCATCTTCTGTCGGATAAACATCGATCCAAAATTCTCTACTTTGTCCTTTCAACTTGACTTTATAGCGATAGCCGTCATCGTATAGTCCTACCGTCTCGGTAGTTACAGATTGAAAATTCGGAAGAGCTTCAATTTCTTTTTTTATAGTATGGGATAGATTGTTGAGCACTACATATTGCTCCCCTTTTGAAGCTACAGGAATATGAGCTGTCGCTTCTTCCAAGCGATGCGATTTTGAAAATGTGAATCTTGCTCGACCTGTATAACCATTCAAAGCAATATTTTCGTAATCATAGAAAAGACGTCCCGTTTTATAGAAATAAGGGTCTTCAGCACGCCAAGTATCTCGATAGGCCATCTCTGTTTCCTCCACTACTTCGCTAGCCTCTCCAAACACTTCTTCAAAGGATTTAAGGGACATATTGAATGAAAGGGATTCAAACAAGACCAGTTGTGTCTTTTTAACATTCTGGCAAGCTGTTAAAAGCATGAGGAAAGCTCCAAGAGCAAGCAGACTGTTTATTATTTTGTTTCTCATATACCTACTATACTAAAAAACTCTCAGACTGACAAACTTTGATAGAGTCGGATTCCGTGATTAGATTTTAAAATTGCTTCTTTTTATTTTAAATTGAGCAATGGTCAGTAACAAACCGCCATAATAAGAAAAAGACTGGGAAGCCAGCCTTATCGTATGAACAAAAGTTAAATCAGAAATCCCTACTAAATGCTCTCACGAATATTCAAGAGCATGACAAATGCGGTTAGGAGTAATAGCAATAGAATAAAGCTGACCGCTAGGGTTCCAAAACTTGTAGCAATCGTTACGAAAACGATTGTGAATAGACTTGGTAAAACAACCGTAATAGCACCAATAGAGGATTGAACCGCTCCCATTGACTCCTCAGGTATTTGTTTAAAGACGAGTTCTTGCAATCTAGGAGAGAGTATACCTGCGATGAAGGCATCCAAGGAGCTGAAAAGCAGAATCAAGCCAAAATGAACTGTGGCAAATCCTACTAAAAGGAATAACTGGATGACGACCGAAGCGTATAGAGCTGTTTTTATAGAAATCGTATTTTTCAGATAGCCACTCACAAGACTTCCGACAATAAGTGCTGATAATTCTAGTGTTGATAACAAAGCAAGAGATTGACCAGTTTGTAAATTCAAAAACGGTTGGTTCCTTAAAAAAAGAGTCGAAATAGGAACAGTGACATTAATCACAGCTTGGCTGATAGAGACGATAAATAAAATGAAGATCACTCTATCCATATTCCAGATCAATTTCGATGATTGGAACAAATGCTGGCAAAACGATTTTACAGAAAGACCTTCTTGATAGCTAATTGTTTTTTCAACTTTCAAAAGATCATTTTTTATGAAGAGAATACCTACAAATGCTATCAGAAATGTAAGAGCGTTTAGCAAGGAAATAAACTGAATGGAAAGAATTCCTAGTAAAATCCCTCCTAGAATATTACTGATTGTCCGAACTAAACTAACTGTTGATTGTTTAAAGCCAATGGCTTCTGTCAGATGTTCTTTCCCAATGATTCTTATAAAAATAGGAGTTAGCATGGCTCCTGAAAAATAACTCAATGTATCCGACAAGAGGTTCATCAAACAAATAAAGAATACGAGCCATAAGGAAAAGGACTGCCCTGAAAGCGAAAGTGCCACTATAGAATAAAGTACAAATTTGACAAAACTAATAACCGTATACTTTAGAACGCGATGATGTTGAAAGTCAGCCAAAACTCCCATAAAGATTTGCAGAACTTGAGGAACAGTCTCTGAAATCGTGATGAGTAAAATTGCCAAGGGGGCAAACGAAGCATCTGCCACATAATTCAAAAAAGCAAGATAAAAAATCGTATCCCCAACCGTTGAAATCCACTGGTTGATGGTTAATTGCCTAAAATCTCTATTTTGAATAAATACTTTCATCGCAACTCCTTTTTAGTTCAAATGGGAAATTTTCCCCCGCAAGATAGACCGGTATTATTGAGCACCTAAAATTACAGCAACGGTAAAATCTGACCAATGCCGTTGTAAACTATATGCAGTCCAATAGGCCAATAAATGGACTTTGTTGCTCTAAATAAGACTGCAAATAT